>JAMLJB010000001.1:0-600000 GCA_023953835.1 Rhizobiaceae bacterium | reverse complement strand
GACTGGCGTATGGCCATGCACGATCACCTTGGGATGCAGGTTCGGATAAAGCAGGAAGTCGTTGCGGATCCAGATGAGGTCGTCCTTGTTCTGGTCTTCGAGCGGGATACCCGGACGGATGCCGGCATGGCAGAAGAAATAGTCTCCCGCAAAGCAACCGCGCGGCAATGTCCGCAGGAAGCTGACATGCTCCGCGGGGACGGCTTTTTGCAGGAGCGCGCTGCTTTCGACGAAGCGCTTGTCGCTTTGGCCGATCCCAAGCCCGCCGGGACGCTTGAGCTTGACTCCATAGGATCGCGCCGTCTGCACGCCGCCGAAATCTATGAAAAGCCCGCTCGGGTCCGGCGAATCGAGGAAGCCCAGGAAGCCGGCATCATGGTTTCCGGCAAGGGTGATGAAACGCTCGTCATCCTGCCTGCGGCGTATGAGTTCGTCCAGCACGCCGCGCGAGTCCGGTCCGCGATCGACATAGTCGCCGAGCATGATGATGCGCCAGTCGGCGGGACGGTCCCTTTCGATTTCGGCATCGATCCGGCCCAGCATGGATTGCAGAAGGTCGAGCCTGCCATGCACGTCGCCGACGGCATAGAGTCGCACTCCCGCCGGTGCCGCCGCCTCACTGTAACTTACGCCCTTGACTGACAATGCAAAGCTCCTTCTTGCTTTGCAGACATAGTGATCTGGACGCGGATTGGCCAGAATTGCTTTGGCGCGAATGCAAATGAGTGGAACAGGCGGTCTGGACGGTCGAGCCGTGGAATCGGGCAAGGAAACAGCCGGTCAGGTGACGGGCAGCGTGCTGGGTTTCCCGGCGCATGGCGAGCGTGCAATCGCGTTGGGCGAGGTGCATGCGCGACCCTATCCGTTGATCGAAACGCCGCGCGTGCTGATCCAGCTTGCGTTCATGACCGAGGGTCGAACAGATGTGGATTTCGCCGTGCTCGGCGGCCTGTCGCGGCGTCTGGGCATTGCGGCTCCCGATGCCGAGGCGCGCCACCATGCGATGAAATGGGGCAAGGGCAGCGTCCGCTGGGAGCGACACACGGAGTTTTCCACCTATCTCTGGGAAGGCCCGTTGCCGGCAAATGGGAAGGTGTCCGCCGACACGCCCTTCGGCAATGGCTTCACGCCGCCCGGCCCGGTCATCTCCGGCACGCGGCTCGAAATCCGCAAATGGACCCCGGCCAGCGAAAAGCTCGTCCAGACCTTCGACCCGACGAGCCTCTGCTATTCGCTGATCGAAAACGGCAATGCGGCGATCATCTCCGATTTCAGGCAGGACGGCGACGGGCTCACGCGCATATTGATGCTGGAAAAAGGCATGTCGGCCATCCGCAACGGCGCGGTGTCCCAGCGCCTGATCGACATCGAGACCTATCGAACTCTAGCGATGCTCGGCCTGCCGCTGGCGCAGACGCTTTCGGCCAGGGCGCGGCGCATCGAGGACAGCCTCGCCGAAACCACGCAGGAGATGACCAGCGCGCGGCGCGACGAGCAGAAGCTTCTTACCAAGCTGACCGGCCTTGCGGCGGAGCTTGAGGCGGATGCGGCGGCCAGCCTCTACAGGCTGGGCGCCAGCCGCGCCTATGACGGGATCGTGCATGAAAGGCTCGACGCGCTGAACGAGCGCCCCGTGCCCGGCTACAACACGTGGCGCGGCTTCATCCAGCGCCGTATGGCGCCTGCGATGCGCACCTGCCGTTCGGTGGAGGAACGCCAGGCGAACCTGTCACGCAAGCTGACACGGGCCGCGACGCTGCTGCGCACATGGATCGATGTGGAGGTCGAAAAGCAGAACCGCGACCTGCTGGCCTCGATGAACAACCGCGCGCGGCTGCAACTGAGGTTGCAGCAGACCGTGGAAGGACTGTCCGTCGCGGCGGTGTCCTACTATGTCGTGGGATTGGTCGGTTATCTCGCAAAGGGGACCAATCTATTCGGCGTGCATCTGCAACCGGAATATGTGACAGCGATCGCCGTGCCGGTCGCGATCCTTGCGGTGTGGTGGGCGGTGCGGCGCATCCGCAACTCCCATTCTGAAACGCACGTGAAATAACGTCGCCGGAAGCATTTGCGCGGGCCGCGCACACACCGCTATAAGCAGGTGAGGAGGAACGCCGATGGCTGGTCTGGTCATGCCCAAGGCCGACGAGGCTACGCTCGCCCGTCGCGCGGAAATCGTGGCGGCGATGCGCGCCATCGTGCCCGGCGAAGGCGTGGTCGAGACGGTCAACGAAATGCGCGCCTTCGAGACCGATGCGCTGACCGCCTATCGGCAGTTGCCGCTGGTGGTGGTGCTGCCGGAAACGGTCGACCAGGTGGCGCGCGTGCTGCGCTTCTGCAACGAAAACAGCGTGCGTGTGGTGCCGCGCGGTTCGGGCACCTCGCTGTCCGGCGGCGCACTGCCGCTGGCCGACGCC
Organism: Rhizobiaceae bacterium; assembly: GCA_023953835.1. Taxonomy (NCBI): domain Bacteria; kingdom Pseudomonadati; phylum Pseudomonadota; class Alphaproteobacteria; order Hyphomicrobiales; family Rhizobiaceae; species Rhizobiaceae bacterium. The sequence goes on along the minus strand of JAMLJB010000001.1, from coordinate 597,580 downwards.
GTGCTTCTCGTCATGAGCCGCTTCAACCGGATCTTGGAAATCGACTACCCCAACCGCGCAGTCGTCGCGCAGCCGGGCGTCACCAATCTAGGCATCACCAATGCAGTCGAGCAGGAGGGGTTCTACTACGCCCCCGATCCGTCCTCGCAGATTGCGTGCTCGATCGGCGGCAATGTCGCGGAAAATTCCGGTGGCGTGCACTGCCTGAAATACGGGCTGACGGCCAACAATGTGCTCGGCCTCGAAATGGTGCTGGTCAATGGCGACGTGGTGCGGCTGGGCGGCAAGCATCTCGACGCCGAGGGCTACGACCTGCTCGGTCTGATGACCGGTTCGGAGGGGCTGCTGGGCGTGGTGACCGAGGTCACCGTGCGCATCCTGAAAAAGCCGGAGACGGCGCGGGCCGTGCTGATCGGCTTTCCGACGAGCGAGCAGGGCGGGCAGTGCGTCGCCGACATCATCGGCGCGGGCATCATTCCGGGCGGCATGGAAATGATGGACCGTCCCGCCATCCATGCGGCGGAAGATTTCGTGCATGCCGGCTATCCGCGCGACGTCGAGGCGCTGCTGATCGTCGAACTCGACGGGCCGCCCGCCGAGGTGGACCACCTGATCGCGGAGGTGGAGCGCATCGCGCGCGACAACGGCTCGACCACCTGCCGGGTCTCCGAATCCGATGCGGAGCGGATGACCTTCTGGGCCGGCCGCAAGGCGGCCTTCCCTGCGGTCGGGCGCATTTCGCCGGACTATCTGTGCATGGACGGCACGATCCCGCGCAAGGAATTGCCGCGCGTGCTGGCCGGCATGCGGGAGCTTTCGGGAAAGCACGGGCTGCGCGTGGCGAATGTGTTCCATGCGGGTGACGGGAACCTGCATCCGCTGATCCTCTATGACGCCAACAATCCCGGCGAACTGGCGGCGGCGGAAGCCTTCGGCGCGGATATATTGCGGCTGTGCGTGAAGGTCGGCGGCGTGCTGACCGGCGAGCACGGCGTCGGGGTCGAAAAGCGCGATCTCATGCCGGAGATGTTTTCAGAGGCCGATCTCGACCAGCAGATGCGCATCAAATGCGCCTTCGACCCGAACCAATTGCTCAATCCCGGCAAGGTGTTCCCGCAATTGCGACGGTGTGCTGAACTCGGGCGCATGCATGTGCACCAGGGCAAGCTGCCTTTCCCGGACATCCCAAGGTTCTGACGCCGCATGACCGACTTCGCGCCGACAACTCCCGAAGAGGTGCTGTCCGTAGTCCAGTGGGCGGCGGCGGAAAAAGCGCCGCTCGAACTGGTGGGGCAGGGGTCCAAGCGCGGCATCGGGCGGCCCGCGCAGGCCGAACATACGCTGGGCCTGTCGAAGCTGACCGGCGTGACACTCTACGAGCCCGCCGAACTCGTGCTGACGGCGCGGGCGGGCACGCCGATGGCGGAAATCGAAAGACTGCTCGGCGACTTCAACCAGCAACTGGATTTCGAGCCGATGGACTACGGCCCTTTGCATGGGCAGGAGGCCGGAAAGGGCACCATAGGCGGCGTGCTGGCGGCAAACCTGTCGGGGCCGCGCAGGCTCAAGGCGGGCGCCGCGCGCGATCACATTCTGGGCGTCAGCGCCGTGTCGGGGCGGGGCGAGGCGTTCAAGGCGGGCGGGCGCGTGGTGAAGAACGTCACCGGCTACGACGTGTCGAAGGCGATGGCGGGCTCGTGGGGCACGCTGGCCGTTTGCACGGACGTGACCTTCAAGGTGCTGCCGAGAGCCGAGACGGAAACGACGCTTGCCATTCGCGGCCTGCTGGACGATCAGGCGACGGCGGTCATGGCGCTTGCGATGGGGTCAAGCGCCGAAGTGTCGAGCGCGGCGCATCTGCCGGAGGGCGTGGCGATTTCGGTGGCGGGCGGCGCGCTGGGGTCCGACGCCGCGACGCTTCTTCGGTTGGAAGGGTTTCCGCCGTCCATCGCCTACCGGCTCAACCTCCTGCAGGACATGCTGAAAAGCGCAGGCGAATTGCAGGTTCTGACGGGTGAAAAATCGAAGGCGGTGTGGCGCGATATTCGAGACTGCGCTCCCTTCTGCGACGGCACTCACAAGCCGGTCTGGCGCGTGTCGATGCAGCCGTCCGAGGCGCACAGCATGACGCTGGAATTGCGCCGCGATTGCCCCGCAAGCGTATTTTACGACTGGCAGGGCGGTCTGGTCTGGTTGCGCATGGAGCATGGCGAGCCGGAGGCCGAGCGCTTGCGCGCGCTGGTGCGCAAGCACGGTGGTGGCCACGCGACCCTGGTGCGGGCGAACGCTGCTGTGCGCGCCGCCGTGCCGGTGTTCGAGCCGCAGCCGCCGGCCTTGCGGGCGCTGGGCGAGCGGCTCAAGGCGTCCTTCGATCCGCACGATATTCTCAATCCGGGACGCATGGGCTGACGATGCAGACCAGCTTTACTACCGACCAGCTAGCCGATCCGCATGTCGCGGAATCCGAGAAAATCCTGCGCAAATGCGTGCATTGCGGCTTCTGCACCGCGACCTGCCCGACCTATGTGACGCTCGGCAACGAACTCGACAGCCCGCGCGGGCGTATCTACCTCATCAAGGATATGCTGGAGAACGGCAGGCCCGCCGATGACGAGATCGTGCGCCACATCGACCGCTGCCTGTCCTGCCTTGCCTGCATGACCACCTGCCCGTCGGGCGTGAACTATATGCACCTTGTAGATCATGCCCGCGCGCATATCGAAAAGACCTACCGTCGCGCTCCGGTCGACCGGCTGATCCGCTCCGTGCTGGCGTTCGTACTGCCCCATCCGGCGCGCTTTCGCGCGGCGCTGAAGCTGGCGGGGCTCGGCAGGCCGTTCGCCGGGCTGTTCCGGGCGAACAAATCGCTGAAGCCGCTGGCCGCCATGCTGGAGCTTGCGCCGCGTTCCCTGCCAAAGGCGAAGCCTGTCGCGATTGAGTTGAAAGGCAAGCCGCGGGGCCGCGTTGCGATCCTGAAAGGCTGTGCGCAGCCTGTGCTCAATCCCGGCATCAACGAGGCGGCGGCTTCGCTGCTGGCGCGACTCGGGATCGAGATCGCGGAGGCCCCCGGCGAAGGCTGCTGCGGCGCGCTGGTGCACCATATGGGACGCGAGGAGGAATCGCTCGTTCAGGCGCGGCGCAACGTCGATGCCTGGACCCGGCTGATCGATGATGGCGGGCTGGATGCGATCGTTATCACGGCGTCCGGCTGCGGCACCACGATCAAGGATTACGGCCATATGCTGCGGCTCGACCCGGCCTATGCGCACAAGGCTGCGCGGGTGTCGGCGCTTGCGAAGGACATCACCGAATATCTGGTGTCGCTCGACCTGCCGGAGCCGACCGTCCGGCCGGGTCTGGCGGTCGCTTATCATTCCGCCTGCTCCATGCAACACGGCCAGAAGCTGACGCGTCAGCCGAAGGAATTGCTGGCGCGAGCCGGTTTTGTGGTCAGGGAGCCGCGCGAGGGGCATTTGTGCTGCGGCTCGGCGGGCACCTACAACATCATGCAGCCGGAGATTTCCGCGAAGCTGCGCGAGCGCAAGGTGAACAACATCCGGGCGACCGGCGCGGATGTTGTCGCCACCGGCAATATCGGCTGCATGACGCAGATTGGCGAGCGCGCCGGAATGCCCATCGTCCACACCGTCGCGCTGCTCGACTGGGCCTATGGCGGCGAGCGTCCCAAGGGGATTTGAGTCGCGCACGAAAAAGGGCGGCGCGTCTCTCCTCGCGCCGCCCCTTTCCGACGGTTGCCACCTGAAACGGCGGCCCGTCCCCCATTCCTACATCACGACGACCTTCGCACCGACCTTGACCATCTCGTACAATTCGATCACATCCTGGTTGCGCATGCGAATGCAGCCGGACGATGCGCTGGTGCCGATCGTCCAGGGCGCGTTGGTGCCGTGGATGCGATAGAGCGTGCTGCCGAGATAAAGCGCTCGCGCGCCGAGCGGATTGGCCTCGCCGCCCGCCATGTAAGACGGCAGGATGCGGCCCTTCTTGCGCTCGCGCGCGATCATCTGTGCCGGCGGACGCCATTCCGGCCATACGGCCTTGCGCGTGACGTGCTCGACGCCCTTCCAGCCCATGCCTTCCTTGCCGACGCCGACGCCGTAGCGGCGGGCGGTGCCGTTCTCCATGACGAGATAGAGATATTTGCTGGCCGAATCGATCACGATGGTCCCCGGCTTGTGGCCGGTCTCGTAGTCGACCTCGCGCGGCAGGAACTTCGGGTCCATCTGTTGCTGGACCTGCTTCTTCGGCGGGCGGGCGACCGACGAGGTGACGACGGTGCGGTCGGTCCCTTGTGGCTGGACGAGCACCACGCCGGGAACGGTTTCACGGCGCACGGCGATGCGCTGCTGCGAATTGCGGACCTCGACAGGCTGCGCGGTCTTGCGCTGCACGACCTTGCCGGGCTTCTTGCCCAACTGGAGCACCCACGGCGCGGCGAGGTCCGGGCTGACCACGACCGGCGGCGCGGCGCGGTAGCGGTCCTGCGCGGAAACGGGTGAAGTTTGAAGGGTGAGCAGGCTCGCGGCGGCGAGCAGACAGGCGGACAATCTCATAAAGATACTCTCGACGTAGCAATATCGGGGCCACCCCCCACCGGTGCGGCCCTCGTCCTGCATTTTCCCCACCGCTTCCAACCGAAAGGTGAATCAGGACCGCTAAAATTCGTCCGATCGCGGAAACCTTTTGGTATGGTTACCGCGCCGTTCCCAAACACGGTGAAGCGGAGGTAAATTTCGCCGAACGGGAGATTCGCGATGCAGGGACTGGTGACTGGCGGGGACGGAAGGGTGCGCTGCTCATGGGGCGGGAGCACGCCCGACTACATCCCCTACCATGACCGCGAATGGGGCCGCCCGGTGGACAACGACATCCGCCTGTTCGAGAAAATCTGCCTGGAAGGCTTTCAGTCGGGCCTTTCCTGGCTCACCATACTGCGCAAGCGCGAGAATTTTCGCGCAGCCTTCGCGGGCTTCGACTTCAACAAGGTGGCGGAGTTCACCGACAAGGACATCGAGCGGCTGCTGGCCGATACGGGCATCGTGCGCCATCGCGGCAAGATCGTCTCGACCATCAACAATGCCCGCCGCGCACAGGAGATGGTGAAGGAAGCAGGCTCGCTCGCGGCCTGGTTCTGGTCGTTCGAGCCGGGCACAGGGGAGCGCCCGGAAGTCGTGAATATCGAAACGCTGCGCGCAAATCCGACCACGCCCGTCTCAACGCGCATCTCGAAGGAACTCAAGAAGCGCGGATGGAGCTTTGTCGGGCCGACCACGGTCTATGCGTTCATGCAGGCGATGGGACTGGTCAACGACCACATCGAGGGCTGCACCTGCCGTGCGGAAGTCGAGGCCGACCGCGCCCGGTTCAGGCGACCGCAATTGAAGGGGCGATGAGGTCAGGCGGCGCCGGTAAAGGCGAGCGTCAGCAGCACGACGCCGACCGTCGCGAGAACGGGATAGAGCGCAAGCAGGCTGGTAAGCACCGCGCGGCCAAGTTCGCCGCGCGCGCCTCGCGGCTCGACGGTCGGATGGAAGGGACCGGCCTGCAACGTCGCATCGCCGTTGGCGGTCTTGGTGGTCAGCGTGGTCATGCTCTTGCCTGAAGGTTTCAGGTCGCCGAGTGGCAACCGTGGATGATGTTTTCCTAGGCAGGGATTGTCGCGGATTTTTGAACGAATTGCGGAAAACTGGTGGCAGGAGGTTAACACAATCCTTTGTGCCGCGCTTTCGTGCGGCCCGTGCGCCTTGCCGCCCCTGTCATGATCGGCTAGATGCGGCACCGCAACAATGATGGAACTGAACCCGATGGCCGAGAAACCGCAAAAGACACTGGCGCGCCTGCCGCGCGGCTTTGTCGATCGCTCGGCGGAAGACATTCGCGCCGCGGGTCGCATGATGGCGACGATCCGCGAAGTCTATGAGTTGTACGGGTTCGAACCGGTCGAGCAGCCGCTGATTGAATACACGGATGCGCTCGGCAAGTTCCTGCCGGATCAGGACCGGCCGAACGAGGGCGTCTTTTCCTTTCAGGACGACGACGAGCAATGGCTGTCGCTGCGCTACGACCTGACAGCGCCGACCGCCCGATACGTCGCGGAAAATTTCGAGCGGCTGCCGAAGCCGTTCCGCAGCTATCGCGCGGGCTGGGTGTTCCGCAACGAGAAGCCGGGTCCGGGCCGCTTCCGCCAGTTCATGCAGTTCGACGCGGACACGATCGGCGCGCCGGGCGTGGCGGCAGATGCCGAAATGGCGATGATGATGGCCGATGTGATGGAAGCGCTCGGCATCGCGCGCAGCGACTACGTTATCCGCGTCAACAACCGCAAGGTGCTGGACGGCGTGCTGGAAGCGATCGGGCTTGGCGGCGACGAAAATGCCGGTCGCAGGCTGACGGTGCTGCGCGCCATCGACAAGCTGGACAAGTTCGGCCCGCAGGGCGTGCGTCTGCTGTTGGGCGCAGGACGATGGGATGGCGGCAAGGAAGGCGAGGGCGATTTCACGAAGGGCGCGGGCCTCTCGGACGCGGCCGTCGCGACGGTGCTGGGCTATATCGACGGCAGCGCGACGGACATTGATAGCGCAAAATTCCACGAAGGCATGAACGAGTTGCGCGACATCGAGGCGCTGTGCCGCGCCGCGCAATACGGGTCGGAGCGCATCAGGATCGACCCGTCGGTGGTGCGCGGCCTCGAATATTATACGGGGCCGGTGCTGGAGGCGGAGTTGCTGGCGGAAATCCCGAACGAGGAGGGGCAGGTGGTCCGCTTCGGCTCGGTCGGCGGCGGCGGGCGCTATGACGGTCTGGTCTCGCGCTTTCGCGGCGAGCCGGTTCCCGCGACCGGCTTTTCCATCGGCGTGTCGCGCCTGATGACCGCGCTCAAGAACCTCGGCAAGCTCGATACAAATGACGTGCTCGCGCCTGTCGTGGTGCTGGTGATGGATCGCGATGTCGACAGCCTCGGGCGCTACCAGCGCATGGTCGCGCAGTTGCGGCAGGACGGCATCCGTGCCGAGCTTTACCTCGGCGGCGCGGGAATGAAGGCGCAGATGAAATATGCCGACCGGCGCGGCGCGCCCTGCGTGATCATCCAGGGCGGCGACGAGCGGGCGGCGGGCACGGTGCAGATCAAGGACCTCGTCGTCGGCGCACAGCTTGCGCAGGTCATTACGGATCATGGCGCGTACAAGGAGCTGCGCCCCGGCCAGATCACGGTTCCGGAGGCCGAGATGGTCGAGGCGGTGCGCCGCATTCTCGAAGCGCAGGCGGAAGAACGCGGCGCAGCATGACAAGGCTGCCTGCCATCGCCGCCGACATCAGGGCGCTGTTTGCCGCGCGCGGAGCGGAACCGGCGGACGTGTCCATCGTGCAGCCTGCCGATCCCTTCCTCGACATTGCGGGCGAGGATCTGCGGCGGCGCATCTTCCTGACCGAAAGCGAGACCGGCGAGCAATTGTGCCTGCGTCCGGAATTCACCATTCCGGTCTGCATGGACCACATCGCCAGCAAGGCGGACACGCCGCGCCGCTATTCCTATCTGGGCGAGGTGTTCCGCCAGCGCCGCGACGGCAGGCCGGAATTTTTCCAGGCCGGTATCGAGGACCTCGGCGACGTCAACGCCGCCGCAGCCGATGCACGTTCCGTGGCCGATGCATTCGCGTTGCTGGACAAGGTGCTGCCGAATACGAAGCTTTCCATCGTGCTGGGTGACCAGGCGCTGTTCGAGGCCGTGCTCGGCGCGCTCGGCCTGCCGCGTGGCTGGCGCATGCGACTGGCGCGGGCATTCGGCTCGGCGAGCATGCTGGAAGCCGCGCTGACCGACCTTGCGAGCCAGTCGCGCAATGCGGCGCTGGCGGGTCCTGCCGCGCTTCTGGTGGCGGGCGGAGATATGGACGCGCTTGTCCGTCACGTTGCCGAAGGCATGGGCGCGGCAGGCATTCCGGCGACGGCGGGGCGTACGCCAGAAGAAATCGCCCAGCGGCTGGTGGAGAAAGCGGAACTGGCAAGTGTGCGGCTGTCGCCGCAAGCCTTCGATGCGTTGCGCCGTTTTTTGCAGATCCATGTTCCCGTCGAGCAGGCCGCCCCGACGCTTGCCGCTTTCGCGAAGGAGTCCGGCCTTTCGCTGGGCGCAGCGCTGGACGGCTTTTCCGCCCGGCTGGAAGCGTTGCGCAAGGAGACGGTACTGCTGGAGGCGGTGACCTATGACGCCGCCTTCGGTCGCCCGCTGGACTATTACACCGGGCTGGTGTTCGAGATTTCCGTGCCGGGCGCGGAACGTCCGCTGGCGGGCGGCGGGCGCTATGACCGGCTGCTGACCATGCTTGGCGCGCGCCATCCGATCCCCGGCGTCGGCTTCTCGGTCTGGCTCGACCGCATCGACGCGTTGCGGGGTGAGTCATGAGCGTCACGCTGGCAATTCCCTCCAAGGGTAGGCTGCGCGAGCAGTCGCTTGAAATATTCGAGCGCGCGGGGCTGAAGATCGCGCTGCCGGGCGACGACCGGAAATACAAGGCGCGCATCGACGGTCACGACGATGTGGAGGTGTCCTTCCTCTCGGCCTCCGAAATCGCGGGCGAACTCGGGCGCGGGGCCGTCGATCTCGGCATCACGGGTGAGGACCTGTTGCGCGAGAACGTGGCGGGCTGGGAGACGCGCACCCAGATTGCCGCGCGGCTTGGCTTCGGCTTCGCCGATGTGGTGGTCGCGGTGCCGGACATCTGGCTGGACGTGGACACGATGGGTGACCTCGACGATGTGGCGGCGGACTTCCGCCAGCGGCATGGCAGGCGGCTGCGCATCGCCACGAAATACTGGCGGCTGACGCAGCAGTTCTTCTCGCAGAAGCACGGGATACAGGTTTACAGGATCGTCGAAAGCCTTGGCGCCACCGAAGGCGCGCCTGCGGCGGGTTCAGCCGATGTGATCGTCGACATCACCACGACTGGCTCGACGTTGCGCGCCAACCATCTGAAGATATTGGGCGACGGCGTGATCCTGCGTTCGCAGGCATGTCTGGTCGAATCGAAGCGCACGCGCAGCGCGGAGGACCAGCAGAAGCTGGAATCCGTGGTTTCGGCTGTGCGCGCAGCTGTTTGAAGAATCAGGAACGGGGCCGAAGCCCCGTTCTCATTGATCGCGATAAGCGATCATTCCTTTTCAAAGACCCGCATCTTTGCGACGACGCCTGCAAGCGCGCCGCCGATCAGCGGCGCAACGATGTAGAGCCAGAGCTGCCCCATTGCGCCTTCGGTGAAAAGAGCCGGTCCGATCGAACGGGCGGGATTGAGCGAGTTGCCCGAAACCGGAATGAAAGCGAAGTGCAGGCCGGCCAGCGTCAGGCCGATCACCAGCCCGGCAAAGCCGGTCATATGCTTCGTGGCCGTGACGCCAAGAATGACGGTGACGAAGACGAATGTTGCGATCAGTTCGACGAGGAAAACCGAAGCGACGCTCCATTTCGCCGGATCCCAGCCGCTTGCCGCGAAATTCGTCACCGGCGTCGCCGCGCCGGAGCAGATGATCACCAGCACAAGGGTCGCGATGATCGCGCCGATGATCTGGGCGACGATGTAGCCTGCCACCTCGCCGGCGGGCATGCGGCCCGCAAGGAACACTCCGGCGGTCACCGCCGGATTGAGATGCGCGCCGGAGATCGGCCCGATCGCATAGGCCGCCGCGATGAGGCCGATGCCGAAGGCAAGGCCGATGAAGCCCTGCGCAAGTGGGAGTGCGGTTCCAAGACCGCCGAGCACGACCGATGCCGTGCCGATAAAGACAAGCAAAAAGGTGCCGAGAACCTCGGCGAGGTACTTCTTCATTGAAATATTCCCCCAAAAGAGCGCCCGCCCGCGGGCGCGAATTGTGGTGTGACTGCGGCGACAGAATAAGCAAAATCCTGCCGGATGCGACCACAATTGTGGCCGTTGTGCACAGGCCGCCGCGCGGTGCCGCCCTTGCCTCAAAGAAATGTGCGTATTAGCTACGGCGCAAACGGGTCAACCGGGATCGGACAACCGAAATGAGATTGGGCGGCAGGCTGGCGGCAGCCATCGAGGTCTTGCAGGATATGGAGCGGCGCCGACGCCCGGTTGCCGAAGCGCTCAAGGATTGGGGGCTGTCGCACCGTTTCGCGGGTTCGGGCGACCGTGGCGCAATCGGCAACATCGTTTATGACGCGCTGCGCCGCCGCCGCTCCGCCGCGTGGCTGACCGGCGATGACACCCCGCGCGGACAGGCTTTCGGCGCGCTGTTGCTGGAATGGGGTCTTGCGCCTGACACCATCAATGCGGAACTGGAAGGCGACCGCTTTGCGCCGCCGCCTCTCGAAAGCGATGTGCTGGAAGGCACAAGCGGCAGGCTCGACGCAACGATGCCCGACATGGCGAGGGCCGACTGCCCCGACTGGGTCGTGCCCCTTTTTCAGGATGCGTTCGGCGATGCATGGGCGGACGAGGCAGCCGGGCTTGCCATGCGCCCGCCGCTCGACCTGCGCGTAAACACGCTCTTGTCCGACAGGGAGACGGTGCTGCGCGAGCTTGCCGAAAGCGGCGCGGAACCAATGCGCATGGCCGCGCAAGGGGTGCGCATCGCGCCCATTTCGCGCGGCGGGCGACACCCCAACGTGCAGGCTGAACCGGCCTTCCAGAAGGGCTGGTTCGAGGTGCAGGACGAGGGATCGCAGATCGCCGCTGAACTGGCGGGGGCGAGGCCCGGCATGCAGGTCATGGACTATTGCGCGGGCGGCGGCGGCAAGACGCTGGCGCTTGCCGCACTGATGGGGAATGAAGGCCGCATCGTCGCCCATGATTCCGAGAAGCAGAGGCTCGCTCCGATCTTCGACAGGCTGCGGCGCGCCGAAGCGCGCAATGTCGAGGTCGTCGCGCGGACATCCGAACTGGAGCCGCTTCAAGGGCAGATGGACATCGTGCTTATCGACGCGCCGTGCACGGGTTCCGGCACATGGCGGCGCAGGCCGGACGCCAAATGGCGGCTCAGCCAGAAACAGCTGGATCAGCGCTGCCACGAGCAGGCGGCAATTCTCGATGAGGCGAGCCGCTTCGTGAAACCCGGCGGCAGGCTGGTCTATATCACCTGCTCCGTGTTCGATGCGGAAAACAGGGGTCAGCTTGCGGGCTTTGCCGGTCGCGACCCGACGTTCGCAATCGTCGATCACGAGGCGCTGTGGGGCGAGCGCTTCCCACACGCGGCGGGCTCCGCACGCGTTGAGGCGCGAGGCGGAATCCGCCTCAGCCCGACCATGAGCGGCACAGACGGATTTTACTTCGCCGCCTTACGAAAGGCCGAATGAACCGGTAAGGCGCGCGTTGCTGCCTGTTGGCCCGTTTTTCCGTGACCTTTCCGCTATTTTTCTGTAGGTAGCTCCGCTCAAGCACCGAATTGGACACGAACATGCCCGCATATCGCTCACGTACCACGACCCACGGACGCAATATGGCCGGCGCGCGCGGACTCTGGCGCGCCACCGGAATGAAGGATGGGGACTTCGGCAAGCCGATTATTGCCGTCGTCAATTCCTTCACGCAGTTCGTGCCCGGCCATGTGCACCTGAAGGACCTAGGCCAGCTCGTGGCGCGCGAGATCGAGAATGCCGGGGGCGTGGCGAAGGAGTTCAACACCATCGCCGTCGATGATGGCATCGCCATGGGCCATGACGGCATGCTCTATTCGCTGCCCTCGCGCGAGCTGATCGCCGACAGCGTGGAATATATGGTCAATGCGCATTGCGCCGACGCGATGGTCTGCATTTCCAATTGCGACAAGATCACGCCGGGCATGCTGATGGCCTCGTTGCGCCTCAACATTCCGACGGTCTTCGTCTCGGGCGGCCCGATGGAAGCGGGCAAGGTCGTGCTGGCCGGCAAGACGCATGCGCTCGACCTGATCGACGCCATGGTGGCGGCTGCCGACGACAAGGTCTCGGATGCCGATGTGAAGGTCATCGAGCGCTCGGCGTGCCCGACCTGCGGCTCCTGCTCCGGCATGTTCACCGCCAATTCGATGAACTGCCTGACCGAGGCATTGGGCTTGTCGCTGCCCGGTAACGGATCGACGCTGGCCACGCATGGCGACCGCCGCCGCCTGTTCGTGGAGGCCGGACACCTGATCGTCGACCTCGCGCAGCGCTGGTACGAGCAGGACGACGCCACCGCGCTGCCGCGCAACATCGCCAACAAGGCAGCGTTCGAAAACGCCATGTCGCTCGACATCGCGATGGGCGGCTCGACCAACACGGTGCTGCATATCCTTGCCGCGGCGCAGGAGGGCGAAATCGATTTCACGATGGACGACATCGACCGCCTGTCGCGCAAGGTGCCTTGCCTTTCGAAGGTTGCGCCTGCCAAGAGCGACGTGCACATGGAAGATGTGCATCGCGCGGGCGGCATCATGCGCATTCTCGGCGAGCTTGAACGCGGCGGGCTGATCAACCGCGATTGCGCGACCGTGCACGCCACGACGATCGGCGATGCCATCGACCGCTGGGACATCACGCGAACCAATTCGGAATCCGTACGCAAGTTTTTCCGCGCCGCGCCGGGTGGTGTTCCGACGCAGGTGGCGTTCAGCCAGGAAGCGCGCTGGGACGATCTCGACACGGACGGCGAAAAGGGCGTGATCCGCTCCATCGAGCATCCGTTCTCAAAGGATGGCGGACTTGCCGTGCTCAAGGGCAACATCGCTCTCGACGGCTGCGTCGTGAAAACCGCTGGTGTCGACGAAAGCATCCTGAAATTCACCGGCGCGGCGCGGGTCTATGAAAGCCAGGACGCCGCCGTGAAGGGGATCCTGAGCAATGAGGTCAATGCCGGCGAGGTGGTGGTCATCCGTTATGAGGGGCCGCGCGGCGGCCCCGGCATGCAGGAAATGCTCTACCCGACCAGCTACCTGAAATCGAAGGGGCTGGGCAAGGCGTGCGCGCTGCTGACCGACGGCCGGTTTTCGGGCGGTACTTCGGGCCTGTCCATCGGTCACGTTTCGCCGGAGGCGGCGGAAGGCGGAGCCATCGGACTGGTGCGTACGGGCGACATCATCGAGATCGATATTCCGGGAAGAACCATTAATCTGGTCCTCGGTGAGGCGGAACTGGCCGAACGCCGCAAGGAGCAGGACGCCAAGGGCTGGAAGCCTGTGGAAAAGCGCAAGCGCAATGTGACCAAGGCATTAAAGGCCTATGCGGCCTTCGCCACCAGCGCCGACAAGGGCGCAGTGCGCAAGCTACCCGACGAATAGGTAGTTGTTGCACCGCACAAAAATGCACTAGACTGCCACGATTATGAGCAGCGGCCCGGCATATGCGGGCCGGAGAGACCTGATGGCAGCCAAGATTGTACCAGCGGCAGATTTCGAGGACCGGGTGCGGGCATCTTTTGCCAAGCAGAACGTGATGCGAGCGATCGGGGCGGAATTGACCTATGTTACACCGGGCACGATTGAAATCGAAATGCCGTTTTCCGCGGATCTGACCCAGCAGCACGGCTTCCTGCACGCGGGCATCATTTCAACCGCGCTGGATTCGGCATGCGGCTATGCGGCCTTCTCGCTGATGCCGCCAAGTGCGGGCGTGCTGACAATCGAGTTCAAGGTGAACCTGCTTGCACCGGGCAAGGGCGAGCGTTTCCTGTTTCGCGGTTCTGTTACCAAGCCCGGCCGTACCATCATTGTGGCAGATGGTGAGGCCTACGCAATGAATGATGGCGAGGCAAAGCTGATCGCTACGATGACCGGCACATTGATGACCATCACCGGCCGGGAAGGCATAGAGGGGTGAGCGCGCCGGTCCAGATCGGCGGGCGACGCGTCCTGTTCGTCATGGCCGCCGAGCCGGAATATGGTCCGCACCTGCGCAGCCTGTTCGAACCGCTGATGACCGGCGTCGGCCCGGTTGAGGCGGGCGTCGTCGCGGGCGCGGCGCTGGCGAGGCTTGAGGCCGGCAAGGGGCTTCCCGACCTTGTGGTGTCGCTGGGGTCGGCTGGAAGCCGGTCGCTGGAGCAGACCGAAATCTACCAGGCCGTGTCGGTGTCCTATCGCGATATGGACGCCTCCGCGCTCGGCTTTCCGAAGGGCAAGACGCCGTTCCTCGACCTGCCGGAAATAGTGGACCTGCCGCTGCGCGTTCCGGGCATCAAATGCGCCTCGCTGTCGACCGGCGCCAACATCGTTTCGGGATTGGCCTATGACGCCATACTCGCCGACATGGTCGATATGGAAACCTTTGCCGTGCTGCGGGCCTGCCAGCGCTTCGATCTGCCGTTGATCGCGCTGCGCGGCATTTCCGACGGGGTGGAGGAACTGCGGCATGTCGACAACTGGACGGAATATCTGCATGTGATCGACGAAAAGCTCGCCGCCGCCGTGGGCGACCTTGAAAAGGCGCTGGCTTCCGGCAAACTGGCACTTGCACGCGGCGGTTGAATCAACGCATCAGGAAATTGAATCAACTTGTGAGCTTGCGGACTCACAATCCGCACAAACGCCGCCAACCCATTGCGCCGACTCATTTCTTTCTTTAGACGCCCGTCATGACGAACACAGCTCACCCAGACGCTATCCTCATCATCGATTTCGGCAGCCAAGTCACCCAGCTCATTGCGCGACGGGTCCGGGAAGCGGGGGTCTATTCTGAAATCGTGCCGTTCCAGTCGGCGGCGGAAGCCTTCGCGCGGTTGCAGCCGAAGGGCGTGATCCTTTCGGGCGGCCCGGCCTCGACGCACGAAGCCGGCAGCCCGCGCGCGCCGCAGGAAATCTTCGAGGCAGGCGTGCCGATACTGGGCATCTGCTACGGGCAGATGGCGATGTGCGTCCAGATGGGCGGGGTCGCGGAAGGTTCGGACCATCGCGAGTTCGGGCGCGCTTTCGTGGAAATCCAGCAGGATTGCCCGCTGTTCGACGGCATATGGACGGCTGGCCAGCGCCATCAGGTGTGGATGAGCCATGGAGACCGCGTGATTTCGCTCCCGGAAGGGTTCGAGATATTTGGTCGCTCCGAAGGCGCGCCATTCGCCATCTTCGGCAATGTCGAGCGCAGGATGTATGGCGTGATGTTCCATCCCGAGGTGGTGCACACGCCCGACGGCGCCAAGCTTTTGCGCAATTTCGTGCGCAAGGTGGTCGGGCTGGAAGGCGACTGGACGATGGCCGCCTATCGCGAGCAGGCGGTCGAAACGATCCGCAGGCAGGTCGGCAAGGGCAAGGTGATCTGCGCGCTTTCGGGCGGGGTGGATTCCTCCGTCGCGGCGCTGCTCATCCATGAAGCGGTGGGCGAACAACTGACCTGCATCCTCGTGGACCACGGGCTGATGCGCAAGAACGAGGCGGCTGAAGTGGTCGCCATGTTCCGTGAGCATTACAACCTGCCATTGATCCTGGTGGATGCATCGGACCGTTTCATCGGCGCGCTTGAAGGCGAGAGCGATCCCGAAAAGAAGCGCAAGACCATCGGGCGGCTGTTCATCGACGTGTTCGAGGAGGAGGCGCGGAAGCTGGGCGGCGCGGATTTTCTTGCGCAGGGAACGCTCTATCCCGATGTCATCGAAAGCGTCTCGTTTACGGGCGGGCCTTCGGTAACGATCAAGTCGCACCACAATGTCGGCGGCCTGCCGGATCGCATGAACATGAAGCTGGTGGAGCCGCTGCGCGAATTGTTCAAGGACGAGGTGCGCGAGCTGGGCAAGGAACTTGGACTGCCGGACTCGTTCATCGGGCGGCATCCGTTCCCCGGTCCGGGGCTTGCGATACGCTGCCCCGGCGGCGTGACGCGCGAAAAGCTCGAAATCCTGCGGGAAGCCGATGCGATCTATCTGGACGAAATCCGAAAGGCGGGCCTTTACGACGCCATCTGGCAGGCTTTCGCGGTGCTCCTGCCTGTCCAGACCGTGGGCGTCATGGGCGACGGGCGGACATATGAATATGTCTGCGCGCTACGCGCGGTCACCTCGGTGGACGGCATGACGGCAGATTTCTTCCACTACGACATGAATTTCCTCGGCAACGCCGCGACGCGCATCATCAACGAGGTTCGCGGCATCAACCGCGTCGTCTATGACGTGACCAGCAAACCGCCCGGCACCATCGAGTGGGAATGATTTTGGCCTGAATGGATCGGCGCGAAGCTGCGGTAACGGCGCATCAGCCGCCGGCCATCGGGCGCACTTCGACATTGTCGATCAGCCGCGTTTGGCCAAGCCATGCCGCAGCCAGAAGCCGGGCAGGGCGGGCAGCAGCCGCAAGCGGCGACAGGTCCTCCGCCGAGCGCAGTTCGAGATATTCGACGCGGTCGAAACCGGCAGCAGCGATTCGGCTTTTCGCGAGCTTGAGCGTCTCTCCAGCCGCAGCGCCCGCCTGAAGTGCAAGCGCCGATTCAAACAGGATTTCCGCAAGCCGCGGCGCAACAAGGCGCTCTGCAGGCGACAGCCTCGCATTTCTCGACGATAGCGCCAGCCCGTCGGGTTCGCGCACCGTCGGACATGCGACGACCTCGATCGGAATGTCGAGGTCGCGCGCCATGCGCTTCACGACATGCAGTTGCTGGAAGTCCTTTTCGCCGAACAACGCGATATCTGCTCCTGTTTGCAGGAACAGCTTGGCGACGACCGTCGCCACGCCGTCGAAATGGCCCGGACGACCCGCGCCGCACAGGCCCTCGCTCACGCCGCTGACCGAGACGGTGGTGGCGAAGCCATCCGGGTAGATTTCGGAAGCATCGGGCGCATAGAGCATGTGCGCGCCAAGCGGCCGGAGCTTTTCGGCATCCTGCTCTTCCGTACGGGGGTAGGCTGCGAGGTCGGCAGGACTGTTGAACTGTCTCGGATTGACGAACAGGGTCACGATAACCCGCTCCGCCCGGTCGAGCGCGGCGCGCACGAGGCTCAGATGGCCTTCGTGAAGCGCGCCCATCGTCGGCACGACCGCCACCCGCGCGCGCTCTCGACGCCAGTCGGCGACGCATTGGCGCAGATGCGCCACGGTTCGGACGATTGGAAGGCTCACGGGTTCTCGCTCGTGGCGCTGCCGCCGGTTGCGTCGGAATAGGTGTGCTCGCTCGCCGGAAAGCGCCTATCACGCACATCGGCGGCATAGTTCGCGACGGCCTCTGCGGCGGTCTGCCCCAATTCGGCATAGCGGCGGACGAATTTGGGGCGGAAGTCGGTGAAAAAACCGAGCATGTCGTCAACCACGAGGATCTGGCCATCGCAGCCGGGCGAGGCCCCGATGCCGATCGTCGGAATCGCGATCTGCCTTGTGATGTCGCGGGCAAGGGGCTCGGTTATCTTCTCCAACACCACGGCGAACGCGCCTGCGTCCGCGACGGCCGTGGCGTCGTTCCGTATTCTGTCGGCGTCTGCGGCGCGGCCCTGCACCCTGTAGCCGCCGAACGCATTCACCGCCTGTGGCGTCAGGCCGATATGCGCCATGACCGGAATGCCGCGAGCGGTCAGGAAGCGGATCGTCGGAGCCATGCTCGCGCCCCCTTCGAGCTTGACCGCGGCGCAGCCTGTCTCGGCCATCACGCGCGCAGCGCTGCGGAAAGCCTGCGCCTCGCTTTCCTCATAGGAGCCAAACGGCATGTCGACCACCATCAGCGCATTTTCCAGCCCGCGCCGGACCGCCTTGCCGTGCATCACCATCATGTCGAGCGAAACGTCGAGTGTCGATGCAAGCCCGTGCAGGACCATGCCGACGCTGTCGCCGACGAGGACCACGTCGCAATGCGGGTCGAGCAGCCTTGCAACCGGCGTCGTGTAGGCGGTCAGGCACACGAGCGGCGTGCCTCCCTTGCGCGCCCTTATGTCAGGCGGCGTCAGCGAATTTTTGTGTATGGAAACGCTCATGACGCACCTCCCTTCCCCCGCGTCAACTTCCCGGCACGGCGTTTCGCACACAATTGTGCGAATGCGAAGGACAAAGTTGCGGCGCACGCGCCATCGCGTTCCTGACCTGCGCCGAAATCGATGTTTTTGCGCTTTGCGGCGCATTGGTGCTTTCATTTTTTGACGGATGCAGCCAGATCAGTATCAAGGGATTGCAGGCCGGTCCCTGTCCTGGGAGGAGAATTGATGACGACTTCATCGAATGCCGGAGTGTCGCTTCGCGTGGCGCGGGGGTCAGTGGAATAGTGTCCGGCAGGCATGACCTTGGCCGTTTCGACTTCATTGTCGTCGGAGCGGGTTCCGCCGGATGCGTCCTTGCCAACCGCCTTTCCGCCGATGGCCGCAACCGGGTGCTGCTTCTGGAAGCCGGCGGCTCCGACCGCTACCACTGGATCTATATTCCGGTCGGCTATCTCTATTGCATGGGCAATCCGCGCACGGACTGGGGTTATTCCACCGCCGAGGAGAACGGGCTGAACGGTCGTTCGCTGGCTTATCCGCGCGGCAGGGTGCTGGGCGGCTGCTCGTCCATCAACGGCATGATCTACATGCGCGGGCAGGCCGGCGACTACGACCACTGGCGCCAGCTCGGCAATGTCGGCTGGGGATGGGACGACGTTCTGCCGCTCTTCCTCAAATCGGAAGACCACCAGTCGCGCAACGGCCCGTGGCACGGGCAGGGCGGCGAACTGCGCGTCGAGAAACAGCGCCTGTCATGGCCGATTCTCGACGCGGTGCGCGAGGCGGCTGAAGAAATAGGTGTTCCGAAAACAGACGATTTCAATACCGGCGACAATCTGGGCTCGGGTTATTTCGAGGTGAACCAGAAAAGCGGCATCCGCTTCAACGCGGTGCGCGCCTTTCTTCGCTCGGCCATGAAGCGGCCAAACCTTCGCGTCGTCACGCATGCCATGGTCGAGCGGCTGCGGCTGGAGGGCGGCGCGGTCACGGCGGTCGAATTCACGGTCAACGGCCAGCCGTCGATCGCGCATGTGGACGGCGAGCTTGTGCTGAGCGCGGGGGCGATCGGCACGCCGCAAATCCTCCAGCTTTCCGGCATTGGGCCGGGCGCCCTCCTTTCCTCGCAGGGAATCGAGGTGCGCCGCGACCTGCCGGGCGTCGGTGAGAACCTTCAGGACCATCTGCAAATCCGCACGCTGTTCGGCATCACGGGCGCGGACACCCTGAACGAGCGGCAGGCCAGCCTCTCGGGCAAGATGGGCATCGCGCTGGAATATCTGTTGAAGCGCAGCGGGCCCATGTCGATGGCGCCGAGCCAGCTTGGCATTTTCATGAAATCGGCGGCGCGCTACGAGACCCCCAATATCGAGTTCCACGTCCAGCCGCTGTCGCTGGACCGCTTCGGCGAACCGCTGCACAGTTTCCCGGCGATCACCGTGTCCGTCTGCAACCTGCGCCCGGAATCGCGCGGATCGGTGCGGATCGTGTCACCCGATCCGGGCATCCATCCGCGCATCGCGCCGAACTATCTTTCGACGCCCGCCGACAGGCAGGTCGCGGCGGATTCGATCCTCGCCGCACGGCGGTTGATGGGAACGCGGCGCATGGCGGCGTTTTCCCCACGCGAACTGAAACCGGGCAGCGACGTGGAAAGCGCGGAGGATCTGGCTCGCGCGGCGGGCGATATCGCCACCACCATTTTCCATCCGGTCGGCACGGCCCGCATGGGCGCGGACAAGATGGCAGTGGTCGACGACAAATTGCGCGTGCATGGTGTCGGTCGGCTGCGCGTTGCGGACGCGTCGATCATGCCTACGATCGTATCGGGCAACACCCACGCGCCGGTTGTAATGATCGCGGAAAAAGCCGCCATGATGATCGCCGGGAAGGAATAGACCGGAAGGTTACTCGCCTTCTGACGGCGCGCAATCATCACCTTCGCAGATTTTCGCGGATGGAAGGCAATCCTGTCCCTGGCATTCGATGACCGGGTTTTGCTCGCGCGGCAGGCAATCGCGCCCCTGGCACTCCACGACCGGATTTTGCTCAGGAGGCAGGCAATCGAATCCCTGGCAATGGACAGGCGGGCGCTCCAGCGTCGCGCAGTCGTCACCCGTGCATTCCCGGTCGGGGTTCACATAGACCGGCGCCACGGTCTGCGTGTCCGCGCGTGAGATCGTCGGCAGGCAGGCACCCGCGGCGGAAAGGCAGACAAGCAGAATGTGAAGCGAGCGCATCCGGACCACCATCTGGACAGTTGCTGCCGGGAGTGTGCGCTGCCGGAGTTAACGGGGCGTTCATGTCGGAGATCAACTGCGATGCATCGAAATTTCCCCGCAAAACGAAACTGTGTCTTGACTCCTGCGCCGGTCTATGAAGAATTTTGCACACGATGATAAAAATATCATCCAAGGGAGGACACGTGATCGTCAACGGCGCGCTGCGCGATGAGGACGCGAGCATGGCCGCAAGAGCCGCGTGGATGCACTACGCGGGCGGCATGACTCAATCCGAGGTGGCGAAACGGCTTGGCCTTACGGGGCTCAAGGCCCATCGGCTTATCACCCGCGCCAACCAGGAAGGGTTGGTGAAGGTATTTGTCGATGGCGATGTCGCCGAATGCGTCGAGCTGGAAAACCGCGTCAGCGAAAGCTACGGCCTCAAATATTGCGAGGTGGTCCCTGATTTCGATTCCGACGAATTGCCGCTGAAGGCGCTGGGCATTGCCGGCGCGCGCTTCCTCATGCGTGAAATGCTTGCCGACAATGTCGAACTGATTGGCGTCGGACACGGTCGCACGCTTGCGGCGTGCGTGCAGTACCTGCCGCGCGCGGCGGTCACCGGCGTGCGGTTTGTCTCGCTGCTGGGCGGCCTCACGCGCAAATTCTCGGCCAATCCGCATGACGTGATCCACCGGCTCGCCGAGCGGACTTCGGCGGAAGCCTTCGTCATGCCGGTGCCCATGTTCGCGAACAATGCGGACGACCGGGACGTGCTGCTCGGCCAGCGCGGGATAGGCGAGGTGCTGGGCCTTGCGCGGTCGGCGGACCTGCTGCTGGCGGGGATAGGCACCGCACTTCCCGAGGCCTCGCTGGTCGCGACCGGCATGATCTCCGGGTCGGAGATGGAGGAATTGAAGAATGGCGGCGGCGTCGGCGAATTGCTCGGCCACTTCTTCGATGCGGAAGGGAAGCCGTTCGAGACGAGCCTTTCGAACCGCATTTTGGCGCTTGATCGCCAGGATTTGCAGGGCCGCCGCATCGTCGCGGTGGCAGGCGGACGGATCAAGGTTTCCGCCATTCGTTCCATTTTGAAAAGCGGAAGCTTGACGGGTCTCATCACGGATGAGCGCACGGCAAGATCGCTCGTGGAGGAGATGCCGGTCGGGTAGCCGGCGCGAAGTCTTTCGAACCTACCCGGGAGGAGCTTTGGTATGTATGAAAGAGAAAAAGACCTGATTGATGCGTTTGTACGCAGGCAACTCGATCGTCGCGAACTTTTGAAACAGCTCGGCATGATGGGCGTCGCAGCCGGCCTCGGCGGCACGCTGCTCGGCATGACGCAAAGCCGCGCGCTCGCCGCCGATTTCGACTGGCAGGCCCACAAGGGCAAATCGTTGAAGCTCTTGCTCAACAAGCATCCCTATGCCGATGCCATGATCGCCAATCTTCAGGCGTTCAAGGATTTGACCGGCATCGAGGTGACCTATGACGTGTTCCCCGAGGACGTCTATTTCGACAAGGTGACGGCAGCGCTTTCGTCCGGTTCTTCCGAATATGATGCGTTCATGACCGGCGCGTACATGACATGGACCTATGGTCCGGCAGGCTGGTGCACCGACCTCAACGAATGGATCAAGGACCCCGCCAAGACCAACCCGAACTATGCATGGGATGACGTTCTGGAAGGCGTGCGCAAGTCCTGCGCGTGGAGCGGCCAGCCCGGCGCTCCGCTTGGCTCCGACGATGCCAAGCAATGGTGCATCCCGTGGGGCTTCGAGCAGAACAATATCACCTACAACAAGGTGATGTTCGACAAGGTCGGCGTTTCCGCTCCGCAGAATCTCGACGAACTGCTCGCCACGGCGGCGAAGCTGACGAAGGATGTAGGCAACAATGTCTATGGCGTCGGCGTTCGCGGCTCGCGGTCGTGGGCGACGATCCATCCGGGCTTCCTGTCCGCCTATGCCAATTTCGACCAGA
Source organism: Rhizobiaceae bacterium (assembly GCA_023953835.1). Classification (NCBI taxonomy): domain Bacteria; kingdom Pseudomonadati; phylum Pseudomonadota; class Alphaproteobacteria; order Hyphomicrobiales; family Rhizobiaceae; species Rhizobiaceae bacterium. Next base: position 575,514 of record JAMLJB010000001.1, on the reverse strand, counting down.
AGGACCTGAACCTTTCGGCGGACGGCAAGCTGTCGGCGGCCATGAACACGGCGGAGTCGAAGGACTTCCACAAGAAGTGGGTGCAGATGATCCAGGAAAGCGGGCCGAAGGACTGGTCCACCTATACCTGGTATCAGGTCGGCACCGACCTTGGCGCGGGCGCTTCCGCGATGATCTTCGACGCCGATATCCTCGGCTATTTCCAGAACGGCGGAACCAAGGAAGCGGGCAATCTCGCCTTCCATGGCTTCAAGGCCAACCCGGCTGCCGCAGCGCCGACGCCGAACATCTGGATCTGGTCGCTCGCCATGTCGAGCTTCGCGAAGGACAAGGACGCGACCTGGTACTTCCTCCAGTGGGCGTCAAGCGTCGAGCACGCCATTTTCGGCGCAACCAAGATGGACTTCGTCAACCCGGTCCGCAACGCGGTCTGGAAGGACGAGATCTTCGTGGAGAAGCTGAAGAAATATCCGGGCTATTTCGAGATGTTCACGGCGTCTGCTCCGGGTGCTTCGATCAAGTTCACGCCGCAGCCACTGTTCTTCGACCTCACCACCGAATGGGCGGCGACGCTCCAGAAGATGGTGGCGAAGGAGGTGCCGGTGGACGAAGGGCTCGACGTGCTGGCCGAATCGATCAACGGCCAGCTCAAGGAAGCCGGGCTGGGCTGACCACTGCAACATCGGCGAAGCGCTCTACTCCCGGCGCTTCGTCATTCCAGCGAACGCGGCTGACGGCCGCGTTCGCATGGACCGCCGCGCAATGCGCCCTGCCGTCGATCAGGATGAACAACCTTGGCCGTAACCGATACCGCTCCGAAGCGCAGCAAGGGCTTCCATATTTCAAGACGCGTGCTGCCCTATGTGCTCAGCCTGCCCGCGCTGCTGGTCTGCATCGGCATATTGATTCCGTTCCTGACGGCGGTCTGGTATTCGCTGCACCGCTACAGGCTGAGCCAGCCATGGGGCTACAAGTTCATCTGGTTCGAGAACTACACCAATTTCTTCACCGATCCGAAGTTCTGGAACACGCTCGAGGTTTCACTGACCTATGCGGCCGTTACCGTGGTTCTCGAGCTTCTGCTCGGCCTCGGCATCGCGCTTTTGCTGCAAAAGCGCTCCACGGTGAACAACTTCGTTTCGATCATGCTGCTCTTGCCGCTGATGACGGCGCCCGCGCTGGCGGCGCTGATGTGGAAGCTGATGACAAATCCGGGTTTCGGCATCCTGTCCTATTTCGCGAGCCTTGTCGGGCTGCATGATTTCCGCTGGGCGTCCTCGCCATCGACCGCGCTGCTGACGGTCGTGCTGGTGGACATATGGGTCTACACGCCCTTCATCATGATCCTGCTTCTGGCCGGCCTGAGGTCGCTGCCGGCGCAGCCCTTCGAGGCGGCGGCGCTGGACGGCGTTCCGAGGCTGTTCGTCTTTTTCCGCATCACGCTGCCGATGCTGACGCCCTATATTCTGACCGCTACCCTGTTCCGGCTGCTGGATTCGATCCAGCAATTCGACATCATCTATGCGATGACGCAGGGCGGGCCGGGCGACACGCTCACCGTGTTCCAGGTCGAGGCCTATCTGAACTTCTTCCAGTCCACCAATGTCGGGCGCTCGGCTGCGCTGATGGTGATCCTGTGGGCGATCACCTATTTCCTGTCGAACATTTTCATCAAGAGCTGGCTGCGCCTCAGAGAGCGCGCACGCGGGGAGGCTTGAGAATGGAACACACCTCCATGCTGGAGCGCATCCTTCGCGGCATCGCGCTCACCGTCGTCATCATCTTCTTCATGTTCCCGATCTTCTGGATCCTGCTGATGTCGTTCCAGACCAACGAGACGATCCTGCGCATTCCGCCCTCGATCTTCTTCGAGCCGACCTTGTCCAACTATGCGGCGTTGATCTCGGGCCGGCTGGAAACGGCGGCGGGCACGCTGGAGATCAACTTCCTGCGGACGCTGTGGAACTCGGTCTTTCTGTCGGTGACGTCGGTGGCGCTGGCGCTGCTGCTCGGCGTGCCGGCGGCATATGCCTTCGCGCGCCACAAGTTCCGAGGATCGGAGGACATCGCCTTCACGCTTCTGTCCTTCCGCTTCGCGCCGCCCTTGCTGGTGCTGCTGCCACTGACGATCTATTTCCAGCAACTGGGGCTGGCCAACACCTATTTCGGCCTGATCTGGGTCTACCAGCTCATCTGCCTTCCGCTGATCCTGTGGATCGTGCGCGGCTATTTCGAGGACATCTCCCCCGACATCGAACACGCCTACAGGGTGGCGGGCCACGGCTGGTTCTCCACCTTCCGCAAGATCGCGCTGCCGCTGGCGGGGCCGGGCATCGCGGCGGCGGGCCTGCTGGCCTTCATCTTCGCCTGGAACAATTTCGTGTTCGCGCTGGTGCTGGCCTCCGCCGACAAGCAGCCGGTCACGGTCGGCGCGCTCGCCTTCGTAACGGCAAGCGGCATCCAGTACGGGCAGATCGCGGCGGCAATCGTGCTGTCGATCACGCCGACGCTGGCGCTCGCGCTCTACGCCCAGCGCTATCTGGTCGAAGGGCTCTCGCTCGGCGCGGTGAAAGGATAGTCCCCGATGGCAACGCTCGAATTGCGAAACGTCGCCAAGAGTTTCAAATCCAACACCGCCATCGACGATCTGTCGCTGACGGTGGGCGACGGCGAAAGACTGGTGCTGTTCGGCCCCTCCGGGTCGGGCAAGACCGTGCTCCTGCGTGTCATTGCGGGTGTGATCGACGCCGATGAGGGAAGCATCCTGATCGGCGGCGAGGATGTGACCGATCTCGACGCGGAAGAGCGCGGCATCGGCATGGCGTTCCAGAATTTCGCGCTGTTCCCGCATATGAGCGCGTTCGACAACATCGCCACGCCGCTTGAGGCGCGGAAGCAATCGCGCAATACGATCCGGGCGGGCGTGGACGGCGTGGCAAAGCTGCTCAAGATCGACCACGTTCTCACGCACCATCCGAAGGCGCTGTCCAATGGCCAGAAGCAGCGAACAGCGCTGGCGCGGGCGCTGGTGGGGTCGCCGCCCGTGCTCCTGCTGGACGATCCGCTGCGCAATGTCGACGCCAAGCTGCGTTTCGAGATGCGGCTCGAACTGCCGCGATTGCTCGCCAACCAGGGCGCGACGGTGATCTATGTCACGCAGGATTATAAGGAAGCGATGGCGCTCGGCGACCGGATCGCGATCATGGCCGATGGCCGGCTCCAGCAGGTCGGCACGCCGGAGGAAATCTACCTGACGCCTGCCAGCATCGAGATCGCGCGGCTGTTCGGCGACCCGACGATCAACCTTCTGGACGCGACGCCGGAGCGCGACGGCAGCGGCCCCTGTTTCAAGCTGTCTAAGGTGCCGGTGCGCCTGCCCGCCGCGCTCGATTTCGTGGTGGGCCGGGACTGCACCATCGGCATCCGGCCCGAGGCCATCCGCTTTGCCGCGCCGGGCACGCAAGGGGCCGTTCCCGTCACCATCGAAGCGGAAACGCCGCTCAACGAAAAGACCGTCACGCTGGCTCGCACGGCGGGCGGGCGGGAAGTGCTGGTGTCGCGGCCTTCCGGCGCGCCGGGACCGGACCACGGCAACGCGCATATCGTGATCGACGGGCCGAGCGCGCTGGTTTTCGACAGGGCGACGGGCCGGCGCCTGTCCGCCGGAAATGGAGATGCCGCATGAGCGCCCCGCAGCTTACCCTCGACGGGGTGGACAAGTTCTATGGCGCCATCGACCACGGCGTGCATGCGGTGAAGGCGTTGTCCATGGAAATCCGCAAGGGCGAGATCGTGGCCCTGCTCGGATCGTCCGGGTGCGGCAAGACCTCGACATTGCGCATGATCGCCGGTTTCGAGGCCGTTTCGCGGGGCTCCATTTCGCTGGCCGACAGAAAGGTGCATGAGCTTGCGCCGGTCAGCCGCAACGTCGCGATGGCCTTCGAGGGCTACTCGCTCTATCCGCCGCTGACAGTCCGGGAAAACATCGCCTTTGCGCTCAAGGCGTCCAGATTATCCAATGCGGTCGTCGCGGACAAGGTGGCCGAAGTGGCCCGGCTGCTAGAGATCGAGGACATTCTGGAGCGCTATCCAAGCTCGATCTCAGGCGGCCAGCAACAGCGGGCGAGCCTTGGCCGCGCGCTGATCCGCAATGCCGACCTGCATCTGCTGGACGAGCCGATGGGCCAGCTTGAGCCGCAATTGCGCGCCGTGCTGCGCGGCCGCATCAAGCATTTCATCAAGGAGCGCAACCTGACGGCCATCCTCGTGACGCACGACCAGACCGAGGCGAACGCGCTTGCCGACCGCATCGCGGTGATGGAGGGCGGCGTGTTGCAGCAATTCGACACGCCGCAACGCATCAAGGAAAAGCCCGCCAATCTCTTTACCGGCACCTTTGTCGGCGAGCCGCCGATGAATGTGTTCGCGGCCTCGCTCTCCCGTTCCGGGGGGCGCATCGAACTGAGGCTCAACGACGACGTTTCGCTGAGCTATGCCGAGGAGGACTTCGCCGCGCCCGTGCGCGAACGGCTGGCCACGCTCGACAGGGCGATGGTCGGCGTGCGTCCCTATGCGGTGCACCGGACCGCAAACGGTGTCGCGGCGACGGTTTCGGCCAACCAGTGGCTGGGCGACCAGACGCATATCGCCGCCGATTTCGCGGGCGGGTCGATGGTGCTTGTCGAACACGACCGCGCCGACGTGAAGATCGGCGACACGATCAAGGTGAACATCCGGCCCGGCGACATCCATATTTTCGACGCGGACACCGGCAAGGCGATCGCGCATGGGACGGAGCTTGCCTGACATGCGCGACGTTCTGATCGGGGTCGATGCGGGCACTTCGGTCATGAAGTCGATTGCCTTCGACCTTGAGGGCAACCAGCTCGCCGTGGCGGCGCTGCCCAATCGCTATGAGACCATCGATGGCCGGGGCGCGGAACAGGACCTCGCCCGCACATGGCAGGACATGGCCACCACGCTGCGCCAGCTTGGCGAGAAGGTGCCGGACCTCGCCCGGCGCACGGCGGCGGTTTCCGTGACCGGGCAGGGCGACGGCACATGGCTTATCGACCGCGACGGCGAACCTGTCGGCAAGGGCTGGCTGTGGCTCGACGCCCGCGCGGCGGATGTGGTGGAGGAAATCCGCGCGCGCGACGACGACGATGCGCGGCGCTATTCGAAGACGGGCTCGGGCCTCGCGGCCTGCCAGCAGGGGCCGCAACTGGCGCTGATGACGCGCACCGCGCCGGAGCGCCTTGAACGCGCCGCAACAGCGTTCCATTGCAAGGACTGGCTCTATTTTCGCCTGACCGGGGAGCGCGCCACCGATCCCTCGGAGGGCTGCTTCACCTTCGGCGATTTCCGCAGCCGATCCTATTCGGACGAGGTGATCGACATACTCGGACTGGCAAAATTGAAGCGCCTGCTGCCGCCCATTGTGGATGGCGCGCGGCAAAGTGCGCCGCTGTCGCGCGACGCCGCCGCCGCGACCGGCCTGCTGGAGGGCACGCCGGTGGTGCTGGGCTATGTCGATGTCGTCTGCACCGCGCTTGGCGTCGGCCTGTTCGACAGGGCCGCGCAACCCGGCTGCTCGATCATCGGCTCGACGGGGATGCATATCCGTCTCGTGCCTTCGGCAGCCGATGTGCGGCTTGGCGAGGGCCGCACGGGCTATACGATGTGCCTGCCCGCGCCCGACGCCTATGCCCAATGCCAGACCAACATGGCGGCGACGCTCAACATCGACTGGGTGCTCGGGCTGGCAAACGACGTGCTGTCGGATTTCGCCCTGCCGCAGGATCGCGCCGCGATGCTGGCGCTGGTCGACAAATGGATCAATGCCGGAAAGCCGGGCGCGATCCTGTTCCATCCCTATATCTCGGAAGCGGGCGAGCGCGGCCCGTTCACCGACGCCAGCGCGTCTGCAAGCTTCATCGGCCTCAACAGCCGCCATCGCTATGGCGACCTCGTGCGCGCCGTGGTCGATGGCATCGCCTTCGCCGCCTACGATTGCTACGCGGTGATGGGCGGCCCGCCCGCCGAGGTGCGGCTGAGCGGCGGCGCGGCGCGCAGCAGCGCCATGCGCAGGATATTGGGCGCGATGCTGAACACCCGCATGCGCAGCAGTCGTCGCGAGGAGGCGGGCGCGGCCGGAACCGCGATGATCGCCGCCGTCGCGCTCGGGCACCACAGCACGATGGAAGATTGCGTTGCCGCATGGGCCTCGCCGCTGCTCGGCGAGGTCGAGGAACCGGACCGGGACCTCGCGGCGTCCTATCGCAGGATGTTTCCCTCCTATCTGGAGGCAAGGCAGGCACTCAGGCCGGTGTGGCACGGCATGGCCAATGCAAGGACCCAGGAATGACCCGCAAGATTGCTATTCTCGGCGACAATTTCATGTTGCCCGAAGTGTTCGAGACCGAGATCGGAAAACGCGTGAAGGGTGACGTCGCGATACGCACGAAAAGGTCCGTCTGGCCGGACGAGCCGATGGAGCACGGCTATGCGACCAAGGGCCTCGACGGGCTGAAGGAATATTTCGGAGACCCCGACGAGGTGGTCGAGTTCATCGATGATGCGGAGATTTTCGTCACCCAGCTTGCCCCGCTTTCGCGCGGCATGTTCGAGCGCCTGCCGGAGCTGCGTCTTGTCGCGGTGTCGCGCGGCGGGCCGGTCAACATCGACATGAACGCCGCCCGCGATCATGGGGTGACGGTGGTGAATACGCCGGGACGCAATGCCAGCGCCGTGGCGGAATTCGCCATCGGCGCGATCCTTGCGGAAACGCGCCTCATCCGCGTCGGGCACGAGGCGCTGCGCCGGGGCGAATGGCGGGGCGACCTTTACCGCGCCGACACGACGGGCCGCGAACTCAACGAGATGACCGTCGGCGTGGTCGGCTACGGCAATATCGGCACGAAGGTCGTGAAGCTGCTGAAGCCGTTCGGATGCAGGATACTGGTCTGCGACCCCTATGTGCAGTTGAGCGCGGAGGACCGCAACGACGGCGTGGAGCTTGTCTCGTTCGACGAGTTGCTGGCGCGTTCGGACATCGTGACCCTGCATGCCCGGGTCACCGAAGAAACGCGGCACATGATCAACCGCGAGACGATCGGGCGCATGAGGCCCGGCGCATTGCTGGTGAACACCGCGCGCGGGCCGCTCGCCGACTACGATGCGCTCTATGAAGCATTGAGGGATGGCCGCATCGGCAGCGCCATGCTCGAAACCTTCGCGGTGGAGCCGGTGCCTGCCGACTGGCCGCTGTTGCAGCTTCCCAATGTCACGATGACGCCGCATATAGCGGGCGCATCGGTGCGTACCGTCACCTTCGCGGCTGAGCAGGCCGCCGACGAGGTCCAGCGTTACCTGTCGGGGCTGCCGCCCCGCAACCCCTGTTGAGTGAACCTGCCTGAGAAGGCTCCAATGTCCGATCTGATCGACCTGTTTGTTATCGGCGGCGGCATCAACGGCGCGGGCATCGCGCGCGACGCGGCGGGCAGGGGCCTGTCGGTGGTGCTGTGCGAGAAGGACGATCTCGCGCAGGGCACCTCGTCGCGGTCGGGCAAGCTGGTGCATGGCGGGCTTCGCTACCTCGAATATTATGAATTCAGGCTGGTGCGCGAAGCGCTGGTCGAGCGCGAGGTGCTGATGAATGCGGCATGCCACATCATCTGGCCGATGCGTTTCGTGTTGCCGCACAGCCCGCAGGACCGGCCCGCCTGGCTGGTGCGTCTGGGACTGTTCCTCTACGACCATCTGGGCGGTCGCAGGAAACTGCCCGGAACGCGCTCGCTCGACCTCAATCGCGACCCCGAGGGCGCACCCATACTGGATAGCTTCGGCAAGGGCTTCGAATATTCCGACTGCTGGGTGGACGATGCGCGGCTGGTTGTGCTCAACGCGCTCGACGCAGCCGAAAAAGGCGCGACGATCCTGACCCGCACGGCAGCGGTCAGCGCAAGGCGCGAGGGCGGCGTCTGGCGCATCGAGATGCGCGATATGGCGACCGGAGAGATGCGCAGCCTGCGCGCGCGCTGCATCGTCAACGCGGCGGGTCCGTGGGTCACCAACGTCATCGGCGAGGTGGCGGGCGCAAGCTCGACGCGCAATGTGCGGCTGGTGAAAGGCAGCCACATCATCGTTCCGAAGTTCTGGAAGGGCGAGCAGGCCTATCTCGTGCAGAACCATGACAGGCGTGTGATCTTCATCAACCCCTACGAGGGAGACAAGGCGCTGATCGGCACCACCGACATCGCCTATGAAGGGCGCATCGAGGAGGTGGCGGCGGATGAAGCGGAGATTGACTATCTGATCGAGGCGGTGAACCGCTACTTCAAGGAGAAGCTGAGGCGCACGGACGTGCTGCATTCCTTCTCCGGCGTTCGTCCGCTTTTCGATGACGGGCAGGGCAATCCCTCCGCCGTGACGCGCGACTATGTGTTCGACCTTGATGAGAATGGCGGCGCGCCGCTGTTGAATATTTTTGGCGGCAAGATCACCACTTTCCGCGAGCTTGCCGAGCGCGCCATGAAAAAGCTGCGCGGTGTGTTTCCCGACATGGGCGGCGACTGGACGCATGGAGCGAAGCTGCCGGGCGGCGACATTCCCGATGCCGATTACGAATCGTTCGTCAACGAATTGCGGGACGAGTTTCCGTGGATGCCGCGCCCGCTCGTCCAGCACTATGGCAGGCTCTACGGCACACGTGCGCGCGACATCGTCGGTGACGCGAAATCCCTCGACGGGCTCGGACGGCACTTCGGCGGCCTGCTTCACGAAGCCGAGGTCCGCTACCTCGCTGCGAAGGAATGGGCGCGGACGGCGGAGGATATATTGATGCGCCGGACCAAGCACTATCTGCACCTGACTAAGGCCGAACGCGATGCGTTCGCCACCTGGTTCGAGGGTCGCGACGTGCGTCCCGCAGCGCGCGCGCCACGGCGGAAAACGCGATGAACCTCACGCTGTCGCTGAATACGAATCCGCTGGTCAATCGCTTTGCCGATGTGGACGATCTCGTCGACACGGTGGCGCGCGACCTAAAGGTGCGCGACCTGCAACTGACGCATGAGTTCATCAATCCATCGTGGCCGGCGCTGGTTGTCCACCGCCTGACGCGCCGCATGGGTGCTGCACTTGCGCGCACCGGCGTGCGCGTGACCAGCGGCATGACCGGACCGTATGGCCGGCTCAACCATTTCGGCCACCCGGACAGCGACGTGCGGCGCTATTACGTGAACTGGTTCAAGACGCTGGCCGACATCATCGGAGATCTGGGCGGCTTTTCGGTCGGCACCCAGTTCGCGATCTTCGCGTTCAGGGACTATGACGATCCCGTGCGGCGCGAGGAACTGATACGCATCGCCATCGATTGCTGGGCGGAGGTGGCCGAGCACGCGAAATCCGCCGGGTTGCGTTTCGTTTTCTGGGAGCCGATGAGCGTCGGGCGCGAGTTTGGCGAAACCATTGACGCATGCATTGCCCTGCAGAAGCGCCTCAGCGCCGCGAACATGGCGGTGCCGATGTGGATGATGGCTGACATCGACCATGGCGACGTGACTTCGCGAAACCCGGACGACTACGACCCCTATGCATGGGCGCGCGCGGTTCCTCCCTATTCGCCGATCATCCACATCAAGCAGAGCCTGATGGACAAGGGCGGACATCGGCCTTTCACCGCCGAGTTCAATGCGAGGGGCAACATCCAGCCGGAAAGGCTCTTGGCGGCCTTTGCCGAAGGCGGCGCGCGGGACAATGAGATCTGCCTCGAACTCAGCTTCAAGGAGCGCGAACCGAACGACCGGCAGGTCATTCCTCAGATCGCGGAAAGCATTGCCTTCTGGGCGCCCCATATTGAAACGGGCGCGCGGTTTCTCAACATCTGATCGGTGCGGCAGGGAGACGAATGAAACGGCATTGGGTCGGCACAAGCTGGAAGATGAACAAGACGCTCGCCGAGGGCATGGCCTTTGCCGAGGGTCTGGCGGCGCATGCGGCGTCGATTGACGATGCCTTGCAGCCCTTCGTCATTCCGCCGTTCACGCTGGTGCGCGAGGTCAAGGCCGCATTGGCGCACACGCGGGTGAAGGTCGGCGCACAGAACATGCACTGGGAGGACGGGGGCGCGTGGACCGGCGAGATTTCCCCGGTCATGCTCCGGGATTGCGGGCTGGACATGGTCGAGATCGGACATTCCGAGCGCCGGGAGCATTTCGGGGAAACCGACGAGACGGTCGGCCTGAAAGCCGCCGCTGCCGTGCGGCACGGATTGATCCCGCTGATCTGCATCGGCGAGACGCTGGAAGAACGCGAGGCGGGACGCGCGACCGACGTGCTGGCGCGCCAGGTGCGCAAGGCGCTGGCGGGCGTGCGGGATGCGAGAGACGCAACCGTGCTGCTTGCCTACGAGCCCGTATGGGCGATCGGTGCGAAGGGCATTCCCGCCACAGCCGACTATGCCGATGCGCGGCATGCCGAAATTCTCGAAATCGCCGAGGATGCAGCGGGCCGCCGGATACCCTGCCTCTATGGCGGGTCGGTCAATGCCGACAATTGCAGCGAACTCATTGCCTGCCCGCATATTGACGGGCTTTTCATCGGGCGCGCGGCCTGGAACGTCGAGGGCTATCTCGATATTCTGGGCAGATGCGCTGTGACGCTCAAAGGAGACGAAAAATGAAACTTGCCATTGCCGGTGACAGCGCGGGTGAAGGGCTGGCGAAGGTCCTCGCCGAACATCTTAAGGACAAGCACGAGGTTGCGGAAGTTTCGCGGACGGAGGCCGGGCCGGACAAATATTACGCCAACCTGTCCGACCGGGTCGCGAACGAGGTGTTGCAGGGCAAATACGACCGCGCGATCCTTGTGTGCGGCACGGGCATCGGAGTCTGCATCTCGGCCAACAAGGTGCCGGGCATTCGCGCAGCGCTTACCCACGACACCTATTCGGCGGAACGCGCGGCGCTGTCCAACAACGCGCAGATCATCACGATGGGCGCGCGCGTCATCGGCCCCGAACTGGCGAAGTCGATTGCCGACGCCTTCCTGAAGGAGACATTCGACGAGAATGGCCGCTCCGCAGGCAATGTGCAGGCCATCAACGAGGTTGACGCGAAGTACAACGCCCGCTGAGCTATCGCATCGCTTTGCCTGCCACGCGGGCGGCGAGCGCCAGCGAGATCGCGCCCGCGTCGGGATGGCCGATGCTGCGCTCGGCAAGGGGCCGCGCGCGTCCGAGCTTCGGGGCGAGCGGGGCCGTGGCGTCCGCCGCCGCCCGTGCCGCCGCCGCCGCTTCGGCCCATGCGGCTTTCAGCGGCTTGCCTGCGCCGTGCGCGCTTTCCAGCGTTTCCACGAAGGGCACGAATGCATCCACCAATGTCTTGTCGCCGACGCGCGCCCGCCCGAGCAGCAGCACGCCGTCCAGCGCCAGCCGCGCGCCCTTCACGACCGCGTCGTCGCTGATCGCGGTCTCGTCTGAAAATGCAGTGCTCCAGGCGCGCAGCAGCAGGCCCCAGATCGCGCCGGAGGTGCCTCCCGCCCGGTCGGCCCATGCGTCGCCCGCCGCCGCCAGCGTGCCGGCCACGCCCGCGCCCGCCGCGACGGCCTGCTGCGCCGCCTGGGAAGCTGCGGCGGAGCCGCGCCGCATGCCCTGGCCGTGATCCCCGTCGCCAGCGACGGCGTCGATGCGGCCAAGCTCTTCCTCCGCGTCCTTCAACGCGTCGGCCAGCCGCGCGATCAATCCGGCGAGGCAGGCCGCATCCTTGCGCGAGGCATCGCTTGCCGCGGCAAAGACCGGAGCGGCGTCCTCGACGGCAATCGCGTCGGTGGCAGGTTCCGTAGCGATCTCAGGGCCGCGCTTGAGCACGGGCGTATCGCAGGCGGCGGTCCAATAGGTCTCGAGCACGTCGTCGAGCCACATCAGGGTGAGCGAGCAGCCCTGCATGTCGAGGCTGGTGACATATTCGCCAGCCTCCGGCGCGACGATCTCCAGCCCGGCATGTTTGAGGCGCTTTGCCACGGCGAGCCAGAGCACGAAAAGCTCCTCATATTTGGTTGCGCCGAGCCCGTTCAGAAGTGCTGCCACGCGCGTCACGCCCTGCGGCCTTTCCGCCAGCAGGCGGTCGGCAAGCACTGCCGCGAGTTCGGTCGCCGAAACGCGGTCCACATCCCTGATGCCCGGTTCGCCGTGGATGCCGAGACCGAGTGACATCTGCCCGCCGGGCACGGTGAACAGCGGCCCGCCCGCGCCCGGCAGGGTGCAGCCGCCGAACGCCACACCGAAAGACACGGTGCGGGCGTTGGCGTGGCGTGTGATGCGCTCGACCTCATCGAGCGAAAGCCCGGCTTCCGCCGCAGCCCCGGCCACCTTGAACACCACCAGATCGCCCGCAATGCCACGCCGCGCCATGTGCGTTTCGGCGGGCGCGCTGGCGACATCGTCGGTCACGGTCACGATGCGCACGTCGATGCCGTCCGCGCGCAGCCGTTCCGCCGCGACCCCGAAATTGAGCACGTCGCCCGCATAATTGCCGAAGCCGAGCAGTATGCCGCCGCCATGGTTTGCCTGACGGCAGACGCGAGCGACGGATGCGGTGGAAGGGGAGGCGAAAATGTCGCCCGCGACAGCCGCGTCCGCCATCCCCGGGCCGACATATCCGGCGAAGGCAGGATAGTGGCCGGACCCGCCGCCGACGATGACGGAAACCTTGCCCTTTGGAACCCGCGTCGCGCGCACGACGCCGCCGCGCACAAGGCGCACATGGCGGCTGTAGATGTCGGCAAAGCCGGCGAGCGCAGTCGCCGCGAAATCTTCCGGTGCATCGAAGATGGTCGTCATGTTTCCGTCCCTGAAATATTGTTTGTTTTCGGGATGGTTTCGCCGGAACGGCTCCGCGTCAAGACGGAGAAAATTTCGCGAAGTCGAAGCCGAGCGGTTCGTCGCGCAGCACCGCGTCGAGGATCGCGAAGGCCAGCGGGAAGCCGTCGCGCCGGAAAGGCGTTGCGCCGGCCGAGGCGAGATTGTGCAGCATTTTCGCCGTGTCGATGCCCTCGACCGTCTCGCCCGCGAGATCGTTGCGCATGGCGTCCGAGACGGTGCGCCCGACGCCGAGCAGATGGCCCAGCCGGCTGTTGCGCCCGCCGCCGACGGTCACATGCAAATCACCTATGCCCGCAAGGCCGAAGGCGGTTTCGCGGCTGCCGCCGAGCAGTTCGCAGATGGCGGCCATTTCGCGCGACGCCTGATTGAAGGCCGCCGCCGTGGGGTTCTTCGATTGCCCGTCGGGGCGCGCGGCGTCCCGGTAGCGCGTCTGCATCGCGCTGACGCCGATGGCGTAGAAATTCTTCAGCGCCGCGCAGGCTTCCACGCCCATCGCGTCATCGCTGACGGCAAGGCGGTAGTAGGGCGTCTGCATCCACTGCGCGAAAGCTCGCGCCGCCTCGACATCGCGGCAGGAATAGATGCTCGACGTGGGTTGCCGGTTGGCAAGCTCGCGCGCGATGCAAGGGCCGCCAATGCCGATGAAGGCGGTGGCGGCTCCGATCTTTGGCGGCAGCTTTTCGGCATAGGTGACGACACGGCCATCGAGGAGGTCGAGGCCCTTGGTGACGAAGGCGACCGGGCGTCCTTCCTTCATGATGGCGTTGAGGCGCTGCACCGCCCAGCCGACGCCCGGGCTGCTGACACCGACGACGATCAGGTCCGCCGCCTGCGCGTGCACGGGCGAGACGTCCTCGTCCGCGAGGATTTCGACATTTGCAGGCAGCGGCTCGTCCAGCTTGGGATGAACGCCGCCCTGCTTCATGCGGGCGACCGGCACGCCGTCCAGGAACGTTCCCGCAAGCAGCACCCGATGCCCGTTGTCGGCGGCGGGAACCGACAGCGCAGAACCCATGACGCCCGCGCCGAGGATGAGGATGGTCGCCATCGCCGCCGCTCCCTATCGCATCATCGCCGCGACATTGCCGCCGTCCACGGTGATCACCGCGCCGGTCGAGGTGCGCGCCTTGGCGAGGTGCACGAAGGCGGCGGCGACATCTGCGCCCGTAACTTCGCGGGCGACGAGATTGCCGCGCATATAGGCTTCCGGCGTCAGCCCGCGCGCCTTGCTGCGCTCCAGCACCATCTGGTCGGTCATCAATCCGGTGCGGATGCGGTCGGCGTTGACCGCGTTGGCCGTGATGCCCGATGCGCCATGCTCGATGGCGTATTGGCGCATCAGCGCCATCAGCGCGGCTTTCGATGTGCCATAGGGGCCGAAATCCGCGCCGGGGTTCACCGCCTGCTTCGAGACGTTGAACACGATGGCGCCGCCCGTTCCCTGCTTTTCCATGACGCGCACGGCGGCGCGCGCCATGTAGTGATGGCTCCAGAAATTGAGGTCGAAAGCCTTGCGGAAGGTCGCTTCGTCCACGGACAGGAGCTTGCCCTGGAACGCGGCCCCGGCGTTGGAGATCAGGATATCGACGCCGCCGAACTGTTCCGCGACGCGCGCAACGGCCGCGTCGACCGAGCGCGGGTCAGTCACGTCGCAGGTGACCGGCAACGCGCCGAGCCCTTTCGCCTCGCGGTTCAGCGCCTCCTCGGAAATGTCGAACATGGCGATTTCAGCACCTTCTGCTTTCAGCGCCTCGGCAACCGCGAGACCAAGCCCGCTCGCCGCGCCTGTCACGATGGCGACCTGGCGGGTCAGCGGCTTTTCGACGGCCTTGGCGAGCTTTGCCTGCTCCAGCGACCAGTATTCGATGTTGAACAGGTCTTGCTCGTCCAGCGCTTCGAAGGCTTCGATCCCCTCGGCCTTGGTGATGACGTCGATGGTCGCCTCGACCACGTCGGCGCAGACATTGGCGGCCTTTTTCGTCGGCCCTGCGGTGAATATGCCGACGCCCGGCACATAGACGGCGCGGGGCATCGGATCGAGCATCTTCTTGATGCCGCCCGCCTTCGCATTGTTGCGCTCGAAATAGGCGGTGTATTCGGCGGCATAGTCCTGTACGGCCTGCCGGACAGCATCGGCCCATTTGTCGAGTTCGCCGCCCTTCGGGGTGGGCAGGGCGAGGCCGAACCGCTTGATGTGTATGACATGCTCGGGCGTGGCGTTGCCGCGCCGCACGAGGTCGGCCAGATTTTCGGCATTGCAGAAATCCAGCACTTTCGCGTTGGCGCGATGCGTCAGTACGAAGCGCTTCGGCCTGCCTTCCTCGCCTGTGTCGATGGCGATGGCCCCGCGAATGATCGGCGCGATGTCGGAGGCGGAGGCAAGCTCGCCCTCAGGCGCGACGACCTTGAACGGTCGGGGGTTGCCCTTTGCCAGCCGCTTCTCGGCGCGGTCGATCTTGTCGATCATCGACTCATAGGATTCGCGCGGGTCCTCCGACCATGTAAAAATACCGTGCTTGAGCAGGATCATGCCCGGCGCATCGGGCGCGGCGTTGTATGCCTTGTCGCACGCCTTGGCGAGGTCGAAGCCCGGCATCACATAGGGCACGACGATGAAGTCCGGATAGAGTTCGCGGATCAGGTCCTCGCCATGCGGTTCGTTTGTCAGCGAGACGATGGCGTTCGCGTGGGTGTGGTCGATGTGCTTGAACGGCAGCAGCGCATGCAGGATGGCTTCCACCGAGGGGTTCGGCGCGGCGGGGTCGAGCAGCAGGCGGCGCTGGAGCATCACCATGTCGTCGTCCGAAAGCGTCTCGAAAGCGACCATGGCCTTCAGCGGCTGAAGGCGCACGGCGGGCAGTCCGGCGGGCTCGATGGTGCCCATGTCCCAGCCGCTGCCCTTGACGCACAGCACATCGACCTGCGAGCCGTCCATCTCCGTGAAGACGGTTTTCACCGACGTATTGCCGCCGCCGTGCAGCACCAGTTCTGGGTCGACGCCCAGAAGCCGCGTCGTATAGGTGCGGATGGCGAGGTCGCGGTTGATGCCCCTGGCGACATAGCCGTCCACCACCGATTTGAATTCAGGCTCCGACCAGCGCGACTTCATGACAAATCCTTTCCCTGCCGGTGCCGAAAGAAGCGCCAGCCATATGATTGCGGTTGTTTCTTTTCAGGCCCGTGGGATCACAGGCGCAGTTCGGTCTGCGCGTCGAACACATGCACCTTCGACGGCGGAATGGAGAAATTCACCACGCTGCCTTCAGGGAAGCGCGCGGACTTGTCGACAATGGCAACGAAGGATCCGTTTTCGCCCTGGCAGAAGAGCTGTGCATCGTGGCCGAGCCGTTCGAGCAGCACGGTCCTCGCCGAAAGCGGCCCGGAATCGTCCACCACGAGGTCCGTCGGGCGCAGGCCTATCACGACCTGCTGGCCCGCCTTGACCGCATGGGTGGCATCGAGCGGCACCCGGCCCGTATTGGTATCGACCGCAGGCGCGCCGTCGCCGGACACCACCGTTCCCGGCAGGAAGTTGATCGCCGAGGAGCCGATGAAGTCGGCCACGTATTTGCTGGCAGGCCGGTCATAGACATCGTCCGGGCTGCCGATCTGCTCGATCTTGCCCGCGCGCATCACCACGATCGTGTCGGCCATCGTCATGGCCTCGATCTGGTCGTGGGTGACATAGATGGTCGTCGTCTTGAGGCGATTGTGGAGTTGCCGGATTTCGGTGCGCATATGGGCGCGAAGCTTCGCGTCGAGATTGGACAGCGGCTCATCGAACAGGAACACCGCCGCCTCGCGCACCATTGCACGGCCCATGGCGACGCGCTGGCGCTGGCCGCCGGAAAGCTCCTTCGGATAGCGCTCCAGATAGGCGGTGAGGTTGAGGATTTCCGCCGCGCGCTCGACACGCTTCCTGATTTCGGCGGCGGGAAGCTTTGCCACCTCAAGGCTGAACGCGATGTTGTCGTAAACCTTCATCGTCGGATAAAGCGCGTAGTTCTGGAACACCATCGCAATGTCGCGGTCGCGCGGATGGACATCGTTGACGCGCTTGCCGCCGATCAGGAGGTTGCCTTCGTCCACGCGTTCCAGCCCGGCGGTCATGCGCAGCAGAGTCGTCTTTCCGCAGCCGGAGGGTCCGAGCAGGACGACGAACTCGTGGTCGTCGATCTTGAACGAAATGTCCTGCATGATCCGCACGGCGCCGAAGGATTTGCCTATGCGCTGGTATTCAACGGTTGCCATGTGGTTCTCTGCTCCGCTCTTTTCCGCCCGGCATCAGTACTTCTGCCGCGTCGGCGTGATGACGATTTCCTGCACGATGGCGCGCTGCGGATACTGGTAGGCGTTGAGGATGAGGTCGGCCACGATGTCGGCGGAGATGCCGCCGCCGATGGCTGCCTTGTTGGATTTGTAGTTTGCGAGCGTGGTCGGATCTAGCACGCCGTCCAGCACCTCGGTGTCAATGATGCCGGGCGACACCACGATCACGCGCACGTCGTGCGGCGCAAGATATTCGCGCAGGCTTTCCGAGATCGCGTGGACAAAGAACTTCGTGCCGCAATAGACGGTGTGGTCGGGGTAGACCTTGCGGCCCGCAATCGAACTCATCATCACCAGCGTGCCGTGCTTGCGCTCGATCATGCCGTTCATGACGGCGTGGACGCTGTTGAGCACGCCCTTGGTGTTGATGTCGATCATCTCGTCCCAATGTTCGGGCGGCTGCCGGGCGATGTCGCCGAGCCGTGCGATGCCCGCATTGGCGAACATCATGTCCACCGGGCCATATTGCGCCTCGGCGTCCTTGACGGCGGCGGCAATCGCCGCGCGGTCGCGCACATCGACCTTCCTGATGACCGCATTCGGCAGGCCGAGCGCTTCCAGCCGGTCGAGACGCCGCGCCATCAGCAGGACCGGATGGCCCGCTTGAGAGAATGCGCGTGCAGTCGCCTCTCCGATGCCTGAACTTGCGCCCGTGACGGCGACCAGCGGTTTTTCTGCCATGTAGTCCTCCTCATTCGTATGCGGTCGCGGGGCCATGGTCGAAACCGCGGCCCCGCGTCCTGGGAGTTAGCCCTTCAGAACGTCGTCGACCTGCGTGGCGATGTCGTCCATCGCTTCCTTGGCCGAGGCGTAGCCGCCCGAGAAATACTTGCCGAGCGCGACCGGTATGGTGTCGGAGGAAAGCTGCGCCCATTCCGGCAGGTCGGGCTCCGAGCCCATGTGGTTGGCGATGGTCTCGCGCACGATCGGCAGGTGGCGGGTGGTGCCGGCGCCGACACGGGCATTGGCCTTCACGCGCGGATCGTCATAGACGCTGGTGCGCGTCGGGCCGGTCCCGCCGCCAAGCGCGGTGATCAGCGCCTGCGTGTCGGCAGATGTCGCCCACTGCATGAAGATCCACGCAGCGTCCGGGCTCTTGGAGTATTTCGACACCGCCAGCGTGGAGCCGCCCTGATGGCCGACGCCCGGCGTTTCGCCGAAGGCCGTCTGGTCCTTGGTGCGCAGCGAGGTTGCCGCAGGCGGCACCGCCACTTCGCACAGGCCGGAGATCTTGGTCTGCGTCGGATCGTCGAAATAGGGGAAGAACTCACCCCAGGAAAGCATTGACGCCGCCACGCCCTGCGCGACCGCCTGGCCCTGGCCGTCCCATGTCCAGCCGTCCACGCCCGCGGGCATGCTCTTCTTCAGCTCGGTCCAGTAGGCCATCGCTTCGAGACCCTGCTCGTCATTGCCGACGAACTTCTTGTCGGGATTGAAGATCGAGCCGCCATGGCCCCAGAGCATCGAGGTCCATTCGCATTCCAGCGAATAGTGGCCCGATTTCATCTGGCCCGCGATGCCCGCCATCGCCGGGCCCTTGGCCTCCATGATCGCCTTGGAGTTGCTGGCGAGTTCGGCCATCGTCGTCGGCGCCTTCAGACCCAACTCGTCATAGATGTCCTTGCGATAGATCATGATGAAGATCGGGATGTCGTAGGGCACGCCGACCATGCGTCCGTCATACATCGCGATGCCGTCCACCAGTGCGGGCAGGAAGTCGTCGATGTTGTAGTTCGGCATGGCAAGGGCGGCGTTCTGCAACTGCTCGCGCGGGTCGAAGACGTCCTGGTTGAAGGAGGCCGCCCAGCTCTGATCGATATAGTACAGGTCGTAGGTGCCGAGCGAGGAGGCGACGTCGAGCGTCAGCTTCTGGAGCACCTGCTCCAGCGGCAGGACTTCGATCTCCACCTTGATGCCGCTCGCTTCCTCGAAATACTTTTTCAACTGCGAGTTCAATGCGTTCGACGGCGGCGTTGATTCAGTTGCAAGCTTGAGCGTGGTGCCGGCGAAGGGCTTTGAAACGTCGGCCACCCATTTGAGCGTTTCGGGCGAAGGCTGGAGCGCCTCCTGCGCGCGGGCCGAAGAGACGAAGTTGAACGGGGCGCGCTGGACGCCCATGCCAAGCGCGCCTGCGCCGAGGCCGAGCTTGGCGGCGGTCCGCAAGAAGTCGCGGCGGCCGATCTGGCCCTTGACGAGCTTGTCGGTAAGGGACGCCAGATACAATTTCCTATCGTGGTCTCTCATTACTTCTCCTCCTGTATCCGATGCCGGAAGTGGCGTCGGGATCTCCGTTGACGGCGAGTGCGCCGGGTCATTGCTTCAGCGAGCCCATGGTCAGACCACGCACCAGATGGCGCTGGACGAGCAGGATCACGATGAAGGCAGGTACGATCGCAGCAGCCCCGAGGGCGGCCATGTTGCCCCAGGCGGTGCCGATCGAAGTCACGAAAGTGGACGACACGACCGGCACCGTTTTCAGGCTGGTCTGGGTCAGCGTCAGGACGAAGAGGAACTCCGTCCATGAAAAAATGAAGCACAGCACCGCCGTCGCGGCGATGCCGCCTCTCGCCATCGGCAGCACGATGCGCCGGAAGATAGTCCAGCGCGACGCCCCGTCCAGAAGCGCGCTCTCGTCGATCTCCGCCGGAATGTCGTCGAAGAAGCTCTTCAGCAGAAGCACGGCCAGCGGCAGGTTCATGATGCCGTGCACGATGATGACGCCCGTATAGGTGTCGAGCAGGTTGAACTGCTTGAAGATGAAGAACATCGGGATGGCCACCGCGACCGGCGGCATCATGCGGGTGGACAGCACCCAGTTCACGAACTGGTGCCTGCCGCGGAAGTTCATGCGCGACAGCGCATAGGCCGCAAGCGTGGCCACGACGATTGCCAGCATGGTCGAAAAAGCGGCGACGATAATCGAATCCAGCAGCCGCGGCGCCATGTAGAAATTGCCGCCGCCGGGCGTGACCGCCTCGGGCCTGCCGAAGCCGAGCGAAATGCCGAACACCTGCTCGAAATTGCGCACGGTCGGCTTGAAATCGAACAAGATCGGCGGCCAGTTGAAGATGTCCTTCGCGTCGCGGAAGGCGACGGAGGTCCAGAAATAGATCGGGAAGAAAAACAGCCCGACCACCAGCCATCCGGCAATGGTCCGCATGGTTCTCGCAAAGGTGCTCTGATGCATCTTACCACCTCACCTTTGCGACGCGCAGGAACAGGTTGGCCAGCACCATGATGATGACCAGGCTCGTCAGGCTGAGCGTCGCGCCATAGCCCCATTTCAGGAAGGAGAAGGTCTGCTGCCAGGCGTAGTAGCTGAGCGTGTAGGTCGTGGTGCCCGGCCCGCCGGAGGTCATGGTGAACACGTAGTCGAACACCCGGAACAGGTCGATGCCGCGTATCAGCACCGCCACCGCGATGACGCGCGACATCATCGGCAGCGTCAGGCGGCGGAACATCTGGAACGAGGATGCGCCGTCGATCATCGCCGCTTCGAACGGTTCGGTGGGAAGCGACCGCAGCCCGGCGAGGAAGATCAGCACCATAAACGGCGTCCACTGCCAGATTTCAGCCAGCAGAACGCCCGCAAGCGCGGTGGAGGACGTTGCGAGGATCGGCGTCGATTTGTCCAGAATGCCCAGCGAATTCAATACGTAGGTGACGACGCCGAACTGCGGGTCCTGCAATAGCAGGAACATCATGCCGGCGATGGCGGGCGGAATGACGAGCGTCATCGACAGGATCGCGCGCAAGGCCCCGAATCCGGGCAATTCCGCATCGAGCAGCAGCGCGATCGCCATGCCGAGCGCGATCTCGATGACCAGCGCTACGAAAAAATAGACAAAGGTGACGCTGAGCGCGCCCCAGAAGCGGGCGTCGTTCCAAAGCTGCACCCAGTTGGCGACGCCGACGAATTTGAGAGCCCGCGTGCGTGGCGCGAACTCGTGAAAGCTCAGCCAGACATTGTAGACCAGCGGATAGATGGTGAAGACGACCAGCAGGGCAACCAGCGGAAGCAGCCACGGCCATGGCGAATCCGAGATCGCGATGCGCTTGACCTGTGCAACGGACATTCGCTCCACCTCCTCCCATGATCGGTTCCGGCGGCGGGCCGTCCCGATCCATTCCTTTGGCGACCCTTGAGCCGCGCTCCTCGCTCCCTTGCGCGCCGTTTGGACCGGCGTGCCCCGAATTTCATCGGCCCGCTCAGCGTCTCATGCGGCGTCCTTCCGGCGTCGTGCATTCAGGATGCGGTCGGCGATTTCGACGAAGCCTTCGCCGCCCTCCTGTTTCGTGACATAGGCGGGTTCGGCGTCGATCCGGCCCCTGAACTGAAGAACATTCGCCACGCCGCAGGCGTTCGGGAAAAAGCCGAACATCGGGGCGTCGTTCGGGCTGTCGCCCGCAAAGACCACGCGGTCACGGTGCGCGTCGATGTCGAGGCCCAGCACCTCGGCGGCAAAGCGGCGCGTCATGGTCAGCTTGTCGTAGCTGCCATACCAGCCGTTCACATGAATGGATGAAATCTTGGCGACCGCGCCTTCCTCCTCGAAGATGCGCTTGATGCGATCGACCTCGGTGGCGGGCAGCGGCGCGACATCCTCGCGAAAATCGATGGCAAGGTCCGCCTCGCGGTAAAGCTGGTCCGCGGAAACCGCCGCGCCCGGAACCTCCGCCAATATGCGCTCGCGCACGAGGGCCAGCTTCTTGCGATCCTGTTCGCGTTGCGCGGCGTCGATGGCAAAGACCCGGCGCATGCGCCGCCCTTCGGCATCATAGGAAAAATAGAACGCGCCGTTTTCGCCGACCACGCCCGCGACCGGCCACATGCGGGCGATCATGTCGCACCAGCCCGCCGGACGGCCCGTGATGGGCGCGACAGCGATGCCCGCGCCGGTCAGCCGTTCGAGCGCATCGTATGCACAGGCGGGCAGGCGGCCTTCGGTGGTCAGCGTGTCGTCTATGTCCGCGAAAACCGCCGTAATGTTGCGGGCGACTTCAAGCGGCATGTCGGTTATGGGGCGCATCCCGTTCAATGCTCCCCGGCTGCGAATTCGTCCAGCCATCCCGCGTCGGCGGCGATGTCGAGGAAGGAATAGCGGTTGCGCATCTCGCGGCAGTGGACGACCGCCTCGCGATAGAAATCGACGGGCAGTCCCAGGTCGGCAGCGGTCATCGGTCCGCCCGCGTCCCGCAGCAGGCGCTCCATCTCGGCGACGGGAATGGCGAAGGCTTCCAGTTCTCCGCGAAGGCTCGGCCACAGGTCCGCGAGCTTCGCGTTGATGCCGTCTGCGCCGCGCTCGTCGAATATCTTGGGCTGGATTTCGGCATGGCACTGGGCAGCGATCTCCGCCCCCATGCGCCGCGCCATCGCGTCGGGGTCGATGCGCGTCGGCCTGATGACGGGCGGCTTTTCGCTGTCGAGGAAACGCCGCTGGAGGCGCGCCATCGTCAATGTCGCAACGCCCACCTGCTGGCCGTGCAGTGTGCCGGGATGCAGGGGACCGGCAAAGCAATCGATATAGTGCGAAATCTGGTGCTCGCCCATCGAGCCGTGGTTCGACATGCCGGTGAAGGAAACGCCGAGGCCGCACAGCGTGAGCACACGGTACAGATAGCCGTTGGCGGCAATGTCTCCCGTCGCGATGCCCGCCGCGCGCGCGTTCAGCTCGACTTCGTCCTTTTCCTGGATGATGTATGGCACCGTCGAATAGAGGCTGCCGAGCAGCCGGTGCGACATCCACCAGTCGATCTGTGCGACCGAGCGCACGAGACAATCCGCGAAGCCCGACGCGGAGAGATAATGCGGCGCATCCGCCGAAACCTTGAGGTCGACGAAGAAGCCGGACGGCGCATGGGAGGGCAGGGAGACCTTGAGCCCATTGTCCAGCGTCATCGAGGCGGTGGTCGAGGTGTAGCCGTTCATCGAGCCGGCGGTGCCGAACACCGCGTAGCGGCGGCCCGTGCGGCCCGTCACGAATTTTGTGAGGTCGTTGATGGTGCCGGAACCGACAGCGACCGCGCCGTCGAACCGCGCGAGCTTGTCTTCGAGGAGCGCCGCCGTGGCGAGGTTCGCATGCGGATGGTCGAGAATCACGGCCTCGATGGAACAGATCTTGCCGATTGCTCTGGCAACCCGCGAGCCCATGGCGTCCCATGTCGTGTGGTCGGCGACGAGCGCGAGGCGCTTTCCGAGATTGAGGCTTGCGATGAGATCGGCCTCCGCGCCATCGAGGCTCTCCTCGATGACGATGCGCTCATAGGGAACGGTCGCGGCCTGACCCGTTTCGGGGTTTGTCCAATGTCCGTCAACGATGTCGTCGATCAATTCGGTCCAGCCGCCCGCAGGCACGCCGTCCGCTACATGTCGTTTCCTCGCCGATCCCACTTTTCTGTCCGTCTTTTGCAGCGGTTTGAGACAAGTGACAACATCAGATGTCAATTGTCAATACACATGACAGGGCGCGTTGACAAATGCATGGGCTGTGGGCAGATATTGCCGCCATGAAAGAAAAAGCACGCTCGAAGAATGGGGGAGGGCCGGGCGCCAGCATTCCAACGGAGTTCGACGATGCGGTGATGTGGGCGGCGTGGCTCTATTACGCCGACCAGCTTACGCAGAGCGAGATCGCCAAGACGATGCATGTCTCACGGGCGACCATCGTGAACTACCTTCAGGAGGCGCGCGAGCGCGGCATCGTTTCCGTCAACATCAGCCCGAAGGCAGGTGGCCGTACGCGTGTCGCCCGCGCATTGCTGGAAAAGTACGGGCTGGAAGGCGCGTTTGTCATTCCGTCGAGCGACGAGGCGGGCCTGTCCCGGCGACTGGGCGACGCGGGCGCGCGGGTGCTGGCCGACCAGATCGAGGACGGCGACATCATCGGCGTCGCGTGGGGGCGCACCGTTCTGGCGGCGGCGGACCGTATTTCGCTGCCGCGCCCGGTGAAGAATGTCACGGTCGTGCAGGTCTGCGGAAGTTCGACCGGCGAGCCCGATTTTTCCGCCGAGCTTTGCACCTCGCTGCTGTCGAACCGGATCAATGCGCGCTGCGTCAACCTGCTCGCGCCCGCCGTGCTTTCGACCCCCGAACTCAAGGAGATGCTGCTTGGGGAGCCGGTCCTGAAAAAACAGATGCACCTTGTGCATTCGGCGAACCGCATCCTGTTCGGCGTCGGCGACATCGGGCCGAAGAGCACCGTGCGCGCCTCGGGGATCGCCAGCAAGGCCGAGATCGACGACTATGTGGAGCGCGGCTCCATCGCGGTCATTCTCGGGCGCTTCATCGACAAGGACGGCAAGTCGGTCGGGGGTCCGCATGACGACCGCATGGTCGGCATCACGCTTGAGGAACTGAAGCAGGTGCCGAGCCGCATCTGCCTGGCGGGCGGACCGACGAAGATCGCGGCGATTGGCGCGACGCTGGCCGCCGGTTACGCGACACATTTCGTCACTGACATTGCAACGGGAGAGGCCCTGCTCGCGGGGTAGGTCGATTGTCGTGACGGCGTTGCGGGCCATCCGCAACGCGTCAAAACTGCGCATGCGTCGGGAGGAGTGCATGACTGAAGAGCGCTATGTGGTCGGCATCGATTCGTCGACGCAATCGGTCAAGGCCATCGCCTGGACGGCGGACGGCACGCCGCGCGCCGAGGGCCGCGCCCCGCACCAGATCAGCATTCCGAAGCCGGATCACGCGGAGCAGAATGCCGACGACTGGTGGACCGCCGCCGCCTCGGCGCTCCGCACCTTGACCTCGCAGATCGATGCGGCGCGCATCGACGGCGTCGCCATCTCCAACCAGCGCGAAACAATGGTGCTGCTGGACGAGGCGCATCGCCCACTCGCGCCCGCGACGCTGTGGCTCGACAGCCGGGCGCGCGCGATGACGGAGCCGCTGGCGACGGAGATCGGCGCGGAACGCCTGCACGCGATCACAGGCAAGCCGGTCAGCATCATTCCGTGCGTCTATCGCCTGCGCTATTTCCGAGAGCACCAGCCGGAATTGCTCGACCGCGCAGCGCACATCATGAGCGTGCACGATTTTCTCACACTCAAGCTGACCGGTGAGGCGGGGGCGAGTTGGACCAGCGCCGACCCGTTCGGGATTTTCGACATCGATCGAAAGGAATGGTCGAAGGAAATATTGGACAGCCTCGGCATTCCGCTGTCGAAGCTGCCGAAGCTTCATCGACCCGGCGAAGAGGTCGGCCGGATTGGCCGCGAGACGGCGGGCATGACCGGCCTTGTGGCGGGGACGGCGGTCTATGCGGCGGGCGGCGACGGCCATTGCGCCGCGCTTGGCGTCGGCGCAATCGAGCCGGGCGCGGTCTACCTGAATCTCGGCACGGCGGTCGTTGGCGGCTCGTGGTCGCCCACCGCTGCGCTCAGCCGCTACTGGCGCACGCTCGTGTCGCCGACCGGCGAAGGCTACCTGCTGGAAACGTGCCAGCGCGGCGGGGCCTTTTTCGTGAACTGGCTGCTGGACACATTTGCGGGCGGGCGAAGCGACCCGGAAATATTCGGGCGGCTCGAAGCGGAGGCTGCGCGGCTTCCGATCGGCTCCGACGGTGTCATGGTCTGCTCCTATCTTCTGGGCTGCATGGACCCGCACTGGAACGAGGAGGCGCGCGCGACCTTCACAGGAATGAGCCCGGAAACAGGGATGGGACATCTCTACCGGGCGTCGCTCGAAGCGATCACGCTTGAATTTGCGCGCGCCATCGAACAGATGCGCCTTTCCGGCGTGGAGATTGACCGCATCATCGCCATTGGCGGAGGAGCCGGCAGCCCGCTCTGGGTGCGCATGATCGCCGATTCGACCGGCCTGCCGGTGATCCGCAGTCATTCCAACGAGGCTTCGGCGCTGGGCGCGGGCGTCACGGCGGCGGTGGGCGCCGGATGGCACGCCGATTTCAAGTCGGCCCTGCGCGCCATGTCGCGCATCGCCGAACGCATCGAGCCGGACAGCGCAAGCTTTCCGTCATGGCAGGCGCTTTCCACGCGGCAGGCGCAGCTCTATGAACGGTTGAAGGATCTGCGATAGTTCAGACCGCAGCCGAATGGCGTGCGTTGCCCTTGGTGAAGTAGGGATCGAACATCGCGGCAACCAGCCTTGCCTGCATGCGGTCTTCGATGACGAAACGGTCGCCCTCGCGCCGAAGGCCGGATTGCGGGCTGTTCTGGCTGAGCACGGCGGCCTCGGCCAGCACGGCCATGGCCGATGCGCCGAAGCGCTCGGTCAAGGCGCGGCTGTCGAACGCGAAATCGCACATGAGCCGCTCTATCGTCCATCCGCGCACGCGGTCGTCGGTCGAAAGCGCGATGCCGCGCTGCGCCGCCAGTTCGCCCGCAGAAACGATGCGGCCATATTCGGAGGTGGAAACGGTGTTCTGGGCATAACCCTGCCGGTAGCGGCTGACCGATGACGGCCCAAGTCCGATCAGCGTTTCGCAACTGTCGTCGGTGTAGCCCTGGAAATTGCGGCGCAGGCGGCCTTCGCGGGCAGCGCGCGCAAGACTGTCCTGCGGCAGCGCAAAATGGTCGATGCCGATGCGGGTATAGCCGTCGGCGGCGATGCGCGCGGCGGCGACCAGCGACTGCTCCAGCCGCTGCGGTCCGTTCGGCAGCACCGTTTCGTCGATCATGGTCTGGTGCTTCTTGAACCAGGGCACGTGCGCATAGCCGAACAACGCAATCCGGTCGGGCCGCAGCGAAAGCGCCTGGTCGAGCGTTGCAGCGAGCGTGTCGAGCGTCTGGTGGGGAAGGCCGTAGAGCAGGTCGAGATTGATCGAGGCGATGCCGTGCGCGCGCAGGCCGTGGACGACGCTCGCGGTCAGTGCGAAGCTCTGCTCGCGGTTGATCGCCTGCTGCACCCGTGCGTCGAAATCCTGAACGCCGAGGCTGGCGCGCGTCAGGCTGATGGCCGCCAATGTTTCGAGACGCGCGGCGTCCATGTCGTTCGGCTCGATCTCGACGCTGAATTCCGCGTCGGGGGCTACACAAAAATGCGCTTCGAGTTCGGCACGCAATGCCTGCATGTCCTCAGGCTTCAGCATGGTCGGCGACCCGCCGCCCCAGTGAATGGCGCGCACGACCGCGCGGCCCGCGATCCTGCCGCCGATCGTGCGGATTTCGGCCTTCAGCGCTTCGAGATAGGTCGCGACTGGCTCATAGCGCAACGTCTGCTTGGTGTGACATGCGCAGAACCAGCAGAGGCGGTCGCAATAGGGAATGTGGAGATAGAGCGAAAGCGCCTCGCCATCCGAAATCGCGTCGAGCCATTCTCCGACCTGCGTCGCGTTCACACCGGAATGGAAGTGCGGCGCGGTGGGGTAGCTGGTGTAGCGCGGAACATTGGTTTCGAGCGCGCGATGTGACGAGGCCATCATGGCATCCAACTCCGGTGCGGATGCCACTCATTGGCATGGATCGCCGCCATGCTCGTTGATTCAGGTCAATCCCCCGCGCGAACGGCGAGCCTTCCGAGATCATCCACGATGACGTGGCGATTGTTCTCGATGCGGATGATGTCTTCGGTTCTGAGACGCGTCATCTGGCGCGAGACGGTCTCGATGGTGAGCCCGAGGAAATCGGCAATGTCGGCGCGCGACAGGGGCAGGTCAAAGGCGACGTTGCGCGTGCCGGGTCCTCCGGCAGGGTTTATGTTCCTTGCGATCATCAGCAGGAAGGAGGCGACCTTTTCGGATGCGGATTTTCTCCCGAGCGTCAGCATCCATTCGCGCGCCTGGTCGAGTTCCTTCAGCGTCTGCTGGAGCAGCCTGTGTTCGAGGTCCGGCTGGTCCGCCATCATCCGCTCGATCGCGCGGCGCGGAAAGGAGCAGAGTTCGACGCCGGTCGCCGCCTCGGCGGTCAGGTCGCTCTCCGCGCGAAACGGCCTGCCGATGAAATCCGGCGCGAATTGCAGCCCGACGATCTGCTGACGTCCGTCGGACAGGGTCTTGGTGAGCTTTACGACGCCGGACAGCAGGTTGGAGTAGCGCTCGACATCCTGCGCGTCGCCGACCAGCACCTCGCCTTCCGTGGCGCGGTGCTTGGACGATGTCCTGGCGAGCGCGACGAGCTGCTCAGGCTCCAGCGCGCCGCAAACGCCCCTATGGCGCGCCTCGCATGACACGCACAGCACGGGTATGCCCGCCGAATGAACATCTTTTCGCACGCCTGACATGCAGGCGGACTAGCATTGTGCACGGACATGCACCACTGCGCATTTTGTCTCTCGCTCAGGCGGGCGCTTCGAGAAGCCTCCTGCGCTGGCGCAGATAATAGGCGCGCAACTCAGGAAGGGCTTCTTCAAGACCGTGCAGGTGGGCAATCGCCTTTTGCGTGCGGCCACCATAGTAGTCGTCAAGAAATGCGCGATGCGCGGCAATGACCGAGTCGTCGGGCTGCGCGGAGAGCACCGTCGATATGGTGGCCGTTTCGGACTTTCCCTTGACGGAGACGCGGTCGAGTTCGATGACCGGCAACTGTGCGGCGGCAAGACGGGCCGTTTCGGCCCCGAGCAGGATCGAAACGCCATAGCTCTTGGTCTGGCCTTCGAGCCGCGATGCGAGGTTGACCGCGTCGCCCAGCGCCGAATAGTCGAAGCGCTTTTCCGACCCCATATTGCCCACCACGCAATCGCCGGTGTTGATGCCGACCCCGATCTTCAGCGCGATGACCTGTTCGCCGAGCACGGCGGCTTCGCTTGCAAGCTCGGAATTCAGCCTGTCGAGCGCGGCAAGCATGCCGAGCGCGGCCTGCACGGCATGGGGCGCATGGTCCGGGTCGTCGAGCGGTGCGTTCCAGAAGGCCATGATGCAGTCGCCGATATATTTGTCGATGGTGCCGCCCGCCTCGATCACGGCGTCGGAGAGCGGGTTGAGCAGGCGGTTCACAAGCGCGGTCAGCCGCTCCGGGCTGTCCTTCATCTGCTCCGAAATGGTGGTGAAGCCGCGCACGTCGCAGAAGAGAATGCTGAGCGTGCGCCGCTCGCCGCCGAGCTTGAGCTTGTCGGGGTCGAGCGTGAGCTGGCGCACCAGTTCCGGCGACAGATATTGCGAGAAGGCCCGCGTGATTTCACGGCGCAGGCGTCGCTCCGCCGCGAAATCGCGCGCCCCTTGCGCAAGCGATACGACCGCGAAGGCAAGGGCAGGGGCGGTCGGCGCGACATAGAGCCTGCCCCAGCGCAAAAGCACGAAGGAAGCGACCGCGATGACGGCAATTCCCGCCAGCGCGACGGCGAACGTTCTCCAGCTCGTGCCGCGCCATGCCATCAGCGCCGCCAGCCCCGCCGCCGCAAGCGACGTGGCGAGCGCGACCCAGACGGGCGCAGGGCGCACGAACAGCCCACCCGAGAGATTGTCGTAGACGGTCGCCTGTATTTCGGCGCCGGGGACCAGCGTGCCGGTGCGCGCGCTCCAGGATGTCGCGTAAGCGTCGGCGCCGCCTGCGTCGGTCTTCGGTGCTGCCTGCATGGACAGGCCGACAATGACCGGACGATCGCGGAATGTGTCGGGAGGAAGAAAGGCGCCGGGATCGAGCGCCTGATAGTAGGAGACGGTCGGATAGGTCCGGGCCGGGCCGAAGCTCTGCATCAGCGCCCCGCGCTCAGGCGTAACCGCTTCCGTGCCGAGCATTGTCTTTGCGAAGCCGTCCACATAGGCGGGCATGCGCCGCGCCGCCCCGTCGCGGTCGAGCGCGATGGAAGCGACGCCGGATCGTGTGCCGGAAGCCATCAGTTCCGGCAGGGGTTCCGTGCGCAGCAACTGGCTGGCCTGCGGCGTCTCGATCAGCGAGATGTCGGCGGCCAGCACCACGTCCGGCCCCATGACGGCGGCGAGCGCCGTATCGGCTTGCGGCGTCGAGGGCTCCGCGAAGATGATGTCGAGACCGATCGATTTCGCTCCGGCCGCGCGCAGCGCCGCGACCAGACGGGCATGAAGGTCACGCGGCCACGGCCATTGCCTGCCGATTTCGGCGAGCGAAGGTTCATCGATCGCCACGATCACCGGGCCGTCCGATGGCCGCTCAGGCGGCAATGTCGTGGACAGGTAGTCGAAGACGCGCGCGTCGAAAAGCTGCCACGGCCTTGTCTGGGCCAGCGCCGAAACCAGAAGCCCGATGAGCAGGGCGGTCGCCACGAGGCCCTTCCTTCGATCCGGCGCTGCGACGCGCCTTTCGGCGTTGCGCCGGGCAGACTGGCGTGTCCACCACGGCGCGTCCATCAGAAGCGGACCTTGAGCGATCCCGTGAAGGTCTGGCCCCAGCCGGGGGTGTTGGGGGCGACCAGAAACTCCTCGTCGAAGAGATTGTAGGCGGCGAGCTGCAATTCGAAGCGCTTGTCGAACGGCTCCCATGTCAGGAAAGCGTCTGCGGTCCAGTATGCGTCGAGCGGACTGCCGGGAGCGCTGCTTTCTCGGTCTCCGACATAGCTTGCCGCGAGCGTGACCTTGATATTGGCGGGATTGACCCAGGTAATGCCTACTCGCGCGGTCGTGTCGGGAACATAGGCGAGCGCGTCGCCATAGCCGGGGCTTGCGGGGTCCTCATCCTTCGAATCGACATAGGCGGCGTTGGCGAACAGGCCGAAGCCATGGCCGAGCCAAAGGTTGGCGGTGCCGCTGACGCGGTCGATGCTTCCTTCCGCGACCGACACCGTTTCAATCGATCCCGGTATCGGAATCGACAGATTGTGCAGCGATTGATGCTGGTAGTCGACAGAAGTGAAGAAACGGCGCGTCCACTCCGCGTCCCAACGGGCCGCGAACGTGTCGGAGTAGCCCCCGACGTCGAGCGGCGCCTGATTCGATTGCAGGCCCACAATGCCGATGGGCGACAATGTCGTGGTGTTTGCCGCCTCGGTTTCCCGGAAATAGCCGCCGCGCAGCGAATGGCCGGGCATGAAGTCCCATGCCAGCCCGATGCGGGGATCGAGCCGCTGTTCGGTGACAGCGCCGTCGAAGAAGGTGGCGAACAGTCCCGCCTCGGCCTTGAGGTCGGTGGTGATCTGCGTCGATGCATCGAGATAGACGCGCCCGAACGTGACATCGGTTTCGGCGCTTGCCCTGCTCGTGACGCTTCCGCCCACCAGCGGAAAGCCGAATGTCGAGGTCAGCGACTGGTCCAGATTGACCTGCCCGCCCTCCACGCCGTAGCGCCAGACGACGTCGCCGATTTCGACCGTGTGGTTGAGGGCGCCCAGATAAGTCGTCTCATCGCTTTCCGCGATATCGTGCTGGGTGGTGATCGGGATCCCCGGCAGGAAGGGCAGGATGAAGCTTTCCGCAAGCGAATCGCTGGTCTGCTTGAACCCGCTCACGAAAGCGGCGGCGTTGAGGACATTGTGGTAGCCGAATGTGTGGCTCCAGCCGACCGCGCCTGTGGTCGAGCGGGTCCTGACATCGCGATTGTAGTCGAGTGCGTTGTAGAACAGCGTCGGTATATCGATGTCGACATGCGAATCGACGAACTTTTCGGTCACGTCCTGAATGTCGATGTAGGTCACGATCCGGTCGTTCGGCGTTGGCCGCGCCGTGATGTAACCCGTTCCCGAAAACGGTTCGAAATCCAGCGTGAAATCCGTGTAGGGTATGGCGGTGCCGGGCGCGAGATATTGCCGGTATTCCTGCGAGGGCTGCCACTTCACATTGCCGTAGAAGCTCCAGGGGATCGGCCCCGCCTGAAACGACTGCAATTCAGCCTCGCCGGTCGGCTTCCAGTCCGTGCCGGACTTGACGAAGCCACCGCCTATCGCGCCCTCCACGAAGGGACGGCGGATGAGGTTGGCGCTGCGCGAGCGGCCCGAGATCATCTCCGGCGAAAACATCAGTCCCTGGAATAGCGCCGAAAAGCCGGCGTCGTTGATGGTCGGCACCACCGCATTTCCGCCATAGGTAATATCGCTGGTGAAGGGGTCGGCGCTGCCTGTAACTGCCTGATCGACATAGGCCGCGCCGGAAAACGCATCGAAGGCGCTGTCGGAATAGAAACGTCCCCAAGCGTCCAGCCCTTGCAGGCGGAACGCCTCGTTGAGTGTCGAGCCTGCATCCGTGTTGGCGCTGACGGGCGCATAATCGCCGCCGCGCGCCCGCGAGCGGCGCAACGCATCCTGCGCGCTGGCGATGGCGCGGTCGGAATCGTAGTCGTCGATGGCGATGGCCGTTTCGTAGTCCGCCGTCACCGGATCGTTCGGGTCGAGGCGGTCGGCATTCTCCAGTGCCTGTTCGGCGGGTTCGCGCTGCCCGCTCTCATAATAGCCGGCGGAAAGCAGGAGCAGGCCCTGCGAATAGGCGGGATTGACGGTCGACGCCGCCAGCAGGTCATCGACGCCTTTTTCAAGCTCGCCGGTTTGAAGGTGGTAGCGCCCACGCGCGGTAAGCGCGACCTCGAAGGCCGGATCGAGTTCCAGTGCCTTGTCGATGAGTACTTTCGCTTCCGCCACGCGATCCTGGTCAAGGTAGAGGATGGCGAGGTTCGCGTAGGAAACGGGGTCCATCGGCTCAAGCTCGATTGCCCGTTTGAAGGCGGCTTCGGCCTCCCGCATGCCGCCGCGCGCGCTGTGAATATTCCCCATCGCGTTCCATGCGGAAGAAGAGCCGGGAGCAAGTGCGGCGGCGCGCTCGATGTCCGCCAATGCGCCCTTCAAGTCGCTCTGGATGCCGGACTTGTAGTAGGATCGCGCCTCAAGCGCCGTCGGATCGTCGGGGTCGATGGCAAGCGACCGTGCAATCGCTTCCTCGACCTGGCTGCGGTCGTCGATCAGGATCGCGAGCTGCGCCCGGTAGGCGGGCAGCGACGGATCGTCGGGATATTTCGCCTCTGCTTGCCGGATGATCTCGATTGCCGCCGGTATGTCCTTGAGGAAGCCGGTGGTCCACGCCTTTGCAAGCGCGCCATAGGGGCCGCTGTCCGGCGCGCTCGGCTCCGGCTCGGCGCGGCTGGGTTCGGCGAGGGAACGAGCGAAATAGCCGCCATAGAGCGCAATCGCCCGGCGGCGCGGATCGAGCGCGGGTGCAGCGCGCCGGAACAGTTTCGCGGCGCCCGCGAAATCGTGGTTCGCCCCGGCGGCGAGCGCATCTATCAGGTCGAGACGCGCCTGTTGCGCGCGCGTCAGGCGCTTTCCCCGCACATGGTCCGCCGCCGCCAGCGCCACCGCCTTGCCGTCATAGTTGAGCGAGGCTTCGGCCAGCGTCAGCCAATCCTCCACGCTGCGCGAGGCAGGCGGCTTCGCACCGATGGCCTCGCGCATCCGGCGCATCTCGGGCGATGAAAGCGGAGAGGCCGGCATCCAGCCGAACGAATTGCGCAGCGACAGGTAATAGAGCATCTGCTGCCGGTCGTCGGGATCGACGATCACCACCTTGGACGGCTTCTGCCCGATGGTGGCGACGGCCGCCTCGCCTTCGGCGACATTGACCGAACCTTGCGGATTATAGAATTCGACCAGCCCCTCCAGCACGATGATCGAAGTCTTGTCGCCCTCGACGGTCATTGTCCAGTCGGTGCCGCGAATCGCTGCTGCCGCCGCGGGCGTCTCGACTGTCAGCCCTTGTCCGCCGCGCTCGGCCCGCGCCCAGATGGTGCCTGATTCAAGGCTGAAGCGGGTTTCGGAAGGCGTTCCGATCTGCTTGACCACAAGCGTCGTGTTACGCCCGAGCCTGACCTGCGTGCGGTCGGAAAACAGCACGGCCAGATTGCCCAGCGCATTGGTGCGCAGCACGTCCCCGGGCAGCAGGTCCTGGTCGACATCGACCCCGCGCCAACCGCTGATATCGATGAAGCGGACTTCCTCGCCGACCTTGCGCGCAATGACGGTGCCCGCAGCCGGCTGACTGCGCGGCAGTATGTCTGCGTGGGATGGCCACGCGCAACCGCCCAAGGCTAACGCAAGCAGTACTCGCCTCAGTCCACGCATTATTCAGTCTGTTGTGATCCCCTGAAAATTCACACGTATACAAAGGATTTTGACTGTCAAGTTTTCGTTGCTGCCTGGAGAATGTTGGTGCATTGATCCCCAATATTTCGTTGCAGAAAATCGACAGCGCGAGACAGAAATAGTTATGGAAAAGCTGGAAAATGCCGGGACGGACGCAGAGGGCGACGGGAAGCTTTCCACTCTCGATCAGGAATATTTGAAACATCTAATAAAGGTGAACGATATATTCTACGATCAGATTGGGACGGCGGACCAGAAGGCAGCGTTCATCTTCACCTTCATGATCGCGTTCCTGATAAGTTCGACGGAGGGGAAGCAGGTTTTCAGTCTCGCGCGATATCAGTCCGGCGAGCCCATCGCGATCATCCTGTCGGGCTTCATGGCGGTCGCGGTGCTGGTCTCGGTGATCGCGGCGATCATGGTCGTCCTGCCGAGGCATGTGAAAACCTCGACATCGCTTTACTGGGCAGGCTGGCCCGCCAACCGGACTGGTTTGGCCGACGCGCAGAAGGGCAGGAACGAGGCTTACCTGTTCGACCAGTATCTCGCCAATGCCGATACGCTGGCGATCATTGCCCGGACAAAATACCGATATGTCTGGATCGCGTTCCGGGGCCTGATGGTCAGCATCGTGGGATATGTCCTGCTGCTAATCTGGCAGGTCGGCGCTACGTCATCCCTTGTGGGGCGGTGATCAAAAGAAAATGGCCCGTTCCGTTGGAACGGGCCTTCGCTTGCGGGCTTGGGGCTTGGGGGGCAAGCGTATGCAAGGCATATATCATTATATGTAGACGGTTGCTAGTGCCAATTCTTAATTTTGTGGCTGGCCCAGCGTTTTGGAAATGCGCGCGGTTGCGCTGTTTCTCCAGACCGCATAGGCGATCCTGAATGACGCTGAACCTGACGACACCCATGCGCTATGCGGTTGCCGGAATGGCCGGGATGGCGGTGGCGATGGGCATCGGCCGATTCGTGTTCACGCCGATTCTGCCCTCCATGATGGAGGAACTGGGCCTGTCGACCACCGATGCGGGATGGATCGCATCGGCCAACTACCTTGGTTACCTTGTGGGGGCCTTTGCGGCTGCGGGTGCGTGGGGCGCGGGGCGCGAACGCATGCTCATGCTTGGCGGTCTCGTCTCCACGGTCTTGCTTGCCGCCGCGATGGGGTTGACGGAGAATCTCACGGCCTTTCTGGCGATCCGGTTCCTGGCGGGCGTCGCCAGCGCTTTCGTGATGGTGTTCCTGTCCGCCATTGTGTTCAGCCACTTCGCGGCTGCGGGCCGCAGTCAACTGCAATCCGTGCATTTCGGGGGCGTCGG
The DNA here is from genome assembly GCA_023953835.1 of Rhizobiaceae bacterium. Lineage (NCBI taxonomy): Bacteria > Pseudomonadati > Pseudomonadota > Alphaproteobacteria > Hyphomicrobiales > Rhizobiaceae > Rhizobiaceae bacterium. Next base: position 540,041 of record JAMLJB010000001.1, on the reverse strand, counting down.
CATCGGGATCGTGGCATCCTCGCTGGTGATGGGTGCGCTCATCGCCGGGGGCGCGCACTGGCAGGGCGGTTGGTACAGCGCCGCGATCCTGTCTGCCATCGGCCTCGCTGTGGTTGCCTATATCGTCCGCGAGGGTCCCGTCTCGCACAACGGCGGAAGCGTCGAGCCGCGTCTGCCGCGCGATCCGGTGCTGGTCCGGCTCATCCTTTCCTACGGGCTGTTCGGCTTTGGCTACGTCGTCACCGCGACCTTCCTGGTGACAATCGTCAGGCAGGGAGATGGCGGACGACTGTTCGAGTCGGTCGTATGGCTGATCACCGGCCTGTCGATCATCCCTTCCGTGCATCTGTGGGAAAAGCTTGCCCGTCGCAGGGGAGCGGTCGCGGTCTACATTGCGGGCTGTCTGCTGGAAGCCGTCGGAGTCGCGGCAAGCGTTGCCTTCGGAGGCTGGATCGGGCCGTTGATCGGTGGCGCACTGCTCGGCGGGACCTTCGTGGCAATCACCGCTTTCGGCATTCAGGCCGCGCGCATGCGCGCCCCGCAATCGCCGCGCCGCGCCTTTGCGCTGATGACCGCCTCTTTCGGCGTGGGCCAGATACTGGGCCCGCTCGCCGCCGGCGCGCTTGCGCACAGGACCGGCAGCTTCTTCGCGCCTTCGATGCTCGCTGCGCTGGTTCTGCTTGTCGCGGCGGCAATTGTCTGGCCCGCGCGAAGGTGAACAGTGCAATTCCTGACAGAAATGTAATCCGTTCAAAGCAGCCAAAACCATTCCTTTGCCGCAAAATCTGTGACTTTATGCCGTCGATTTTTCCATAAGGAAGCGCCGAATTGTTCGTATCCTTTTTCCCGAAGCCGAAGCTGTTCTTCATTTCCGCAGCCGTCTGGGCCCTTGTGGGCGTCCTGCTCTGGTTCTTCGGAGGGCGCGACCTCGGGGCGGTCCTCGGATTGCCGCCGCATCCGGCGGGACAGCCGCCGATCCTTGGCATTGCCGTTTTCATCTCGCCGCCATTCCTGTGGTTCTATGTTTATTTCCTCGTCTTTCTTGGCGCTTTCTACCTGTTCTGGCGCATCTATTCGCCGCATCCCTGGCAGAACTGGTCGATACTCGGTTCCGCGCTGATCCTGTTTTCGACCTATATTTCGGTTGAAATCTATGTCGCGCTGAACAATTGGCGCGGGCCGTTCTTCGACCTCTTCCAGAAAGCACTCACCCCGCCCCCGTCCGTCACCGCCGGACAGCTCTACGACATGTTCTGGATCTATGCGTGGATCGGCGCCATGTTCGTGACGAACTTCGTGCTGACGCGCTTTTTCGTCAGTCACTATATTTTCCGCTGGCGCACGGCGATGAACGATTTCTACATGTCGCACTGGCCGCGCCTGCGCCACATCGAGGGCGCTTCACAGCGCGTGCAGGAAGATACGATGCGCTTCTCCACCACGATGGAAGGGCTCGGCGTCGCCTTCGCGGATGCGATCCTGACGCTGATAGCCTTCCTTCCCGTTCTGGCGCAGCTTTCGAACCACATCACCGAACTGCCCTTCGTCGGCGCCATTCCCTATTCGCTCGTCGTCGCCGCGCTCGTCTGGGCGGTGTTCGGCACCGGCCTGCTGGCGCTGGTCGGCATCAAGCTTCCCGGCCTGGAGTTCAGGAACCAGCGCGTCGAGGCCGCCTACCGCAAGGAACTGGTTTATGGCGAGGATGATGCGAGCCGCGCGCAGCCGCCGACCATGCGCGAACTGTTCGACAATGTGCGGCGCAACTATTTCCGCCTCTATTTCCACTACGCCTATTTCAACATCTTCCGCTCGGGCTTCGGACAGGCGGACGCGATCTTTTCGAGCCTGATCCTGATCCCCACCATCGCGGCGGGCAAGATCACGCTCGGTATCTGGCAGCAGATCGCAACAGCCTTCAATCAGGTCTCCAGCTCGTTCCAATATCTGGTCAACGCTTGGCCGACGATCGTGGAGCTGCTGTCGATCTACAAGCGCCTGCGCGCGTTCGAAGCCACGCTGGACGGCGGGCCGCTGCCGGACATCGACAGGCGCTACCTCGAACACGAGGCTACCGGCGACGCGCCCGCCTGAGTGATCGTCACTAACCCTGGCTGTCGGGCGCGCGCCTGAGCGAGAACCCGGTGCGCGCCAGATAGTCGCGATAGCTGATGCAGGCGACGTCCGGCCTGCCGCAGACCTCTTCCGCGAGCCGCTCCATCGCACGCCAATAGGCCCCGCCGTTCATCAGCACGAAATGGAACCCGAGCTGGAGCGGGGCGCGCCCGCCCGCATATTCCTTATCGAAGGCGGCGCGAAACGCGTCATAGCTGCGCTGCTCGAATTCCTTTGCGCGGGCCGGGTTTTCCTTGCCGCCGGATTGCCGCACATAAAGATTGTAGTCCATGCCGATGACGCGCCTGCCGTTCGGCCCTTCCGCGATCTGCGGCAGCGCAAAATGCGCGACCGGACCGGACAGGTCGGGACGAACGGGACCACGGGAAACGCCGCTTGCATCATAGGCCAGTCCCGCACCGGCCATCGCCTTCTGCAAGCCCGGCGCGGTGGAGAGATAGGGCGCGCGCATGCCCTCGACTCCGTTTGCGATCGCCTTCCAGCCTTCCGGCTCGGGCGATATGCCGTTGATCGCATAGGCGTTGCGCAGGATGTCCGAAAAGGAGTCGATCTCCTGCGACCAGTCCTGCGCGGTCCATTTCCCTCCGTCGAAATGGCCGCACACATGGCTGGCGAGTTCGTGGCCTTCGGCGGCGGCCAGCCTGATCTGGTAGAGGCGCTGCTCCACCTCGCCGCGCGAGTGCGCGAAGCCGACATTGGAGCGCCCCGCCTTCATCCGGGGCGGCTGGTAGGCCGATTTCGTGTCCGGCGACAGCAGGAACACGCAGGACAGGAAATAGGTGAAATGCGCGCCGGTGCGCTTTGCCAGCGCGCGGCTGCGCCGCCACTGGTCGAGGTCATGCGCGCCGTCGAAGGAGATGATGAGTGCCTGCATAGGGCGATGACCGGCTGTGGGAGGATCGGCCTTTGCGGGAAGGGCTGCAAGACAGGCAAGGGCAAGCACGGAAACACACAGACGCAACATGGTCACTCAATGCACGAGGGAAAGTGAACAGCGGGTTGAAAGTGGGAAAACTGCCGCGCAATTGTGGCGCGATGCGGGTCGAATCCGCTTTGCTGCGATCGACATTCACCTTTCCCCCTTCCCTCGACGCGAATATTCGCTAAAAGGCGCGCAACAGCCCCGATTGGGGCGCTCGGACCTGTTTGATGACGGACGACAGTTTCTTTCGCGAGGTTCAGGAAGAGATTCGCCAGGACAAGGCGAAGGCTCTCTGGGACCGCTATGGTGCGCTGATCATCGGGCTGGCGGTTGCGGTCGTGCTCGGCACTGCCGGCTTCGTCGGCTATGAATACTGGCGCGAGGCCCGCTCAGGAAGCGCCGGCGATGCATTTGCGCAGGCACTGCAACTTGCGCGCGACGGCAAGAGCGACGAGGCGCTGGCCGCATTCAAGAAGATCGAGGACGAAAGTCACGGCGCCTATCCGGTGCTGGCGCGCATGCGCGCAGCGACGGTGCTGTCTGAAAAGGGCGATGCGAAAGGCGCGGTCGCAGGTTTCGACGCCGTGGCCGCCGACCGCTCGATCGACGCATCCCTGCGCGACATCGCGCGTATACGCGCGGCCTATATTCTGGTCGACAGCGGCGCCTATAATGAGGTCGCCGACCGTGTCGAGCAACTTGCGGTTGACACCAATCCGATGCGCGCCGCCGCACGCGAGGCGCTCGCCCTTTCCGCATGGAAGGCAGGCAAGGGCGAGGATGCGATGAAGCTGTTCAGGCAGATCGCCGACGACGATGCCGCGCCGCAGGATGCGCAGCAGCGTGCCAATCTGATGATCGAGCTGCTGCGCGGTTCCGGCGTCAAGTCGTGAGCGGGCGCAATGGCACTCACCATCGCCATCATAGGCCGGCCAAACGTCGGAAAATCGACGCTTTTCAATAGGCTGGCAGGGCGCAAGCTGGCGCTTGTGGACGACACGCCGGGCGTGACGCGCGACCGGCGCATTCATCCCGCGAGGCTCTACGATCTTTATTTCGACGTGGTGGACACGGCAGGCTTCGAAGATGCCGCCGCCGCGACCCTGCAAGGGCGGATGCGCCAGCAGACCGAGATCGCCATTCGCGAAGCCGACCTGATCTTCTTCGTCATCGACGCCAAGGCCGGTATCCTGCCCGACGACCGCACCTTCGCCGACATCGTGCGGCGCGCCGGCAAGCCCGTCGTGCTGGTCGCGAACAAGGCCGAGTCGCGCGGCTCCGACGCGGGCTTTCTGGAAGCGTTCGAACTGGGGCTCGGCGAGCCGGTGCCGATTTCCGCCGAGCACGGTCAGGGCATGCCCGACCTGCGCGACGCCGTCATCGCCGCCGTGGGCGAGGAGCGCGCATTCGAGGACGACGAGGAAGAGGATGCGGAGCAGGAACCGCTGATCGGCGAGGATGTCACCGACGCCGACGAGGAACCTGCCTATGACGACAGCAAGCCGCTGCGCATCGCTGTCGTGGGCCGCCCGAATGCGGGAAAATCCACGCTTATCAACGCCTTGATCGGCGAGGAGCGGCTGCTGACCGGGCCGGAGGCGGGCATCACGCGGGATTCCATTTCCGTGGACTGGACGTGGCGTGGCCGCCGCATGAAGCTGTTCGACACGGCGGGCATGCGGCGCAAGGCGAGGGTTCAGGAAAAGCTGGAAAAGCTCTCTGTATCCGATGGCCTGCGCGCGATCCGTTTCGCGGAAGTCGTCGTCATCGTTCTCGATGCGACCATTCCGTTCGAGAAGCAGGACCTGCAGATCGCCGACCTGATCGTGCGCGAAGGCCGCGCGCCGGTCATCGCTTTTTCAAAATGGGATCTGATCGAGAACCGGCAGGAGACCCTTGCCGAACTCTATGAAAAGACGGCGCGCCTGCTGCCGCAGGTGCGCGGGCTGCTGGCCATTCCGGTTTCCGCCGAAACGGGACGCGGGCTCGACCGCCTCATGGATGCGGTGTTGAAGGTGCATCAGGTGTGGAACCGGCGCGTCTCGACGGGCCGTCTCAATCGCTGGCTGGAAGGGGTGCTCGCCCATCATCCGCCTCCCGCCGTCGCGGGCCGCAGGCTGAAGATCAAATACATCACGCAGGCCAAGACCCGTCCGCCGGGCTTCGTGCTGTCCACGTCGAGGCCCGACGCCGTGCCGCAATCCTATGTCCGCTATCTGGTGAACAGCCTGCGCGAGAGCTTCGACATGCCCGGCGTGCCCATTCGCGTCGCGTTGCGCGCTTCCGACAATCCCTTCGCGGACAGGTCGAAGAAGCGCTGATCGTTAACTCCCCATCAAGGTTAATGCTTCACTTTCCGGAACCATACAATTTTAGCGTGTGGCGAGGGTTGGTCGGTTGCGTTGGCGTATCGATTCTGTGTTGCGGTCCGGCGCGTCTGCCCTGAAGCGCTGCCCGTCGCTCAAGGCTTCCGCGATCCTTGGCGTTGCACTGCTGCTGGCGTTCCCGACCGTCGGCGGGCGGCAGGACATTGCCGGGCTGATCTCCGGCGAGGATTCCGGCGCGAGCGGCTGGACCGGCTATGTCGAAAAGGCCGCGGCGGGATCGGTGCATCAGGCTGAAATGCCGTTTGGAGATTCGGGGCTGCTGTCCGGCGCGGGCGTGAATGCGCGGGGCCTGGGCAAGGTCGCCTTCCGCAGCAAGGGGCGCGCCGCGACACCCGATGAATCGCGCGTCAACAGCGCGGAAAAGCAGGGCCGCATCATCGGGATCGAGCGCGTTGCGCCGCCGAAAGCCTTCTCCGCCGGCTCGATCTTCGAGCGTACGTCAATGCTGCGCCCGACGCGCGAGACGAAGGAAAAGCTGACTTTCGCGATTCCCCCCATCAAGGGCAAGGAGGTGCAGATCGCGTCCTCCTTCTACATCCGCGACGACAGCGCGAAAAATTCCGGCGTACCGAGCTATCTGGCGAGCCTTGTGAACAACGACAAGCCGGACGTGCTGGCCACCGCCTATGCCGCGAGCGCGCCCGACTATGCGAAGGCGTCGCCCTTCGAAAGCCTGCTCAACGAGGACCCCGCCGAGGGGCGTTTCATCCCTCCGGCAGGTAAGGGCGACCACGCATGGCTTCAGCAGCCGCTTCCGGCCTCGGTGTTTTCCGGCAAGGAGCAGAAATGCCTCGCCAACGCCGTCTATTTCGAGGCGCGCGGCGAATCGATGCGCGGTCAGGCAGCGGTCGCGCAGGTTGTGCTGAACCGCGTCCGAAATCCGGCCTATCCTGGCTCGATCTGCGACGTGGTTTACCAGAACCGCAACTGGCGCAATGCCTGCCAGTTCTCCTTTGCATGCGACGGGCGCAAGGACGTTGTGGCCAGCCCCGCCAACTACAGGAAGGCCGAGGCCGTTGCGCTCGCGGTGACGGCGGGCAGGATATTCATTCCCGAGGTCGGGTCCTCCACGCACTATTATGCGCAATATGTGAGCCCCGGCTGGGCGCGCTACATGAAGAAGATGACAAGGATCGGCCTGCACATCTTCTACCGCACAAGGAATGGCGGCTGGAGCTGATCTGGCGCGATTTGGCGAGCAGTCGTGCAGGGCACGATGTCGCATTAGGCTAAGACATTGAAATAATTCATAAAAATACAAGGCCGCGGGGGCCCTGACTCGGCTTGACGTAGCCGTCGCCCCTAACTATGTTGCGCGCGACTTTGGAGCGGCAATCCGTTTGCGGGTTTGCCGGGCAGGGAGGTCGCAATGGTCCGTGCGGGCAAGCCGGGGAATGCCGGAAAGACCGCGCCGGTGGAGCCTGAGCAGCCGGACCCTCGCGACCAAGAGCTGGAGCGCCGCCGGAATGAACTCGAAGCCTCGCTTGCTTCGAGGCGTACCGAAAGCCAGGCCGGCGTCCAGGCAGCGAAGTCGGGCAGTGTTTCCGGGTACGGCAACGCGCTGAAACTATCCAGCGAGTTCATCGCGGGGGTAGTCGTCGGAGCGGGACTCGGCTGGTTGATCGACAGTTGGGCGGGGACTTCGCCCTGGGGGTTGATCATCTTCCTGCTGCTGGGATTTGGCGCAGGCGTGTTGAATGTGCTGCGCTCGGCTGGACTTGTTGCCAATGCTGGCATAAGGCAGCCTGACGAAGCCGGGAAACCGGACGGGAAGTGAACGGCGCGCTGGCGCGCAGGTCTAACGAGGGGTCACAAGCGTGGCGAACGATCCGATCCATCAGTTCCAGATTTCCAAATGGATTCCGATCGAAATCGGCGGCTTTGATTTCTCCTTCACCAATTCTTCCGCCTTCATGGTGGCAACGGCTGTTGCTGCGGGCGCATTCCTTTTCCTGACCACGTCGAGCCGCGGGCTGGTTCCGAACCGCCTCCAGTCGATCTCGGAAATGTCCTATGAATTCGTGGCGAATATGCTGCGCGACGCCGCCGGAACGCAGGGAATGAAGTTCTTCCCCTTTGTGTTCTCGCTGTTCATGTTCGTGCTGGTGGCCAATCTGATCGGCCTGTTTCCCTATTTCTTCACCGTCACCAGCCACATCATCGTGACCTTCGCGCTGGCGCTTCTGGTCATCGGAACGGTGGTCGTCTACGGCTTCATGAAGCATGGCTTCGGGTTCCTGAAACTGTTCGTGCCGCACGGCGTGCCGATTGTTCTCGTACCGCTCGTGGTGCTGATCGAGATCATTTCGTTCCTTTCGCGCCCCATCAGCCTCTCCGTTCGTCTTTTCGCGAATATGCTGGCGGGCCACATCACGCTCAAGGTGTTCGCGGGCTTCGTGACCTCGCTCACCGCGCTCGGCGCGGTCGGCGTCGCGGGATCGATCCTGCCGCTGGCGATGACCGTCGCCATCACGGCGCTCGAATTCCTGGTCGCATTCCTGCAGGCCTATGTTTTCGCTGTGCTGACCTGCATGTACCTCAACGACGCGATCCATCCGGGTCACTAGGCATGGTGCGGTCCGCCGGACCGCATCCGGAAATACGCATTCCGAACTTGAATCCAAAAGGAGTTGGACAATGGAAGTAGAAGCAGCAAAGGCAATTGGCGCTGGCATCGCATGCCTCGGCATGGGTGGCGCCGGTATCGGCCTGGGCACCATTTTCGGCAACTATCTGGCCGGCGCGCTGCGCAATCCCTCGGCTGCCGATGGCCAGTTCGGCCGCCTGATCTTCGGCTTCGCCGTGACCGAAGCTCTGGGCATCTTCTCCCTGCTCGTCGCGCTGCTCCTCCTCTTCGCATAAGAGTGGGCATGGTTCGCCGGCCGCGTGACGCGGCCGGATCGCAAGGGATTAGGGGATCGAGATGTTCGTGACACCGGCTTATGCCCAGGAGGCCCAACCGGCCGAGGGGGAATCGCACGCACCGGCAGGGGAAACCCATGCCGCACCGGCGGATGCCGCTGCGGGCGAAACGCATACCGAAACCGGCGCCGGGCATGGCGGAGGCGCATTTCCGCCTTTCGATCCAAGCAATTACCCGTCGCAGCTCCTGTGGCTGGCGATCACTTTCGGCCTCTTCTACCTCTTCCTGAAAAAGGTCATCGTGCCGCGCATCGGCGGGATCCTGGAAGTGCGGCGCGACCGCATTGCGCAGGACCTCGACCAGGCCGCGCGCATGAAGGAAGACGCCGACGCGGCGGTCGCCGCCTACGAGCAGGAACTGGCCGAGGCGCGCTCCAACGCCAATACGATCGGGCAGGGCGCACGCGATTCGGCCAAGGCCGATGCGGAAAGCGAGCGCAAGAAGATCGAAGCAGAGCTTGAAGCCAAGCTCGCGGAAGCCGAAAAGCGGATCGCGGGAATCAAGTCGAAGGCGATGGCCGAAGTCGGTGGCATCGCTGAGGACACCGCAACCGCCATCGTCCAGCAATTGACCGGTGCGAAGGTGGACAAGCCCACCGTTTCCGCCGCAGTCAAGGCGGTCAGGAACTAGGAGGGCCAGATGGACGCAACATTCTGGGCATTCGTCGCACTCGTCATTTTCCTGGCCATCGTCGTCTATCTCAAGGTGCCGGGCACGCTGGGCGCGTCGCTCGATAAGCGGGCGACAAAAATCGCAAGCGATCTTGAAGATGCGCGGCGCCTTCGTGAAGAGGCGCAGCAATTGCTGGCCGAGTACCAGCGCAAGCGCAAGGAAGCCGAGCAGGAAGCAGCCGCCATCGTTGAGGCCGCCAAGAGCGAGGCCGAGCAGCTTGTGAAGGAAGCGCGGCAGAAGACCGAGGAATTCGTCACCCGCCGCAGCGCGATGGCCGAGCAGAAGATTGCGCAGGCCGAGCGCGAGGCGGTCAACGAGGTTCGCGCCAGCGCCGTGGACATCGCCACGGAAGCGGCCCGCAAGCTGATGGAACTCAAGGTCGACGCCAAGGCAGGAGCGGAACTTTTCAAGTCCTCGCTGAACGACCTGAAAGCCAAGCTGAACTAACTCATTTCAATGACGCATTGAGGAAAGCCGCCTTCGGGGCGGCTTTCTCTTTTTCGTTATTTAACCGCCTGCGCATAGGCGTCAGCCTTGAAGCCGAACAGTAGGGCATCGCCCGTGTCGAGCACGGGCCGTTTGATAAGGTTGGTTTCGGCAAGCAGCATCGCGCGCGCCTTGGTGGCGTCGAGCCCCGCCTTTTCGCTCTCCGGCAATTCCTTGAAGGTGGTGCTGTTTCGGTTCAGCACGGCTTCCCATCCGGCGCGGGAGATCCAGCCATCGAGCGTCGCGGGATCGAGCTTTTCCACCCGGTAGTCGAACCAGCGATAGTCGATGCCGTGCTCGTCAAGCCATCGACGCGCCTTCTTTACCGTGTCGCAGGACTTGAATCCGTAGAGGGTTGTCATGTCGCGCTCGCTGCTTGCTGGAACCAATCCGCGCATAGCACGCCTTTCGGCGCTTGTGCGGCGTCTCGTGGCTTGATCCACCGATTTGCCGTGGCAATGGACCGACCCCGCGCCGTGCGGTAGAGCACGGCGGATGAGTGAACAAGTCGATATCGCAATTGTCGGTGCTGGCCATAACGGCCTTGTCTGCGCGGCCTATCTGGCCGCCGCCGGGTTTAGCGTGAAGGTGCTGGAGCGCCGTTCCGTCGTCGGCGGGGCTGCGGTGACGGAGGAATTTCTTCCCGGTTTCCGCAATTCGGTCGCGTCCTACACGGTGAGCCTGCTCAACCCGAAGATCATCCGCGATCTCGACCTTCACGCGCACGGTTTGCGGATCGTCGAGCGGCGGCTCGGCAATTTCCTGCCGCTGCCGGATGGGAGATACCTCAAGGCGGGCGAAGGCGTGACCCGAGGCGAGATCGCGCGTTTCAGCACCCGCGATGCCGAGCGCTATGACGGCTATGGAGCCGAGATCGAAGCGATTGCCGATGTGCTGCGCGATCTGGTGCTCCGCCAGCCGCCCAACATGGTCGAAGGCGGCTGGCGCGCATCCATGGCCGAGGCATGGCGGGCGCTGTCCGACGGCAACCGGCTGCGCCGCATCGCCCCGGAAAGGCGGCGCGCGCTTCTCGACCTGTTCACCAAATCCGCCGCCGACTATCTGGACGGCTGGTTCGAGACGGATTGCGTGAAGGCGCTCTTCGGCTTCGATTCCATCGTCGGGAACTACGCCAGCCCCTACACGCCGAACACGGCCTATGTGCTGCTGCATCATGTTTTCGGCGAGGTGAATGGCAGGAAGGGGGCGTGGGGACACGCCATTGGCGGCATGGGCGCGATCACCCAGGCAATGGCCGCCGCTTGCCGTGCGCGTGGCGTCGAGATCGAAACGGATGCGCCGGTCAGGGAAATCATCGTCGCAAAGGACCGCGCGACGGGCGTCGTGCTGGAGGATGGACGGGCGGTTCGGGCAAGGGCGGTGGTGAGCAACCTCAACCCCCGGCTGCTGTTCGAGCGGCTTGTGCCCGGCGATGCGCTGCCACCGGAATTTCTCGCAAGGATGGGCCGCTGGAAATGTGGCTCGGGCACATTCCGCATGAATGTCGCCCTGTCGGAACTGCCGAGCTTTTCCTGCCTGCCGGGCCGCGAGGCGGCAGACCATCACACGGCAGGCATCATCATCGCGCCGTCACTCGACTATATGGATCGCGCATGGACCGACGCCCGCCGTCATGGCTGGAGCCGCGAGCCCGTCGTGGAAATGCTCATTCCCTCCACGCTGGACGACAGCCTCGCGCCGAAGGGCGCGCATGTCGCCAGCCTGTTCTGCCAGCACGTGCAGCCTGAACTTTCCGATGGCCGGTCATGGGACGATCATCGCGAGGAAGTGGCGGATTTGATGATAGAGACGGTCGACCGGCACGCGCCCGGCTTCAAGGCCAGCGTCCTTGGCCGCCAGATCATGAGCCCGCTCGACCTCGAACGCACGTTCGGTCTCGTCGGCGGCGACATTTTTCACGGGGCGCTGAGCCTCGACCAATTGTTCAGTGCACGACCGATGCTGGGCTATGCGGACTATCGCTCGCCCGTGAAAGGCCTGTACCTGTGCGGCTCCGGCACGCATCCCGGCGGTGGCGTGACCGGCGCGCCGGGACACAATGCCGCCCGCAGCATCATTGCCGACCGGCGCAAGATCTGAGCCAATTGCCGCCCCTTCAAGGGATGGGTGGCATTTGCGCGTGGGGCGCTCTAAATCTGCGCCGACAAAGAATGAAAGGTGTGCCATGACTGCTTCAAGTTCCGCCCTCATCGATCCCGACAAGCTCGACCGGCTGGCGCAGGTCGCCGTGTCTGTCGGTCTGGGGCTCCAGCAGGGGCAAGACCTCATCATGACCGCGCCGCTGGTGGCTGCCCCCTTGGCGCGCCGCATCGCCGAGCACGCCTACAAGGCCGGCGCGGGCCTCGTCACGACGCTGTTCTCGGACGAGGAACTGACGCTCGCGCGCTACCGCTACGCGCAGGACTTTTCCTTCGACCGTGCGACGGGTTGGCTCTATGACGGCATCGCCAAGGCGTTCGGCGACAATGCCGCGCGGCTGGCGATCTATGCCGAAGACCCGATGCTGCTCGCCAACGAGGACCCCGACAAGGTTGGCCGTGCCAACAAGGCAAACTCGATCGCCTATACGCCCGTGCGCGAGAAGATCACCGGCTTCGATATCAACTGGACGATCCTGTCCTATCCGAACCCGACCTGGGCCGCGAAGATTTTCCCGAACGACGATGAGGACACGGCGGTCGCCAAGCTCGCGAATGCGATCTTTGCCGCAACGCGCGTCGACCAGCCCGATCCGGTCGCCGCATGGAAGGCGCACAATGCGGACCTGCATCGCCGCACCGCGCGGCTGAACGAGAGCCGCTTTCACGCGCTGCACTTCAAGGGTCCGGGCACGGACCTGACAGTCGGCCTCGCGGATGGTCACGCGTGGAAAGGAGGGGCCTCGCTCGCCAAGAACGGCGCGACCTGCAACCCGAACCTGCCCAGCGAGGAAGTGTTCACCACGCCGCATGCCATGCGTGTGGATGGCTTTGTGCGCTCCACCAAGCCGCTGTCGCATCAGGGCACGCTGATCGACGGGATCGAAATGCGCTTCGAGGGCGGAAAGATCGTCGAGGCGCGCGCCACGCGCGGCGAACAGGTGCTTCTCAAGGTGCTGGATACGGATGAAGGGTCGCGACGGCTGGGAGAAGTCGCGCTGGTGCCGCATTCCTCGCCGATCTCGAAAAGCGGGCTGCTGTTCTACAACACGCTCTATGATGAAAACGCCGCGTGCCACATCGCGCTCGGCCAATGCTATTCGGACTGCTTCATCGACGGCGCGAAGCTCACCGCCGAGGAAATCGCCGCGCGCGGCGGCAATCGTTCCTTCATCCATATCGACTGGATGATCGGCTCCGGCGAAATCGACGTCGATGGACTTGATTCGGCGGGCAATCGCACGCCGGTCATGCGCAAGGGCGAGTGGGTGTAGCCCGCACGTTCCTGCACTTAGCCTAAACGAGCGTGACGATTTCCGCCTCGAGGCGGAAGGGCGAAAAGCTCATGCGGTGGAGGCGCGGCGCGGGACCGTGAATCTCGATTGCGGCGCGATGGCGTTCCGTCGCATAGCCCGCGTGAACATGAAAGCCATAGCGCTCGTTACGCTCGGCGCAGCAGGACATCATGCGGTCGCGCATGACCTTTGCAACGATGGACGCAGCGGCGATGGACTGCGAGCGCTGGTCGCCCTTCACCAGTGCGCGGCCCTCGCAAGGCAGGCCGGGCGGAATGTCGCGTCCGTCCGCCAGCGCCAGCAAAGGCCGCATGGGAAGCGCGCAGAGCGCACGGCGCATGGCTTCCAGGCTGGCGCGCAGGATGTTGATACGGTCGATCCCCTCCGCCGATACCGAGGCGAATGAAATGCCGGGTGCGCTGTTCAGGATTTGCTGGAACAACGCCTCGCGCTGCTCGCGACTGAGCCTCTTGGAATCATCCAGTCCGTCCGGGATGTTGTCCGGGTCGAGAATGACGGCAGCCGCCACAACAGGCCCGGCGAGCGGCCCGCGCCCCGCCTCGTCGAGGCCGGCCACCGGCCACAGCCCGTCCTTGCGGGCCTTCGCCTCGATCGCGAAGTCGGGCTTTTCGAGAATCTCGAACAGGGGCGGAGAATCAGAACGCGGTCGAGCCATATCGCGGCGAGACTCGCACCCGTTCCAATTCTCCGCAAGACCTTCCCTGCCGGGGGAGAGGCGGGGAAGGAAACCGCCGCTCCGGGGAAAGAGCGGGCGGAACTGGAAACCGGGCTACAGAAGGATGAGCTGTTCGCCACCTTGCCGAGCCTGCACGAAGAGATCGGTGCGCAGCGGCCGGCGCTCGATATTGAGGCCGAGCTTCTTGCACGCGATCTCGAAGCGGCGACCGATCTGCCACGCATAGGGGCCGGAGCCACGCATGCGCTTGCCCCACTCCGAATCATAATCCTTGCCGTCGCGCATCGAACGAACCAGCGACATGACGTGGCGGTAGCGGTCGGGATAGTGCCGCAGCAGCCAGTCCTTGAAGATGGGCGCGACCTCCAGCGGCAGGCGCAGGATGACATAACCCGCCTCCCGGGCGCCCGCCGCCTGCGCGGAGTCCAGTATCCGCTCGATCTCGCTGTCGTTCAGGCCGGGCACGATGGGAGCGACCATGACGGAAGCCGGAATGCCCGCATCGCTGAGTTGCCTCAGCGTTTCGAGCCGTTTCGCAGGCGTTGCCGCGCGCGGCTCCATGGTGCGCGCCAGCTTGCGGTCGAGTGTCGTGATCGAAAGCGCGACCTTCGCCAGCCCGCGCTCCGCCATGCGCGACAGGATGTCGATGTCCCGCGCGACAAGCGCCGACTTGGTCACGATGCCGACCGGATGGTTGCGCGCCTCCAGCACCTCAAGCACCTCGCGCATGATGCGGTATTGCTTTTCAATCGGCTGGTACGGGTCGGTATTGGTGCCGATGGCGATGGTGCGCGGCTCATAGCCCGGCTTCGACAATTCCTTGTCCAGCAGCCTTGCCGCATCCGGCTTGGCGAACAGCTTCGATTCGAAATCCAACCCCGGCGAAAGGCCCATATAGGCGTGGGTCGGGCGGGCGAAGCAGTAAATGCAGCCGTGCTCGCAGCCGCGATAGGGATTGATCGACCGGTCGAAGGAAATATCCGGCGATTCGTTGCGCGTGATGATCTGGCGCGGCCGCTCGACCTGCACCTCGGTCTTGAACGGCGGCAATTCGTCGAGCGAATTCCAGCCGTCGTCGAACACGTCGCGGCTGAGCGGCTCGTAGCGACCGCTGGGGTTGACGCCCGCCCCGCGACCGCGGCGGCGCGCATGATCGATGCGCAGCCCGCGTTCCTCGACAATGGCATTGGCCATGGATGAGCCTCCTTGCTTGAAGGCTGCAACATCGGCATTCGAAATCTGTTCCATTCCGCCCGTCTCCGTATCGAATCCGCTTGCGCGGCTTTCCAGACGAATCGCATTCGAGATGAAACTATTCCTATTTGTTCCGTCGGAACAAAGCAAGAACAATTTCCACGCATGGTTATCTGGCCAATTTGGCCGGACTCGGTTATTTGCCGGATATGCTTTCTGTGGTCATAGAAACCAGAAACGACGAGGAAGAACTGGCGCGCACACTGGCTTCGCTGGTTAACGGCGCGGTCGAAGGCGTGGTGCGCGAGGTGATCGTTTGCGATCTCGGATCGACCGATCACTCGCACCGGGTGGCAGACGAGGCCGGTTGCGTCTGGCTGCCCAGCGGCGGCGCGGCGGAAGGCGTGCGGCGCGCAAAATCGGACTGGCTGCTGCTGCTTGAGCCGGGCGCTACGCTTGTGGACGGCTGGATCGATTCGGCTGCGCGGCACGTGTCGCGCGCCACGATGGCCGGGCGCTTTTCCCGCGCGCGGAAGTCGCGGACCCCGTTCCTGAAACGCATTTTCGCGGGCAATCGGGCGCTGGTGGAAGGGCTGCTGATCACCAAGAGGCAGGCGTCGTCGCTGTCGCGAAGCGGTCAGGGTTCAGCGGCAATCGCACGCGGCCTTGCAACCAAACGGCTCGACGGTGAAATCGTCCCGGCGTCTAGGAAGTAGTGCTCTAGCCGCCGCGCCTTAGATGCTCGTCAAGGCGCGGCATGATCTCCACGAAATTGCAGGGCATGTGGCGATAGTCGAGTTGCGCCTTCAATATGCTGTCCCATGCGTCGCGGCAGGCGCCCGGCGAACCTGGCAGCACGAAAACGAAGGTCGCGTTGACCACGCCGCCCGTGGCGCGCGACTGGATCGTGGAAGTGCCGATCTTGTCGTAGGAGATGCGGTGAAACACCTCCGAAAAGCCGTCCATGCGTTTTTCGAAGATCGGTTCAAGTGCTTCGGGCGTCACGTCGCGACCGGTGAAGCCCGTTCCGCCGGTGGTGATGATGACGTCGATGCCATCGTCCCGCGACCATTCCAGCACTGTTGCGCGGATTTTTTCCACGTCGTCGGTCGCGATGGCGCGCGCGGCAAGCACATGTCCCGCCGTTTCGATCCGGTCCGCCAGCGTCTGCCCGGATTTGTCGTCGGCAAATCCGCGCGTGTCCGACACGGTCAGGACGGCAATGCGGACGGGAATAAACTGGCGTTCGCTCATGTTCCAAACCTAGGGCAATGTCGATGTTGCGGCAATGAACCAGTCGGGGCGGGCGGCGCGCATCAACTGAGCGGCCCGTTCGGCCTCTGCCACGTTTTCATAGATGCCGAAGCAGGTTGCGCCCGAGCCCGACATGCGCGCGAAAGCAGGATTGGTGCCTTCCAGCGCGGCAAGCGCTTCGCCGATCGAAGGCGCCAGCCGCTCGGCGGGCATTTGCAGGTCGTTTCGGCTTGCGCGCAGCCAGGCCACGAGAGATGTGAAATCGAGCTTTTCAGGCAGCGGTGCCAGCGCGGGATTGTCGGCGTGCGGCAGGCCGCGAAAAACGTCCGGGGTCGAGACGTGCACGCCCGGATTGACCAGCACCAGCGCCAGTTCGGGCAGGCCCGAAACCGGCTCCAGCACTTCACCGATACCCCGCGCAATGAGAGGCCGGAGGACGAGGCACATCGGCACATCCGCGCCGAGTGATCCGCCAATCGCTGCAAAGTCCCGGCCTTCTTCTCCTTCAAGGCGGGCAAGCGCGCGCAAGGTTGCGGCGGCGTCGCTCGATCCGCCGCCAATGCCCGATGCAATCGGCAGGTTTTTCTCAAGCGACAGTCGGACAGGCCCGCTTGGGGACCACGCCCGGAATGCGTCGCGCGCCCGGATGACGAGGTTGGAGTAATCGACCGGCAGGCCGGTCGCGTATCTGCCGGTTATCTCAAGATCGTCGCGCGCCGCACAGGTTGCGGTCAGCCGGTCTCCAAGCCGCGTAAAGACCACGAGGGTCTCCAGCAGATGATATCCGTCCGGGCGCTTGCCGGTTACATGCAGGGCGAGGTTAATCTTGGCCGGTGCGTCCTCGACGACCGGAAGCGTTCTGTCGGGCAAGGACCTGGATCAGTCCTTTGCCAGACGATATTCGCCCGTCACCGGGTCCTTGACGAGGGTGCCGTGCGTGCCGTTTGCGGCCTGCTGGCGCTCGCGCTTGATCTTGGCCGTGACGCGTTCCGCCTCACGAACGAAGGACCGGTATCCATAATAGGCCGCAATGCCAACGACGGCTAAAAAGAGGAGCTGCGGCATTCCTTTCATCCTTTCCCGGCTGAACTGTCCAGCCTCAAGGTGCGCATGACTTTTTTATGGCGAAGCCAGCTTACGTCCATTCACGAAAGTTTCATAGGCCGAAGCGTGACCAAAGTGCACGTTCCTGCGTGGCATCCAGCGCGGCATGCACCGCTTCGCTCGCAAGCGCAGGGCCGGAGCGCGAGCCGAACAGGCCGAACCCGCGCCCGAGAAGGCCACGCGACTGCGTGATGAGCTTCAATTCGGTCTTGTCGCCGTAGCGCGTTTTGAGGAACGAACGCATGTCGCCCAGCGCATCGACCAGCCCAAGCTCCAGCCCCTTCCTGCCGCTCCAGAACAGGCCGGTGAACAGGTCGGGATCGTCCTTCAGTTTCGCGCCGCGCCGTTCCTTGACCAGATCGATGAATGTCTCATGCACTTCGAGCTGAAGCGCCTTCAGGCGCTCGATGTCTTCCTTGCGCTCGGGGCGAAAGGGGTCGAGCACAGCCTTGTTGTCGCCTGCGGTGTGCACGCGCCGCTCAACGCCGATCTTCTTGATCAGTTCGGTGAATCCGAAGCTCGCCGACACAACGCCGATTGAACCGACGATAGAGGAGGGGTCAGCGACGATCTCGTCACCCGCCAGCGCGATCATGTAACCGCCAGAGGCCGCGACATCCTCGACAAAAACCAGCACCCGCTTGTCCTTTTCTCGCGCGAGGTCTCGGATGCGCTTGAAGATCAATCGCGACTGGACGGGCGAACCGCCAGGCGAGTTGACGGAAAAGGCCACGGCGGGCGCGTCCTTGACGGCAAACGCCTTTTCGATCAGCCCCGCCGTCGAGGCAAGCGACAGCGTCGGGCGAAGGGCATTCGAGCCGCCCATGATTGCGCCGTGCAGCCGGACCACGGGAATGACGACCGCGTTGGAACGCATGGATTTTGGCAAAAGGCGGGAAAGGGCTTGCTTGATCGCCACGCTTGTCTTGTCTCCGTGTCACCCGCTGATGTAGGCGCTTGGCGCGCACGCGCAAACCCGTCAGTCGCCGAAAAGTGAAGCCAGCCCGTTATTTATCGCGTCGGCCCTTTCGCAGAAGCGGTCGGAGCCGTGCTCGTGGAGAAAGAGCGGAGGTGACAGCTTCAGCGACCCGCGCGAGCCGCGAACCGCGCGCACGACGATGCGGATGGCCGCCTTGTCGTCACGCGGATGGATCGGCATGATTTCCACCCCGCCGAAACGCCCCTCCATGGCAGCAAGCAGGCCGGGCAGCATTTCGGGCCGCGCGATCGCAGCGAGGCCGCCGCGCGGACGAACGACCGCGGCGGCGCTGCGGATCCAGCTTTCCAGCAGGCCGTCATGGCCGACATGCGCGGCACGCCTGAGCGCGTCAGGCGTCGCGCGGTCGGCAGGTGCATTAAAAGGCGGGTTCATGACGATTTGGTCGAAACTGTTGTCGAGCAGCCCGGCTGCGTTGCGCGCCCTGCCGGTCAATGCGAGATCGGCGGCAAGGATGGAGGCGCGTGCGGCCACATGCGCATTTGCCGGGTCTGCCAGCGTGCGCGCGGCGCATTCCAGCATTTCCGCCGCATTTTCCACCAGCACCACCTCTGTCGCTGGACATCGCGCGGCGACGGCCAAACCCGCCGCTCCGGCGCCCGCTCCGAAATCCGCCACACGTCCGGCAAATGAGGAGGGCACGGCGGCGGCAAGCATCATGGCGTCCATGCCCGCCCGGTGCCCGGTATCTTTCGGCTGTGTCAGCCAGAATCGTCCGCGATGGAATGCATCGCGGGTAAAGCGCGCCGTTTCGACGGCAGGTTCAGCGGTTGCTGATTTCATTGCCGATTCCAGCGTCGGACAGAATGCGGCGCGCCTTGGCGGCATCGTCCTCGGCAACCATGATCCGGCGAGGCAGGATACCCAGCGAACCGTCGAGAACGCTCATGTTCTGGTCGGCCAGCAGGCAATCGATGCCCGCATCCTTCAGGAGCGACTGCACGAAGGAAAGTACGACGGCATCGTTTGTTCTGATCAGTTCTATCATTGCCAAGAATTGGCACCTCGTGGCATGGCTGTAAACAGCACCGCGCCAATTCGCCGCCTGTAACCGCGATTGCGCAGGTCATAAATTGCCTCCTTGCCTTGGGGGCAGGTTGGAGAAGAGCAAGTGGGTGTTGTCGTCAATCTGGATAGCGGCAAGCGCGAGGCGCTGATCAAGCCCTTGATCGATCTGACCCGGTCCGACATGAGCCGGGTGAATGAGCTGATATTGTCCAAAGCCGGCTCCGATGTGGAGATGATTCCCGAGGTGGCCAACCACCTGATCTCGTCGGGCGGCAAGAGGCTGCGTCCGATGATCACGCTCGCCGCCGCCGGCATGTTCGGCTATGAGGGCGACAGCCATATCAAGCTCGCCACCAGCGTCGAGTTCATGCACACGGCGACATTGCTGCACGACGACGTGGTCGACGAAAGCGACATGCGGCGCGGCAAGAAGACCGCGCGCACGATCTGGGGCAACCAGGCCAGCGTCCTCGTCGGTGATTTCCTGCTCGGGCAGGCGTTCCGCATGATGGTCGAGGTCGGGTCGCTGGAAGCACTCGACATCCTCTCCACCGCCGCTGCGATCATCGCGGAAGGCGAGGTCATGCAGCTTGCAGCCGCCAACAATCTCGAAACGACCGAGGACGAGCATTTCGCAGTCATCAAGGCAAAGACGGCGGCGCTGTTCTCGGCCGCGGCTGAGGTCGGGCCGGTGATCGCAGGCGCGTCGCGCGCCGACCGCGCGGCGCTGCGCTCCTACGGAATCAATCTCGGGCTGGCGTTCCAGCTCATCGACGATGCGCTGGACTATGGCGGATCGAGCACCGACATGGGCAAGAATGTCGGCGACGACTTCCGCGAGGGCAAGATCACGCTGCCTGTGATCCTGAGCTACCGTCGGGGCAGGCCGGAAGAGCGCGATTTCTGGAAAAGTGCGATCGAGCAGGGCGCAAACGACGACGCGGCGCTTGAGCGCGCGATCAACTTGATGACGCGCCACGGCGCGGTCGCGGATACCATCGCCCGTGCCCGGCATTTCGGCGAGATCGCCCGCGATGCGCTGGCCCCACTGCCAGCCACGCCGCAAAAATCGGCGCTGATCGACGTGATTGATTTTTGCATCCGCCGGACAAATTGAACTTTACCGCCGAAAGCTCGCAGATTATAATATTACTTAAATTTAATATATATAAATCTCAGATCCAGCTGCGAGCTTGTTGGTGCCCAGAGTTTCGGTTCTCATGCCCGCATATAATGCGGAGAAATTTATCGAAGAGAGCATTCGGTCCATCCTGAACCAGACGTTCAGCGACTTCGAGTTGATCGTGGTCGACGACGGTTCCGTAGACTCCACGGGCAACATCGCGACTTCGATCAGCGATCCTCGCCTTCGCTATTTCAGGCTTGACAAAAACGGTGGCACCGCCGCCGCTTTCAATTTTGGCTATAGCGTGAGCAACGGCGAATATGTCGCGAATATGGATGCCGACGATGTGGCGTTTCCGGACCGGCTTGCGCGCCAGTTTGAATTCATGAACGAGCACAAACATGTCGCGGTTCTGGGTGGCAACATGGAATTCATAGGCGAGCGGACAGGGCTCGGTCCTGCTCCTTTGCATGACTCTTACATCAAGGCCCAACTACTTCCCGGTTGTAGAAACATCTATAATCCCACGGTCATTTTCCGCAGGTTGTTTCTCGACCATCACAGGCTGATCTGTGATCCGGGATTGGGTGGCGCGTTTGACTGGGGTTTTTTCGCCGAGATCATGCGGCGGGGCGGCAATCTTGCGAACCTCCAGCATCCGCTTGTAGAATACAGGATACACCCGCAGCAACAATCGCGGGATATCAATGGATTGCGGGTTCAACTGGCGCGTGTGCGGTGCCGCATTATCGATCAGTACTATCCGGAATTATCCCCTTTGGAACAGGCCCTCCTTGAACCCCTGTTGCAGCAGGTGGGTCCTCCCCGAATATCCATCGATTTGCTGATGCAGGGTCTGGAGGTGATGGAAAGGGCGCTGCTCTACAGGAAGCAGTCTCCCGCAGGCGAGGATCGCGAACAGCTCAATATAATATTGGAATCCTGTGATAAGTTCTGGCGCAACGCGTTGGCGCGCTATGAAATGCGGAGACGATAGGCAAGGCCGCCGCCGGCCAATCCGCATACGCGCTCACAGCTTTCTCGACTTGACGCGTAAATTGAACTTTACCATCGTAGGCTCGCAGCCTATTATATTACTTAAATTTAATATAGATAAATCTCAGATCCAGCTGCGAGCTTGTTGGTGCCCAGAGTTTCCGTTGTCATGCCCGCATATAATGCGGAGAAATTTATCGAAGAGAGCATTCGGTCCATCCTGAACCAGACGTTCAGCGACTTCGAGTTGATCGTGGTCGATGACGGTTCAGTCGATGCGACGATGAAGATCGCGACTTCGATCAGCGATCCCCGTCTTCGCTATTTCAGGCTCGACAAGAATAGCGGCACAGCGACTGCCTTCAACCTTGGCTACAGCCAGGGCAGCGGCGAATATGTCGCGAATATGGATGCCGACGATATGGCGTTTCCGGACCGGCTTGCGCGCCAGTGCGAATTCATGAACGAGCACAAGCATATCGCGGTTTTGGGCAGCGCGCTGGAATACATAGGCAATTTGAAGGCGTTCGGTCCTGCTCCTTTGCATGACGCGTACATCAAGGCCCAGTTACTGCCCGGTCGCGAAAATGTGTACAATCCCACGGTTATGTTCCGCAGGTCGTTCCTCGATGCGCGCGGGCTGGTCTGCGATCCGGAACTGAAAAGCGCATTCGACTGGGGCTTTTTTGCCGAGATCATGCGGCGGGGCGGCAATTTCGCCAATCTCGAGAACCGGTTGGTCAAATACAGGGTCCACCCGCAGCAGCAGTCGCAGCACGTTGATGGAATGCGGCTTCAACTGGCGCGGGTTCGATGCCGCATCATCGATCTATACTATCCGCAATTCTCTCCAATGGAGCAGGCGTTGCTCGAGCCCCTGTTGCAGCCAACTGTGCCCCCTGCGATCCCCGTCAGGATGCTGAAGGCGGGTTTGGAACTGCTGGAAAAGGCGCTGACCTACAACAAACAGTCCCCTGCGGGCGAGGATCGGGAACGGCTCAATGCCATCGTCTCGGAGCGTGGAAAACTGTGGCGGGATGCGCTGAACCAGTTAGACGACCCGAAATCAGGCCCGGGCGCCGCCTTGCAATCGCCATAACCGCACCGACCAAAGACATTTTCCGAAACAGCGGCTATAATGGCTTTCTCCACTCGGCAGATAATTTGAGCCGGATTGAATTCGCCTCTTAAAAAGGCCATGCTTTCCTGAAACACCCCTGCGCGAATCTGGCCGGATGGGCGTTTCCGACCTCTGTTGAAAGGACGACGATGCAGCACAGACGAGCCAGCTGGCTGATTGGCCTGGCGGCGATTGCGGCACTCGTGCCGGCAGCCTCGCCGGTCTTTGCAAAACAATCCGAGCCCCCGGTGCAGGTGCGGTCTTTCTCCGGCTCCTATCTGGCCGCACGGGTTGCGGAGTCGGATGACGATCTGGACGATGCCGTTGCCTACTACAAGAGGGCGCTGAGCTTCGACCCGGGCGATACGGAAATCCAGCAAAGCCTGCTGCTTGCGCTGATTTCGACGGGCCGCTTCGATGAATCGCTGTCCTATGCCAATGCCCTGAAGACCGTGCCGGAAGCGGAGCGATTTTCCCGGCTCGCACTCGCAATCGACGACATACGCAAGAAGGACTATGCCGGCGCGCAGAACATGATGAAGCTGTCGCTTCAGTCGGACGTGGATGCGCTGATCGCGGGTCTCGTCACCGCCTGGGCGAAATTCGGCGCGGGCGATTCGAAAGGCGCTGTCAGCTATCTGGAAAATCTCCAGGGGCCGGACTGGTATGCGATCTTCACGACCTATCACCAGGCGCTGATCGAAGAAGCGGCGGGCATGAAGGACAAGGCGGACGAGTCCTACAGCCTGACGCTCGACAATGTGGAGCAGGGGCCGATCGCGCCGGGCACCTATCTGCGGGCAGCGGAGGCCTATGCGGGCTTCCTGGCCCGCGAGGGCAAGAAGGATGAAGCACTCGCCGCACTCGACAAGGTCGAGGAATTTGCGCCCGGACGCCTGCCGATTGCCGCGCTGCGCACGCAGATCGAGGAGGGCAAGCCGATCAGGGTGATCGCGCCGGGTGCCGCCGGCGGCATTTCGGAAGCACTGCTCAATATCGGGACCGCGCTGGAGCGCGACGGCGGAGAGCCGCTGGTGCGGCTTTACCTGCACTATGCGTTGGCACTTTCCCCCGACAATGATCTGGTCCTGATGCAATTGGCCGAAGGGGCCGAGCAGAAGGAGGACAGCCAGGCGGCAATCGAGCTTTACAACCGCGTGCCTGCGAATTCGCCCTTCAAGAAGCTCGCAGAGATGCAACTTGCTCTCAACCTTGCCGACCTTGACAAGCAGGATGAGGCGGTTTCCCACCTCAAGGATCTGCTTGCCCAAGACCCGAATGACATGCGCACTTATCTTGCGCTCGGCAGCGTCTATGCGGCCAAGGAAAACTTCAGCGCAGCCGCCGAACTCTATGACGAGGCGGTCGCGCATCTGAAGAACCCCGCGCGCGACGACTGGAACGTTTTTTACCAGCGCGGCATCGCCTATGAACGGATCAAGGAGTGGCCGAAGGCCGAGCCGAACTTCCGCAAGGCGCTGGAGCTTTACCCGAACCAGCCGCAGGTGCTGAACTATCTCGGCTATTCGTGGATCGACATGGACATGAACCTCGAGGAGGGGCTGGACCTCATCCGCAAGGCGGTTGATCTGCGCCCGAGCGACGGTTACATCGTGGATTCGCTCGGCTGGGCTTACTACAAGCTGGGCCGCTTCGAGGAAGCCGTCAACGAACTTGAACGCGCCGTTTCGCTGAAACCCGAGGATCCGGTGCTGAACGACCACCTGGGCGACGCCTATTGGCGCGCTGGCCGCCAGCTCGAAGCGACGTTCCAATGGCGCCATGCCCGCGACATGAAGCCGGAGCCGGACATTCTTGCGTCCGTCGAGAAGAAACTGCGCGAGGGCCTTGCGCCGATAGAGAAGAAGGCCGCGGCCAAGGACGCGCCGCCGCCCGTCGAGCAGCCCGCACCGCCACCATCAGCCGACAAAAAGACCGAAGCGCCCGTCGAGCAGCCGACGCTGCCCGCAACCAATGCGCAATATGTGGTCAAGCCCGGCCAGTCGCTGTGGTCCATCGCCGTCGACCAACTCGGCAATGGCGAGCGCTATCGCGAGATACTCGACCTCAACCCGCAGCTTCGCAATCCGGGCCAGCTTGTGCCCGGGCAGCAGCTCATCCTGCCGGTGGCGGACTGACAAGCGACAGGCCCGCCGCCCTGTGGTAGGGTAGGGAATTGCTCGAAATCGGATAGCTGCGTCGTGACGCGCAACGAAAATCCCGGCCTGCATCCATCCTTGCGGATATTTTCCGCGGGCGTGATCGTCGTCCTGCTGGTCGGGGCGGGCCTGTTTTTCGCTCCCTCGCTGGTGCGGCCCCGCTGGCCGTGGGATGTCGCGCCGTTCAACGCGCGCTTCCTCGGAGGGTTCTACACCGCGGAAATCGCGGTCATGGCCTTCCTGCTCGTGTGGAATCGCTGGTCGCCGGGACGGCTGATCCTCGTCATGGCGCTGGTTTTCACACTTGTGGTGACCGCAACCTCGCTGGTGCATCACGGCATGTTCAACTTTGCCCGCAAGGCTCCGTGGGTCTGGTATGCGGTCTACATCGTGTCCGTGCTGGTTTCCGGCGCGGCACTCTGGGCGACCCGCACCCGGCAGCCTGCGCAGGGGCCGAACCTGCCGCCCGCATTCAAGGCATGGCTTTCTGCGGAATGGGTGCTGCTGGCGCTCTATGGGGCGGCTTTGCTCGCCGTGCCGTTGCAGGCGCCTGCCTTCTGGCCGTGGCACATCGACATCTTCCATGCCCAGACCTACAGCGCGGTTTTCCTGAGCGGCGCAGCAGGCGTGCTGCTGGCCTCGCGCAACGGCACCGGCGAGGATTTCACCGTCGTCGGCGTTGCGGAAATCATGGTTGGTACGCTGGCGATCATCGGGCTCGTTCTGACGGACGCGGCGGTGCACCGCGTGACGTGGAGCGCGCCGGGGACGATCGCTTGGCTGGCGATGTTCGCGCTGATCGCGGTGAGCGGGGTCCAGAAGCTTCTCTATGCGCGCACCGCCGCCATCGCTTGACGCGTGGGGGGAGGCTCACTAGGACAGGCGCCACGATTGCGACCTTGCACGAGGCTTCCGTGTCCGACGCCATGAACCCGGCCCGCTCCTTCCAGGGCCTTATCCTGACCCTGCATGCCTATTGGGCCGAGCGCGGCTGCGCGATCCTCCAGCCCTACGACATGGAAGTGGGCGCTGGCACCTTTCACCCGGCGACGACGCTGCGGGCGCTCGGGCCGAAGCCGTGGAACGCCGCCTATGTGCAGCCGTCGCGCCGCCCGAAGGACGGCCGGTATGGCGAAAACCCGAACCGGCTCCAGCACTATTATCAGTATCAGGTGATCCTCAAGCCGAACCCGCCGAACCTGCAGGAACTCTATCTGGGTTCGCTGGCGGCCATCGGCATCGACCCCTTGCTGCATGACATACGTTTTGTCGAGGATGATTGGGAAAGCCCGACGCTCGGCGCATGGGGGCTGGGCTGGGAGTGCTGGTGCGACGGCATGGAAGTCTCGCAATTCACCTATTTCCAGCAGGTGTGCGGCATCGAATGCGCGCCGGTTTCAGGCGAACTGACCTACGGGCTTGAACGTCTCGCAATGTATGTGCAGGGCGTCGACAATGTTTACGACCTCAATTTCAACGGCCTCGAAGGCGAGGGCAGGATCACCTATGGCGAGGTGTTCCTGCAGGCCGAACAGGAATATTCGCGGCACAATTTCGAGTTTGCCAACACCGCGACCCTGCTGCGCCATTTCGAGGACGCCGAAAAGGAATGCCGGGACCTGTTGAAGGCGGGTGCGCCGGTTTCGGACGGCGAGCGCCATCGCATGGTGTTTCCCGCCTATGACCAGTGCATCAAGGCCAGCCACATCTTCAACCTGCTCGACGCGCGCGGCGTGATCTCCGTCACCGAGCGGCAGAGCTATATTCTAAGGGTCCGCGAGCTGGCGAAAGCCTGCGGCGAAGCCTTCCTGCTTACCGAAGCAGGAGGTGCAGCGCTTCGCGCCGCCTGATCCGAGCCAACGACCCAAGAGCCAGCCATGCCTGATCTTCTTCTTGAACTCCGCTCCGAGGAAATCCCCGCCCGCATGCAGCGCAAGGCGGCGGGCGACCTGCGCAAGATGGTGACGGATGGACTCGTGGAAGCCGGGCTGACCTATGAGGCCGCGCGCGAATACTGGACGCCTCGCCGCCTCGTGCTGGACGTTCGCGGCGTGACGGCGCGCTCGCGCGACGTACATGAGGAGATCAAGGGACCCTCCACCAGCGCGCCGGAACAGGCCGTGCAGGGTTTCCTGCGCAAGGCCGGCCTGTCGGATATTTCGCAGGCGCATGTCCACAGCGATCCGAAGAAGGGCGATTTCTACGTCGCGCATCTGTCGAAGCCGGGTCGCGCCGCCGAGGACATCATAGCCGAACTCATCCCGGCGATCGTGCGCGGCTTTCCGTGGCCCAAATCCATGCGGTGGGGCAAGGCGTCCGCCAAACCCGGCGCGCTGCGCTGGGTGCGCCCGCTGCAATCCATCGTCTGCACCTTCGGCCCGGAAACCGGCGAGCCGGTCGTCGTGGATTTCGACGTGGACGGCATCCGCTCCGGCAACATCACCTACGGCCATCGATTCCATGCGCCGGAAGGTTTCGTGGTGCGCCGCTTCGAGGACTACGCCGCGAAGCTGGAAGCGGCCAAAGTCGTGCTCGACGCGGAACGCCGCAAGGAGATCATCCGCACCGACGCGGCAAATCTCGCCTTCGCCAATGGTCTCGAACTGGTCGAGGACGAGGGGCTGCTGGAAGAGGTGTCAGGGCTCGTCGAATGGCCGGTGGTGCTGATTGGCACGTTCGAGAAGGAATTTCTCACCATCCCCGCTGAAGTGATCCGACTCACCATCCGTGCCAACCAGAAATGCTTCGTCACGCGACCGAGCGGCGAGGCCGAGGGTCTGTCCAACCATTTCATCCTCACCTCGAACATCGAGGCGAAGGACGGCGGCGTCGAAATCGCGCATGGCAACGGCAAGGTGGTCCGCGCGCGGCTGTCCGATGCGCTCTATTTCTGGCAGACGGACCAGCACGACCTGCCCGACCTCGAGACGTTGAAAGACTCGGCGGCGAAGTTCGATCTCGACCTGTCGAAGCCGCTCGACCAGCGCATGGCGCGGCTGGACAGGCTGGGCGTCACCTTCCACGCGAAGATCGGCACGCAGGGCGAGCGCGTGCAGCGCATCGCGACACTGGCCGAAGAGTTGGCTCCGCTTGTCGGGGCCGATCCGAAACTGGCGCGCCGCGCTGCCGTTCTTGCCAAGGCAGATCTGCAAACGGAAGTCGTCGGCGAGTTTCCCGAATTGCAAGGCGCGATGGGTCGCAAATACGCGCTGCTGCAAGGTGAGAGCGAATCCGTCGCCGCCGCTCTTGAGGACCACTACAAGCCACAAGGCCCATCTGACCGCATTCCGTCCGACCCCGTGGCTGTCGCCGTCGCGCTGGCCGACAAGCTGGATACGCTTGTGGGCTTCTGGGCCATCGACGAAAAGCCGACCGGCTCAAAGGACCCCTATGCGCTGCGCCGCGCCGCGCTCGGCGTCATTCGCATCGCGCTTGAAAACGGCGTTCGCCTGCCGCTTATCACTTTCCTGCGTGCAACAACCTCCAACCTCGAAGACCAGATTCACGCACGTCGCCAGCCGGATAGCAGTTCAGTCAACATCTTTTTTCCGGCTCGGGTTGTAGGTGGCGCCGCGCCACGCTTTGAGCGAGACCTCCTCGCCTTCTTCCATGACCGGCTGAAAGTCTATCTGCGCGACCAGGGCGCGCGGCATGACCTCATCGACGCGGTGATCACGCGGGAGGCGGACGACCTCCTCGCAATCGTTCGTCGTGTCGAGGCGCTGGGCGCGTTCCTCGACAGCGAGGACGGCAAGAACCTGCTCGCCGGAACGAAGCGCGCGGCCAACATTCTTGCCGCCGAGGAGAAGAAGGGCACGCGCATTGCCGAGGCCGTCGATGCTTCGCTGCTGCGCGACGATGCCGAGAAAAAACTGGCCGGCGCGGTGAATCAGGCTGAGAAGGAAGCGGCGCAAGCGATTCAGAATGAAGACTATTCCGCCGCCATGCGCGCGCTTAGCGCACTACGTGAACCAGTTGATTCATTCTTTGAAGCCGTACTCGTAAACGATCCCGACGAGAATGTGCGCGCCAACCGGCTGGCGCTGTTGTCTCGCATACGCGCCGCAACGGGACAGGTTGCAGACTTTTCGAAGATCGCGGGTTAGCCGCCTGACTGTTGCTCTGCGGGAGCTTGCGTCTCTGCCTTCTGCGGCAGGGGTTCGCCAAAGCGAATGGCCTCGCGAACCGCGCGGCGCTCGTCGCGTTCCTGCTTGCGCTGCGCCGGACGGCTGAGCTTCTTCTCGGGCTCCGGCTCTGCGACCGGCGCGGGCAGGGCCTCTCCATAGACGCCGCCGCGCAGCACCACGGGTGCGGTTCCCGCGCTTATGGCGGCGACGTGCTCGTCACTCACCTCGGAAGGTTCGCCGACCGCGATGACCGACCGGCTGACCCGCGCCATGCCTTCGCCTTCCAGCACATCGATAGAGTCCGGCATCGAGGGCTGCGGGGCGACAATGATGGAGCGCGATGAAGGCGCACCGTTGCCTTCGATATGCAGGATCGACGAGGCCGTCGCCTGTCCCGTCACGAGACTGGCTGAAATCGCTAACGCAACTCGAAAACGCATGGGTCCGCTCCGCTTCTGCCGCTCTATTAACCAATGGCTCTTTCGTCCCGATTTAAGAAATAGACGGCAATTGAGCGATCGGCTTGCGACATCGCTCGCGCGGCGATAGCAAGCGAAGCATGAAGACGCGCATCCTGAAAGCCGAGGCGGCGACGGACGAGGCGCTCGACGTGCTTTCGCGCGGCGGGCTGGTCGCGCTGCCGACGGAAACGGTCTACGGGCTGGCGGCGGATGCAGGCAACGGAGCCGCCGTCGCGCGCATATTCGAGGCGAAGGGCAGGCCAAGGTTCAACCCGCTGATCGCCCATGTCGCGGACCTCGGCATGGCGCGCCGCATCGCCCGGTTCGACCCGCTCTCCGAAAGCCTGGCCGCCGCGTTCTGGCCGGGGCCGCTGACGCTCGTTCTGCCGCTGAATGAGGGCGCTCCGGTGCATGACCTCGTCACGGCGGGCCTCGACACGGTTGCTGTGCGGATGCCGAAGGGATTTGCAGCGGGCCTGATCGCAAGGCTCGGAAGGCCGCTCGCCGCGCCAAGCGCCAACAGTTCGGGTCGCATCAGCGCCACGACCGCAGAGGCGGTGGCGGACGACCTTGGCAAAAAGGTCGAGCTTATCGTGGATGGAGGCCAGACGCCGGTCGGCGTGGAATCGACCATCGTCAAAGTCGATGCAGGGCAGGTTTATCTGCTGCGGCCGGGTGGGGTTTCCGCCGAGGACATCGAGCGTGTGGCGGGCAGGCCGCTCAGCCGCGAAAATTCCGGCAAGGTGGAAGCGCCGGGCATGCTCCTGTCGCACTATGCCCCCAATGCCCGCATGCGGCTCGGCGTCGGCGTGGTGAACCGGGGCGAGGCGCTTCTGGCGTTCGGGCCGAAGCGCGCCGAGGGGGCGGAAAAGGCACGCGCCATGCTCAACCTGTCGCCTTCCGGCGACCTTCGCGAGGCGGCGGCGAACCTTTTCGAGCATGTGCGCAAGCTGGATTCATCGGGCGCGGCGGTCATTGCCGTCGAGCCAGTTCCGATGCAGGGGCTTGGCGAAGCGATCAATGACCGGTTGCGGCGGGCCGCTGCGCCCCGCCATGGAGATTGAGCAATGGATGATGCGCTGATTGCCCGGTTTGCCGCGATTGTCGGTGAGCGCTACGCGGTGCGTTCGACCGACGACATCGCGCCCTATGTGTCGGAGCCGCGCGGGCTCTTCGGGGGCGTGGCGCCGCTGGTGCTGCGTCCCGGCAGTGTCGATGAAGTCAGCCGCATCATGGCGCTGGCGACGCAGACGCGCACCCCCATCGTGCCGCAGGGCGGCAATACCGGGTTGGTGGGTGGCCAGATGCCGGACAGGACGGGCAGCCAGATCGTGCTGTCGGTCTCCCGGCTGAACCGCATCCGCGAGATCGACACCCATTCCAACACAGCGACCGTCGATGCGGGCGTGATCCTCGAAACGCTCCAGCAGGCCGCCGCCGAGGCGGACCGGCTCTATCCGCTGGCCCTTGCCTCTCAAGGCTCGTGCGAGATCGGCGGCAATCTTTCCTCGAATGCGGGCGGGGTCGGCGCGCTGGCCTATGGCGTGGCGCGCGACCTGTGCCTTGGCCTTGAGGTCGTGCTGCCGACGGGCGAGGTGCTGGACGATCTGCGCAAGCTCAAGAAGGACAATACGGGCTACGACCTGAAAGACCTCTTCGTCGGGGCGGAGGGCACGCTCGGGATCATCACCGCCGCGGTGCTGAAGCTGTTTCCCAAGCCGAAAGGCCGCGAGATGGCGTGGATCGGCCTGCCGTCGTCCGAAGCCGCGCTTACCCTGTTCGGCAGGGCAAACGATGCCGCGGGTACGGGGCTCACCATGTTCGAGCTTGCGCATCGCTTGCCGATGGAATGTGTCGCCCGGCATTTTCCCTCGCCGCCATGCCCCATCCCGCTCGAACATGAGTGGTATGTGCTGATGGAAATTTCATCCGGGCGTTCGTCACAGGACGCGCGCGATTTGATCGAAGCCATTCTCGGATCGGCGCTGGAAGAGGGCGTGATCGAGAACGCCGCGATTGCGGCGAGCCTGACCCAGGCGCGCGACTTCTGGCAATTGCGGGAAAACATGCCTGAGGCACAGAAGCCGGAAGGCGCGTCGATCAAGCATGATATTTCCGTGCCCGTCGCGGCGATACCCGAGTTCATCGCGCGCGCCGGAGAGGCGGTGCATGGCGTCAGCCCCGATGGGCGCGTCATTTGCTTCGGCCATATGGGCGACGGCAACCTGCACTACAATGTCAGCCAGCCGGTCGGCGCGGATGAGGCCGCCTTCTTTGCGCTCTACAAGCCTGTGAACCACGTGGTGCACGAGGTCGTGCGCTCCTTTGGAGGTTCCATTTCGGCGGAACATGGCATTGGCGTGCTGAAACGTGACGAACTGATCGCGACCGCGCCGCCGGTTGCTATCGACCTGATGCGGCGCATCAAGACGGCATTCGATCCTGCGGGCATCATGAACCCCGGCAAAGTCATATAAGATTATGCTAATTAAAAGATACGCAATATTTTGGTGGGGTTTCGCTAACCATCGAGCCCGATCAGACAAATTTAACCGAACTTGTTAAGCGGTCTGATAAGGCCCGCGAGATAGCCTTCCTGACATAAGAGGCCGGGAAAACACCGGCTCGGGAGAAGACCGGAAAACCGGCTCTCAGGACAAACAGGATGGCATCACATGAACTCCAGACTGAAGCCGGTCTGGGCGGGGCGAACCATGCGCCTCGACCCCTTCCGCCTCGCGCAAACCGTCAGCTTTGAAACCGACGACGGGGCGGGCGGCACGACCTATTCCATCAACCGGAAGGGCGCGGTCATTCGCCGTCTGCTGGAAAACAGCGGCCTGCCGATGACGATTGCGCTTCCGCCGCGCGCCTTCCTCGGCGTCGCTGCGCGAGCGCTGGAGGATGGTGAGGGCAACCTCACCGTCACGCTCGAACTGATGCATGATGACCCGGAGCTTTCGGTGCCGCTGCTGGTGGCGCGCGACCTCGACGATGTTGCCGCCGACTGGCGCGCCTGGGCGGTGGAATACAGGCTGCCCATGCTGCTGGTCGAAGCCGACGGCACGCCGCGTACGCTGGAGGAATCGCTCGGGGGTGGCATCGCCCTGCGCAAGCCCATCGAGCGCCGCAAGCGCCGCAGCCGCGTCGCAAACCGCCGCCCGCGCTTTCTCATGCGCCGCAAGACCGGCACGCTCGGCGTGCGGCTTGTGGTGAGCGGGCAGGAAATCATCGCCCGCGCCTGATCCGTGAAGATTGTCACAATGTGATGAGGGGCCGCGCGAGCGCCCCTCAGAACAGCGGCTTGACCACCACCCACACCCCGCCGCCGACAAGACCGAGGAAAATCAGCCAGCCGACGATGCGGTTCGACTTGAACAGCAGCAGGCACTGGTCCGCGTCATCGATGTCGAGCGTGCGGATCTGGCGGTGCATATGGGCGCCCGCCGCCAGCAGCCCGGCAAGCGCGGGCATGGGCACCACCGCGCTGGCGAATGCGCCGGCGAAGCAAGCAAGCGCACCGCCATAAAGGCCATAGAGCCAGAGCCTTGTATGCTCGCCGAACAGGCGCGCGGTGGAGCGCACGCCGACGATGGCGTCGTCCTCCTTGTCCTGATGCGCGTAGATCGTGTCGTAGCCGATCACCCACAGGACCGACCCGGCGTAGAGCAGCAACGCAGGCGTATCGAGCGCGCCGAAAGCCGCTGCCCAGCCCATGAGCGCGCCCCAGGAAAAGGCAAGCCCCAGAACGAATTGCGGCCAATCGGTGAATCGCTTCATGAAGGGATAGATTGCCACCACCGCAAGCGAGGCGACGCCGAGCAGGACGGTGAAGCTGTTGAACTGGAGCAGCACGGCGAGGCCGACCAGCGCCTGCGCGACAAGGAACGCCCACGCCTGCTTGCGTGTGACCTGCCCGGAGGGCAGCGGGCGCGAGCGTGTGCGCTCCACCTGTGCGTCGATCCCTTCATCGACGATGTCGTTGTAGGTGCAGCCCGCGCCGCGCATGGCGACGGACCCGATGAGGAACAGCAGCAGGTGCCATGGATTGGGCATCAGTTCCGAAATCGCCTCGCCGGCATGCGCATGGGCGGTCGCAGCCATTGCCGCCGACCACCAGCAGGGCCACAGCAGCAGTATCCAGCCGATGGGCCGGTCCCAGCGCGCGAGTTGCGCATATGGCCACAGCCCGCGCGGCAGGGCGCGATAGACCCAATGGCCGCTCGGCGCGTCCGCGACACGGCCCTGTCCGGCACGGGATTGAATTGTTTCCATGTGCAGGGGAGTGACAGGGCGCATTCGGCCCGTCAAGACCTTGACCGGGCGCGGCGCGCACAATACCGGACCATGACAAACCGATTCAGGGATCAGCCATGAACGTCCTTCTGCTCGGCTCCGGCGGTCGTGAACATGCGCTTGCGTGGAAGCTCGCGGCCTCGCCGCTCCTTGGCACGCTCTACGCCGCGCCTGGAAATCCGGGGATTGCCGCGGAGGCCGAACTGGTTGGCCTCGACATGGACGACCACGCCGCCATCGCGGCGTTCTGCAAGGAAAAGAACATCGGCCTCGTCGTCGTCGGTCCCGAAGCGCCGCTGGTCGCGGGGCTTGCCGATGCGCTGCGGGCAGCCGGGACCCGGGTTTTCGGACCGTCGAAGGACGCCGCGCGCCTTGAGGGTTCGAAGGGCTTCACAAAGGAACTGTGCGCCCGCTTCAACATCCCGACCGGCGCGTTCGGCAGGTTCGACAATGCCGCCGCCGCGAAAGCCTATGTCGGTCAGCACGGCGCGCCGATTGTGGTGAAGGCCGACGGGCTGGCGGCAGGCAAGGGCGTCACCGTCGCCATGACGGAGGCCGAGGCCCTGTTCGCAATCGACGCCTGCTTCGCGGGCGCTTTTGGCGGGGCAGGGGCCGAAGTCGTGGTCGAGGAATACCTCGAAGGCGAGGAGGCGAGCTTCTTCTGTCTGTGCGACGGCAAAACGGCGTTGCCCTTCGGCACTGCCCAGGACCACAAGCGCGTCGGCGACGGCGACACCGGCCCGAACACGGGCGGCATGGGCGCATATTCGCCCGCTCCCGTCATGGTTGCGTCGATGATAGAGCGTACCATGCGCGAAATCGTTGAGCCGACCATGCGCGGCATGGCCGAGATCGGCTCACCATTTTCGGGCATCCTGTTCGTCGGGCTGATGATCACCGGCGATGGCCCGAAGCTCATCGAATACAATGTCCGTTTCGGCGATCCCGAATGCCAGGTGCTGATGATGCGGCTCAAGGATGACCTTCTGGTGCTGCTCAACGCGGCGACCGACGGCCAACTCGAGCATATGAGCGTGCGCTGGCGCGATGAAACGGCGCTGACCGTTGTCATGGCCGCCAACGGCTATCCGGGCACGCCGGAAAAGGGCAGCGCCATTCATGGGCTGGAGGCCGCAGCGGATACCGGCGCGACCATTTTTCACGCGGGAACCGCGCTGAACGGCGACGGTATCGTCGCGAATGGAGGCCGCGTGCTCAATGTCACCGCGACCGGCAAGACCGTGCGCGAGGCGCAAGCCGCCGCCTACCGCGCCGTGGATGCCCTCGACTGGCCGGGCGGCTTCTGCCGCCGCGACATCGGCTGGCGGGCGGTCGAGCGGGAAAATTCCTAGAAGATAGAGGGCG
This sequence comes from Rhizobiaceae bacterium, assembly GCA_023953835.1. Taxonomy (NCBI): domain Bacteria; kingdom Pseudomonadati; phylum Pseudomonadota; class Alphaproteobacteria; order Hyphomicrobiales; family Rhizobiaceae; species Rhizobiaceae bacterium. The sequence continues at coordinate 505,160 of JAMLJB010000001.1, read as the reverse complement.
CGGCGCCCGGCGCGAGCAGGGCGTCAAAACCTTCATCCTGCGTCAGCAGGAACACGGGCATCTCGTATCGCCTCGGCGCGGAAGGTTTGGTCGAGGCCGTCATCGTCGGGTCGACGGCAGGTTCCCGCCCGGCCAGCAGCCGCTGGATCGCTGCCTGCCCGGCGTCGATCGCGGAGCCGATATAGGCCGAGGCGAGACCGAGCATCGTGTCGCCGGGCGGGCTGATCGCTGCCACCGCAACGTCCTGCGGCCAGTTTTCGCTCGCCTTCGGCAGGTTTGCGACAGCCGCGAAGATGATCTCCACTTCTCCGGCGAGTGCCTTCTCGCGGGGGAAAGGAACCGGCACGCTGGCCACAAGCTCCATGCGCTGGTTCACCAGGCCGCCGAAGGGCCATGCCTTGCGCAGCGCGTCGGGCGCGAGCGTGGAGACATTCACGTCGATGTCATTGCCCGCGCCCTTCACGCGATAGGGGCAGGCGCGTTTGCTGCAATTCGTCTGGGAGGCAAACTGCCACAGCGTGTAGCTTTCCCAGTTGCCTTTCGGAAAATGCATGCCGATCTCAGGCTTGTAGCGCGCATACCAGAGCGGCAGGCGCGACAGCAGGCGGTAACGTCCGGCATTGTCGGCAATGTGCTTGGCAGTGACGCCGTTGGTGTAGAGCACGGGGAACCGGCCCGTGCGCCGGTTGATCTCGCGGACGAAGATTTCCGCATCATCGAGCGACATCCATTGCGTGGGGTCGTTTTCCTCGATGTCCAGCGCCATCACGTCGTCCGGCTCCGGCTCCGCGAAATCGAGGAAATTGCGCGCCTGCTCGAGTGGATTGCCGGGTCTTGCGAGATGATACGCGCCCCATTTCAGGCCGAGCGCCTTGGCCAGCGTGCGCCGCGTGTGGAAAAGTTCGCGCGCCACGGCATGGCGCTTCCACAGCGCCTTGCAAAGCTTGTATTCGGTTTCCTGGCCTGCGCAGAAATAGGGCGGCGGCAGACCGTCGGATGCCTTGTTGATGAAGCCGACGATGCGCTTGTCGGTGGTCAACTCGCGCCAGTCGAGTTCGTTATATTCATAGGCGTCGAGGACGAGCGCGCGGTCGGGCCTCGTCCAGGGTTTCGAAAAATCGGATGCGCCGACCGGAAACCCGCAGCAAATCGCCGCCAGTGCGCAAATAAGCCCGCTAATGATCCGCGTCATGCCCGCCATGCACCGCTTCCTTCGCCGCTTATGTTGAAACATCGTGGTTAACGAATTGACTCCGGCCCCGTCCGACGCTCTGCATGATACGCTCTCGCATCAGACGAATGTCCATTTGACGTTTACGTAAGTGCGATGTAGGCCGATCCCGACAACAGGAGGAATCCGCATGCCATACCGTGCGCCGGTCGAAGAAATCGCATTCACGCTCAAGCACGTCGCGGGACTGGACGCCGCCATCGATGCGGGGCGGCTTGGCGACCTCTCCGGCGATCTTGTTGATGCGATCCTCGAAGAGGCAGGGCGTTTCGCGACCGAGGAAGTGGCTCCGCTTGCCGTCAATGGCGACCGGCAGGGTGCGGTTTACAAGGACGCGGCGGTCACCATGCCGGACGGTTGGCGCGACCTCTACACGCGGTGGCGCGAGGGCGGCTGGAACGCGCTGTCCGGCCCCGAGGAATTTGGCGGGCAGGCATTGCCCACGATGCTCGGCGTGGCGGCGCTCGAAATGTGGAATTCGGCTTCGATGGCGTTCGGTCTCGGGCCGACTCTGACCATGGGCGCGGTCGAGGCCATCGAGAAGCATGCGTCGGAAGAGCTGAAGCGGGTCTATCTGGAAAAGCTGGTCAGCGGTGAATGGATGGGCACCATGAACCTGACCGAGCCGCAGGCAGGCTCGGATCTTGCCGCGCTGCGCACCCGCGCCGAGCGCGCCGGCGACGGCAGCTACCGCATCTTCGGCCAGAAGATTTTCATCACCTATGGCGAGCACGATTTCACCGACAACATCGTGCACCTCGTCCTGGCGCGGCTGCCAGACGCGCCGGCCGGCACGCGCGGGATCTCGCTGTTCCTCGTGCCGAAATTCCTCGTCAACCCGGACGGCACCCTCGGCGCGCGCAATGACGCGTTCTGCGCCTCCATCGAACACAAGCTTGGCATCCACGGATCGCCGACCTGCACCATGATCTTCGGCGACGGCTTTGCGAAAGACCGCGAGCCGGGAGCGGTGGGCTGGCTGATCGGAGAGGAGAACCGGGGACTGGCCTGCATGTTCACCATGATGAACAATGCTCGCCTTGCCGTGGGCATGCAGGGTGTCGCGGTTGCCGAAGCCGCGTTCCAGAAGGCGTTGGGCTATGCCAACGAGCGCAGGCAGGGCAAGGCGGCAGCCTATGCGGGGGAGGGCATGGCCCCCATCGTCTACCACCCGGACGTGCAGCGCAACCTGCTCACCATGCAGGCGCTGACCCGCGTCGCGCGGTCGATAAGCTATTGCTGCGCGCATGCGGCGGACCTGTCGCGGGCGGGCGGCGAGGACGCCGCGCACTGGCAGGAGCGCGTCAACCTGCTGACGCCCGTGGCGAAGGCATTTTCGACGGACATTGGCTGCGACGTCGCCTCGCTCGGCGTGCAGGTGCATGGCGGCATGGGGTTCATCGAGGAAACGGGCGCGGCAGCCTATTATCGCGATGCCCGCATCGCCCCGATCTACGAAGGTACGAACGGCATTCAGGCCATCGACCTCGTGACCCGCAAGCTGCCGCAGGGCGGTGGCGCACATGTGCGCGCATATATCGATGAACTGCGGGTCGAAGTTAAGCGGCTAAGGGATTCCAATCGCGAGGGTTTCGGCGGCAGCGCCGATGCGGTCGAGGCGGCGCTGGACGATCTCGCCGCATCGACGGAGTATCTGCTTTCCGCGCAGGGCAACGGGAAACTGGAGGACGCTCTTTCAGGCGCGACACCCTATCTGCGCCTGTTCGCGCTTGCGGCGGGCGGGGCCTATCTCGCGCGCGCGGCACTTGCGGGCGAGGACGCGGCGCGGACCGCGCTCTGCCGGTTCTTTGCCGAAAACCTCGTCGGCGAATCGGCGGCGCTCAGGTCGCGGGTTGTTGCGGGCGCGGCCAGCCTCAGGGCCGCTGCGCAATCATTGACCATCGGTTGAGGCGGAACATGAGCGAGCACATCGAGGTCACGCGCGAGAGCGCGATACAGGTCATCCGCATCAATCGCCCTGAAAAGAAGAACGCTTTGACCCGCGCCATGTATGCGGCAATGGTCGAAGCGCTGCGCAGCGGCGATGCCGACCCCGCTGTGCGGTGCCACGTTTTCCTTGGCGTTCCGGGTGCGTTTTCGGCGGGCAACGATCTCGCGGATTTTCTGGCCATCGCGACGGGCGGCGAGGGCGGCGGGGAAGTGTGGGACTTCCTCATGGCGCTGGCAAATTCGCAAAAGCCGATGATTTCCGGGGCAGACGGCATTGCGGTCGGCATCGGCACCACGCTGCACCTGCATTGCGACCTGACTTTCGCCACGCCCCGCACGATGTTTCACACGCCTTTCGTCGATCTTGGCCTCGTGCCGGAAGCCGGTTCGAGCCTGATCGCTCCGCTTCTTCTCGGGCGGCAGGCAGCTTTTGCATTGCTCGCGCTCGGCCAGCTGTTCCCGGCGGAGCGGGCGCGTGAGACCGGCATGATACACGCAGTGGTGGGCGAAGCCGCGCTTGAAGATTCTGTGCTCGCCGCCGCGCGAATGGTGGCGTCAAAGCCCCCGCAGGCATTGAAGATCGCCCGCGACCTGATGCGCGCGCCGCGCGCTTCGCTGATCGAGCGGATTCAGGAGGAAGGCGCCCATTTCCGCGAGAGGCTTTCGTCCGATGAGGCGAGGGCAGCCCTTATGGCGTTCATGTCCCGCAAAAAGTAAGGCCGGCTCGTCTGAGCCGGCCTGCCAGGTCCGCCAACCTTGGACTTAGCTGTAAGGCGAATAGCACTGCTGGCGCGGCCCGTTATAGGGCTGGAACGTGTTGTCATAAGCCCTGTAGGACCGATAACGATTGTAGCACCAGCGCACATGCGCGTCGGAATACATGCCGCGCGGCGGCTCACGATAGACGGGCGCAGGCGCCGCAAGCGCTCCGCCCAGCAGCGCGCCTGCCACGAAGGCACCCGCCGGGAACCAGAAGTCGTTGTACCGGCGATACCCCGGTCGATAGTAGCTGTAGCCGCGATGCCCGTTGTAATACGGGTTGCCGCGATACTGATAATAGCCGCGCCGAGGCTGAGGCGGCCGCACGGGCTGTGCACGCCACAGATCATACTGACGCCTGCGATCCTGAATCTGGATCACATCGCCACCCGGCGTTGCTTTCACGAGGGGAATGATTGGTGCAGCCGCTACCGGACCGGCGGTCGATACCGCCGTGCCGACCGTGAAAGCGGCAGCACAGAGGGAAAGAAGAAGCTTTCGCATGTCGATTCCTTTCAGGTCAAAAACCATGATGGCCTTTTGCCAAAACGCTCCTGAACGGAAGCTGAACGCGGCGGGGGCCGATTGGTTGCGGTGTTTGACTAGGTCGTAGTGACGATTTAACGATTTGCTGCGCCGCGCCGAAATCGGCCATTTCTTCGTCACGCGTCGTCGAATATGCGCTGCATATCCTTCCTCCTTCTTCCTCGAACTGACCAATTTCATCTGCGGCGCAGCAAATCGTTAAATCGTCACTACGACCTAAGGATAAAGGCGTGTTTTTGACCATGTCTGGCCGTCGGAGCGCTTGTACGTAACCCGATCGTGCAGCCTGAAAGGCCGGTCGTGCCAGAATTCGATGCTTGAGGGCAGCACCCTGAAGCCCGACCAATACGGGGGGCGCGGAATTTCGCCGACAAGGTGCTTCGCGGTGAATTCGGCCACCGCCTTTTCGAGCGCGAACCGGCTTTCCAGCGGTCTCGACTGCTTCGATGCCCAGGCACCGATGCGGCTGTTGCGGGGGCGGGACTGAAAATAGCTGTCCGCCTCCTCGTCGCTGACCACCTCGACGCTGCCGCGCACGCGGACCTGCCGCCTCAGCGATTTCCAGTGAAAGCACAGCGCCGCCTTGTGCGAGGCAAGTATTTCCCTGCCCTTGGCGCTTTCGAAATTGGTGAAAAAGACGAAGCCGCGCTCGTCCAGCCCCTTGAGCAGCACCATGCGCACATCCGGCAGACCCTCCGGATCGACCGTTGCGAGGGCCATGGCGTTGGGGTCGTTGATTTCGCTGGCCGTTGCCTCTTCCAGCCATGCCCGGAAAAGGCTAAACGGATCTGTCTCTTCGGTGAAGTCACCAGATGTTAAGGTTAGCTCACTCATAAATCACCTCGGGGGCCGTTGGTTTGGGAGATTGCCGATTGAAGCGGCTCGCGCAAGCACCACGTTTCAAGAGCAGCGTAATGCCAGGGGCGCGGCCTTTCGGTGCGGCATTGCTTCTCCTTTCAGGTCTCCTGTCAGCCGGCTGCACGACGTCGATGATCGGCCTCGGATCCGACAAGGGCGTCGACTCGTCGACCCTGACCTCGACCGTTGCGCCCGCCGACCCGAATACCGACCCTGAAACCCAGTCCGACGCGCTTACCGTGCGCAATGCCATTTCATCCGCCGACCTCACTTCGCTTGAGGGTTCGCCGCTGGCTTGGGCCAATGCGGATACGGGTTCGCGCGGCGCGATCAGCGCGGTGACAGAGGACAATGAGCAGGGCGTAGTCTGCCGAAAGTTCAAGACGACACGGGAACGCTTCGACGGAATCGCGCTCTATCAGGGGCGCGCGTGCATGATCGCGCCCGGCATGTGGCAAATGACAGCTTTTGCACCGACCTGACGCTTGTTGCCACTGGAATTTTTGTCCTTCCGACAGCATATTAGAGGGCGAGAATTCACACTTCCGTGAAAGGTTGAAAAACTGACAGTGCGCGACCCCTATGAGGTGCTGGGTGTGCCGAAAGCGGCTTCTGCGAAGGACATCAAATCGGCCTATCGCAAGCTGGCCAAGCAGTATCACCCGGACCAGAACCCGAACGACCCGAAGGCGAAGGATCAATTCGCCGCCGCCAATCAGGCCTATGAGATACTGGGCGATGAAAAGCAGCGCGCGGCATTCGACCGTGGCGAGATCGGCCCGGACGGCAAGCCTTTGTACCAGGGCTTTGAAAGCGCCGGGGGCGGCGACCCGTTTGCCGCTTTCAGGCAGCGCGGCGGCGATCCGCATTTCGAATTTCGTTCGACCGGGGGAAACCCGTTCGGCGACGCCGGGCCGCAATTCGGCGGGGGCGGCGATGCCGACGACATTTTCAGCCAGATCTTCGGAGACGCTTTCGCCGGAGGCAGCGGGCGGGCGAATGCGCGCCAACGCAAGCCGCCGCGTGGCGAGGACCTTTCGGCCACGCTCGAGATTTCGGTGGAGGAAATGGCGACCTCGGCCCGCGTCAGCGCCATTTTCCCGGATGGCCGCAAGCTTGCGGTGAAGCTGCCCGCCTTTGTGGAAGATGGCCAGACCATCCGCCTCAAGGGTCAGGGCCTGCAAGGTCCGGGCGGTTCGGGCGACGCGCTGGTGAAGATCAGGCTGCGCACCCATCCGCGATATCGCATCGAGGGGCGCGACCTGCATGTCGACCTGCCCGTGCCGCTGCGCGACGCGGTTCTGGGTGCGACCGTCCCGGTCGAAACGCCCACCGGGCGGCTCGGCGTCAAGGTGCCGGCCTGGTCCAGCTCGGACAAGATCATGCGCCTGAAAGGCAAGGGACTTCCGCTGAAAGGCGGCGGCCATGGGGATCTCTATGCCCATGTCCGCGTTATGCTGCCGTCGGGAGGCGATCCCGAAATCGAGGCGCTGATGCGCAAGAAGGCCGTGTAAGCGCAGCTTGATGGCCGCTTGTGCCTGTGCAATAGGCACGCGAACTGAAAACCTAGTCTGGAGTCTCTCGATATGGCAGCAGGACAGGGCCTGATGGCAGGCAAGCGCGGCCTGATACTCGGCGTCGCCAACAATCGGTCTATCGCCTATGGCATCGCCAAGGCCTGCGTCGGCCAGGGCGCGGAAATTGCGCTGACCTATCAGGGCGACCAGTTCAGGAAGCGCGTCGAGCCGCTGGCGGAAGAACTCGGCGCCGAGCTTGCCGGCCACTGCGACGTCACCGACGAATCAAGTCTCGACGCGGTGTTCGACGGCATCCGCGCGAAATGGGGCAAGCTGGACTTCCTCGTTCACGCCATCGCCTTTTCCAACAAGGAAGAGCTCGACGGCCGCTATGTCGACACGACGCGCGACAACTTCTTGATGACGATGGACATTTCGGTCTTTTCCTTCACCACAATCGCAAGGCGCGCCGAGGAACTCTTGACGGATGGCGGCTCGCTGCTGACGCTCACCTATTACGGCGCGGAAAAGGTCATGCCGCACTACAACGTCATGGGCGTCGCCAAGGCCGCGTTGGAAGCCAGCGTGCGTTATCTCGCCGTCGATCTTGGCTCGAAGAACATCCGGGTGAACGCTATTTCCGCCGGTCCGATCAAGACGCTCGCCGCCTCGGGCATCGGGGATTTCCGCTATATTCTCAAGTGGAACGAATACAACGCGCCGCTCAAGCGCACGGTCTCGGTGGAAGAAGTCGGCGATGCCGGCCTTTATCTTCTCTCGGACCTGTCGCGCGGCGTGACGGGAGAAGTGCATCACGTCGATTCCGGCTATCACGTCGTCGGCATGAAGGCCGTCGACGCGCCGGACATCTCGGTCGTCAAGGAGTAACGGAAGGCAGCCTGCACATTGCCGGAACACCCAACGCCGCTGGTCTATTTCATTCGCCACGGCCAGACAGACTGGAACGCGGAAGGGCGCTTTCAGGGCCAGAACGAGGTCGACCTGAACGCCGTCGGGCGCACGCAGGCGGACCGCAACGGACACCTGCTCGGCAAGTTGATTCGGGATCCCTCAGACTTCGATTTCATCGCAAGTCCGATGCGGCGCACGGTCGAGACCATGCAGCGCATTCGCGCTGCGATGGGGCTGGCGGCAGACGATTTCCGCACTGATGCCCGCCTTGTGGAGGTGCATTTCGGCGACTGGCAGGGCCAACGCCTGTCCGACCTGAAGCGGCTTGCGCCGGACCTGTTCCGGCAGCGCAGGCGCGACAAATGGAACATGGTTCCCCCGGGCGCCGGGGGCGAGAGTTACCAGATGCTGCTGGCGCGCGTGCGCCCGTGGTTCGAAGCGCTCGACCGGCCAACCGTCTGCGTTGCCCATGGCGGCACGATACGGGCCGTGTTCCGGCTTGTCGGCGATTTCGCGGACAATGCCGCGGCAGACCTCGCCATTCCGCAGGATCGCATCCTGCGGCTGCAACAGGGCAGGCTGGAGTGGCTTTAGGCTTTACTCCGGCAACTGCATGTCGGCGATGAGGTTTTCTCCGTCCACCTTGTCGTAGGAGATGACTATATCCATGCCTTCCTTGAGGGAGGCGACGTCGAATTCGCCGGGTAATTTGTAAGTCTTGCCGTCGCTCAGCGTAATCGTGCTGTTATCCGCATCGATCTTTTTGATTTCGCCCTCGGCGTCGGCCGCCATTGCTGCGGATATGGACAGGAGGAGGGCGGCAATAGTCGGCACAAAGCGCATTTGCTTCTCTTTATTTTTTATTGTCGGCATGAATGACAGGCGGGAATGAATATTATGAATGTGTCAGAAATTGCACCTCAAGCCAATGCGAAGCCGCTCCGCATCGTTTGACCACAGTGGAAAACCTCAATAGAAGGCCGGAAACGTCGCTCATTCGGCCAAGATCATTCCATGTCGCACAACACGTTCGGTCATCTGTTTCGCGTGACCACCTGGGGCGAGAGCCACGGTCCGGCGCTTGGCTGCGTGGTCGATGGCTGCCCGCCCGGCATCCGCTTCAAACTGGCTGAAATCCAGGCCGATCTCGACCGCCGCCGCCCCGGCCAGTCGCGATTCGTGACCCAGCGCCGCGAGCCGGACGAGGTGAAGGTGCTCTCCGGCTTTGTCATGGACGAGGACGGCGAGACCATGATCACCACCGGCACGCCGGTTTCCATGCTGATCGAAAATGTCGACCAGCGCTCCAAGGATTATGGCGAGATTGCCCGGCAGTACCGTCCCGGCCATGCCGATTATGCCTATGACGTCAAATACGGTCTGCGCGACTATCGGGGCGGCGGCCGATCCTCGGCCCGCGAAACGGCGGCGCGCGTGGCGGCAGGCGCACTGGCGCGCAAGGTCGTGCCGGGGCTGGTGGTTCGCGGCGCGCTCATCGCGATGGGCGAAAAGGCTATCGACCGCTCGAAATGGGACTGGGACTTCGTGCACGACGCGGAAAACCCGTTCTTCACGCCCGATCGCGATTCGGTCGATGTTTTTGCCGCCTATCTCGACGGCATCCGCAAGGAAGGGTCTTCCGTCGGCGCGGTGGTCGAGGTGGTCGCCGACGGCGTTCCCGCCGGGCTCGGCGCGCCGATCTATGCCAAGCTCGACCAGGACATCGCCTCCAACCTCATGTCGATCAATGCGGTGAAGGGCGTCGAGATCGGGGCAGGCTTCGAGGCCGCCCGCATCACCGGCGAGCAGAATGCGGATGAGATGCGCATGGGCAATGATGGTCGTCCGGTATTCCTGTCGAACAATGCGGGCGGCATTCTGGGCGGCATTTCGACCGGCCAGCCGGTGGTCGCGCGGTTTGCGGTCAAGCCCACCTCCTCGATCCTGACGCCGCGCCGGTCCGTCGACCGGGACGGAAAGGAGGTCGAAGTGGTGACAAAGGGGCGGCACGACCCCTGCGTCGGCATCCGGGCGGTGCCCATAGGCGAGGCAATGATGGCTTGCACCATAGCAGACCATTTTCTGCGCCATCGCGGCCAGACGGGCCGCGTGTAGAATTGAACATCGGAACAGCCGGAACGCCAATGCCTTACGACCAGAAGAAAATCGTTGAAGCCCTGCGCGCCTTCGAGCGCGGCGAGATCGTCGTGGTGATGGACGATGACGGGCGCGAGAACGAGGGTGACCTGATCGTCGCGGCGGTGCATTGCACGCCGGAAAAGATGGCTTTCATCGTGCGCCACACCTCCGGCATCGTGTGCACGCCGATGACGCGGGAGGACGCGCGCCGCCTGAACCTCGCGCCAATGGTCGCCGAAAACGATTCGGCTCACAGCACCGCCTTTACGGTTAGCGTCGATTTCAAGCACGGCACGACGACGGGCATCTCCGCCGACGACCGCACGCTCACGGTGCGCAACCTTGCCAACGGCAATGTGGGGGCCAGCGATTTCGTTCGGCCGGGCCACATATTCCCTTTGGTGGCGCGCGAGGGCGGCGTGTTGATGCGCTCCGGCCATACGGAAGCCGCCGTCGATCTCTGCAAGCTCGCCGGCCTGCCGCCCGTCGGCGTGATCTGCGAATTGGTCAATGATGACGGCACGGTAACGCGCGGGCCGCAGGTGGTGGATTTTGCGGAGAAGCACGGTCTGAAGCTGGTGTCGGTGGCGGACCTGATCGCCTATCGGCAGCGGCAGGAAACGCTGGTCGAGCGGGTCGAGAGCTTCGACATCGAGACGGCTGCGGGCAAGGCCAGGGCCTATGCTTATCGGTTGCCATGGGACCCGATGCAGCATCTGGCGATTGTGTTTGGCGATATACGCGACGGGGAAAACGTTCCGGTGCGCCTGCACCCGGAAAATGTCGTCGCGGACGTGTTCGGAACCGGCCAGCGTCTCGACGCGATCATGGCAGGATTTGCGCAAGCGGGCCGGGGCGTCATCGTCTATCTGCGCGAAGGTTCGGTCGGCGTCGGAAAGGGCGGACGCCCGAGGCAGTCCTCGGAAGGCGAGAGCCACGAGGAGGCACTGCGCCGGGAGAGCGAATGGCGCGAAATCGGCCTTGGCGCGCAAATCCTGAAGGATCTGGGTATCGGCTCCATCGAACTGATCGCCTCGCGGGAGCGGCACTATGTCGGCCTCGAAGGCTTCGGCATCCGAATCCTTAGGACAGAAATCCGCTGAGCCGCGTTTTGCGTGGCGACAACGACGTTTGCCGCCTATGTTAGCGGCATGACGACCCGCCTTTACACGCATCCGATCTATCTGGAACACCTCACGCCCGCCGGACACCCGGAGCGGCCCGACCGGATTCGCGCGATCGAGGCGCAACTTGAGGAATCCGGCTTCGAATATCTCGACCGCAAGCGCGCGCCGAAAGGCGACGAGGCGTCGATCCTGCTGGTGCATCCGGAATCCTACATGGAGGATCTGCGCAAAAAGATCCCGGAGGAAGGAATAGCGCGCATCGAATCAGACACATCCGTCAGCCCGAAAAGCTGGGAGGCGGCGCTCACCGCCATCGGCGCGGCGACGGCCGCGGTGGACGATGTGTTCAAGGGCAAGGCGGACAATGTGTTTGTCGCCGCGCGCCCGCCGGGACACCATGCGGAAAAAACCACCGCCATGGGCTTCTGCATGTTCAACAACGCGGCCATTGCCGCGCGCCATGCACAGAAGAAGCATGGGGCGACGCGCGTGGCAATCATGGATTGGGACGTGCACCACGGCAACGGCACGCAGGACATTTTCTGGGACGATCCCTCGGTCCTCTATGTCTCCACGCACCAGATGCCGCTCTATCCGGGCACTGGCGCGAAGGACGAAACCGGGCTCAACGGCAACATCGTCAACGCCCCGCTTTCGCCCGACAGCGGCGGCGACCTCTTTCGCGAGGCGATGCGGTCGCGCGTGCTGCCTGCCATCCGCAATTTCGCCCCGGACCTGTTGATAATCTCCGCCGGTTTCGATGCTCACCATCGCGACCCGCTTGCGCAGATCAACCTGACCGAGGACGATTTCGACTGGGCCACGGGCCAGTTGATGGACCTGGCCGAGCGCTATTGCGACAACCGGCTGGTGAGCCTGCTGGAGGGCGGCTACGACCTGCAGGGACTGGCGTTTTCCGTGGGCGCTCATGTGAAGCGACTGATGAAGGGATAGGCAATGGCGGAAGAGAGCAATCAGGACATCGCGGCCATGAGCTTCGAGCAGGCGCTCGATGCGCTGGAAAAGATCGTGGACGATCTCGAACGCGGCGAGGTTCCGCTCGACCAGTCGATCCGCATCTACGAACGCGGCGAGATGCTGAAAGCTCACTGCGCGCGCCTTCTCAAGGCCGCCGAGGACAAGGTCGAAAAGATAAGGCTGTCGCGCGACGGCAAGCCGGCAGGCACGGAACCGCTCGACGCCGAATAAAGGCAGCAAGGGAGAAATCGCATGAGTTTCTTTCCCGGAAGCGACCCGGACCCCGGCGATGCGTTCGCCTGCGACCAGATCGAGCTGATGCTCATTCCGAACTCGCGCGACATCGGCGGCTTCGAGGTGCGGCGCGCATTGCCGACCGCAAAGCGCCGTATGGTCGGCCCGTTCATCTTCTTCGACCGCATGGGTCCCGCGATCCTGCGCGGCGATCAGGCGCTGGATGTCAGGCCGCATCCGCATATCGGGCTTTCGACGGTCACCTATCTCTTTGACGGCAAGATACGGCACCGCGATTCGCTCGGCACGGAAATGGTGATCGAGCCGGGCGACGTGAACCTGATGACCGCCGGGCGCGGGATCGTACATTCGGAACGCTCGCCTGAAGAGCTGCGCGGCAATCCGATGGCGATTTCCGGCCTCCAGACATGGCTGGCGCTGCCCGACGCGAAGGAAGAAATCGCCCCCCTGTTCGAGCACACGACGCAGGACCGATTGCCGGTGTTCAGCACGGACGGCGCCCATGGCCGCCTCGTAATCGGTGAACTCGAAGGGCTGAGCGCGCCCGTCTCCACCTACCATGACACGCTCTATGCGGATGTGAGGCTGGATGCGGGCGGGTCATTCCGCATCCCGGCCATCGCGGAGGAGCGCGCCATCTACACACTCGACGGCGAAGTCTCGATTGCCGGCGATGTCTTTCCCGCAGACCGCCTGCTCGTGTTCAGGCCGGGCGACGAAATCGTCGTGTCATCGGGGCAGGGCGCGCATTTCATGCTCTTCGGCGGTGCCAAGATGGGCTCGCCGCGCTATATCTGGTGGAACTTCGTTTCCTCCTCGAAGGAGCGGATCGAGCAGGCGAAGAACGAGTGGAAAACGGGCCGTTTCGATATCGTTCCGGGCGATGAGGAAGAATTCATACCGCTGCCGGACGGCTGATATGGCAATGCGGCGCATTTACTTTGGTCGAAACCGCGACTATTTCCATAGCGTTTTGCACTGAAAAGACACCATTTACGTGAAATCACCGCCCCACACGCCGCTGCTGGACAAAGTCCGGACACCGGCTGACCTTCGCAAGCTGAACGAAAGCGAGCTGCCGCAACTCGCCGAGGAGTTGCGCGCCGAGCTGGTGGACGTCGTTTCGCACACGGGCGGCCATCTTGGCGCGGGCCTTGGCGTCGTCGAACTCACGGTGGCGATCCACCACGTCTTCAACACGCCGCAGGACCGGCTGATCTGGGATGTCGGCCATCAGGCCTATCCGCACAAGATCCTCACCGGGCGGCGCGACCGGATGCGCACCTTGCGGCAGGAGGACGGCCTATCCGGGTTCACCAAGCGCGCCGAAAGCGAATACGATCCGTTCGGCGCGGCACATTCCTCGACCTCGATTTCCGCAGGGTTGGGCATGGCCGTGGCCCGCGACCTGCATGACGGCAAGAACAATGTCATCGCCGTCATCGGCGACGGAGCGATGTCGGCGGGCATGGCCTTCGAGGCGCTTAACAACGCGGGTGCGCTCGGTTCGCGCCTGATCGTCATTCTCAACGACAACGACATGTCGATCGCACCCCCGACCGGGGCCCTGAGCGGCTATCTCGCGCGGCTGGCGGTCGGCAAGACCTATCTGAGCATCCGCGATTTCGGCAAGAAGCTGACCGCCTATCTCGGTCGCCGCGTGGACCGAGCCATCACCCGCGCTGTCGAGCATGCGCGCGGCTACGTGACTGGCGGCACGATGTTCGAGGAGCTTGGCTTCTACCATGTCGGTCCCATCGACGGGCACAATCTGGAACACCTCATTCCGGTGTTGAAGAATGTCCGCGACAATCATGATGGCCCGGTGCTGGTCCATGTCGTGACGCAGAAGGGCAAGGGCTACGGTCCCGCCGAGGCGTCCGCCGACAAATATCACGGCGTCAACAAGTTCGACGTGGTGACTGGCACGCAGGCGAAGGCGCCCGCGAACGCGCCCGCCTATACCAAGGTGTTCGCCGAAAGCCTGATCGAGGAAGCGCGCCACGACGACAGGATCGTCGCCATCACCGCCGCCATGCCGTCCGGCACAGGGCTCGACTTGTTCGGCGAGGTTTTCCCACAGCGCACATTCGATGTCGGCATTGCCGAGCAGCACGCGATCACCTTCGCGGCGGGGCTTGCAACGGAAGGCTACAAACCCTTCGCAGCGATCTATTCAACATTCCTCCAGCGCGCCTACGATCAGGTGGTGCATGATGTGGCAATCCAGAAACTGCCGGTCCGCTTCCCGATAGACCGCGCGGGGTTTGTCGGCGCGGACGGCCCAACTCATTGCGGCGCCTTCGATACGACCTACCTCGCCTCGCTGCCGGGCTTCGTCGTGATGGCTGCTGCCGACGAGGCGGAACTGCGGCATATGGTGCGCACCGCCGCCGACTATGACGAAGGCCCGATCTCCTTCCGCTATCCGCGCGGCAACGGCGTCGGGGTCGAAATGCCGGAGCGCGGCTCCTTCCTCGAAATCGGTAAAGGCCGGATCGTCAAGGAAGGCAGCAAGGTGGCACTTCTGAGCCTCGGAACGCGGCTTGCCGATTGCCTCGCCGCCGCCGAAGAACTGGACGCGGCGGGGCTTTCCACGACCGTCGCCGATGCCCGCTTCGCCAAGCCGCTCGACGTGGATCTGGTCCGCCGTCTGGCACGCGAGCACGAGGTGCTGATTACCGTGGAGGAAGGCTCCATCGGCGGTTTCGCGAGCCATGTGCTGCATTTCCTTGCGACCAACGGCATGCTCGAAAACGGCCTCAAGGTGCGCCCACTGATCCTGCCCGACGAATTTACCGACCAGGCCAAGCCCGAGAAGATGTACGCCAATGCGGGGCTGGATTCGGCGGGAATCGTGCGTGCGGTCTTTGGCGCTCTTGGCCAGTTGGACCAGGCCGCCCGCGCCTGAATCAGGATGTCAGGCACAGACCGTAACTCTCTGTTCTGCAAGGCGTGTCAGTGGCTGAACAATCGGGAAATCGCTTGCGCCTCGACGAACTTCTGGTTCGGCGCGGCCTGTTCGGCAGCCGTTCGCGTGCGGCGGATGCGATAAGGCGTGGCGCGGTGAGCGTCGAGGGCGGCGCAGCGCGCAAGGCCGGGCAGGTCGTTCTGCCCGATGCGCAGATCGACATCGCCGATCCGGCGCTGGCCTATGTGTCGCGCGCCGCGCTCAAGCTGGTCGCGGGCCTCGACGCATTCGGCTTCGATCCGTCCGGCACGACGGCCCTCGATATCGGCGCATCGACCGGCGGCTTTACGCAGGTTCTGCTTCAGCGCGACGCGCGCCGCGTGTTCGCGCTCGATGTCGGACATGGCCAACTGGCCGACAGCATCCGTAACGATGCGCGCGTGACCGTCCGGGAAGGGCTGAACGCGCGCGACCTCACATTGGGCGACCTCGACGGTATTCGGCCTGATTTTCTCGTCAGCGATGTCAGTTTCATCTCGCTGAAGCTTGCCTTGCCGCCCGCGCTGGAACTGGCGGTTCCGGGCGCGCGAGGTGTTTTTCTGGTCAAGCCGCAATTCGAGGCAGGACGCGAAGCCATCGGCAAAGGCGGGCTGCTGAAGGACGAGGCTGATGGTCCGCGTGTCGCCGAAGCGCTGCGCCAGTGGCTGGACGCCGCGCCCGGCTGGCGCGCGGTCGGGCTGGTGGCGTCGCCCATCGAGGGCGGTGACGGCAATCGCGAATTTCTGCTGGGCGGTGTGAAGGACAGATGAGCGCGCGCTTCTCAATCGAGCGGCTCGGCGCTCAGGGCGACGGTGTCGCACAGACGGAGACCGGCCCGGTGTTCATCCCGTTTTCGCTGCCCGGCGAGACCGTCACGGCAGCGCGCGAGAAGGACCGCGCGACTCTGATGGCCGTGCTCGATGCCTCGCCCCTGCGGGTCGATCCGGCATGCAGGCATTTTGGAGAATGCGGCGGCTGCGCCCTGCAACATCTCGAACCCGCCGCCTATCTCGAATGGAAGCGGCTGAAAGTCGTCGATGCGTTGCGCGCGAAGGGCATCGCCACACCGGTCGCCGATCTCGCGCCATGCCCGCCCCGCTCGCGCCGCAGGGCGGTCTTTTCGGCGCGCCGCACCATCAACGGGGCTGTGCTCGGCTACAACCGCGCGCAATCGCACCACATCATCGACATTGAGGAGTGCCCGGTCGTGTTGCCGGAGATCGAGGCGGCGCTGCCCGTGCTGCGCGATCTTGGCGCGGAGTTCGCGGAGGCAGTCGACGCGTTCCACCTCACCGTTACGGCCACCGCCAGCGGACTGGATGTCGCGGCCTCCGGCGTCGGCAAGTTGAGCGACAAGCGGAGGCAGGCGCTCAGCGGTTTTGCGCTCAGGCAGAGGCTCGCCCGCCTTTCCGTCGATGACGAGATCATCGTCGAGCCGAGCAAGCCGGTGATCCATTTCGGCGCGGCAAGCGTGACGCCGCCGCCCGGCGGGTTCCTGCAGGCGGTTGCCGAAGCCGAGATGGCGATGGCCGCGCTCGTCGTGCCGCACATGAGGCGCGCGAAAAAGGTGGCCGATCTCTTTGCCGGGGCAGGGGCCTTTTCGCTTCGGCTGGCTGAAGGGTCGGAGGTGCATGCGGTGGAAAGCGATGCCGCGGCCCTTGCCGCGCTCGACAGAGGCTTTCGCCACACGGCGGGGTTGAAGCGCGTGACTGTCGAGCGGCGCGACCTCTTCCGCCGCCCGCTGACATTCAAGGAACTCACCAGTTTCGACGGCTTGGTGTTCGACCCGCCGCGCGCGGGCGCGGAGGACCAGTCGAAGCAGATTGCCCGCAGCGATGTGCCGTTCGTGGCGGCGGTGTCGTGCAATCCGCTCAGTTTGGCGCGCGACCTCCGTATTCTGCTCGATGGCGGCTACAGGCTCGTCTCGGTCACGCCCATCGACCAGTTTCTCTGGTCGCCGCATGTTGAGGCTGTGGCGCTGCTCGAAAAGCCGAGACGAAGACGCTAGTCACCCATAAGGATGCGGTCCACATAGTCCGGGACGATCTTCGTTGCCTTGCCCTGGATGGCGTCGTGAAAGGCGCTGTGGCCTTCGGACGGCTCAAGGTTCAGTTCGACCGTATGCGCGCCATGCGCGCGTGCGAGGTCCACGAATCCAGCCGCCGGATAGACATTGCCGCTGGTGCCGATGGACAGGAAAAGATCGCATTTTGCCAACGCCTGATGGACGTGGTCCATGTGGTAGGGCATTTCCCCGAACCACACGACATCTGGCCTCAGATAGCCCACGGTCCCGCAGGCAGGGCAAGCGGAATCCTGCTTCATATCGTCTGGCCAGTAGCTGCGGCTTTCGCACACGGTGCAAAGCGCGCGCTCCAGTTCGCCATGCATGTGGATCAGGTTCTTCGTGCCCGCCCGTTCGTGCAAATCATCGATGTTCTGCGTGACGACCAGAACGTCGCCGGGAAACGCTTCTTCGAGCCGCGCCAACGCTTCATGGGCCGCATTCGGCTTGACCTTCGCCAACCCGCGCCGCCGCATATTGTAGAAATCGAACACCAGCTTCGGGTTGCGCACGAAGCCCTCGGGGGTCGCGACGTCCCGATAATCATATTTCGACCAGATGCCGTCCTTCGCGCGAAACGTGTCCACGCCCGATTCGGCGGAAATGCCCGCGCCGGTCAGGATCACGATGGACCGCACGCGGGCCATCAGGTGCGGGTGCCGCCGACCGTGACCTGGTTCATGCGCAGGTGCGGCTGGCCGACGCCCACCGGCACGCCCTGTCCGGCCTTGCCGCATGTTCCGATGCCGGTGTCGAGCTTGAGATCGTTGCCGACCATGCTGACGCGGTGCATCGCGTCGGGACCGTTGCCGATCAGCATGGCGCCCTTGATCGGCTGCGTGACCTTGCCGTCCTCGATCATGTAGGCCTCGGTGCAGCCGAACACGAACTTGCCGCTGGTGATGTCCACCTGTCCGCCGCCGAAGGAGACGGCATAGATGCCGTGTTTTACCGAGGAGATGATCTCTTCGGGTGTGTGGCTGCCGGCAGTCATATAGGTGTTGGTCATGCGCGGCATTGGCTGGTGTGCATAGGATTCGCGCCTTCCGTTGCCGGTCGGCCTCATGCCCATCAGCCGGGCGTTCTGGCGATCCTGCATATAGCCGACCAGCCTGCCGTCATCGATCAGTACATTGTAAGCGGAGGGCGTGCCCTCGTCGTCGATGGTGAGCGAGCCCCGGCGTTCGGCAATCGTACCGTCGTCGACGACCGTCACACCCTTCGCCGCGACCTGCTGGCCGAGCAGCCCCGCGAAGGCGGATGTTTTCTTGCGGTTGAAGTCGCCTTCGAGTCCGTGGCCGACCGCCTCATGCAGCATGATGCCCGGCCAGCCGCTCGAAAGCACGATGTCGAACGTTCCCGCCGGGGCAGGTACGGCGTCGAGATTGACCAGTGCCTGCCGCAGGGCTTCGTCTGCAGCCGACTTCCAGCTCTGCTCGGCAAGGAACTCGCCGAACGCCTTGCGTCCACCCATGCCGTGCGAGCCGGTTTCCTGCCGGTCGCCGTCGCCCACGACGACGCCGACATTCACCCGCACGAGGGGGCGGATGTCGCGCACGAGCTGGCCGTCCCCGCGCAGGATTTCGACATGCTGCCATGAGGCGGCAAGCGATGCCGTGACCTGCCTGACACGCGGATCGCGACCACGCACATAGGCGTCGATCTCGTGAAGAAGCTTCGCCTTATCCCCGAAACCGGGTTCGGCAATCGGGTTTTCCTCACCGTAAAGATGGGTATTGGTGCGCTGCGGCGCGTCAGCAAGCGTTCCGGCATAGCCAGCCTTGACGGCGGAAACCGCATCAGCGGCGCGCAAAAGCGCTGCCTCGGACAGTTCGCCGGAATGCGCATAGCCGCTCGCTTCTCCCGCGATCGCGCGCAGCCCGAAGCCCTCCGCCGTGCTGAAATTCGCGGTTTTCAAGCGGCCATTGTCAAAGACCAGCGCCTCCCCCTGCGACTGTTCGAGAAACAGCTCCCCGTCGTCCGCACCCTGGAGCGTATCGGCCACGACCTGCTTGAGCCGGCTTTCGGATACATCGAATTTTTGCAGGAGGGATTCGGACATGACGCGCCTCGCGGAAACAAACTCACCGCCTCATTTATGCTGGCGGGGCTCGACAATCCAGTGCGCAATGCGCCGATGGGCGAGCGCGCAATAAACCAAGGGGTGGGCGTCAAGGCGCAGTTATCAGGGAAGCTGGGCGAACCCTTCGCCGAATCCTTTCAGGTCGACCGGGATGCCGATGCCTTCCTCCGGTGTCTGAAAGACGATGAAGGTCGCCGACTTGCCGTTCCTCAGCGTGTCGAGCAGGGGCTTCTCAAGGATCACCTCCGCATAGCAGCCGTCCTGGAAGCAGCGGACGAAATAGGCCCTGCCGATGTCCTTGCCGTCCACGTTCAGGCCAAGCCCGTTCGGCAGCAGCACGCCGAGCGGGGCAAGCACGCGCAGGATTTCCGCCTTGTTGTCGGCGGTGCGCAGCACCACGACCGAAAGACCGACCTCAGGCCGGTCCTCCGCGACCACATTCTGCATCATCGCGCATTGTTCCGCCGTCGCGCCCGCAGGAGTGTCGCAGACAATCGACCACGAGCCATGCGTGGACTTCACCGTGCCCTTGGGCGACTGCTGCGCCTGCGCATCCGTGAAAGCGAGCGCCGGCAGCAGCAGGGCGAACGTCATGGCGGCCTGCGTCAGGAGTTTGGGAAGCCTGAATTTCATGACAGCTCCGTTGCCGAATCACTGCAAGCTGGTTGCTGGGAGAGCCCAATAGCGGACGGATCGCCGTCGTCAACCGCAGCATGACCGATCGCGATGTTTTATAGTGAAATTCGCCGGAATTAGGGCCCACTTTTCAAATGCTTCGCGCATCCCTCGCTCCTCCGGCGCGGATTTGCCGCCTGCCAGCGCGCAAAAATGCCGCACAGGGTGCGTGGCGTCTTTCTTGCGGATGGGATCGGAGTATGGTTTGAACCGCGAATGAGGGTCGAGGATTCCGGCCGCGGGATTTATTGCTCGCGATGCGGGAGAGAGGCCTGGAGAATGGGAGACGCGTAAACGATGAGACGGTTTCTGGCGGGCCTTGCGGCCAGCAGCGCATTGCTCTTCGCTGGCCTTGCTCATGCGGACCAGCCGCATCCATGGCAGATTCGCATGCAGGAGCCGGCCACGGGCATCATGCGGCAGATCGAATGGTTCGAGGCCTATACGCTCTGGTTCATCATCCCGATCACGCTGCTCGTCCTCCTGCTGCTCGCCTATTGCATCGTGAAGTTTCGCAGCAGCGTTAATCCCAATCCCTCGCGCACCAGCCACAACACGCTGATTGAAGTGATCTGGACCATCGGGCCGGTCATCGTGCTGCTCTTCATCGCGGTGCCTTCGTTCCAGTTGCTGACGGCGCAATACACGCCCGAGGAAGAACCAACGCTGACCGTAAAGGCGACCGGCAACCAGTGGAACTGGGACTATGAATATCAGGTGGACGACCCGCTTTCGTTCAACTCCGCGCTGCTTCAGGACGGCGACCGCGATGCGGCAGGCAAGGCCGACATGGCCCGCTATCCGCGCTTGCTGGCCGTGGACAATGAACTCGTGGTTCCGGTCAACGTCACGACGCGCGTCCTAGTGACGGCAGCCGACGTCATCCATGCATTCGCCATGCCGGCTTTCGGCGTGAAGGTGGATGCGGTGCCGGGCCGCCTCAACGAGACCTGGTTCAAGGCGGAAAGGGAAGGCCTCTACTACGGCCAGTGCTCCGAGCTGTGCGGCAAGGATCACGCCTTCATGCCCATCGCGATCCGCGTGGTTTCACAACAGCAATACGATACGTGGCTTTCAGCGGCCCGGACCGACCTCGGCGGCGCGAACAAGGCGCTCATGGCTTCGGTAGACGCCGCGAACAGGCTCGCTTCGGCCGACTGACCGGCTGCGGCAAAGAATAAGGTAAGGAGCGGAACATGGCAGGCGCTGCAGCTCACGACCACCACGCCGATCACAAGCCGCAGGGCTGGGTGCGCTGGGTCTATTCCACAAACCACAAGGATATCGGTACGCTGTACCTGATCTTCGCGATCATATCCGGCTGTATCGGCGGCTTCCTGTCGGTCATGATGCGGTGGGAGCTTGCCGAACCCGGCATCCAGATATTCACCGGCCTTGCGCAGATGGTCTACGGCCTTGAGGGTGATGCCGCCATCGACGGCGGCAAGCAGATGTTCAACGTCTTCACGACCGCACACGCGCTGGTCATGATCTTCTTCATGGTCATGCCGGCACTCATCGGTGGCTTCGCCAACTGGATGGTGCCGATCATGATCGGCGCGCCGGACATGGCGTTTCCGCGCATGAACAACATCTCGTTCTGGCTGCTGCCGCCCGCATTGTCCTTGCTGCTTCTGTCGATCTTCATGCCTGGCCCGACCGGTAGCTACGGTGTCGGCGGCGGCTGGACCATGTATCCGCCATTGTCGACGCAATCGCCCGGACCGGCGGTCGACCTTGCGATCCTTTCCCTGCACATCGCCGGTGCCTCGTCGATCCTCGGTGCGATCAATTTCATCACCACCATCTTCAACATGCGCGCGCCCGGCATGACATTGCACAAGATGCCTCTTTTTGCGTGGTCCGTACTTGTGACTGCCTTCCTGCTGCTGCTGTCTTTGCCGGTTCTCGCTGGCGGCATCACCATGCTGCTCACCGACCGCAACTTTGGCACGACCTTCTTCCAGCCTGACGGCGGCGGCGATCCGATCCTGTTCCAGCACCTGTTCTGGTTCTTCGGACATCCGGAAGTCTACATCCTGATCCTGCCGGGCTTCGGCATCGTCAGCCACATCGTGTCCACCTTCTCGCGCAAGCCGGTGTTCGGCTATCTCGGCATGGCCTATGCCATGGTGGCCATCGGTGCGGTCGGCTTCATCGTCTGGGCGCACCATATGTATACGACCGGCCTTTCGCTCGACACGCAGCGCTACTTCGTGTTCGCCACGATGGTCATCGCGGTGCCGACCGGTGTGAAGATCTTCTCGTGGATCGCCACCATGTGGGGCGGTTCGATCTCGATGCGCACGCCCATGCTCTGGGCGATCGGCTTCATCTTCCTGTTCACCGTGGGCGGCGTCACGGGTGTCCAGCTCGCCAATGCAGGTCTCGACCGTTCACTCCACGACACCTACTACGTGGTCGCGCACTTCCACTATGTGTTGTCGCTCGGTGCGGTCTTCGCCATCTTCGCTGCCTGGTACTACTGGTTCCCGAAGATGACCGGATACATGTACTCGCCGGTCATCGCGCGCACCCATTTCTGGGTGACGTTCGTGGGCGTCAACCTGATTTTCTTCCCGCAGCATTTCCTCGGCCTCGCCGGCATGCCGCGCCGCTACATCGACTATCCGGATGCGTTCGCCGGCTGGAACCTGGTGTCGTCCTACGGCTCCTACATTTCCTTCATCGGCGTGTTCATCTTCCTCTACGGCATCTTCGAGGCGTTCTCGAAGAAGCGCATTGCCGGAGCAAATCCGTGGGGCGAGGGCGCCACGACGCTGGAATGGCAGCTGCCTTCGCCGCCGCCTTATCACCAGTGGGAACAGCTTCCGCGCATTAAATAAGCGCGGGCTGAAACGAAGCCGCCGGGCAACCCGGCGGCTTTCGCCAAACGGAGCAGGTCCAGTACGCATGGCATTGATCGAGAAAGACAGTTTTGAAGTGGTCGGCTTCCAGCTTTCGGAAGCGACTGCTTCGGACTATCTGGCGCTGCTCAAGCCTCGCGTCATGTCGCTCGTCGTTTTCACGGCCTTTGTCGGCATGATCGCGGCTCCCGTTCCGCTCAACCCGATGATCGCCATCACCTCCATCATCTGCATTGCCATCGGCGCGGGTGCGTCGGGGGCGCTGAACATGTGGTACGACGCCGACATCGATGCGCTGATGACGCGCACGCGGTCGCGCCCGATACCGGCCGGCAAGGTGCTTCCCGGGGAAGCGCTTGCCTTCGGGCTGGTGCTGGCAGCGATGTCGGTGCTGACGCTCGGCGTATTCGTCAACTGGATCGCAGGCGGGCTGCTCGCATTCACGATCTTCTTCTACGCGGTCATCTACACGATGTGGCTGAAGCGCTGGACGCCGCAGAACATCGTGATCGGTGGCGCGGCGGGCTCGTTTCCGCCGATGATCGGCTGGGCGGCGGCGACCGGCACGGTGAGCCCCGAAAGCGTGATCCTGTTCCTGATCATCTTCCTGTGGACTCCGCCGCATTTCTGGGCGCTGGCGCTGTTCAAGTCCGGTGACTACGAACGCGCAGGCATTCCCATGATGCCGAACGTTGCCGGCGAGGAATCGACCCGCAAGCAGATCTTCGCCTATGCGCTGCTTGTCGCGGCGTTCGGCGTCCTGCCGTGGTATCTGGGCTTTGCCAGTGCGGCCTACGGGCTGGTGGCGGTGTTCCTTGGCGCAGGCTTCGTCTGGTACGCCTGGAAGGTATTGCGCATGGATCCGCAGGACCGCGCCATGCGCGCGGCGAAGGCGCTTTTCGGCTTCTCACTTCTCTATCTCTTCGGCGTTTTCGCAGCCTATCTCGCCGACAGCATTGTCGGGCGATTGATCGCCGTGGCGGGAGCGTGACCGTGGCGGACAAGCTCGAAACCATCAAGCCGACCGAGGCTCAGCTTAAAGCGCGCCGCAACCGCAACATCGCGATTGCCATCGCGCTGGCGCTGTTCGTGGTCCTCGTCTATGTGACGTCGATCGTCCGGCTCGGCCCGGCGCTCCTCAACAGGCCGATGTGAGCAGGCGGATGACGGCCGATCACCCCAACACCGCACAGACCAGCCGCAGGAACGGCCTGACGGCGCTTGTCTGCGGCGGCGTGTTCGTCGGCATGGTGGGCCTCGCATTCGCTTCCGTGCCGCTTTACAGGATGTTCTGCCAGGTGACCGGCTATGGCGGCACCACGCAGCGCGTCGAGCAATATTCGGATCGCGTGCTGGACCGTGAGATCACCGTGCGCTTCGATGCCAACAAGATGGGTGGCCTTCCCTGGAATTTCGGACCCGAGCAGCGGTCGATGACCATGCGCATCGGGGAAACGGTACAGGCGCAATTCAAAGCCGAAAACTGGTCGTCGCATCCCACGTCCGGTCGCGCCACCTTCAACGTGACGCCGGAACTGGCGGGCGCCTACTTCAACAAGGTCGAGTGCTTCTGCTTCACCGACACGACATTGAAGCCGGGCGAGGCCATCGACATGCCGGTTGTTTTCTACGTAGATCCGGCCATTGTCGATGTGCCGGAACTCAAGGACATCAGGACGATCACGCTTTCCTACACTTTCTTCCCCATTGACGCTGAGCCGCTTGCGGCCGCGCCTGCGGTGGAAGACGAAACGACGACGAAGCTCGGGGGTTGAAATGGCTGAAGCACACGCCAAGCATCATGACTATCACATCATAGACCCGAGCCCCTGGCCGGCGCTCGCATCGCTCGGCGCTTTGATCATGGCGCTCGGCGCGGTGATGTGGATGCAGTATATCCGCGCGGGCAATGTCCCCTTCTTCGGCGTGAACCTTGCCAATCCCTGGCTGTTCTTCATCGGCCTGCTTGTGGTCCTCTACACCATGTTCGCCTGGTGGTCGGACACCATCAAGGAAGGCAAGGAAGGGCATCACACGCGCGTGGTTTCGCTCCATCTGCGCTACGGCATGATCATGTTCATCGCCTCGGAGGTCATGTTCTTCGTGGCATGGTTCTGGGCGTTCTTCGACGTCAGCCTGTTTCCCGGCGAGGCCATTCAGGTCGCGCGCACCGAATTCACCGGCGGCGTCTGGCCGCCCAAGGGCATCGAAGTGCTCGATCCCTTTCATCTGCCGCTCTACAACACGGTGATCCTGCTTCTGTCCGGCACCACGGTGACGTGGGCGCACCACGCTCTGCTGGAAAATGATCGCAAGGGCCTCGTCTGGGGCCTCGCCATCACCGTCGCGCTCGGCGTGCTATTCAGCTTCGTTCAGGCCTACGAGTACATTCATGCCCCGTTCGCCTTCAAGGACTCGATCTACGGCGCGACGTTCTTCATGGCCACGGGGTTCCATGGTTTCCACGTCATCATCGGCACCATCTTCCTGCTCGTCTGTCTCATCCGGGCAATGAAAGGCGACTTCACGCCGAAGCAGCATTTCGGCTTCGAGGCCGCCGCCTGGTATTGGCACTTCGTTGACGTGGTCTGGCTGTTCCTGTTCGCCTGCATCTATGTGTGGGCATCCCACGGCGCGGTGATTGCCCACGGCCATTGAGTGCGGCAGCGTTTCGGAATTGGGGGCGGCTGTATCGCGCAGCCGCCCTTTTGCTTTTTTATGATCGCATGACGGGAGCAACGTATGAGCATGAATGAGGACAAAGCCCACTGGCCGCCGGTCGAGCCGATTCCCGCCGGTTTGCAAGGGCGCTGCCCGCGTTGCGGCGAAGGGCGGTTGTTTTCC
The DNA here is from genome assembly GCA_023953835.1 of Rhizobiaceae bacterium. Taxonomy (NCBI): domain Bacteria; kingdom Pseudomonadati; phylum Pseudomonadota; class Alphaproteobacteria; order Hyphomicrobiales; family Rhizobiaceae; species Rhizobiaceae bacterium. Next base: position 479,404 of record JAMLJB010000001.1, on the reverse strand, counting down.
GGCCTGCTCTCGGTTCGCCCCAGTTGCGGCGTGTGCGGGCTGGACTATTCCTTCGCCGATGCGGGCGACGGCCCCGCGGTGTTCGTGATCCTCATCATCGGCTTCATCGTTGTCGGCTTGGCGCTTTGGCTCGAAACCTCGTTCGGCCCGCCGCTCTGGGTGCATTTCCTGCTGTGGATTCCGCTGACGCTGATCCTGAGCCTCACCGCGCTGCGGCTCATCAAGGGCGTCCTCATCACGCTGCAATATGCGAACAAGGCTGCCGAAGGGCGCATCGACCAGAACAAATGACCGTGCACGCGCATTCATCGCCGCCGCGCCGCCTGCCGGTGCTTCTGGCCGCCGCGGTTGCTTTTGCGATCCTTGTCGGCCTCGGAACATGGCAGGTGCAGCGCCTGCATTGGAAAGAGGCGCTGATCTCGGACATCGAGAGCCGCATTGCTGCTGCGCCCAAGCCTTTGGCCGAAATCGAGCGTCAGCTTTCCGAAACGGGCAACGTGGATTACCAGCCTGTCCGGTTGAGCGGTACTTTCGTCCATGAGGGCGAGCGCCATTTCTTCACGACATGGCAAGGCGAGACCGGATTCAACGTCTACACGCCGCTGAAGCTCAGCGATGACCGCATCATCTTCGTCAATCGCGGCTTTGTCCCCTATGATTTGAAGGATGCGACCAAGAGGCAGCAGGGCGAGGTGGGCGGCACCGTCGAGATCACCGGCCTTGCGCGCAACAGGCTGGACGCAAAGCCCGGAATGTTCCTGCCGGAAAACGATCCGGCGAAGAACATCTTCTATTGGAAGGACCTCGACGCGATGGCGGCGACGTCGGGACTACCGCCGGACAGCCGGCTCCTTCCCTTCTTCGTCGATGCGGACGACGCGCCCGTACCGGGCGGCTGGCCGCATGGCGGGGCAACGATCATCGACCTGCCGAACAGCCATCTGCAATATGCCATCACTTGGTATGGGCTGGCCGCCGCGCTCGCTGCCGTCGTGGCCGCGTGGCTCTATCGCCGGCGCAGCGAACCGTGATGCACTTGACAGGGTGGGGGCATAGCCTCCATGTCGCGCCTTGACATGAGCGACACCAACCTCAGCCATGGGCGGAAAAAGCCGCTGACGATACGCCTGTGTGGGCCGCGCGGCTTTTGCGCGGGCGTGGACAGGGCGATTCAGATTGTCGTGCTGGCCCTGAAGAAATATGGCGCGCCGGTCTATGTCCGCCATGAGATCGTGCACAATCGCTATGTGGTCGAAGGGCTGCAAAATCTCGGCGCGGTGTTCATCGAGGAGCTTCACGAGATACCGCCGGAGCATCGGTCCTCCCCGGTTGTCTTTTCCGCGCATGGCGTGCCGAAATCGGTGCCAGCCGATGCGGAATCCCGCAATCTGTTCTATCTCGACGCGACCTGTCCGCTGGTGTCGAAGGTCCATAAGCAGGCGCTGCGCCACCAGCGGCTTGGCCGCCATGTGCTGCTGATCGGCCATGCGGGCCACCCCGAAGTCATCGGCACGATGGGCCAGTTGCCGGAAGGCGCGGTCACGCTCATCGAAACCGAGGAGGACGTTCGCCGGTTCCAGCCGCTGGACGCCGCCGCCCTCGGGTTTGTATCGCAGACGACGCTTTCGGTCGAGGACACGGCGCATCTGATCGAGGCGTTGCAGGAGCGCTTTCCGCAGCTTCACGCCCCTGCGGCGGAGTCGATCTGCTACGCCACGACCAACCGGCAGGAAGCGGTCAAGGCCGCCGCACCCGGCGCCGACCTGTTCCTCATCGTCGGAGCGCCGAACTCGTCCAATTCGCGCCGACTGGTCGAAGTCGCCGAGCGCGCGGGCGCGCGCATGTCGCTGCTGGTGCAGCGCGCGGCGGACATTCCGTGGGAGGAGGTGGGTGATATTTCCCTGCTGGGCCTCTCCGCCGGGGCTTCCGCTCCCGAAATCCTGGTCGACGAGATCATCGGCGGGTTCCGCGAACGTTTCGACGTGCGGCTCGAACTGGCGATAACGGTCGAGGAAACGGAGGATTTTCCCGTCATGCGCGTGTTGCGTGACGTGGAACTCACCGCGCAGGATATGGCATTCGTCAACGGCGCCGCATAGGCACTCCCTTCATCCCGGAACAGGTCCCGATGGCCGTCTACACCGACATTTCGGAAATCGAGCTTGCGGATTTCCTGAGAGATTATGAGATCGGTGAATTGCTCTCCTACAAGGGCATTGCCGAAGGGGTCGAGAACTCGAATTTCCTCGTTCACGCCAGTTCGGGGGCATACATCCTGACGCTTTATGAAAAGCGGGTGAACCGCGACGACCTGCCGTTCTTCCTCGGTCTTATGCAGCATCTGAGTGACAAGGGAATCCGCTGCCCGTTGCCGGTCAGGCAGCGCAGCGGCGAGATGATCGGCGAACTGGCGGGGCGGCCCGCTGCCCTCGTCACCTTCCTCGAAGGCATGTGGATGCGCCGCCCCACTGCCGACCATTGCAGGGAGGTGGGCGCGGCCCTAGCCGCGATGCATCTGGCGGGGGCGGATTTTCCCATGCGCCGCGTCAATGCGCTGACTGTGGATGGCTGGCGGCCTCTCTGGAACCGGGCATCGGCGCGCGCCGACGAGGTCGAGCCCGGCCTTGCCAGCGAAGTCGAGGCGGAGCTCGGCTTTCTCGAAGCGCAATGGCCGGCGGGTCTTCCTCTTGGCGTCATCCATGCCGACCTCTTTCCGGACAATGTGTTCTTCCTCGGCAAACGCCTGTCCGGCCTGATCGATTTCTATTTTGCCTGCACCGACATCCTGGCTTACGACGTTGCCACATGCCTCAACGCATGGTGCTTCGAGAAGGACAATTCCTACAATCTCACCAAGGGCATGGCCTTGCTCAATGCCTACAGCGCGGTTCGTCCGCTTTCGGAGCACGAGGCGGAGGCGCTGCCCCTGTTGGCGCGCGGGTCCGCGCTGCGCTTCATGCTCACGCGGCTCTACGACTGGCTGAACACGCCCGCCGGCAGCCTCGTGGTCAAGAAGGACCCGATGGAATATTTGCGCAAGATGCGCTTCCACCGCGCGGTCGGTTCCGCCGCCGAATACGGATTGACGCTGTGAAGCGCGTGGAGATTTTCACCGATGGCGCGTGTTCGGGCAATCCCGGCCCGGGAGGTTGGGGCGCAATCCTGCGCTTCAACGGCGCGGTGAAGGAAATGAAGGGCGGCGAGGCCGATACCACCAACAATCGCATGGAGCTTCTGGGAGCGATATCAGCGCTGAACGCGCTCCGGGAACCGTGTGTCGTCGAGCTTTACACCGACAGCGAATATGTGCGGAACGGCATTTCCGGCTGGATCGAGGGCTGGAAGCGCAATGGATGGAAAACCGCCGCAAAGAAGCCGGTCAAGAACACCGAACTTTGGCAGGCGCTGGACGAGGCGCGAAAGCGCCATCAGGTCACGTGGCACTGGGTCAAGGGGCATGCCGGGCACCCTGAAAACGAACGCGCTGACGAATTGGCGCGCGAGGGCATGGCGCCGTTCAAAGGACCCCGCCGCGCCGGATAGGGCTGAAAGGCACCCCTCATCCGCCTGCCGGCACCTTCTCCCACAAGGGGAGAAGGCGAATTACGCTGGCGGTGGCTCCAATTGTCATCGTCGCAAAATGAGCGGGGCGCCGGCGCAATCCACCTTCTCCCCTTGTGGGAGAAGGTGCCGGCAGGCGGATGAGGGGTTCTCTTACCCCGCTCTATTTGCTGAGTTGGTCCAGGATTTTGGCAGCGCCGGATTCGACAGCCTTCCCGGGCGCATCCTCGATGTTCAGCGTCGTAACCACGCCATCATCCACGATCATGGAAAAGCGCTTGAAACGCTGTCCCAGACCGCCAGCGGACAAATCGAGGTCGAGACCTGTTGCCTTGGCAAAGGCCGCGTTTCCATCCGCGAGAAAGAGCAGCTTGCCCTCGCCGCCGGTGAAATTCGCCCATGCACGCATGACGTGGTGATCATTGGCGGCAACGACGGCGATCTGGTCGACGCCGCGCGAAAGGATTGCGTCGTGATTTTCGAGATAGCCGGGCAGGTGGTTGTTGCTGCATGTCGGGGTGAAGGCTCCGGGAACGCCGAACAGCACGACCTTCCTGCCGTCAAAAATCTCGGCGGTCGTCATGTCCTTCGCGCCGTCTTCGGTCATGACCTTGAAGGTGGCCGGGGGCAGCTTATCTCCAACAGAAATCGTCATGCAAACCTCGCATTTTTGGTCGTTGCTTGATAGCTGCGCGGGGAGCCGGAGACAATCGCCAAAATCAGAAGGACAACGATCCGGCCACCGATTTCTCCGCCGACTTCAGCGTGTATTCGACCGTCGCGCGTTTGCGCCCGCCTTTCGCATAGCTGGTCATTTTCGAGGTGAATATCAGCCTGCCGTTTTCCATCGCGGGGTGAGGGCGCGAAAAGGCGAGGTTCTCGCCGCCCGCCACGAACAGTTCCGCCGCCGCATCGGTGATGCCGTTCACCTCGAAGGTCACGGTCTCGCCATCGACCCGCACATTCGCCACGCCGAAATCCGTCGAGGCTGGTTCGGGCAGCCTTGCCTCCGCCGCCGCGACGGCAAGAGAATCGCCGGGATTGTCGGGGTCGGCGGCGAGGTCGATGACGAAATCGGCCTTGAGCGGGATGCAGATGGTCTTGCAGATACCCAGAAAGGCAGTCGCGGTGATCGGCCCGGAATAGTCGGGCGCGGACAGGTTGATCCGCACGGGAAGCGCAACCGATGAAGAATAGCCCGCCCAGTCATAGGTGCCGTCGTGGTGCCATTCGGGCGCGGGAAACAGCAATTGCGCGCTCCCCGCCGCGCCGAGATCGAGCGTTGGCGGAACGCCTGCATCGCCGGGGTCCCGCCAGTAGGTTTTCCAGCCGGGCGCGAGCCGGATGTCCAGAACACCCCTGATGCGGCCATCGGCATCGGGCGCGCCGGTCGTGACAAGCCGCACGCGCCCGCCTTCCGCCTCATGCCACGCGCTCGATGAAGCGCGTGCCATGGGCGCCGTCGCCGTCAGGGCGCAAAGCAGGATGGCAAGGAATTTCAGCAGCTTCATATTGTCCCTTTGACCGAACCTTGCCTCCGCCACAACTCCCTGTTGCCGCGAGCGCGCGCATTTTTGCGTGAAGCGTGCTTTTAAGAATGCCGGAAACGCGTTACCCTTCAATTATGGACCTCTTGAGGAACAAGAAGCGGCCGATCCGCCGCAACGGATTTCTGGACGATCAGTTTCTGATTGCCATGCCCGGCATGAAGGACGACCGTTTCGCGCGTTCTGTCATCTATCTGTGCGCTCATAGCGAAGAGGGCGCGATGGGGCTGATCGTGAACCAGGTCCAGCAGATGATGTTCCCAGACCTTCTGGTGCAGCTTGGCCTGCTGAAGGACGAGGACGCCATCCGCCTGCCGCCTGCGGCGCGCGACTTCGTGATCCGCAATGGCGGTCCGGTCGATCGAAGCCGCGGTTTCGTGCTGCATTCCGACGATTTCGTCGTCGAATCCTCTCTGCCGATCTCGGACCAGATATGCCTGACGGCGACGGTGGATATATTGCGCGCAATATCGGTCGGGCGCGGCCCGCGCAGGGCGCTCATGGCGCTCGGTTATTCGAGCTGGGCGCCGGGCCAGCTCGAATCGGAAATCGCCGACAATGGCTGGCTGACATGTCCCGCCGATGCCGACATGCTGTTCGATACGGACATCGAGCGCAAATACGACCGGCTGATGGCCGCAATCGGCATCGACCCGATCCGCCTCAGCCAGGTGGCGGGTCACGCCTGAGTCGTTGCTGCGGTGTATTGCTCCTTCAGGCTCCTGAAGGCCGCATCCGGCTTCATCGGCGCGCCGGTCATGAAGCTCTGCACGAACTCGCATCCCATCTGACGTAGCTGGAGCAGGTCGCTCTCGTCCGAAACGCCTTCTGCGACCACGGACATGCCCATGTCGTGCGCCATGCTGACCATCGACTTGAGCAGCACGGAGCGCTTCGGCGCATTGTCGTCCACAAAGCTCTTGTCGATCTTGATCGTGTCGAAGGGAAAGCGCGTCAGGTAGGCCAGGGACGAATAGCCGGTCCCGAAATCGTCGAGCGAAAGGCCGATGCCGAGTTGCTTGAGCCTGTTCAGCACATGGGCGCTCTGCTCGGGATTGTCCATGACCAGCGATTCCGTCAGTTCAAGGCGGAAGCAGCGTGGCTTGATGTTCGCGCGCGCCACGACCGACCGCACGTCGCTGACCAGATCGCGCCGCAGAAGCTGGCGGCTGGACAGGTTGACCGACATGGACAACGGAATATCGCCAAGCTGCGCCTGCCACTCAGCAAGGTCTTCCGCCGCCTTCTGCATCGCGAAAAGGCCGAGCTGGACGATCAGCCCGCAGCTTTCCGCAACCGGCACGAAATCGGACGGCGGGATCATGCCGCGTCGCGGATGGTCCCAGCGCAACAGCGCCTCGAAACCGGCAATGGTGCGGTCCTCCAGCCGGACGATCGGCTGATAGGCGAGCGTGAATTCCTTGCGCTCGATGGCCCTTCGCATGTCCGACTCGATTTGCAGCTTGTCGGTGCCGACCGCGCGGAAGGCGGGGCGGAAAGGCTCGATGCGGTCGCCGCCGAAGCGCTTGGCCTGGTACATCGCCAGTTCGGCGTCCTTCACCATGTCCTCGGCATTGCCGTGATTGTTGTTCCACGTAATCAGCCCGATGGAGGCAGTCAGCACGATCTCGCGCTTGGCGAAGGAGATCGGCGCCTGTATCGCGCGCTTGATCGCCTCCGCGACGCTGGCGATGCGCGTCGGGTCTTCCTCGGAAAGCAGCATCAGCGCGAACTGGTCGCCCGCGAAGCGCGAGAGCGAATCCTTCGGCTTGAGCAGCCGGTGCAACCGCCGCGCCACCGTGAGCAGGATCGTGTCGCCCGCCGAAATGCCCAGCCCGTCATTGACCTTCTTGAAGCGGTCGATATCGATCAGGAACACGGTCGGCCTGACATTTTCGTCCGTCTTGGCGATGGAAATGATCGCTTCGAGACGGTTCATGAACAGTTCGCGGTTCGAAAGGCCGGTGAGATTGTCGTGCACGGCGTCGTGCAGCAGCCGTTCTTCCGATTTCTTCTGGTCGGTCACGTCCACCATGGTACCCACGCAGCGCAGCACCTCGCCGTCCGATCCGACGAGGGGCCGGGCGCGCAGCGAGAACCAGTGGTAATGCCCGTCCGCACCGCGCAGGCGGAAGTCGTGCGAGATGCGCCCGCGCCGGTGTTCGAGGATGACGTCCAGCAATGTGCGGAAAGTGTCGCGGTCGTCGGAATGAAGGATCGGCAGCCAGGTGCGGGCCGCGCCGCCGAGGCTGCCCGGTTCGAGCCCGAGCTGTATCGACACATCGGGCCGCGTCGTCACCTTGTCGCGCATCACGTCCCAGTCCCAGACCGTGTCGCCGGAAGCTGCCAGCGCAAGCGCCCGGCGCTCCATGTCGCTGAACAGGCCCTGATGCAGCGCGCCGCCGGAAAATGCGTGTTGCATGACCGTGAAACCTATCAGCAGCACGACAAGGATCAGGCCGCCGCAAAGTGCGGGCTGGATGATGTCGTTGTCCAGCCTGCCGTCGATCGTCATCCAGCAGGCGGCGGTCCACAGCAGCAGCATCACCCAGCTTGGCACGAGCATGATCGCGCGGTCATAGCCGCGGATGCACAGGAAGACGATCAGCACCGCGCCGGATGCCGCCGTGGTGGCGAAGGAGATGCGGGCGATGCCGGAGGCCATCGCCGGATTGTAGATCGCAAGCGCCGCAATCGCGCCGAGGCCGAGCACCCACGCAATGGCGCCGTAGCTGAAATGGCCGTGCCAGCGGTTGAGGTTGAGATAGGCGAACAGGAATACCACCAGCGTTGCGGCAAGGGCGATTTCGGTGCCAGCCCGCCACATCTGCTCATTGCCGGGCGTGATCGCGATGACCTTGTTCAGGAAGCCAAAATCGACGCAGATATAGGCCAGCACCGCCCAGGCGAGCGCTGCCGTTGCCGGAAACATGGCCGTGCCCTTGACCACGAACAGGATGGTCAGGAACAGCGCCATCAGTCCCGCAATGCCGATCACGATGCCGCGAAACAGCGTGTAGGCGTTGACCGTGTCCTTGTAGGTTTCGGGGTTCCACAGATAGACCTGCGGCAGGTTTTGCGCCGTCATTTCCGCTACGAAGGTGACCACAGCGCCGGGATCGAGCGTGATGCTGAACACGTCGGCGTCGGGGCTTTGCTCCCTGTCGAGCGCGAAGCCTTCGCTCGGCGTGATCGCCGCAATGCGTGACGAGCCGAGGTCCGGCCAGATCAGGCCGGATCGCGCCAGCCGGTAGTGCGGCACGACGATGAGGCGGTCGATCTGCTGGTCGCTCGTGTTGGCGAGCGCGAAAACCGCCCAGTTGGACGATTTGCCCGGCTCCTTCGATTCAACCTGGATCCTGCGCACCACGCCGTCCTGCGTCGGGGCGGTCGAAACCTGGAAATTTTCGCCCTGGTTGAGCGAAATCTCCACGGCCGCGGTCAGGTCTAGCGCATTGTCGTCGCGCGTGATCTTGATCGCCTCGACCGCGAATGCGGCTGAAACGGCGCCGAGCAGCACCGTCACGGTCAGCAGGATTGCCGCGAGCGCGGCGCCGATACGTCTCACAAGGCTCAGCCTTTGTCGTCCATGGGGGTCAGGTCGCTTGCGACTATCGCGTAGAGACAATGATCCTGCCAGGCCCCGTTGATCTTCAGATAGGATCGCGCCATCCCCTCGCGCCTGAATCGGGCTTTTTCAAGCACGCGCACGGAGCGCGCATTGGTTGGAATACAGGCCGCCTCGATGCGGTGCAACCGCATGGCCTCGAATGCGTGGTTGACAACGAGCCGAACCGCCTCCTGCATATAACCGCGACCGGCAAACCGTTCGCCGATCCAGTAGCCGATGCTGCCGGTCTGGGCCACGCCGCGCCGGATGTTGCTGAGCGTGATTCCTCCGTAGAGGCTGCTGCCCGCGCGGTCGAACACGAAAAACGGCATGCCGCTGCCTTGCGCGATGTCTTCGCGATAGCGGCCTATGCGAAGCCGCCAGGCGCCGTAGTCGAGTTCATCCGGCGCCCATGAAGGCTCCCACGGCTCCAGAAAGGCGCGGCTCTCACCACGCAGGTTTGCCCATTGCGCATAGTCGCCCGTCACCGGGGCGCGCAGGCGGACCCGTTCGCCAATCAGGACCGGCAGGTCCCGCCTGAAGAACGGCAGCGCAAACATGGGTTATGATGCGGCCCGCCGCAGGCCGGGCTGCGCGCCGGGCAGGGCGTCGTTGACGAGATCGTAGGCGGGCAGCGAGCCGACCGGGCCGACGGCGGCAAGCGTCGGTCGCGTCGAGAACAGCCGCCCCGACAGGTCGGTCAGCCGTTCGACGGTGAGCGCCGACAGCCGCTCCATAAGCTCCTCGCGCATTACCGGCCTGCCGAAAAGCAGGAGTTGCCGTGCGATCTGCGAGGCGCGCGAGGCGGGGCTTTCAGCCGACATGATGAGGCCGGCGCGGTATTGCGCGCGCGCCCGGTCCAACTCGTCCTGGCCGATTGTCTCGGCAGCGCGGTGGAGTTCATCGGAGATCACCGGCAGCAGCTTCCTGATATCGTCCTCGCCGGTCGCCGCATGCACGCCGAAAATGCCGGTATCTGAAAAGCCCCAGTGGAAGGCGTAGATCGAATAGCACAGGCCGCGCTTCTCGCGGACCTCCTGAAACAGGCGCGAGGACATGCCGCCGCCGAGGATCATGGAGAGTACCTGAGAGGCGTAGAAGTCGCGCACATGATAGGCGCGACCTTCGAAGCCGAGCACGATCTGCGCATCCATCAGTTCGCGGCTCTCGCGAAAATCGCCGCCGACATATTGCGCATATTGCGGAATGCTGGCGTCGGATTTCGCGCGGAAGCGCCCGAGCCGGTTTTCCACCTCGCGAAGGAATTTTTCATGGGTCACGTCGCCCGCCGCCACGACGACCATGCGGTCGGCGCCGTACTGGCGCTCCATGAAGGCGTGCAATTGCTTTGACGTAAAGGATTTCACCGTTTCGGGCGTGCCGAGGATCGAGCGGCCAAGCGCCTGATGACGAAAGGCGGTCTCGGTGAAGCGGTCGAACACCACGTCGTCCGGCGTGTCGTGGGCGGCGCCGATCTCCTGCAGGATCACGTGCTGCTCGCGCGCCAGTTCGTCGGCGTCGAAGCTCGAATCCTGGAGGATGTCGGCCAGAATGTCGACCGCCAGCGGCACATCGGCTGCCAGCACGCGCGCATAGAACGAGGTCGTCTCGACGCTGGTTGCCGCATTGATCTCGCCGCCGACATTTTCGATCTGCGAGGCGATCTCAAAAGCGTTGCGCGAGGATGTTCCCTTGAACGCCATGTGTTCGAGCAGATGGGCTATGCCGTGCTCGTCGTCGTGCTCGTTTCGGGCGCCCGACTTTACCCAAACTCCCAATGCCACAGACTCAACACCGGGCAATGTTTCCGTGGCGACAGTCAATCCGTTCGCCAGCCGGCTCACCTCAACGGCCATACAGGTACTTCTCCCTAAGAAACCGCGCGGGCGCGGCTTATCACATGATCTTCCACCATTTTCAGGTCCGATGGAAGCACCGTGAAATGTTCTTTCCTGTTCATTAGTCCACCAAGCCAGTCCGGCAGCGCCGGTGTCCTGCCGCACGCCTCGCCGACCGCATCGGGAAACTTTGCCGGATGAGCGGTGGAAAGGATCACCATGGGCGCGCTCGAAGCCGCCTGCTGATGCGCCACATGCACGGCCGACGCCGTGTGCGGATCGAGCAGATAGCCGCTCGCCTCAAGCATGTCCGCAATCGACCGTGCGGCTTCGGCGCTCGAAGCGCGGCCCGCGTCGAATTCGGCGCGGATGCGCGCCAGTGGCGCGTCATCGATTGTGAACGCGCCAGATTGCCGGAGGCTCGCCATATAGCGCCGAACCGCTGAGGCATCACGCTCCGCCGCCTCGAAAAGCAGCCGCTCGAAATTCGACGAGACCTGGATGTCCATCGAAGGGGAGGTGGTCGCAACGACGCCGGTCATGCGGTATTCGCTGGACGCCAGCGTGCGCGCCAGAATGTCGTTGTCGTTGGTCGCGATCACCAGCCGCTCGATCGGAAGGCCCATGCGCTTTGCGGCGTAACCTGCGAAAATATCTCCGAAATTTCCGGTCGGAACGGTGAACGAAACGGGCCGGTCAGGCGCACCCAACGAGAGTGCCGAGGAAAAATAATAGACGATCTGGGCCATGATGCGTGCCCAGTTGATCGAGTTCACGCCCGACAGCTTCACGCGGTCGCGGAAGGCGTGGTCGTTGAACATGTCTTTGAGCATGCCCTGGCAATCGTCGAAATTTCCTTCGATTGCGAGCGCATGGACATTGGCCGCGTCGGCGGTGGTCATCTGCCGCTGCTGGACGGGCGAGACGCGACCGTGTGGAAACAGAATGAACACATCCGTGCGCTCGCGGCCCGCAAAGGCTTCGATGGCCGCGCCTCCGGTATCGCCGGACGTCGCGCCCACGATGGTCGCCCGCTCGCCGCGCTCTGCCAGCACATGGTCCATCAGACGCGCCAGCATCTGCATCGCCACGTCCTTGAAAGCGAGCGTCGGGCCGTGAAAAAGTTCGAGGATGAACTCGTTCGGCCCCGTCTGGACGAGCGGGCAGACAGCGGGATGGCGAAAGGTAGCGTAGGCTTCGCGGACGATCCGCTCGAAGTCCGCGTTCTTCATTTCGCCGTTCAGGAAGGGCGTCAGCAATTCCACGGCGAGTTCGGCGTAGGGTTTGCCGCGCATCCTGCGGATCGCCTCGGTGGAAAAATGCGGCCACGCTTCCGGCACATACAGACCGCCATCGCGGGCCAGCCCGGCCATCATCGTATCGGCGAAGCCGAGGGCCGGGGCTTCGCCCCTTGTGCTTACATAGCGCATGTGTGGATCATTCCGCGAAGGCAGGTAACGAACTGATAATTCATGGTTTGGAAAAAGCTGTGGATCGGTCGCATTTTCGTCGGCCCATTGGTATAGACCGCCTTGGTCGAGAGAGGAAAGCAGATTCCATGCCGCCTAAAATGTCGAGTCGATTGAAACCGGCTATCGCTGTGCTGTGCCTGCTCGCGCTGGCCGGCTGCCAGTCAAACAGCGAAGGGCAGACCGGCGAAACCATGAGCCGGAACGATCTGGCAGGCAGCAAACCCAAGGTCACCCAGGGCGAGCTTGAGGCGTTCTGCCCCCCGGTTCGGGTCCGGCAGGGCACGGCGGCGCTCAATCGCTATGCGCGCGGCGGTGACGGCGATCCCTCGAAGCTGGCCTTCCAGGCGTCCATCGGCGAAAGCACGCGCGCCTGCACGCGCGCCGACGGCAATCTGACCATCGATGTTGCGGCAGCCGGGCGCGTGGTTCCCGGACCGGCAGCGCCTGCTTCCGTTACCCTGCCGATTCGCGTCGTGGTGACGCGCGGCGATGACGTGCTCTATTCGGAACTGCACAGGCAGGAAGTCACGCTGACGGACAGGTCGGCAGCCACGCAGTATCTTTTCCGCAATTCCAACGTCGTCATTCCCATACCGTCGGAGCGCAATGTGATGGTGCAACTGGGTTTCGACGACGGCGCGAAATAATCGCTCAGGCATCGGCCCATTCGGACAACGCGTCAAGCACAGGCGCGAGGTCGCGCCAGCGATGGATCACAGTTTCCGCGCCGGCTTCCGTCAATATATCGGCATGGGACGGGTAGCTGTGCGCGCCGCCCGTAAAGCCGATGACGCGCATGCCCGCGGCCTTTGCGCCGTGGATGCCGTGCACTGAATCCTCGATCACGAATGTGTTTGCCGGGTTGGCCCGCATCTGGCCCGCCGCGTAGAGGAACACGTCGGGCGCGGGCTTTGGCTTGCCGTCCGGGACGGAAACCGAGGAGAACACGCGGTCCACGAAAAAGCGGTCCAGACCGGTTGCCGCAAGCGTCATTTTCAAGCGCTCCGGCGTGGAATTTGAACAGATGCAGCGCGGGACAGTCACGCCCGCCACCGCCTGCGCGGCCCCCTCGATGATGCGCACATCCGCAAGACGTTTGTCCGTCAGCGATTCAGCCTGTTCGATCAGCGAGGCTTGAAACGGCACCTGTGCGACCTTCTCGATACGCATCAATATTTCGCTGAACGTCAGCCCCGAATAAAGCGCGGCGATCTCTTCGGGCGAGATTTCATATCCGGCATCGGTCAGCAGTTCTGACTCGACGCGGGCCGCGATGATTTCGGAGTCAATCAGGACGCCGTCGCAATCGAAAATGACAAGATCAGGCTGAGGCATGGAGCTTCCACAATCGGACAAGAACGGCGCGCGCTTTACAGTATTGGGCCTTCCGGCGCAAATCCGCAGGTTATTTCATTAAATCTTTACCCAGTCCGGTAACCATAACGTGCAGTAAACAGTTCAGCGTATCCGGGTAGATCATGTCGGCAGTGCGTCCTCTGCAACTCATCCGTTCGAGCGAACAGGCTCCCTGGCTCGACACCATCCTCAAAGGCGATTGCGTCGCGGCGCTCAACAGGCTGCCAGACAAATGCATCGACCTCATTTTCGCGGACCCTCCGTACAATCTCCAGCTCGAAGGCGAGTTGCACCGGCCCGACCAGTCGAGGGTCGATGCCGTGGACGATCACTGGGACCAGTTCGACAGCTTCGAGGCCTATGACGCCTTCACCCGTGCCTGGCTGCTGGCGGCGCGCCGGGTGCTCAAGCCGGGCGGCACCATCTGGGTCATCGGCTCCTATCACAACATTTTCCGCGTCGGCGCGAAGATGCAGGACCTCGGCTTCTGGATCCTGAACGATGTGATCTGGCGCAAGACCAACCCGATGCCGAACTTTCGCGGTCGCCGTTTCCAGAATGCGCATGAAACGCTGATCTGGGCCGTGAAAGACCAGAAGGACAAGGGATACACCTTCAATTACGAGGCCATGAAGGCGGCGAACGACGATGTTCAGATGCGCTCGGACTGGCTTTTCCCGATCTGCACGGGGGCCGAGCGCCTGAAGGACGAGAACGGCGACAAGGTGCATCCGACGCAGAAGCCGGAAGCGCTGCTTGCCCGCATCATGACGGCGACGACGAAGCCCGGCGACATCGTACTCGACCCCTTCTTCGGCTCCGGCACCACGGGAGCCGTGGCCAAGCGCCTCGGACGTCATTTCGTGGGCGTCGAACGCGAGGACAGCTATATAGAGGCCGCGACGGCGCGAATTGCGGCCGTGGAACCACTGGAGCAAAGCGAGCTTTCGACGCTGGCGGGCAAGCGCGCCGAACCGCGCGTCGCCTTCGTCAGCTTGATCGACAGCGGGCTGATCGCGCCCGGCGCCACGCTCTATGATTCGAGGCGGCGCTGGATCGCCAAGGTTCGCGCCGATGGCACCATTGCAACGGCGGAAACCGCCGGTTCGATTCACAAGGTCGGTGCGACCGTGCAGGGGCTGGACGCCTGCAACGGCTGGACCTTCTGGCACTACGAGCGGGCGGGCGGGCTGACGGCGATCGACGAGCTGCGGCGCATCGCGCGCCTTGGCATCGAGCGTGCAGGCGGCTGACGGTTCAGGATGGAAGTTGCCGTCTGGATAGGTCAGGAAGGGCGGCCTCGATGACTTTTTTCATGACCGTGGGCAAAGCCTCGGCCATGACCTCGCGTGACCAGAAATTCGGCGGCGACGGATCGAAGCCGTCGGTCTCCGCGCAGTAAACTTCGAGTTCCAGCGCAAAATGCGTGAAAACATGCGAAATGCGCCCGCAAAATCGCCAGTTTGCGGAAAAAGGCGCGGATTGCGCGCCGGTTTCGCCGTCGTTGCGCGCTGTCCAGCCGGTTGTCGGCGGCTCGACCATGCCGCCGAGCAAACCCCGGTCGGGACGCCTGCGCAGGAGCACGGCACGATCATGTTTGCGAATGGCGACGAAGGCCGCACCTCGGCGTAGAGGCTTTTCGGATTTGGGAGGGCGCAGCGGAAAACGCTCCGGGTCACCACTCGCCAGCGCCTCGCAATCCTCATTGACGGGGCACAGCATGCAGCGGGGACGTTTGGGCGAACAGATGGTCGCTCCGAGATCCATCATGGCTTGAGCGAAATCGCCGGGTCGGTCATGTGGGAGGATCGTTTCGACTCGTTGGCGGATTTCTGATTTCGCGGCGGGCAAGGGGGTTTCGATGGCGAACAGCCGGGACATGACGCGCTCGACATTTCCGTCGACCACGGCAGCGGGTTGGTCGAAGGCAATCGAAGCAATGGCGCCGGCGGTATAGGGGCCGACCCCCGGCAGGGCGAGCAACCCCGCTTCCGTCTCCGGAAAAGCGCCGCCCCCCGCCGCGACGGCATCGGCGCAGGCCTTGAGGTTGCGGGCGCGCGAATAATAGCCGAGCCCGGCCCATGCCTTCATCACCTCGTCGGCATGTGCATCGGCGAGATCGGTGACGCGGGGCCATCGCTCCCTGAACTTCAGGAAATAAGGCTTCACCGCCTCGACCGTGGTCTGCTGGAGCATGATTTCCGAGAGCCACACATGGTAAGGATCGGGACGCACTCCGGCACGTCGCTCAGCCGGGGAAACGCGCCACGGCAACTCACGGTGGTGCCGGTCGTACCAGTCCAGCAGGCGGGAGGCGAGTGAAGCCTTGCCCGCGCGACCTGCCGGTGTCATTGGTTGGGATGAAGCGTTCATCGGACAAGCACATGGCAGGGAAAAGGACCTCGGGCAATCCCGTTCCCGTCGCCGACCTGGCGGGGGAGATATTGGATCCGGTGCTGCGCAAGCGGGCCGGGCTGTCGGTGGCGCTTGTCCAGAGCTGGGACGAAATCGTCGGCCCGCGTATCGCGCAATCCTCGCGCCCGGAAAAGATCCAGTGGGGCCGCCGCCGCGACGAAAGCGACCCGTATGAACCGGCGGTCCTGGTGATCGCCTGCGAGGGTCTGGCGGCGCTGCATATCCAGCACGAGGCGGGCGAAATCGTGAACCGGGTCAATGCCTTCATGGGCTATATGGCGATCGGACGGCTACGCATTGTCCAGAAGCCGGTGCGCCAGCCGAAGCCGGAACGCCCGAGGTTGCGGGAGCTTGGTGCGGACGAGCGCGAAAGGCTGAAAGGCATTGTTTCGGGGATCGAGGACGAGGGCCTGCGCCAGTCGCTCGAACGGCTCGGCGCTTCGGTCAGGGCCAGCCGGAAGCGCTGATCCGTCGCAGTGGTATCTTCATATATGGCGATCCGCATCCATCCTTCCATGGAGGATGCGAATGACATCAAGCCGAACCTTCGTTTCCCGGTAGTAGATCACATGGGACCCCACGCCGTATCTCTTATATCCCTGCCGTATCTCAACTGCACGGCCAGCTTTTCGGTTCGCGGCCAGATCATGGCAGGCGTTCACCATCTCATCGATGTATCGATCGGCCTGATCGATACTCCATCTGTCGGCGGAAAAGTCCCAAATGCTGTCCAGATCCGCCAGCGCGGCGGGCGAAAATGCCAGTGTTTTCATCAGCTTCGTTCGGCGCGCTTCCGGGCTTTGAAAGCCTCAAGGTCGAGCGGCTGCGGCTCGCCGGATTGCTCGCCCGCGATCAGCGCCGCCTCCAGCGCCTTTCGGTTCGTCTCCCGTTCCTCAAGCAGGCGCAGACCCGCGCGAACGACGTCGCTGGCAGAACCGTAGCGCCCGGACGCGACCTGATCGTCTATGAAACCGACAAAATGATCCCCGAGCGAAATGGACGTGTTGCGCGGCATCATACCCTCCATGGTCGATTCTATCGGGATGTACCAAGAGTTGGTACACTGCGGATCGCATCCGGTCAATTTTTTGAGAACTCAGGCAAAGAGCGCACGAGACCGCGCAAAAGCGCTTTGTGTTGGGGATGGTTTTGCCTTAATTCGCGCGAACTCTCGCTTTTGTTGGGTGTTCCAACGCACAATCCCTCTCAACTCAGGTGATTCGCATGAAGAGTATCGTCCAGCGCAGGACCATCCTAGCCGCGTTTGCCGCCGTTTCCGGAGCGGCGATGCTGGCGGCGTGTTCGGATTCCGGCGACAAGGCCAAGCAGGCTGAAAGCACCCCGGCTCCCGCCGAGCCCGCCGCAACCCCTGCGGCCCCCGCCGAACAGGCCGCGCCGGCTGCTCCTGCCGAACAGGCCGCGCCTGCAAAGGCTGTGGAAGCGCCGAAGGCGTCCGGCACCGTCGACATGGCCAAGCTGCTCGAACCGGGTCCGCTGCCTGAAATGGTGCTCGGCAAGGCCGATGCTCCGGTCACCATCGTCGAATATGCATCGATGACCTGCCCGCATTGCGCGCATTTCCATGAGACGACCCTTCCGGCGCTCACCAGCAAATATATCGACACCGGCAAGGTGAGGATGATCTTCCGCGAGTTCCCGTTCGACCCGCGCGCGGAAGGTGCATTCATGCTGGCGCGCTGTTCCAAGGACAAATATTTCCAGATGGTCAGCGTGCTTTTCCAGCAGCAGAGCAATTGGGCGGCTGTGGAAAACGCGAAAGACGCGCTTCTTCAGCTTGCGAAACTGGCCGGTTTCTCGCAGCAGACATTCGAGGCCTGCCTGACCGATCAGAAGTTGCTCGACGACATCAGGGCGGTGCGTGAGCGGGCCGCCAATGATTTCAGCGTGGATTCCACGCCCACCTTTTTCATCAACGGATCGAAATATCCGGGGGCACTGTCGATTGAGGAAATGTCGGCAATCATCGACCCGCTGCTCTAGGGCGGTGATGTTTGCGGGGGCGCAAGGCTTTACAGGGCTTGCGCTCGCAGCGGTTTCGCGCGGCTCGCGTCGGCGCTACCCCTCATCCGCCTGCCGGCACCTTCTCCCACAAGGGGAGAAGGACGATCTCTTCAACCTTGCGTTCATCCCGCAACGCTGGAAATTTGAGCCGGCAAATATGACATCTCCCTTCTCCCCTTGTGGGAGAAGGTGCCGGCAGGCGGATGAGGGGCCGACCCTCGCGCATCGCAAATCACGCGCGGCAGGGAGGGGCGCGCCTGTGATGCGCGCCTTGGCCTGCGCGTGAAATTCACCAAGCTGCGCCTTCTGGGCTTCAAGTCCTTCGTCGAGCCGTCCGATTTCGTGATCGAGCGCGGACTGACCGGCGTGGTGGGGCCGAACGGCTGCGGCAAGTCCAATCTGGTCGAAGCGCTGCGCTGGGTGATGGGCGAAAGCTCCTACAAGAACATGCGCGCGTCCGGCATGGACGATGTGATCTTTTCGGGCTCCTCGACGCGCCCGTCGCGCAACACAGCCGAGGTGACGCTGTTCCTCGACAATGCAGACCGGAGCGCGCCGCCGAGCTTCAACGATGCGGATGAATTGCAGGTGTCGCGCCGCATCGAGCGTGAGGCGGGGTCGGTCTATCGCATCAACGGCAAGGAGGCGCGCGCCAAGGACGTGCAGCTTCTGTTCGCAGACCAGTCCACCGGCGCGCGCTCGCCTTCCATGGTGGGGCAGGGGCGCATCGGCGAACTGATACAGGCCAAGCCGCAAGCCCGTCGGCAGCTTCTGGAAGAGGCGGCGGGCGTTTCGGGCCTGCACACACGCCGCCACGAGGCCGAGTTGCGGCTGCGCGCGGCGGAGCAGAACCTTGAGCGCCTCGACGATGTGACCGGCGAACTCGGCGGCCAGATTGAAAGTCTGAAGCGACAGGCGCGGCAGGCGACCCGGTTCAAGAACCTGTCCGCCGACATCCGCAAGGCGGAAGCCGTCCTGCTGCACCTGCGCTGGACCGCCGCGAAGGCGCAGGAGGCGGAGGCGAAATCGGCGCTGGCGCAGGCAACCGCGCTGGTCGGCGACCGCGCCGCGCAACAGATGGAAGCCGCCAAGCAACAGGCGGTCGGCGCGCATCACCTGCCGGAACTGCGCGACGCGGCGGCAGCAGCGGCGGCGGCCTTGCAGCGCCTGACCATCGCGAAGGCGCAGATCGAGGAAGAAGAGCAGCGCATCAGAAACCGTCAGGCCGAGCTTGACCGCCGCGTGGAGCAGCTTGCCGCCGATATCGAGCGCGAAAACCAGATGGTGCTCGACAACGCTGCCATTTTGCAAAGGCTGGCCGAGGAAGAGGCGGGCCTGCGCGCCGAGGAAGCCGGATCGGCGGAGCGCGAAGTGACGACCCGCGCCGCATTCGAGCAGGCGAATGCGACCCTGACATTGAGCGAAGGCGCGCTGGCGAAGCTGACCGCCGAGCGCGCGGAAGCCGCGGCGCAGCGCAACCAGAGCGAACGCGCCTTGCGTGACGCGACCGAGCGGCGCGAACGCGTTTCGCGCCAGCTTGCCGAGGTTGACCGCGATCTTGCGGCGATCGTGGCGCAGATTTCGGCGCTGCCCGACCCGACGGAAAAGCGCGGCCTTGTGGAAGAAGCGCAGCGGCGCATGGAAGAGGCGGAGGCTGCATCGCTTTCCGCCGAAAAGGCCGTGACAGAGGCGCGGCAGGCGGAAGGCGCGGCGCGCTCGCCCGTGCAGGAAGCGCGCGCGGCCTTGCAGCGCGTCGAGACGGAAGCGCGGACGCTGGCCAAGGTGCTGAATGCGGGATCGAGCGACCTTTTTCCGGCGGTTCTGGAACAGATCGGCGTGGACCGGGGCTTCGAGACGGCGCTTGGTGCGGCGCTTGGCGAGGACCTCGACCTGCCGCTCGACAGGGCGGCTGCCGCGCATTGGGGCGAGATGGAACCACGGCCCGGCGACGCTCCCTTGCCGGAAGGCGCGCGCAGCCTTGCCGGTTTCGTGCGCGCGCCGAAGCAATTGGCGCGGCGACTGGCGCAGGTCGGCGTGGTCGATTCGGCGGACGGCCCGCGCCTGCAAAAATTGCTGTCGCCCGGCCAAAGGCTGGTGAGCCGCGACGGCGCGCTGTGGCGCTGGGACGGCGTAACGGCGAGCGCCGAGGCGCCGACGCCCGCGGCGATGCGCCTTGCGCAGAAGAACAGGCTCAAGGAACTGGATGCCGAGGCGGTCGAGGCGACGCGTGTCGTGCGCGCTGCCGAGGAAAAGCTCGCGGCGACGGAGCAGGCCGTGCGCACGCTGACCGAGGCGGAAAAGACCGCGCGGCAGAACTGGCGCGACGCGCAGCACGCCGTCAGCCAGGCGCGGGACGCGCTCGAAAAGGCCGAGAAGGCTTCTGGCGAACTGGTCAAGCGCCGCGCCGCGCTGGATGAGGCGCGCGCACGGCTGGCCGAAACGGTGCAGGAAGCCGAGACCAGTCACGGACAGGCCGAGGCGCAGCTTGCGGCAGCGCCAGATCTCGGCGAACTGCAATTGCAGTTTGAGCGGTTGTCGGCGGATGTCTCGCGCGACCGCGCAACGCTCGCGGACGCACGCGCTGTGCATGAAGGCTTGCGGCGCGAGGCGGAGGCGCGGCAGCGGCGGCTGTCGGCGATCGAGGGCGAGCGCGCAAGCTGGACCGGTCGCGCGGAAAATGCCGACAAGCAGATCGCGCTTCTGACAGAGCGGCGCGCCGAGGCAGATGCCGAACGCATGCGGCTGGCGGATGCGCCGGACGACATCGACCAGCGGCGGCGCGGCCTCCTCTCGCAACTTTCGCTGTCCGAGGCCGCGAGCAGGGAAGCCGGCGACAGGCTTCAGGAAGCGGAAAATCGGCAGGCCGAACTCGACAAGGCGGCGACCTCTTCGATCACCGCGCTGGCCGAGGCCCGCGAGGGGCGCGTGCGCGCCGAGGAAAGGCTGACCGCCGCTGACGAGCGCCGCGCCGAGGTCGAGGCGCGCATTCAGGAGGCACTCAACGTGCCGCCGCACATCGTCATCCAGCACACGGGCCTAGAAGCCGACCAGCCGCTGCCCGACATGGGCGAGACGGAGCGGACGCTTGAGCGGCTCAAGATCGAGCGCGAGCGGCTGGGTGCGGTAAACCTGCGCGCGGAGGAAGAGCAGCGCGAACTGTCCGAGCGGCTGGAAACCATCGTTTCCGAGCGTGAAGATGTGGTGGAGGCGATCCGCAAGCTGCGACAGGCGATCCAGAACCTCAACAAGGAAGGACGCGAGCGGCTGCTGGCGGCCTTCGATGTGGTGAACGGGCATTTTCAGCGGCTGTTCACGCATCTGTTCGGCGGCGGCACGGCGGAACTGCAACTGATCGAATCAGAGGATCCGCTGGATGCGGGGCTTGAAATCCTGGCCCGCCCGCCGGGCAAGAAGCCGCAGACCATGACGCTGCTTTCCGGTGGCGAGCAGGCGCTGACCGCCATGGCGCTGATCTTCGCCGTGTTCCTGACCAATCCCGCGCCGATCTGCGTGCTGGACGAGGTCGATGCGCCGCTCGACGATCACAATGTCGAGCGCTTCTGCAACCTCATGGAGGAAATGGCGCGCACCACGGAAACCCGCTTCGTCATCATCACGCATAACCCCATCACCATGGCGCGCGTGAACCGCCTGTTCGGCGTGACCATGGCGGAGCAGGGCGTCAGCCAGCTTGTCTCGGTCGATCTCGAAACCGCCGAAAAGATACGCGAAGCGGTCTGACCGTTCAGCCCGCGTTCGCGAACTGGTCGAAGGCTTCCAGCGCGTGGTTCGCATACATGGCCGACGGGCCGCCACCCATGTAGACGGCCATGCCCAGCGTTTCCAGCACTTCCTCGCGACTTGCACGCTGATCGACGGCTGCCTTTGCGTGGAAAGCGATGCAATCGTCGCAGCGCACCGCGACACTGATGGCGAGTGCAATCAGTTCCTTGGTCTTTACGTCGAGTGCATTGGCCTTGAGCGCTGCCTGCGCCATGGCGGAGAAGCCTTTCATCACATCCGGCGCGCCGCCGCGCAATTCGCGCAGCCCGCCCGAAAGCTCTCCGGCAAACGCCTTCCAGTCCTT
Source organism: Rhizobiaceae bacterium (assembly GCA_023953835.1). NCBI lineage: Bacteria > Pseudomonadati > Pseudomonadota > Alphaproteobacteria > Hyphomicrobiales > Rhizobiaceae > Rhizobiaceae bacterium. The sequence goes on along the minus strand of JAMLJB010000001.1, from coordinate 457,496 downwards.
AATCATGCGTCGTCTCCAATGAAATGTCCTGAGCGCGCTCGCCTCGCAGCGCGACATAGATTGCCGGAATGACCAGCACTGTGAGCAACGTCGAGGAGGCAAGCCCGAACAGAAGCGAGATGGCCAACCCCTGAAAGATCGGGTCCGTCAGGATGACGGCGGCGCCGATCATTGCCGCGATGGCGGTGAGCAGGATCGGCTTGAAGCGGATTTCGCCGGCCTCCAGCAGCACGTCGAGCAACGGGCGTCCCGGCCTGCGCGCATGACGGATGAAGTCCACCAGCAGGATCGAATTGCGTACGATGATGCCGGCGAGCGCGATGAAACCGATCATCGAAGTTGCCGAGAAGGGCGCGCCGAAAGCCCAATGGCCGAGCATGATGCCGATCAGCGTCAGCGGAATGGGCGTGAGGATGACCAGCGGCAGCTTGAAGGAGCCGAACTGCGCCACGACCAGAATGTAGATGCCGATGATGGCGACCATGAAGGCCGCGCCCATGTCGCGGAAGGTTACCCATGTGACTTCCCACTCGCCGTCCCACAAGAGGGTGGGCGCGGATTCGTCGTCCGGCTGGCCGTGCAGCGAGATGACCGGCTTTGGCAGGTCGCCCCAATCCGCTTTTTCAATCGCATCGTTGACGGCCAGCATGCCGTAGACCGGCGCTTCGAACTCGCCGGCAAGTTCGGCCAGCACCATCTCCGTGGCGCGGCCATTGTGCCGGAATATGGGGAAGGAAGAGGGTTCTCGGGCAAGCGTCACGACATCGCCAAGCTCGACGACGTCGCGTGCACCGGGCACGGCATTCGCCGCAACGGGCGTGGTCAGCGCGCGCTGGTCCACGACGCCGTTTTCCTTCGAGAGCGCGATGCGGATCGGGATCGGCTGGCGTCCGCCGCCGCGATGGGAATACCCGACGGTTGTGCCGCCATAGAGATAGCCCAGCGTGTCGTAGACGTCGGCCTGCTCGACCTTATGATATTCGATCTTGTCCTGATCGATGGACAGCCGCAGCCGGTCGGTCTGGTTGTGAAAGCTGTCGTCCACATCCACGATGAAGGGAATGCTGGCAAAAGTCTCGCGCACCCTGGTGGCGACCGCGCGCCGCGTCTCGGCATCCGGGCCGTAGATTTCGGCAAGCAGCGTGCCCATGACCGGCGGTCCCGGCGGCGGCTCCACCACCTTGACGATGGTGCTGGCGGGCATATCGAGTCCGGCGAGGCGCTCGCGCATGTCGAGCGCGATTGCGTGGCTCGCCCTGTCGCGCTCGCCCTTGGGAAGCAGGTTCACCGTGATGTCGCCCTGTTCGGGGCCTGAACGCAGATAATAGTGCCGCACCAGCCCGTTGAAGTTGAACGGTGAGGCCGTGCCCGCAAAGGTCTGGAACGAAACGATTTCCGGCACATCCGCCAGTCGCTCGACCATGGATTGCAGCACGCGGTTGGTCTCTTCCACGGAGGCCGATTTCGGCAGGTCGACGACCACCTGCAATTCGGTCTTGTTGTCGAACGGCAGCAGCTTCACCGTGACGTGCTTCGTGTAGATCAGGGCCATGGAGGCGAGCGTCGCAAGGCCGACAACGGCAAGGAATGTCCATGCCCGCGCACGCGATTTGAGGATCGGGCGCGCGACTGCGGAGTAAGCCCGCCCAAGCGCGCCTCCGCGAGCCGTCGAGGCGTGTGCGTGGTGTGCCGATCCGCCGAACTTCATCATCAGCCATGGTGTGAGCATCACTGCGACGAAGAAGGAAAACAGCATCGCCGCCGACGCATTGGTCGGGATCGGGCTCATATAGGGGCCCATCATGCCCGACACGAACAGCATGGGCAGAAGTGCCGCCACGACCGTCAGCGTCGCCACGATGGTGGGATTGCCCACCTCCGCGACCGCCTCGATGGCCGCCTGCTTGCGGGAGCGCCCGTCGCCCATCGCCCAGTGGCGCGCGATGTTCTCAATGACGACGATGGCGTCGTCCACCAGGATGCCGATGGAAAAGATCAGCGCGAACAGGCTGACGCGGTTCAGCGTGTAGCCCATGACGCGCGAGGCAAAGAGCGTGAGCAGGATCGTCGTCGGGATGACCACCGCCACCACCAGCGCCTCGCGCCAGCCAATGGCGAGCGCCACCAGCACGACGATGGAAACGGTCGCCAGCCCGAGATGGAACAGCAACTCGTTCGCCTTTTCGTTGGCCGTCTCGCCATAATCGCGCGTGACGGTCATCTCCACATCCTTCGGGAAGATGTCGCCGCGCACCTGCTCCAGCCGCTCGACAATATTTTCCGCGATGACGACGGCATTGGTGCCGGGGCGCTTTGCGATTGCGAGCGAGATGGCTGGCGCGCGCCCCAACCCGTTTTCGGTGCGCGAGATGTTGAACACGCGGTTTTCGGCGGGGGAGGTGGCGAGGATCGTGTCCGCCACGTCGCGCACATAGACGGGCCGTCCGTCTCGCGCGGTGAGAAGCAGGTTGCCGATGTCGGTCGCCGATTGCAGCGTCTGTCCGGCAACCAGAGCGCGCTGGCTGCCTTCGTCGCGCACCGTGCCGATCTGGAAGGACCGGTTCGCGCCGGAAACCTTCGCCGCAAGCTGCTGCAGGGTGATGCCATAAAGGGAGAGCTTTTCCGGGTCGGGTTCGACGCGGATTTCGTCCGGTTGTTCACCGACGATATAGGTCAGCCCGATGTCCGGCAGCTTGGAAACCTCGGTTTGCAACTCGCGCGCAAGCCGCGTGAGATCGGCGGGCGAATAGCGATCCGCCGCGCCGGGAGATGGCGTCAGCGTCACAACGACGATGGCGACATCGTCAATGCCGCGCCCGACGATCAGCGGTTCCGGCACGCCGACAGGAATTCGGTCCATGTTGGCGCGCACTTTGTCATGCACGCGCAACACAGCGGCGTCCGAACTGGTGCCGACCTCGAAACGCGCCGTGACCAGCGCGCCGTCGTCCGCCGTTTGTGAATAGACATGCTCGACGCCCGCAATGCTCTTGACGATCGTTTCCAGCGGCTCGGTCACCAGCTTCACGGCATCGTCGGCCTTCATTCCGTTGGCCGAGACGTGAATGTCGACCATAGGCACAGAAATCTGCGGTTCTTCCTCGCGCGGCAGCGTCACCAGGGCGACAAGCCCGAGCGCCAGCGCAGCCAGCAGGAAAAGGGGTGTGAGCGGGGACGCGATAAATGCGCGCGTCAGCCCTCCGGCAACGCCGTCCTTCATGGAACAATGGCCTCGTCGCCGGAGGAAAGCCCGGTCAGCACTTCGACCATCTGCTTGCCGTCCACCTCGACCTGCTCGCCCAGCACGACGGCGACATCCTGCTCTCCGCCAGCGGTGTTCAGCGAAACATAGTCGATGCCGTGAACGGTGCGCACGGCCTCGGGCGGCACCGCAAGGACGCTGCGCCGCGCAACCGGAATGGAAACGAGCATGCGCTCATTGATAAAAAAATCGCCGATATCGGCGACTTCCACATCGGCGATGACGCGGCCATTCTCGATTTCAGGATAGACCTTGGCAATGCGTCCCTGCTGCCCGGCGGTGAAATTGCGGCCCGACGTGCCACGCGCGCCGATGGCGACGGTTGCGCCTTCGACGATCTCGGCAGCATGCCGCTCGGGCAGCGAAAGGCGCAGGTAATATTGGCCGGAGGCGATGCGCGCGATGGTTTCGCCGGCCATGATGACCGAACCGGCAGTGACCGGCACTGTCAGCACGCGACCGGCGGCGGGCGAAAGCACCTCGCCCTCGAGCACGCTCTGGTCGATGACGGCCTTTTCGGCAATCGCCGCGGCAAGCTGGTTGGTCGTCACGTCGAGCTGGACTTTCGCCGAATCGACGCGCGACTGTGCCGCAGCGCCTCGGCCCAGCAGGTCCTGCGCGCGCTCAAGCTCGGTGCGCGCATTTTCCATCTGCGACTGGAGTGCGGCGATACGCGCCTCCGCCGCACGCAATTGAAGGGCAAGCTTTTCGTCCACCACCGTGGCGGTGACGTCGCCCTTCTTCACCTCCTGTCCCTCGGTGACGCGAACGTCGGCAATGGTGCCGGAAATGCGGGCGCGAGCCGGAACGACGGTGCGGCTCTCGACTTCCGCAAACACGGCCTTCCACTCGGTGACCGTGGCCGGCTCCACCTTGAAATTTTCCGCCCAGGCCGTGGTTGCGGTCAGCGCAAGCAAAAGCGCTGCGCCGCAGGCGAGGCTATTCCCCGTCATGGCATTTCCTCCATTCGACCGGCCGAGCGATCAGGCTTTGCAGCCCATCCGGCGGAAGATCATCGCAGCCGGGCAAAAGCCGGTGATGGACGACTGGATGAGGTTGAAGCCCACGAAGCCTGTCAGGAAAAACCAGTAGGGCGAAACATAGAGGCCAAGTGCCAGCGAAATCAGCACCATGAAACCGGCGAACATCCGCACCGCATTTTCCACTTTCATTTTTCTCTCCTGTCGTGCCGCTCTGCCAAAAAAACTGCTTGCCGTCCGGCGAAATTTCGCGACTTTCACTGTTGCCGATCGACGGGCTTGCATCTAACATTCAAGAAGCTTAAATTCAAGAGTATGAATGTAAAAGAAATGATCCCGGCATCGGGAAGGGCGGCTGAACTGTTGCGCAGCCTTTCGCATCCGCAGCGCCTGCTGGTGCTTTGCGCGCTGGTCAACGAGGAGCGGTCGGTGGCCGAGCTTCGCGACCTCCTCGGCATCGAACAGGTGCCGATGTCCCAGCAATTGATGCGGCTGAGGGCCGACGGCCTCGTTGAATCGCGCCGCGAGGGCACGACGGTCTATTATCGTATCACACGGCCCGAGGTGCAGACCGTTGTCCAGGCGCTGCACGACGCATTCTGTCCGCAGTGAAGGGCAGTGGCTGGGGCGCCAGGATTCGAACCTGGGAATGTCGGTACCAAAAACCGATGCCTTACCGCTTGGCGACGCCCCAAGAGCCGACGCGTGGTCGGTTCGAGTGTGCCGCCTTATAGGGATCGAATACCGATAAGGCAATCGCGCAAAATGCCCAAAAGCGACCGCGCGGCAAGCTAGGGAAAAAGCGTGCTCACGGGCTCCAGATCGCCATTTCGTTACCGGCGGGATCGGTGAAATGGAAGCGTCGCCCACCGGGGAAGGCGAAAACGGGAACCGTCACCACGCCGCCGCCCTCTTCCACTGCCTTCAATGTCGCCTCGATGTCGGTTGCGTAGAGAACAGGCAGGGGCGGGCGCGGCACGGACCCTTCGGCCTGAAATCCACCATCCAGCCCCTCGTCGAATGCCGCATAGGTGACGCCGTAATCGGTAAAAGACCAGCCGAAAACAGAGGCATAAAACGCCTTCACGCCGTCCAGAATCCCGCCCGTTGCCGATAATTCCAGATAGTCGAGTTTTCCGTCCTGCTTCATTAGCAATTTTCCATATTGCAATAATGTTCCGGTTATGTTCTAAGGCTTCTGCGGCGAATGTGCAAGGGATTTACCATGCAAAATAGTCTAACCGATTGTAATTGCGGGGCAGCGCCACCGGGGCGTTGCCTTTCGCAGCGCAGCATCATATCGGTCGGGCAACCATGTTGGCGAAGCGGCATGTGCCTATCCACGAGGCTGGCAACGAGGAATGCGAGACATGACCAAGTGGGTCTACACTTTCGGTGACGGGGCTGCCGAAGGCAGTGCGAAAGAGCGAAATCTGCTCGGCGGCAAGGGGGCGAACCTTGCCGAAATGTGCAATCTCGGACTGCCCGTGCCGCCCGGCTTCACCATCACCACCGAGGCCTGCAACTGGTATTATGCCAACGGGAAATCCTATCCGGCGGAACTGGAGGCCGAGGTCGACCAGGCGTTGAAGCACGTCGCGGCGCTGACCGGGCGCGCATTCGGCGATCCGAAGAAACTGCTGCTGGTGTCGGTGCGTTCGGGCGCGCGCGCCTCCATGCCGGGAATGATGGATACGGTGCTTAATCTCGGCCTCAACGACGATACGGTTGAGGCGCTTGCCGCCGACGCGGGCGATGCGCGCTTCGCCTATGACAGTTACCGGCGCTTCATCCAGATGTATTCCGACGTTGTGCTCGGGCTGGACCATGAAGTCTTCGACGAGATTCTGGAGGACGAGAAGGCAAGGCGTGGCGTCGATCTCGATACCGAGCTTTCCGCGACCGACTGGCAGGCGATCATCATTCTCTACAAGGCCAGGATCGAGGAGGAGCTCGGCAAGTCCTTTCCGCAGGACCCGCGCGAGCAGCTCTGGGGCGCCATCGGCGCGGTTTTCTCAAGCTGGATGAACCATCGCGCCATGACCTACCGGCGTTTGCACGACATTCCCGAAAGCTGGGGCACCGCCGTCAATGTACAGGCAATGGTGTTCGGCAATATGGGCGATACGTCCGCCACCGGCGTCGCTTTCACGCGCAACCCCTCAACGGGCGAGAAGAAGCTCTATGGCGAGTTTCTTGTGAATGCGCAGGGCGAGGACGTGGTGGCCGGCATCCGCACGCCGCAGAACATCACGGAAGCCGCGCGCATCGCGGCGGGATCGGACAAGCCGTCGCTGGAAAAGGTGATGCCGGATGCGTTCGCCGCGTTCGTGGATATTTCCGGGCGGCTGGAAAAGCACTATCGCGATATGCAGGATCTCGAATTCACCATCGAGCGCGGCAAATTGTGGATGCTCCAGACCCGGTCCGGCAAGCGCACCGCCAAGGCCGCGCTCAGGATCGCGGTCGAAATGGCCGGGGAAGGTCTGATCAGCGAGGAGGAGGCGGTGCTGCGCATCGATCCGGCGTCGCTCGACCAGTTGCTGCATCCGACCATCGATCCCAGGGCCGCGCGTGATGTGATCGGCGTCGGGCTTCCCGCCTCTCCGGGGGCGGCGACGGGCGAAATCGTGTTCTCCTCCGACGAGGCGGAGGAAATGAAGTCCGCCGGTCGCAAGGTCATTCTCGTACGCGTCGAGACGAGCCCGGAAGATATTCATGGCATGCACGCGGCGGAGGGCATACTGACGACGCGCGGCGGCATGACGAGCCATGCCGCAGTGGTGGCGCGGGGCATGGGCAAGCCATGCGTTTCCGGCGCCGGGTCGCTGCGTGTGGATGCCAAGACGGGTACGTTGATGGCGCTTGGCCAAAGCTTCAGGAAGGGCGACGTCATCACCATAGACGGGTCCAACGGACAGGTGCTGAAGGGCGCGGTCGCCATGCTGCAGCCGGAATTGTCCGGCGATTTCGCCGCGGTCATGAAATGGGCAGACGCCGCGCGACGCATGAAGGTGCGCACCAACGCGGAAACGCCTGCCGATGCGCGCATGGCGCGTTCCTTTGGCGCGGAAGGCATCGGCCTGTGCCGCACCGAGCACATGTTCTTCGAGGGCCAGCGCATCATCGCCATGCGCGAGATGATCCTCGCCGACTCCGAAAAGGACCGCCGCACCGCGCTTGCCAAGCTTTTGCCGATGCAGCGGTCCGATTTCCTCGAACTGTTCGAGATCATGGCGGGCCTGCCGGTCACCATCCGCCTGCTCGATCCGCCGCTGCACGAATTCCTGCCGAAGACCGAGGAGGAAATCGCGGAAGTCGCCGAGGCGATGAACGTTTCGGCAGAGAAGCTGCGGCTGCGTACCGAAGCGCTGCATGAGTTCAATCCGATGCTTGGCCATCGCGGTTGCCGCCTGGCGGTTTCCTATCCGGAGATCGCCGAAATGCAGGCGCGGGCGATCTTCGAGGCGGCGGTGCAGGCAGGCGCGAAGACCGGAAAGCCCGTGGTCCCGGAGATCATGGTGCCGCTGGTGGGCATGATGAAGGAACTCGGCTATGTGAAGCAGCGCATTGACGAGGTCGCGGCGGCGGTGATGAAGGAGAGCGGCGCAACGATCGACTACCTCACCGGCACGATGATCGAACTGCCGCGCGCGGCGATCCGCGCCAACATCATCGCGGAGGCGGCGGAGTTCTTCTCCTTCGGCACCAATGACCTCACGCAGACGACCTATGGAATCTCGCGCGATGACGCGTCCAGCTTCCTCGAAACCTACAGGCAAAAGGGCATCATCGAGCAGGACCCCTTCGTTTCGCTGGATGTCGAGGGCGTGGGCGAGCTCGTGCGCATCGCCGCCGAAAAAGGCCGCAAGGCCCGCCCGGGCATCAAGCTCGGCATTTGCGGCGAGCATGGCGGCGACCCCGCATCCATCAGCTTCTGCGAGGAGGTCGGACTTGACTATGTTTCATGTTCGCCGTTCCGGGTGCCCATTGCCCGGCTCGCGGCGGCGCAGGCCTCCATCCGCACCCGCTGACGAATAGGGGAGTCCGGCGCCGCCTTGTTGCGTCGTGCCCGGCCTTGTGCAACAAGCCGACCCCTAATCTTGAGGCGCAACCGTTGCCGGTATGTTGCCCGCATGCAATTGTTCCGGCTCAGGCAGCGAAACCACCCATATGAAGCTACCGACAGGGCTGTTGGCTGATATCCCGAAAGTCAACCGGGTATTCACCTTGCTTTGCTTTGCGTCGCCGCCGATCATCGGCAGCGCGGTCAGCTTTCTTTTCAACGGCGGCGGAGCCGTCTGCGCCTATAATGTGGCGCGGGGTCGGGTGAAGCTCTCCGATATTCGCGAAATACGCCTCATCTCTTTCCTGTTCCTGGCATTCGTGGCGGTTTCCGTGCTTGCGGCATTCGCCAATGGCAGCGCGCTGCGCAAGCCGACGGAACTGCTGGCGCTGGTGACGTTCGCGCTGTTTCCGGTCTCGTATGCGTATTGGTCCGTATCGCGCAAGGAAGAGATCATGTGGTCGGTCGTCTGGGGCGCTGCCATCGGCTGCATGGGCGGCCTGGCGATTGCTGTCGTGCAGATGATCCTCGTTCCGGACGAGCGACCGGCAGGCGGCGCGGGCAATCCGCTTGTGTTCGCCACTGTCACCGTGGTCGCGGTCTCCATCGTGGTGGTGGGGATCCTGCTGAGCGAGCAGCGCAAACGCGGCTTGCTCGCCGCCGCCGCGCTGTGCGGCGTGGTCGCGCTCATCCTGTCGCAGTCGCGCGTGCCGCTGATGATGCTTGCCGTGAACGCGCTTCTGCTGTTCGTGCTGTTTGCCCCGAGGGGATGGCTGCGCCGGTTGTGGGTGCCCGCGCTGGCGCTGGCCGCGCTCGTCGGCGCGATGATCGCGACGGGCGCGGAAGTGCCGCTTCTGTCGGCGCGTTTCGAGGAGGCCGCAAGTGACTGGGCGCTGATCCGGGAGAAGGGCGACTATCTGAGCTCCGGCGGCATCCGCCTTGCGATCTGGGAAATCGGATTCGAGATGTGGAAAGAGGCCCCCTGGCTCGGGCACGGCAGGGGATATGCCGCGGAGGAGCTGGGCAGGCGTCTTGTCGAGCAGTACGACATCAGCCGGTCCTTCACGCATTTCCACAATTTCATGCTTCAGGCGCTGGTCCAGAACGGCATTATCGGCTTCGTCAGCCTGCTGGCGCTGCTCGGCTACGGTTTCTGGCTCGCAATCAGGACGATCCGCAGCGCGGATGACAAGACACGTCTGTTCGGGGCCATGATGATGCTGATCGTGCTCGTCACCTATACAGGCTCGGGCATGACCAACATCATGTTCGGCCACGACATACTGGATGCCGTGTTCATGGTCTGCATGGTTCCCGGCGTATACCTTGCGGTGGGCCGCGAGCCGCGCCTCACGCCGCCCGCAGCTGCTCCTTAGAGACCCACGCTTCGCCCTCGGCCAGCGCCTTTTCGAAGCGGTCGAAGAGTTCGTTCAACTCTGCTTCCGTGATGATCATGGGCGGGCAGAAGGCGATGGAATCGCCGATGGCGCGCAGGATCGCGCCGTTGGCTTCGCTAAAGCGCGCAAGCTGCGGGCCGACGCCCTGCTTCGGATCGAAGGAGCGCTTGCTCGCCTTGTCGGCCACCAGTTCGACGGCGCCCATCAGGCCGCAGGCACGCGTTTCGCCAACCAGCGGATGCTCCGACAGCGCGGCCATGCGGCGGGCAAAGACGGGCGCCAGGGCGCGGACATGGCTGAGAATATCGCGCTTCTGGTAGATTTCGATGGCCTTTACGCCGAGCGCGCAGCCGAGCGGATGCCCGCCATAGGTGAAGCCGTGGCCGAACGTGCCGATCTTCGCGGAATGATCGACATAGGCCTGGTAGACGTCTTCCGGCACCATGACCGCGCCGAGCGGTGCATAGGCGGCGGTCAGCTGCTTGGCGCAGGAAATGGTGTTCGGCGTCATTCCGAGCGTCTGGCAGCCCCACCAGTTGCCGGTGCGCCCGAAGCCGTTGATGACCTCGTCGTCGATGAACAGGATGTCGTTTTCGGCGAGCAGCTTGCCGATCGCCTCGTAATATCCCTTCGGCGGCACGATGACGCCGCCCGCGCCCAGAACCGGCTCCGCGATGAAGGCGGCGATCGTGTCCGCGCCCTCGCGCTCGATCAGGTCGGCCAGCGACTGCACGATGCGCGCGACGAATTCCTGTTCGCTCTCGCCGTCCTGACCGAAGCGATAATAGTGCGGGCAGTCGGTATGCAGCACGCGGTCCACGGGCAGGTCCCAGCCGATATGGTTGTAGGGCAGGCCGGTCAGCGAAGCAGCCATTACGGTCACGCCGTGATAGGCTTTGACGCGCGAGATGATCTTTTTCTTGTTCGGGCGGCCAAGCGCATTGTTCATGTACCAGGCGAGCTTGACCTGCGTGTCGTTGGCTTCCGAGCCGGAGGAGGTGAAGAACACTTTCGAAATCGGCACCGGCGCGATTTCCTTGAGCTTTTCGGCAAGCTCGATGGCCGGTTCGGTGCCTTTCGCGCCGAACAGATGGTAGTAGGGCAGGGTCCGCAACTGCTCGGTCGCGGCGTCGATCATCTCCTCGTCGCCGAAGCCGAGCCCGGCGCACCACAGGCCCGACATGCCCTCGATATAGTCGCGTCCCTGCGTGTCGTAGACATAGACGCCCTTGCCGCTGCCGATGACGGTCGGCCCGATCTCGCGCAGCTTGTGGATCGGCGTGTAGGGATGGAGCAGCGACTCCACGTCGCGGGTTTGCAGGTTGGTAAGCGGCAGTGGGTTGACCAAGATTGCGGCCTCCTGAACGGGTTTCGTGCTTCTGGTGCTACCGCCGTTCAGGCCGAAAAACCACCCCCGCCCATTGGACGGGCTGGTGCATTGCATTGGACCACGGCTTGCCGCTGCGTCATCATGGGACTGAACTTTGGCAGTCTGGACATTCGCCTGCGGATTTCTGAAAACTGCCCCGATTCGAGGAGGAACCCGACATGCTTGGTTTGATGCAGAAATGGCCGCTCTTGTGCCACAAGGTTCTCGACCATGCAGCGTTGCAGCACGGCGGGCGCGAAATCGTGTCCCGCTCGGTCGAAGGGCCGATCCTGCGCACGACCTATGCACAATTGCGGGAGCGGGCGCTGAAGGTGGCGGAGCTGCTCGACCGCGAGGGCTATCGCGAAGGTGAGCGCATCGCCACGCTGGCGTGGAACTCGGCGCGCCATCTCGAAGTCTGGTATGGCGCAATGGGCATCGGCGCGATCTACCACACGCTCAATCCCCGGCTGTTCCCCGACCAGATCGCATGGATCATGAACGACGCGGAGGATCGCGCCCTGTTCGTTGACCTGACATTCATGCCGATTGTCGAGAAGATCGCGGCTTCGGTGAAATCGCTCCGGAAGATCGTCGTGCTGACCGGCAGGGAGCACATGCCCGAAACGAAGCTGGACGGCGTGGTGGCCTATGAGGACTGGCTGGCGCAGGCGGGAGGCGGATTCAAGTGGAATACGCTGGACGAGGATGCGGCGGCTGGCATGTGCTATACATCCGGCACCACCGGCCACCCCAAGGGCGTGGTCTACAGCCATCGCTCAAACGTGCTGCACGGAATGATTGCGGCGATGCCGGATTCCATGGGCATCGCCTCGCGCGACGTGGTGCTGCCGGTCGTGCCCATGTTCCACGCCAATGCCTGGGGCCTCGGCCAGTCCGCTCCTATGGTCGGCGCCAAGCTGGTGATGCCCGGCGGCAAGATGGATGGCGCGTCAATCTACGAATTGCTCGACACGGAGAAGGTTTCGTTCACCGCGGCGGTGCCGACGGTCTGGCTGATGCTGCTCCAGCATCTCGAAGAAACCGGCAAGCAATTGCCCTATCTCAAGAAGGTCGTGATCGGCGGCGCTGCCTGCCCGCGCGCCGTTACCAGCAAGTTCGAGAAGGTCTATGGCGTGGAGGTGATCCATGCCTGGGGCATGACGGAGATGTCGCCGCTGGGGACGCTGTGCACCATCAAGCCGGAATATGCCGCGCTGGAAGGAGACGAGCTGCTCGCCGTCAAGGAAAAGCAGGGCCACCCGCCCTTCGGCGTCGAGATGAAGGTCACCGACGATGAAAACAACGAGCGCCCGCGCGACGGAAAGACATTCGGGCGGCTGAAGGTGCGTGGACCGGCGGTCGCGGGGGCCTATTTCGGCGGGGCAGGCAAGGAACAGTTCGATGCGGATGGCTGGTTCGATACGGGCGATGTCGCCCACATCGACCAGTTCGGCTACATGCAGATCACCGACCGCGCGAAAGACGTCATCAAGTCGGGCGGCGAGTGGATTTCGACCATCGACCTCGAAAACCTGGCGGTCGGCCATCCAGATGTCGCCGAGGCGGCGGTCATCGGCATCCGCCATTCGCGCTGGGACGAGAGGCCGCTGCTGGTCGTGGTGAGCAAGCCCGGCAAGCAGCCGACGAAGGAAGAGTTGCTGTCCTTCATGGACGGCAAGGTCGCCAAATGGTGGCTGCCCGACGATGTCGCCTTTGTCGAAGAAATACCCCACACCGCCACCGGCAAGATCCAGAAGATGACGCTGCGCGAGCAGTTTCGCGACTTCCGTTTCGCGGGCGACGCATAGCGAAGGAAATTTACAAGGATTGACAATCTTTGTATAAAGGCTGGACTCATGTTGAGGCCGGTCCAAGGGGTTATGCCATGCACGTCTCGCTTACTGAAAAGCTCGACGAATATGTTCGCGAGAAGGTAGCCTCCGGGCTCTACAACAACGCATCCGAGGTGATCCGCGAGGCGCTGAGGCTCAAGATCGCTACCGAGGAGAGTGAGGACGCAAAGCTGCAAAGGCTGCGCGAGGCCGTCGACCTTGGCTGGCAGCAGGCCGAGCGGGGGGAATTTGCTGACTACTCGCTTGAAAAGTCTCTATCGAGACTCGGCCTGAACCGGTGACGCTCCGGTTTCGCCTGACGGTGCTGGCGGAAGCGGATTTTGATGCAATTGGCGAATACTCAATCGAAAATTGGGGAGAGAACAAAGCGGCGCGCTATCTGACTGAACTTGACGATATGTTTGCCACGCTCGCCCGGAGGCGTCGCCTGGGCAGCGATCGCGGCGACCTCGGCCCTGGGCTGAAATCGCATCCTTGCAATCGCCATGTCATCTTCTTTCGCCGTGATACGCAGGGAAATGTGGAAATCCTTCGCATATTGCATGAACGGATGGATTTCGGCCGTCATCTCTGAACAATCTGGAGCAGCATGCGGATCATCGAGGAAAGCCGCTGGTCGTGGAGCGCGCCCTGGGCGCGGCGATGCGCCGTGCTTTCACTGGCGGTCGCGGTGGTGGCGATTGCCGCGCACTGGCTGCTGCTTCTCGAAACGCCCGCTTTCTTCTGGAGTCTTGTAACGGCGTCCACGCTCGCGGTGCTCGCGGTCCTGCTGGCAGGGCTGGCAATGCCGCGCATCTGGTACTACGGCTATCGTGGCGGGCGCGACGTCGTGAAGGCGTTCCTCGTTTCCGCCGTGGTGCTCGTGCCCGCCTGTTTCGCTCTTTTTCTGGCGCTCACCACGCCCAGGCTGGCGGACATTTCGACCGATCTCGATGAGCCGCCGGCTTTTGTCGAGGCGTTGGCCGCGCGCGGACCGGGCACGAATGCCGTTGGCGGACCGAGCGACCGCTGGAGGGACCTGCAGGGCGCGGAATATCCGGAAGTTGCAGGGCGGCGCTACGAAATGCCGATCGAGAACGTTCGCGCGGCGGTCGAGGCGACGATGCAGGAATATGGCTGGCCCGTGCTGGGGCCGAGCATCATCGGCACCGGCAGCCGGTTTAACATCGAGACGCTGGTCTATTCGCCTGTGCTCGCGCTTCCGTCCGATGTTGTCGTGCGGCTGGTCGAGGACGGCGATTCGACCTTTGTCGACATGCGCTCGACATCGCGCTACGGCGACCGCGATTTCGGCCTCAATGCCGGGCTGGTGACGGGTTTCCTGAAGGAACTCGACGCGCAGGTGGCAACGCTGACCCCTGCCGCGCCGCAGGAATAAGGGTGAGGGGCGTGCTACGGCCGAAACACGCCGTCGATCGCGACGTCGCCGTCGGTTTGCACCTGGCTTCGGGCGACAAGGTCCTCCAGATGCGCCAGCACGGACAGGCCGGCCGCGCCATGCAGGCGCGGGTCTGTGTCGCGATAGATGGCGGCGACGATCTCGGGAATGGTGCGGTCACCTGCCGCGATTCGTTCGAGCACCGCGCGCTCCCGCATTTTGCGGTGCGCCTTGAGCCCTCGCACGAAACTCGCGGGCGACGTGACAGGCCCGCCATGCCCCGGCAGGTAGCGCGTGTCGTCGCGCGCCAGCAGCTTGTCCAGCGAGGCCATGTAATCGGTCATCGCGCCGTCCGGCGGCGCGACGATGGTGGTTGCCCAGGCCATGACATGGTCGGCGGAAAAGAGGATGCCGGTGCCGTCGAGTGCAAATGCGGCGTGGTTTGCGGCGTGGCCGGGGGTCAGAACGGTTTCCAGCGTCCAGCCATCGCCGTCGATGCGCTGGCCGTCGGCGAGCGCGATGTCCGGCGCGAAGTCATGGTCGGCGCTGGCGTCGAGCGCATTGAGCTCCCCGATCCGCAGCGGACGCGATGGCCGGTGCGGCCCTTCGGCGAGCAGCGGCGCGCCGGTCGCTGCCTTAAGCCGCGCGGCGAGCGGGGAATGGTCGCGGTGGGTGTGGCTGACGAAAATATGGCTGACGGGCCGCCCGTCTATCGCCTGCATCAATGCCGCGAAATGGGCATCGTCCTCGGGACCGGGGTCGATGACGGCGAGCGAATCCGTGCCGACGATATAGGAGTTGGTGCCGTGAAAGGTGAAGGGGCTGGGATTGCGTACTGTCAGCCGCCGCACGCCGGGGGCGATCTGCACGGCCTCGCCGTATCTTGGCTCGAAACTGGTGTCGAATTCCATTGCCGCAAAATTTCCGATGGATCAAAAGCAATTGCCGCGTAGCATGGAAACGCTCTATAGGAAAATCGAACAGCATCTGGCTCCAGGAGGGAATTGATGTCCGCAGCCGCCACCAACTCCAGCGCACTCGTGTCGCTGGTGCTTCCAAAAAACAATGTCACGCGCATTGCCTCGCAATTGCTTCTGGCGGTCGCGGGCAGCGTGCTGCTGGCAATTTCCGCGAAGGCGAAAGTCGTGCTCGGGCCGGTCGACCTGTCCCTCCAGACGCTGGTGGTGCTGCTGATCGGTGCGGCCTATGGCTGGCGGCTCGGCGTTGCCACCGTGCTGCTCTATCTCGCGCAGGGTGCGTACGGCCTGCCGGTGTTCCAGAGCACGCCTGAAAAAGGCATTGGCCTGGCCTATATGATGGGGCCGACAGGCGGCTATCTGCTCGGCTTCGTCGTGATGGCGGCAGTCGCCGGATGGGCGGCGGATCGCGGGCTCGACCGCAATCCGTTCAAGCTGTTCGGAGCCATGCTGACGGGCGAAGCGATCATGCTGGCGCTGGGCTTCGCCTGGCTCGCCTACCTGATCGGCGCGGACAAGGCGTGGACCTTCGGCGTCGCACCGTTCATCGTGCCTGACCTGATCAAGGTCGCACTTGCGGCGAGCCTCGTCCCGGCGCTCTGGCAGGTGATCGCGCGCCTTCGCGCCATCCTCTAGAAGTAGGAATTTCCTCACGAAAAGCCGGTGCGGCAACGCGCCGGCTTTTTCTTTTTTGAAGCGGTCGCGGACGCTGTGAATGCGTCGGCTTCGCCCGCTCCATGGCCCCGCGAAACGCCATTCCAACAGCATGCGCCTGCGCGCAATGTGCGCCCATCATTCGGCCTGCCTTTGGTATGGGCATTCTTGGGTGAACGGGAAGCCTGCATTAAACACGGTCAATAACAGGCTATCTGACCGACATGCCGGCATTGCCGACGGGTCATGCCCGGAAAGGCATCGGCAATGCTCGCGCGATTCTCACATCTCGACCGCCTCGAAGCGGAAGCGATTCATATTTTTCGTGAGGTTGCGGCGACCTTCGCCAAGCCGGTCATGCTTTATTCGGTCGGCAAGGATTCGTCGGTGCTGCTGCATCTGGCGATGAAGGCGTTCTATCCCGCCAAGCCGCCCTTTCCCTTCCTGCATGTCGATACGACATGGAAATTCCACGAGATGATCGAGTTTCGCGACCGCATGGCGCGCGAGCACGGGTTCGACCTGCTCGTGCACATCAACGAAGATGGCGTGCGCGACGGCATCAACCCGTTCGACCACGGCTCCAACACGCACACCCACATCATGAAGACCGTGGCGCTGAGGCAGGCGCTGGACAAATACGGCTTCGACGCGGCCTTCGGCGGCGCGCGGCGCGACGAGGAGAAATCGCGCGCCAAGGAGAGGATCTTTTCCTTCCGCGATGCACAGCACGCATGGGACCCGAAGCACCAGCGCCCGGAAATGTGGAAGATATTCAACACCCGCGTTTCGCCGGGCGAATCGATCCGCGTCTTTCCGCTGTCCAACTGGACCGAACTCGACATCTGGCAGTACATCCTGCGCGAGGACATCCCGATCGTTCCGCTCTATTTCGCGGCGCGCCGCCCTGTGGTGGAGCGCGAGGGCATGCTCATCATGCGCGACGACGAACGCATGAAGCTGCGTGACGGCGAATTGCTGGAAAACCGGCTGGTGCGCTTCCGCACGCTCGGCTGCTATCCGCTGACCGCCGCGATCGAGTCCGACGCGGAGACGCTGGAGGACATCGTCAGCGAGATGCTGGTTGCGCGCACCTCCGAACGCCAGGGCCGCCTGATCGACACGGACGAGGCCGGATCGATGGAAAAGAAGAAGCGCGAAGGGTATTTCTGAAATGCGCCACAATACGGCATTGGCCATCGAGCCGGAATATGACGTTCGCGGCTGGCTTGCGGAGCAGGAGCACAAATCCCTGCTGCGCTTCCTGACCTGCGGCTCGGTGGACGACGGCAAGTCGACGCTTATCGGGCGGCTGCTCTACGACACCAAGCTGATCTTCGAGGACCAGCTTGCCGCGCTGGAGCGCGACTCGCGCAAGCACGGCACCACCGGCGAAGACATCGACCTCGCGCTTCTGGTGGACGGGCTGGAGGCCGAGCGCGAGCAGGGCATCACCATTGACGTGGCCTACCGCTTCTTCGCCACGGCCAAACGCAAGTTCATCGTGGCGGACACGCCGGGGCACGAGCAATATACACGCAACATGGCCACGGGCGCCTCGACGGCGGACCTCGCCGTGGTGCTGGTCGATGCGCGGCAGGGCGTGCTGACGCAGACGCGCCGTCATTCGATCATCGCCTCGCTGCTCGGCATCCGGCGCATCGTGCTCGCCATCAACAAGATCGATCTCGTCGCCTTCGAGCAGTCCGCCTACGACCGGATTGTCGAGGATTATCGGACATTTGCCGACGAACTCGGATTCAGTTCCGTAGAAGCGATCCCGATGTCCGCGCGCTACGGCGACAACGTCACCCGACGCTCGGAACGCATGGAGTGGTATCGGGGGCCGACGCTGCTCGAATATCTGGAAACCGTGCCGCTGGACGAGGCGGCGGACGCAAGGCCATTCCGCTTCCCGGTGCAATATGTGAACCGCCCGAATCTCGATTTCAGGGGCTTTGCGGGCACCGTCGCAGCCGGTTCGGTATCGCCGGGCGATGCCGTGGTTGTGGCGAAGTCTGGCCGAGCCAGCACGGTCAGGCGCATCGTCACGCAGGACGGCGACCTGCCCGTCGCGGTGGCGGGGCAGGCGGTCACGCTGGTGCTTGAAGACGAGATCGAGGTGTCGCGCGGCAACATGCTGGTTGCGCCCGCAGGCCGCCCGCATGTCGCGGATCAGTTTGCCGCCAAGCTGGTCTGGTTCGACGAGCAGGCGCTGCGCCCGGGCCGCTCCTACATCCTGCGCACGGAGACCGACCAGTCGCCCGCGACGGTGACGGACCTGCGGCATCGCATCAACGTCAACAATCTGGCGCAGGAAGAGGCGGCCTCGCTGGCGATGAACGAGGTCGCGCTGGTCAATGTCTCTACGCAGACGCCGATCGCGTTCGACAGCTTTGCCGAAAACCGCGCCACGGGTTCGTTCATCCTGATCGACCGCATTTCCAACGCCACGGTCGGCGCCGGCATGATCGTCAACCCGCTGCGCCGCGCCGCCAACATCCACTGGCAGGCGCTGGAGGTGGACGCGAAGGCGCGCGCCGAACAGAAGCACCAGAAGCCGGCAGTGATCTGGTTCACCGGGCTGTCGGGTTCGGGCAAGTCGACCATCGCCGGGCTGTTGGATAAGAAGCTGCATCTCGCCGGACGGCACACCTATGTGCTCGACGGTGACAATGTGCGGCACGGCCTGAACCGCGATCTCGGCTTCACCGAGGAGGATCGCGTGGAGAATATAAGGCGCGTCGCCGAGGTGGCAAAGCTGATGGCGGATGCCGGGTTGATCGTGCTCGTGTCGTTCATCTCGCCGTTCCGCGCCGAACGCCAGATGGCGCGCGAACTGATGCCGGAGGGCGAGTTCGTCGAAGTGTTTGTCGATACGCCGCTCTCCGAATGCGCGCGACGCGATCCCAAGGGCCTCTACGCGCGCGCCGCCGCTGGCGAAATCCGGAACTTCACCGGCATCGATTCGCCCTATGAAGCGCCGGATGCGCCCGAGATTCATCTTGAAACTGCCGGCAAATCGCCTGAAGAGATGGTGGACGCCATCGAGAAATGGCTGACCGAGCGCGAGACGGCCGAGCAGGAATATGAAGAAGGCGGCGGAATCTGAAGACGCCCGACTGCAATCGCTATTCGAAGAATTGGCGATTGCGGCTGGCCTGCGGATCATGGAGGTGTTTCACGCGGGCTTCTCGGTGAATGAGAAGGCCGATTGCTCGCCCGTCACGGAAGCCGACCACGCAGCGGAAAAGATCATTCTTGCCGGGCTGCGGCGTGAATTTCCCGACATCGCCTGTGTCGCGGAAGAAGAATGCGCCGCAGGGCATGCGGTGCCGGCGCTGGGTCGTGCCTTCTTTCTCATCGATCCGCTCGACGGCACCAAGGAATTCGTCAACCGGCACCAGGACTTCACGGTCAATATCGCGCTGGTGCGCGATGGTGCGCCGGTCGTTGGTGTGGTGTTCGCGCCGTGCAGCAACAGGCTGTTTTCCGGCAGGCCAGGACATGCCGATGCGATTGACGTTTCGCAGGGCGGGCAGATCGCCGGTCGGCATCGCGTGACGGTGCGCCCCGTGCGATCGCCGCTCACCGTGGTCGCCAGCCGTTCGCATTCGTCACCGGAAACGGAAGCGTTTATTCGCAGTGTCGGTGCGGTCGAACTGGTGTCGGTGGGATCCTCCCTGAAGTTCTGCCTTCTTGCCTGCGGGGAGGCGGACCTCTATCCGCGATTCACGCGCACCATGGAATGGGACACGGCGGCAGGCGATGCCGTGCTGCGCGCAGCGGGCGGCATGACGCGCGCGCTTGACGGTGCGCCGCTCACCTATGGCAAGCGCAACCAGCCGCATGACAGCGATTTCGCAAATCCGGGATTTATTGCGAGCACGAATTAGCGGCGCGCGACCGCTCTAGGTCATGACCTAACGCATTTCCGCGCGTGTCGGCGGGTTTGCGCCCGCACGGGAGACGGTGACGGCGGCGGCTTTGGCGCTGAAGCGCAGCACGGCCTTGATCTGGCCTGACGTGAGCGCTGCAATATCCGCCTTGGTCAGCAGCGACTGGTCGCGCAACGAGCACAAGATGCCCGCATTGATCGTATCGCCCGCGCCGACCGTATCCACCACCGTGACGGGTTCGGCGGGCACGGCGACATGGTGGTTGCGTGAATAGGCAACCAGACCTTCGGCACCTTTCGTGACGACGATCAGTTTCGGACCCAGCGCCAGCCAGTGCGCGGCGGTGTCTTCCGTAGCGCCGCCTTCGCCGAACCAGTCGAGGTCCTCGTCGGACAGTTTCACGATGTCGGCCATGGCCAGCATCCGCTTCATGCGGGCGAGATGAGATGCCTTGTCCTTGATGAAGTTCTTGCGGATGTTGGGGTCGAACATCATGACGCGCTTGCCGTGCTCGCGGCGCATCAGCGCTTCATAGGTGCCGCCGCACGGTTCCGGGATCAGGCTGATGCAGCTGAAATGCATCGCTTCGACATGGTCGGCGATGGCGGGAAGGTCCGATTCGAAGAGCATCCGCCCGGCGGTCTGCTCGTCGTAGAACAGGTAGGAGGCGTGGCCGCCCGTCAGGCGCACGAAGGCCATGGTGGTCGGCAGGTCTGAAAACTTGACGAAGCCGAGATCGACATTGCTGGCGGCAAGCCCGTCACGCAGCATGCCGCCGAAAAAGTCCGTCGAAATGCCACTGAAAAATCCGGTCGGAACGCCGAGGCGGCCAAGCGCGACGGCCGTGTTGAACACGGCTCCGCCGACATAGGGGGCGAAGGCATCCTCGCCCGAAATGGTGGTCCGGGGCAGCATGTCGATGAGCGCTTCACCGCAGCATAGAATCACAACGGCACTCCGTCAGGGATAGATGACGCCCTTGCGGACAATGACGTTCGCATAGAGCCGGGGCTCGCCGGTTGCAACAACGGTGTGCGCCGATTTCACACGCGCGTAGAAGGCCGCGCCCTCCAGCGCCGTCACGCTGCGCCCCGGCGCACGGCGCGCGCAGACCGCCTCGATTTCCGCGTGGACGGGATCGAACAGGGCCGGGTCGCCCTTCACGGAGGATCGGAAGATCGCGTGTTCCACGAAATCATCTACCGGCAGGAGCTGGAGAATGGCGTCGAGCACGACGGGCAGGTCGTGGCCGTCGGCGCGGATCAGGCGGCGGGCATGCTCGAGCGCGGGATAGTTGCCGTCCACAATGGCGATTTCGTCGGTGTGGCCCATGGCGCGCAGTGTGGCCAGAAGGTCAGGGCCGAGAATCGGCGGAATGCCGATCAGCATCACGAGGCCCCCGCCGAAAGCGCGCTTGAGCCGACGAGGAAACGTTCGGACAAGGGCAGGCTTGCCGCGCCGATGGCGCGCGCGTGGTGACCCACGGAGCCTTCGCGGATTTCGGGGACCTGCAACCCTTCGGCGTCGATGCGCGCGAGCGCGGCGCGGACGCCATCGGTGAGCCGTCCGCGGATTTCGGGCGGCATCCAGCCTTCGACAATCGCCGCCTCGAAATCGATGACCGAAGCGGACGACACGATGGCATAGGCCAGCGCATGCGCGGCATCGGCAATCCAGCGATCGGCAATCGCGCCCGCCTGCCGCCAGGATTCGAGGTTTGTCCAGCGAAGCCCTATGTCCACGCCTTCCGCCTTCAGCCGCTTCTCCAGGACGCTCAGCGAGGCGATGTCGATGAGCTGTGCAGGGCGTCCGCCGGGGCCGGGAACCGGCATGGACCCGAGCGCGCCCGCATTGCCGGTGGGGCCGGAATAGAGCCGTCCGTTCAGCACCACCCCGCCGCCCGCAAATGCTCCTATGAAGAAATAGACGAAATCGCGCAGGTCGCTCACCTTGCCGAAGGCAAGCTCGGCGCCGCAGGCGGCCGTCGCGTCATTCTGGAGAAACACGGGGAAGGGCACCTCGTTCTGGATTTCGGCGCGGATGTCGCGGTCACGCCACTGATCCATCAGCTCGCGCGGTGCGCCCGCCATTTCGACCCAGTTCCAAAGCTCGAACGGTATGGCGATGCCGAGGCCAGCCATGCGTGCGTTCTGCTCGGGCGGCAGGGCAGCGCGCATCTCGCCCATGGCGGCAAGCAGGAAGCGTTTCGTCTCATCCGGAGTCGGATAGGTATAGGGCTGCTCCTGCCGGGCGCGCACGCGTCCCAGAAAATCCGTCATCACCAGATCGGCGCTTCGCCGCCCGATCTTCATTCCGAGGAAAAAAGCTCCGTCCGGATTGAGCGACATGGGCACCGAGGGCTGGCCGATGCGGCCCCGCTGAGGCTCGCCCCGCAGCAGCAGCCCGTCCGCTTCGAGCGCGCGCATGATGACCGAAACGGTCTGCGCGGACAGGCCGGTGAGCCGGGCGATGTCGCTCTTGGCGAGGCTGCCGTGGAGACGCACGAGCGACAGCACGACGCGCTCGTTGGAATCGCGCATGCCCGACTGGTTCGTTCCCCGATGCAACGGCATCAATGCAGGCTCGGACGTGCCGACCCTCGCTGGTGCGTCCGCCAAGATAACCTCCCTCGCGCCGCATGAACGGCACAGGTGGAGAATGGCTCCGGGTCTCGGACCTGTCAATAATAAATAAGAGTGATTTAATTATTGACAGGGCGATCGGAACGCATCATTCTTGCACGTGCAGGCTGGGAGACCTGCACACGCCTTGGCGTGTTCTCATCGGATTTTACTGGGAGGTTCATCCATGAAGACCACAATCCTGAAATCGACTCTGTTTGCCGCAATGGCTTCGGCTGCCGTCGGCTTTGCCGCGCCCGCTTCTGCCGAGGGCGTCAGCGCCTGCCTGATAACCAAGACCGACACCAACC
Source organism: Rhizobiaceae bacterium (assembly GCA_023953835.1). Lineage (NCBI taxonomy): Bacteria > Pseudomonadati > Pseudomonadota > Alphaproteobacteria > Hyphomicrobiales > Rhizobiaceae > Rhizobiaceae bacterium. The sequence goes on along the minus strand of JAMLJB010000001.1, from coordinate 434,726 downwards.
CGTTCTTCGTGAAGATGAAAGAGGGCGCGACTGCGAAGGCCAACGAGCTTGGCGTGACGCTCAAGAGCTATGCGGGCAAGATCGACGGCGACAGCGAAAGCCAGGTTGCGGCGATTGAGTCCTGCATCGCGGACGGAGCCAAGGGCATCCTGATCACCGCATCCGACACCAAGGGCATCGTGCCGACCGTGAAGAAGGCGCGCGACGCCGGGCTGCTGGTGATTGCGCTCGACACGCCGCTCGATCCGATCGACGCCGCCGACGCGACATTCGCCACGGACAATCTCGAAGCGGGCAAGCTGATCGGCGCATGGGCCGCCGCAACGCTGGGCGACAGCGCCAAGGACGCGAAGATCGGCTTCCTCGACCTGACGCCGTCGCAGCCGTCCGTGGATGTGCTGCGCGATCAAGGCTTTATGATCGGTTTCGGAATCGATCCGAAAGATCCGAACAAGATCGGCGACGAGGATGATCCGCGCATCGTCGGCCACGACGTGACCAACGGAAACGAGGAAGGCGGCCGCAAGGCGATGGAAAACCTTCTCCAGAAGGACAACACCATCAACGTCATCCACACGATCAACGAACCGGCTGCGGTCGGCGCCTATCAGGCGTTGAAGGCCGTTGGCCTCGAAGGCCAGGTGCTGATCGTTTCGGTCGACGGCGGATGCCCGGGCGTCAAGTCGGTGGCCGAAGGCGTGATCGGTGCGACCTCGCAGCAATATCCGTTGCAGATGGCCGCGCTCGGCATCGAAGCGATTGCCAATTTCGCCAAGGATGGCTCCAAGCCGCAGCCCACCGAAGGCAAGACGTTCTTCGACACGGGCGTGAACCTCGTGACCGACAAGCCCGCCGAAGGTGTCAAGTCGATCGACACCAAGGAAGGCACGGACAAGTGCTGGGGGTGAAATGACGGTTCGCTGAAAGCGAATTGGAAGGTCCGATGGACCTTCCAAAGTCATTGAACGCCGGGGAGCTGCCGGAGGCAGCGGGGACCCGGCCGGTAGGCGCGGGCGAGAGGTACTTCGCGATGGTGCGACTTTGTCGAGTTTGCGCTGCACCCCTCATCCGCCTGCCGGCACCTTCTCCCACAAGGGGAGAAGGGGATTTCCGCAACGTCTCGCGCATTCTGCTGCGTTGATAATTGAAGCCGGCGCTCATCTCATCTTCCTTCTCCCCTTGTGGGAGAAGGTGCCGGCAGGCGGATGAGGGGGCATCCATCGTCGGGACTTGATCGGAATGCGATTTGGGCGGACTCTGCCGGTCTCATTCCGGTTTGACGGACGCCACGAGCAGAAAAGTCCGCAGCCAGTGACCAACCGCGAAATCGCCACGTCGCGGGGAAGGGAGGAAACATGGCGCAGGCACAGGAATTCGAGAAGGTTCTCGACCAGAGCGACCGCAATGTCGCGGCCTTCGATCATCAGGGCGTGCCGCTGCTGAAGCGCGCGCAGCATTTCCTGCACTCCACGCCGGCGGCGGTGCCGCTGATCGTGCTGGTGCTTTCGATCATCATCTTCGGCATCACGATAGGCGGGCGGTTCTTCTCGTCCTACACGCTGACGCTGATCCTGCAACAGATTGCTATTGTCGGCATTCTGGGCGCGGCGCAGACGCTGGTGATCCTGACGGCGGGCATCGACCTGTCCATCGGCGTCATCATGGTGATTTCGGCGGTGGTGATGGGCAATTGCGCCGTGACCTACGGTCTGCCCACCATACTTGCCATCCTGATCGGCCTTGGCGTCGGCACGTTGTGCGGCCTGCTCAACGGGTTTCTCGTGGCGGTCATGAGGCTCCCGCCTTTCATCGTTACGCTCGGTACCTGGAACATCGTCATGGCGACGAATTTCATCTACTCGGCCAATGAAACGATCCGTGACGCGGATGTGGCCGCGCAGGCTCCGATGCTGCATCTGTTCGGCACGAGTTTCAGGGTCGGCAGCGCGGTGCTGACTCTGGGCGTGCTCGCCATGGTCGTGCTCGTGCTGGTGCTCTGGTACGTGCTGAACCACACCGCCTGGGGCAGGCATGTCTATGCGGTCGGCGACGATCCGGAAGCGGCGAAGCTTTCCGGTATCCAGACGCGGCGCGTGCTGTTTTCGGTCTATGGCCTTGCGGGGTTGATCGCTGCGTTCGCGGCATGGGTTTCCATTGGCCGCAACGGTTCGGTGTCTCCCTCGGCGGCGGTCACCGACTACAACCTGCAAGCAATCACGGCGGCGGTGATCGGCGGTATCTCGCTGTTTGGCGGACGGGGCTCGATCCTCGGCACGCTGTTCGGCGCGATGATCGTCGGCGTGGTGTCGATGGGTCTCAACATGCTTGGCGCCGACCCGCAATGGAAAGTCCTGCTCACCGGCGTACTCATCATCGGCGCCGTCGCAATCGACCAGTGGATCAGAAAGGTTTCGGTATGAACACTTCAGTCCAACCCATCCTTTCAGCGCGTGGCCTCGTCAAGCGCTATGGCCGCGTGACCGCCCTCGACAGCGCGGATTTCGACCTCTACCCGGGCGAAATCCTCGCCGTGATCGGTGACAACGGCGCGGGAAAATCTTCGCTCATCAAGGCGATTTCCGGCGCGGTGACGCCGGACGAAGGCGAAATCAGGCTGGAGGGCCAGCAGGTCCAGTTCAAGTCGCCGATGGAGGCGCGGGAGGCCGGCATCGAAACGGTATACCAGAACCTTGCGCTGTCGCCGGCGCTGTCCATCGCGGACAACATGTTCCTTGGACGCGAACTGAGGAAGCCGGGGGTCCTCGGCGACTGGTTCCGCATGCTCGACCGGCCCGCCATGGAAAAGCGGGCGCGCGAGAAGCTGAACGAGCTCGGCCTCATGACCATCCAGAACATCAGCCAGGCGGTGGAAACGCTGTCCGGCGGCCAACGGCAAGGCGTGGCGGTGGCGCGGGCGGCGGCCTTCGGCTCCAAGGTGGTGATCATGGACGAGCCGACGGCGGCGCTCGGCGTGAAAGAGTCGCGGCGCGTGCTGGAACTGATCCTCGACGTGAAAAAGCGCGGCCTGCCGATCGTGCTCATTTCGCACAACATGCCGCATGTGTTCGAGGTCGCCGACCGCATCCATATCCATCGGCTGGGACGACGCCTGTGCGTGGTCGATCCGCAGCAGATTTCCATGTCGGATGCCGTGGCGCTGATGACGGGCGCGAAAAAGCCTCCGGAAGAAGCGCTGGCGGCGTAAGGGGCGGCGCAAATGGCCGTTGCGCAACCGGCCCGATCAATTCTGCTTGACGCTGCGATTGCGGCTTGTTGAAATCGCCCGAACAAAGCCGCCACGACGGATCGAACCGACGGGAGCGAGATGGGGAGGTAGAGGTTCAATTGCCAATGGAGCAACCATGCCTTCCGCCATGACGACCAAATCCAAAACCGTCGCACCCCTGCCGCTGGATATCGGTCCAAGGGAGCTTGCCGATGAAATCCTGAAAGCGCTGCGCTATCGCGTGGGCAAGGATGCGTCCGTCGCAACCTCCCATGACTGGCTGGCGGCCTCGATCAAGGCCGTGCGCGACCGCATCATCGACCGCTGGATCGCCTCGACCAAGGAGGCATACGACCAGCGTTCGAAGCGCGCCTATTACCTGTCGCTCGAGTTCCTGATCGGCCGCCTCATGCGCGACGCGTTTTCCAATCTCGGCCTGATGGAGACGATGCGCGATGCGCTGACCATGCTGGACGTCGATCTGGACGTGGTGTCGAAGCTGGAGCCGGACGCGGCGCTCGGCAATGGCGGCCTCGGGCGGCTGGCCGCCTGCTTCATGGAAAGCATGGCGACAGTCGGCGTGCCCGCCCATGGCTATGGCATCCGCTATGTCAACGGCATGTTCCGGCAGGAGATTTCCGACGGCAAGCAGGTGGAACTGCCCGAGACGTGGCTGGACCATGGCAATCCGTGGGAATTCGAGCGTCGGGAGCGGTCGTTCACCATCGGCTTCGGCGGGTCGGTTGAGGCTGCGGATGTGCAGGACGGCCCCGTGGAGCGGCATGTGTGGAAGCCGTCCGAGCACGTGCTGGCCGTGGCCTACGACACGCCGGTCGTGGGTTGGCGCGACAGCCGGGTGAACACGCTGAGGCTCTGGTCGTCGATGCCGCTCGATCCCATCCTGCTCGACAAGTTCAATGCAGGCGACCATGTTGGTGCGCTGGAGGAGAGCAACAAGGCGGAAGCGCTGTCGCGCGTGCTCTATCCGGCGGATTCGCACAAGGCAGGGCAGGAACTGCGGCTGCGGCAGGAATACTTCTTCTCTTCGGCCTCCTTGCAGGACATCCTGCAACGGCACCTGTCGCAATATGGCGAATTGCGCTCGCTGCCGGACAAGGCGGCGATCCATCTCAACGACACCCATCCGGCGGTGGCTGTTGCCGAACTGATGCGGCTGTTGATCGACGTTCACGGCATGGACTTCGACGAGGCGTGGTACGCGACCAAACGGACGTTTGCCTATACCAACCACACGCTCCTGCCGGAGGCGCTGGAAAGCTGGCCGGTGCCGCTGTTCGAGCGCCTGCTGCCGCGCCACATGCAACTGGTCTACGAGATCAATGCGCAACTTTTGCTGGAGGCGCGGGCGACGGGCAAGTTCGACGGCGGCCAGATCAGCCGCATCTCGCTGATCCAGGAAGATGGCGACCGTCGCGTGCGCATGGGCAATCTGGCGTTTGCCGGTTCGCATTCCGTCAATGGCGTGTCGGCGCTGCACACAGAACTGATGAAGGAAACCGTGTTTGCGGACCTGCACAGGCTTTATCCCGACCGCATCAACAACAAGACCAACGGCATCACGCCGCGCCGCTGGCTGTTCCAGTGCAATGACGGCCTGACCGCGCTGATCCGCGAGGCGATCGGCGACAGGTTCCTCGACGATTTCGAGGCGCTGGTGGAACTCGACAAGTTTGCCGGAGACAAGGCGTTCGTCGAGAAATTCGCCTCGGCCAAGCGCCACAACAAGGAGCGGCTGGCGCAGGAAGCGGCGCAGCGCGTCGGCGTCAAGGTCGATCCGTCGGCGTTGTTCGATATCCAGATCAAGCGCATTCATGAATACAAGCGCCAGCTCCTGAACATCATCGAGGCCGTGGCGCTCTATGACCAGATCCGCTCGCATCCCGAGAAGGACTGGGTGCCGCGCGTCAAGTTCTTCGGCGGCAAGGCTGCGCCCAGCTACTACAACGCGAAGCTCATCATACGGCTCATCAACGACGTGGCGAAGGTGGTGAACCGCGACCCTTCGGTGCGCGGACTGCTGAAGATCGCCTTCATGCCGAACTACAATGTCAGCCTTGCCGAGATCATGATGCCTGCGGCGGATTTGTCGGAGCAGATTTCGACGGCGGGCATGGAAGCGTCGGGCACCGGCAACATGAAGTTCGCGCTGAACGGCGCGCTGACCATCGGGACGCTGGACGGCGCGAATGTCGAGATGCAGGAGCACGTCGGCGAGGACAACATCCTGATTTTCGGGCTCACCGCGCAGGAAGTCGCCGAGCGGCGCGCCAATGGCTACAATCCGCGCGCCATCATCGAGAGCTCGCCGGAATTGTCGCAGGCGCTGTCGGCAATCTCGTCGGGCGTGTTCTCACCGCGCGAGCCGGACCGCTATCGGGGCCTGATCGACGGGCTGTACAACTCCGACTGGTTTATGGTCGCCGCCGATTTCGATTCCTATGCGGCCACGCAGCGCAGGGTCGATGCGCTGTGGGCGGATAGCCCGGTCTGGTACACCAAGGCGATACACAATGTGGCGCGCATGGCCTGGTTCTCTTCCGACCGCACCATTCGCCAATATGCAACGGAGATATGGGATATAAAGGTGTGAAGCCGGCAGCGCGTGGGAGGAGTTTCGAGTTATGGGTCCAGTGCCGCAAGACGAACCGGGTGCGCGCGGTCTGACACTACCCCTCATCCGCCTGCCGGCACCTTCTCCCACAAGGGGAGAAGGGAGATGTTATATTTGCCGGCTCAAATTTCCAGCGTTGCGGGATGAATGCGAGGTTGAAGAGATCGTCCTTCTCCCCTTGTGGGAGAAGGTGCCGGCAGGCGGATGAGGGGTCAACTCGCAAGCATTGGCCTTCGTCAGGGAGGGTTCGGAGTATGAAAAAGGCCGGTCGCGCGGCGAAATCGACCCCCGCGAAAAAGAAGCTGCCGGCGGCGCGGGCCGGAGACGGCGCGGTGAAGGCCATTGTGGCAGGCACGCATGGCGATCCGTTCAGCGTGCTCGGCGTTCAGGAAACCGATGCTGGGTTCGTGGCCCGCTGCTTCATTCCCAATGCCGAGTTCGTGACCGTGTTCGATCTCGACGACAATGAGATCGGTACGCTGGAGCGGCGTGACGAGGCCGGGTTTTTCGAGGGTCCGCTGACGGTCGACCGACGCCAGCCGGTGCGCTACCTGGCGCGCAACGAGGGCGGCGAATGGTCGGAGATCGACCCCTATTCGTTCGGTCCCGTGCTCGGGCCGATGGACGATTACTACATTGCCGAAGGTTCGCATCTGCGGCTGTTCGACAAGCTGGGCGCACACCTGATCCATCACGAGGGTGCGGACGGCGTGCATTTCGCGGTGTGGGCGCCGAATGCGAAGCGCGTGTCGGTGGTTGGCGATTTCAACGACTGGGACGGGCGCAGGCTGCCGATGCGGATACGGCGCGACACCGGCATATGGGAGATTTTCGTTCCGGGCATCGGGGCAGGGCACACCTACAAGTTCGAGATCATCGGCGCGCAAGGATTGGTGCTGCCGCTGAAGGCCGATCCCTTCGCCTTCCAGTCGGAATTGCGCCCCGAGACGGCCTCGGTGACGGCGGCGCCCATGGTGCACGAATGGGGCGACGAGGCGCATCGCGACTATTGGCGCAACACGCAGGCGCGCCGCGACCCTATTTCCATCTACGAGGTGCACGCCGGATCGTGGCAGCGTCGCGAGGACGGCTCGTTCCTGTCATGGGACGAACTGGCGGAGCGGCTGGTCCCCTATGTGGTGGATGCGGGCTTCACGCATATCGAGTTCCTGCCGATCTCGGAACATCCGTTCGACCCGTCATGGGGCTACCAGACCACGGGGCTTTTCGCCCCGAGCGCGCGTTTCGGTGATCCCGCAGGCTTCGCGCGCTTTGTGGACGGCGCGCATCGCGCCGGCATCGGCGTCATCATCGACTGGGTGCCAGCGCATTTTCCGACCGACCAGTTCGGGCTGGCGCGCTTCGACGGCACCGCGCTTTATGAGCACGAGGACCCTCGCAAGGGCTACCACCCAGACTGGAACACGCTGATCTACAATTTCGGACGGCGTGAGGTGTTGTCCTTCCTCATCAACAACGCGCTCTACTGGGCGGAGAAATTCCATGTCGACGGGCTGCGCGTCGATGCGGTCGCCTCGATGCTCTACCTCGACTACTCGCGCAAGCAGGGCGAGTGGATACCGAACGAGAAGGGCGGGCGCGAAAACCTTGAAGCCGTGCGCTTCCTGCAGGAGATGAACGCGCGGCTCTATGGCACGCATCCCGGCATCATGACGATTGCCGAGGAATCCACTTCGTGGCCGAAAGTTTCGCAGCCGACCGACCAGGGCGGGCTGGGATTCGGCTTCAAGTGGAACATGGGCTTCATGCACGACACGCTGAAATACATGGCGCGCGAGCCGGTGCACAGGAAGTTCCATCACAGCGACCTCACATTCGGCCTGCTCTACGCGTTCTCCGAGAATTTCGTTCTGCCGCTCAGCCATGACGAGGTGGTGCACGGCAAGGGCACGCTGCTGCACAAGATGTCCGGCGACGACTGGCAGAAATTCGCGAACCTGCGCGCCTACTACGCCTTCATGTGGGGCTATCCCGGCAAGAAGCTGCTGTTCATGGGGCAGGAATTCGCGCAGCGCCGCGAATGGAGCGAGGCGCGCGCGCTCGATTGGGACTTGCTTGCCCATCCGCCGCATCAGGGCGTGCGCAAGCTGGTGCGCGACCTGAACGGCATCTACCGCTCGCGGCCCGCGCTGCATGCGCGCGATTGCGAGCCGGACGGCTTCACATGGCTGGTGGTGGACGATCAGGAGAACTCTGTCTTTGCCTGGCTGCGCACGGCGCCGGGCGAAAATCCGGTGGCGGTGATCTCGAACTTCACCCCGGTGGTGCGCAAGGGATATGGCCTGCCGCTGCCGAGGCCGGGTAAATGGCGCGAGATCGTCAACACCGACGCCGCCGACTATGGCGGCTCGGGCGTGGGGAACGACGGCGCGGTCGAGGCCTATCCCACGTCGGACGGTAAGGCGCATGCCGTGCTGCGCCTGCCGCCGCTGGCGACCGTGATGCTGGAATTCGTCGAGGAAGGGCCGGTGGCCGAAACGCTGCCGGAAGATACCGCCGAAAAGGCGGAGGTTGTGCCATCATGAGAGTGGGAGGAGTCAATGGCTGATCTGAACCGGACACAGCCGCTCGCGCGCGACGCAATGGCCTATGTGCTGGCGGGCGGCAGGGGCAGTCGCCTCAAGGAACTGACCGACCGGCGCGCCAAGCCCGCCGTGCATTTCGGCGGCAAGACGCGCATCATCGATTTCGCGCTCTCGAACGCCATCAATTCCGGCATCCGGCGCATCGGCGTCGCGACACAGTACAAGGCGCATTCGCTGATCCGCCATTTGCAGCGCGGCTGGAATTTCATGCGGCCCGAGCGCAATGAAAGCTTCGACATCCTGCCCGCCTCGCAGCGCGTTTCGGAGACGCAATGGTATGAGGGCACGGCGGACGCGGTATACCAGAACACCGACATCATCGAGGGCTACGGCCCGGAGTTCATGGTCATCCTGGCGGGCGACCACATCTACAAGATGGACTACGAGCTGATGCTGCGCCAGCATGTCGAGCAGAACGCCGACGTGACGGTGGGCTGCCTCGAAGTGCCTCGCATGGAGGCCACAGGCTTCGGCGTCATGCATGTCGACACGCAGGACAAGATCGTCGCCTTCGTGGAAAAGCCGGCCGATCCGCCCGCGATCCCCGACAAGCCGGATTTCGCGCTCGCCTCCATGGGCATCTACGTGTTCCACACCAAGTTCCTGATGGACCTTTTGCGCAAGGACGCGTCAGACCCGGATTCAAGCCGCGATTTCGGCAAGGACATCATCCCTTACATCGTCGATCACGGTAAGGCGGTGGCGCACCGCTTCGCGCGGTCCTGCGTGCGTTCTTCCATGGAAGCGGAAGCCTACTGGCGTGACGTCGGGACCATCGACGCCTATTGGGAGGCCAATATCGACCTGACGGACGTGACGCCCGAACTCGACATTTACGACCGCGACTGGCCGATCTGGACCTATGCCGAATTGAAGCCGCCCGCGAAATTCGTGCATGACGAGGCGGCGCGGCGCGGCATGGCGGTTTCGTCCGTGATCGCGGGCGACTGCATCGTGTCCGGCGCGTCGCTCAAGCGCAGCCTGATCTTCACAGGCGCGCGGATCAACTCCTATTCGACGCTGAACGAGGTGGTGATGCTGCCCGACTGCACGGTCGGGCGCAACTCGCGCCTGTCGCGCTGCGTGATCGATTCCGGCGTGCACATTCCCGAAAAACTCATCGTCGGCGAGGACGCGAAGGCGGACGCCAAGCGCTTTCGCGTGAGTGAAAAGGGCATCGTGCTCATCACGCAGGAAATGATCGCGCGGTTGGGGTGAGTTCATTGATGGGTTAAGAAGCACCCCTCATCCGCCTGCCGGCACCTTCTCCCACAAGGGCAGAAGGACGATGCCGGGACGCCCTGCTTGTTCGGCAGCGCCGGCGTTTGCGAAGTTCGCCTTCTCCCCTTGTGGGAGAAGGTGCCGGCAGGCGGATGAGGGGTATTACTGGATGCAATCGCTGAATCCGTTAAATCGAAAGACCGCATGAAAGTCCTTTCCGTAACTTCCGAACTCTATCCGCTGATCAAGACCGGCGGGCTGGCCGATGTGACCGGGGCGCTGCCGCTGGCGCTGGCACATCATGGCGTGGAGATGCGCTCGCTGCTGCCGGGCTATCCGCAGGTGCTGAAGGCGCTGGACCACACCGAGACGGTTTACCACTACGACGCGCTGTTCGGCGGCCCGGCAACGCTGCTGGCGGCGCGGGTCGCGGGCCTCGACCTCTATGTGATCGACGCGCCGCACCTCTATGACCGGAACGGCGGGGCCTATGGCGATCCGAACGGCAATGACTGGCCGGACAACTGGCAGCGCTTCGCGGCGCTGAGCCGTGTCGGCGCCGACATCGCCGAAGGCAAGCTCGCCGTTTTCAAGCCCGATCTCGTGCATGCGCATGACTGGCAGGGCGCGCTGACCATCGCCTATATGCGCTTCGGCCCCGCACGTGACATGCCGAGCGTGATGACGGTGCACAATCTCGCCTTCCAGGGGCGGTTCCCTGCGGGCATCTTCGGAAGCCTCGGTCTGGCGAGCGAGGCGATGACCGTGGACGGCGTCGAATATTACGGCGGCGTCGGCTACCTGAAGGCCGGGCTGCAATCGGCCTGGGCGGTGACCACCGTCAGCCCGACCTATGCGCAGGAAATCCGCACGCCGGAATTCGGCATGGGGCTGGACGGCCTCATCAACCGGCGCGCCGCCGATCTCTTCGGCATCGTCAACGGCATCGACGACGAGGTGTGGAACCCGGCGACCGACAGGCATCTCGCGGCCACTTTTGACGCTGCGACGCTTGATAAACGGGCGGTGAACCGCGCGGCGCTGGAGGAACGCTTCGGCCTGCAAAGCGACGGCTCGCCGATTTTCTGCGTCGTCAGCCGCCTGACATGGCAGAAGGGCATGGACCTTCTTGCGGAAATCGCCGACGATCTCGTCGCGTCCGGCGCGCGGCTGGTGGTGCTGGGATCGGGCGACAGCGGACTTGAAGGCCGGCTTCTCGCCGCCGCCTCGCGCCATCGCGGACGGACCGGCGTCGTGATCGGCTATGACGAGGCGCTGTCACACCTGATACAGGGCGGCGCGGACGCAATCCTCATTCCCTCCCGTTTCGAGCCCTGCGGACTGACGCAGCTCTATGGCCTGCGCTATGGCTGCGTGCCCGTGGTGGCGCGCACGGGCGGGCTGGCGGATACGGTGATCGACGCCAACGAGGCGGCGGTGACGGCGGGCGTCGCCACCGGCCTGCTGCACGACCCGGCTAGCGCTGCGGCGCTGCTCAACGCGGTTTACCGGACAATCGGACTGCATGGCGACCGCGAGGTCTGGGCAGCGCTGCAAAAGCAGGGCATGAAGAGCGATGTTTCCTGGACGCGCAGCGCGGGGAAATACGCCGATCTCTACCGCAACCTACTTTCCAGAAGGCCGGGCCACGACATGAGCGCACAAGCCGATTTCAGGACCGTTCCCACCAGGCCCTATATGGACCAGAAGCCGGGAACATCCGGCCTTCGCAAGAAGGTGCCGGTGTTCCGGCAGGAAAACTATGCCGAGAATTTCATCCAGTCAGTGTTCAACTCGCTGGAAGGGTTCGAGGGCGAGACGCTGGTGATCGGCGGCGACGGTCGCTACCTCAACCGCGAGGTGATCCAGAAGGCAATCGCGATGGCGGCGGCCAACGGCTTCGGCAAGGTCATGGTGGGGCAGGGCGGCATCCTGTCGACGCCCGCCGCATCCAACATCATCCGCAAATACAAGGCGTTCGGCGGGCTTGTGCTGTCGGCCAGCCACAATCCCGGCGGTCCGCACGAGGATTTCGGCATCAAGTACAATATCGGCAATGGCGGTCCCGCGCCGGAGAAGGTGACGGACGCGATCTTCGCCCACACCAAGGCGATCACCGAATACCGCATCGCGAATATCGGCGAGGTCGATCTCGACACGGTCGGAAGCTTCGAGGTCGCTGGCATGACCGTGGAGGTCATCGATCCGGTGGCGGATTATGCCGAACTGATGGAAAGCCTGTTCGACTTCGCCGCCATCCGCGCCATGTTCAAGGGCGGCTTCCGCATGGCGATGGATTCCATGCATGCCGTGACCGGCCCCTATGCCAAGGAGATACTGGAAGGGCGGCTCGGCGCGCCGAAGGGCACGGCGCGCAACTTCCACCCGCTGCCGGATTTTGGCGGGCATCATCCCGACCCCAATCTCGTTCATGCCAAGGAACTCTATGACGACGTAATGAGCGCCGCCGGACCGGATTTCGGGGCCGCGTCGGACGGCGACGGCGACCGCAACATGATCGTCGGCAAGGGCATGTTCGTGACGCCTTCCGACAGCCTCGCACTGATCGCGGCGAACGCCACCTGCGCGCCGGGCTACAAGCGCGGTCTGGCGGGCATCGCGCGCTCCATGCCGACAAGTGCGGCCGCCGACCGCGTGGCCGAAAAGCTCGGCATCGGCATTTATGAAACGCCGACCGGCTGGAAGTTCTTCGGCAATCTGCTGGATGCGGGCAAGGCGACCGTGTGCGGCGAGGAAAGCTTCGGCACCGGCTCCGACCATGTGCGCGAAAAGGACGGGCTGTGGGCGGTGCTGTTCTGGCTCAATATCCTTGCCGCCCGCAAGCAGAGCGTGAAGCAGATCGTCGAGGCGCACTGGAAGGAATTTGGCCGCAACTATTATTCGCGGCATGACTACGAGGAAGTCGAGAGCGAAAAGGCCAATGCGCTGATCGAGGAATTGCGGGCGGGACTGGCGAAGCTGCCCGGCAGGAAAGTGCAGGGCATGGTGGTCGAGGCGGCGGACGATTTTGCCTATCACGATCCGGTGGATGGCTCGGTGTCGGAACATCAGGGCGTGCGCGTGCTGTTCAAGGGCGGCTCGCGCGTCGTGTTCCGGCTGTCGGGCACGGGCACCTCGGGCGCGACGCTGCGCGTCTATTTCGAGCGCTACGAGCCGGATGCGAAGAAGCAGAATGTCGAGACGCAGAAGGCGCTCGGCGATCTCATCAAGGCCGCGGACGAAATCGCCGGGATCGTCAGGCACACAGGCAGGAAGAAGCCGACGGTGATTACGTGAGGGCGGGGCGGGTGGAACTACCCCCGCTCCGTCATGCTTTGCATGACACCTCTCCCCCGCAAAGCAGGGGAGAGGAAGGGCGCGCTTCACCTCTGTGCCCGCAAGCCTTGCTATGCTTGACGCCCTTCCTCTCCCTTACGAAGTGGGGGAGAGGTGGCTCCGCGAAGCGGGGACGGAGTGGGGGTGGTGCAATCGTGGCAATGCTCGCACTGCCCCTCATCCGCCTGCCGGCACCTTCTCCCCGTTTTGACGGGGAGAAGGAGGAAGGCTGTAAGGTCCCGCTCCTTCGGTGGTGGGGGCTTTTGCCGGCGTTCGTGAAATCTCCCTTCTCACCGTTCCAACGTGGAGAAGGACGATGGTTGCAAGGTCCCGCTCCTTCGGCGGCGGGGGTGTTTGCCGACGTTCGTGAAATCTGCCTTCTCCCCGCGCGCGGGGAGAAGGTGCCGGCAGGCGGATGAGGGGCAGTGAACGTGGCTGCTCCTCTCGGCGTATCCCCGACCACAGGCGGAACGCGCTTTGCCGTCTGGTCCGGCACGGCGAGGACGATCTGGCTCTGCCTGTTCGACCGCGCCGGAAAGGAAGCGCGCATCGAAATGCAGCGCGACGGCGACGGCGTGTTTTCGACGGTCGCGGCTGTGGGCGATGGCCAGCGCTACGGTTTCCGCGCGGATGGCGAATACCATCCGGAACGGGGCCTGTGGTTCGACCCGGACAAGCTGCTGATGGACCCCTACGCGGTCGAGATCGACGGCGCATATCACTATGACGCGCGGCTGGCATCGCCGCGCGGCAGCGGTGTCGATACAGCGCCGCTGATGCCGAAGGCAATTGTGAGGCAATCGCCGGAAGCGATTCAAACGACTCCGCTTTTCCGCCCTGGCGGGCTGATCTACGAATTGCAGGTCAAGGCCTTCACGAAGCTGCATCCCGATGTGCCGAAAAAGCTTCGCGGGACGGTGGCGGCGCTGGCGCATCCGGCCATCATCGAGCATCTGAAGAAACTGCGCGTTTCGGCGGTGGAACTCATGCCCATTACGGCTTGGATGGACGAGCGCCACCTGCCGCCGCTCGGCCTCTCCAACGCATGGGGTTATAACCCGGTCTCGTTCATGGCGCTCGATCCGCGATTGTGTCCGGGCGGCATGGCGGAGCTTCGCGAAACGGTCGCCGCGTTGCGCGATGCGGGCATCGGCGTGATCCTCGATCTGGTGTTCAACCACACCGCCGAGAGCGACGTGCACGGCCCGACGCTCTCGCTGCGCGGCCTCGACGCCACGGCCTATTATCGCAGCCGCAACGGACGGCTGGTCAACGACACCGGCACCGGCAATACGGTCGCCTGCGATCATCCGGTCGCGCGACGACTGGTGCTGGATTCGCTGCGGCATTTCGTGCGCCATGCGGGCGTGGACGGCTTCCGCTTCGATCTCGCGCCGATCCTCGGACGCGACGGGCACGGCTTCGATCCGAACGCGGCGCTGCTGCGCGAGATGCGCGAGGACCCGCTGCTGCGGGACCGGGTGCTGATCGCCGAGCCGTGGGACATCGGGCATGGCGGCTACCAGCTCGGCAATTTCGGGCCGGCCTTTCTGGAATGGAACGATCGCGTGCGTGATGATTTCCGTCGCTTCTGGCGCGGGGACCGGGAAATGGTGGGGACGCTGGCAACCGCGCTGGCGGGTTCTTCGGAAGTATTCCAGCGCGACGGCCACAACGACACGCGCACGGTGAATTTCATCGCCGCGCATGACGGGCTGACGCTGACCGATCTCGTCAGCGTCGAGCGCAAGCACAATGAGGCCAATGGCGAGCAGAACCGCGACGGGCACAATGAAAACCTGTCGTGGAACAATGGCGTCGAGGGCGGCACCGACGACCCGGCGATCATTGCGGGCAGGGCGCGCGACCTGAGGGCCTTGCTGGGGACGCTGTTCGCCTCGCGCGGTGCGATCATGCTGACGGCGGGCGACGAATTCGGGCGCACGCAGCACGGCAACAACAACGCCTATTGCCAGGACAATGAGCTGACATGGCTCGACTGGGCGGACCGTGACCGTGAGCTTGAGGCATATGCTTTCGCGCTGGCGGATATCCGGGCGGGCTTCCCGGCGTTCGCGCAGACCCGTTTCCTCACCGGCGAGGATGTGGAATGGCTGACCGAAACCGGAGCGACGATGACCACGGCGGACTGGGAAGACCCGGAGCGCCGCAGGCTCAGCATGGTGCTGTCGTCGGGAAGTGGTCGGCTCGCGGTCCTGTTCAACGGCGACCGCCGCAAGCGGGCATTTTCGCTGCCGGCGCGCGAAGGGTATGAATGGGCCGTAGTCTCCGGCAGTGCCAACGGCGTTGTCGAGGGAAGGTCGGTTGCGTTCTGGCGAGAGGTAGCGGATGACGAATAGCGACTGGTGGCGCGGCTGCGCCATTTATCAGGTGTATCCACGTTCCTTTCAGGACAGCAATGGCGACGGCATCGGCGACCTGCCGGGCATCATTGAACGCCTTCCCTATATCGCCTCGCTCGGTGTGGACGCCATCTGGCTCTCGCCATTCTTCAAATCGCCACAGGCCGACATGGGCTACGACGTGTCCGACTACTGCGCGGTCGATCCGATGTTCGGCACGATGGAGGATTTTGACCGGCTGGTAAAAAGCGCGCATGAGCTTGGGCTGAAAATCATCATCGATCAGGTTCTGGCGCACACTTCGGACCGGCATCCGTGGTTTGTCGAAAGCCGCGCCAGCCGCGACAACGACAAGGCCGACTGGTTCGTCTGGGCCGATCCGAAGCCGGACGGCACCGCGCCCAACAACTGGCTCTCCGTGTTCGGCGGTTCGGCATGGGAGTGGGAATCCACGCGCAAGCAATATTACCTGCACAATTTTCTCGCCTCGCAGCCCGCCCTGAATTTCCACAATCCGGCGGTGCAGGACGCGTTGCTGGACACGGTGCGGTTCTGGCTGGAAAAGGGCGTGGACGGTTTCCGGCTGGACACGGTGAACTACTACTTTCAGGACGCGGCGTTGCACAGCAATCCTCCGCTTCCCCGTCGCAGGCGGGAGGCACTGGACGCCAATAACCCGTATCTGTTCCAGCACCATCTCTACGACAAGTCCCGACCGGAAAACCTGAGCTTTCTCAAGCGGTTTCGGGCGCTTCTGGATTCATTCGGCGAGCGCGCCTCCGTGGGCGAGGTGGGCGACGAGGACAGATCCCTCGACACGGTCGCCGCCTATACCGGCGACGGCGACAAGCTGCATATGTGCTACACATTCGATATGCTTGGGGACGCGTTTTCGCCCGCGCATTTTCGCGGATGCGTCGAGCGCTTCTTCGACAAGGTGCGCGACGGCTGGGTGTGCTGGGCGTTCTCCAACCACGATGTGATGCGGCATGTCACCCGCTGGGCGAGACCGGGGCAGGACAGCGACGATGTCGCCCGTTTTGCCATCTCGCTGCTCGCCTGCCTGCCAGGTTCGATCTGCCTCTATCAGGGCGAGGAACTCGGCATGCAGGAAGCCGAACTCACCTTCGAGCAATTGCGCGACCCCTACGGCATCCGGTTCTGGCCGGGTTTCAAGGGACGCGACGGGTGCCGCACGCCGATGGTGTGGGACGCCGGCAAGGCGAATGCCGGGTTCACGGACGGCACGCCCTGGCTGCCGGTCTCGGCGGAATCGGCGGCCCGCGCCGTGGATGTGCAGGAGAGCGGCCCGGGCTCGGTGCTGCACCATTATCGCGCCGTGCTGGCGGCCCGCAGGCGCACTCCCGCGCTGGTTTCCGGCGGGTTCCGGTTTCTGGACAGCAAGCGTGACGTGCTTGCACTCATTCGCGAAAGCGGGAGCCAGCGTGTGCTGTGCGCGTTCAATTTTTCGAGCCTACCGGTGAAGTGGAAACTGCCCGAGGGGATGGACATCGGCGATGTGCTGTTTTCCGGCGCAATCGTCTCGCGCGGCAGGGTCGAACTGCCGCCGCTCGGGTTCTTCGTCGCGGAATTGTTGGGGTAGGGGCGTCCTTGGCGCGCTCGCCCCGCCCCTCATCCCGCTGCCGCGACCTTCTCCCACAAGGGGAGAAGGAGGATTTCTTGGTCGCCAGCTTCAATCGCCGATGTCGCAGAATGATTGCGTCGCTGCGGAAATCGTCCTTCTCCCCTTGTGGGAGAAGGTGCCGGCAGGCGGATGAGGGGTCGGTCCAATTCACGCCAACAAGCCTCTTTCCACATGACCCAGCGTCATCTGCAACCCGGTGTTGTGTTGGTTATATGCTCTGATAGTCTCGCCCACAGAGCGGCGGGCCATCGCCCTCCGCATGGGAACAGGCACGGCAATATCCGCGCCTCGACCGCCGAAAAACCGGCGGCAAACAGGGAGTAGTTCCATGATCCACACTCTTCTCCGTTCGACCATATTCGCGACCTCGCTGGTGCTGGCGGGTGGCGCGCTCATGACACCGGCCTTCGCCGAGGTCATTTACAATCGCGGCAGCGCCGCCGAGCCGGAAACGGTCGATCCGCACAAGACATCGACTGTCTATGAGGCGCATGTGCTGCGCGACCTGTTCGAGGGGCTCGTGATGCAGGACGCCAAGGCGGGGCTGATCCCCGGCGCGGCGGAAAGCTGGACCGTTTCCGACGACGGCAAGACCTACACGTTCAAGCTGCGCGCGGATGCCGTGTGGTCGGACGGCAGTCCGGTTACGGCGGATGATTTCGTCTATTCCTTCCGCCGTTTGGAAGATCCGGCGACGGGCGCGGAATATGCCTCCATGCTATATCCCATCGTGAACGCAGAGGAGGTGAACACGGGTAAGGCGAAACCGGAGGAAATCGGCGTCAAGGCAATCGATGCCACCACGCTGGAAATCTCGCTGAAAGCGCCGACGCCCTATTTCCTTGAGATGCTGACCCATCAGGCGGCCTATCCCGTCAACAAGGCCTCCATCGAGAAGGATGGCGCGGACTGGATCAAGCCCGGCAAGCTGGTGTCGAACGGGGCCTTCACGCTGGTGGAGTGGGTGCCGAACGACCATCTGAAGATGGTGAAGAACTCGAAATTCCACGACGCGGACAGCGTGAAGATCGATGTGATCAACTTCATTCCGACCGAGGACCGCTCGTCGGCCATGAAGCGCTACGAAGCCGGCGAGCTGGACAGCTATGACGATCTGCCGACCGAGCAACTGACCGAATTGAAGGCGAAGTTCGGCGACCAGATCCGCGTCGCGCCCTATCTCGGCACCTATTATTACGCGATCAAGACCGACAAGGCCCCATGGGACAATGTCGAGCTTCGCAATGCGGTCTCCGAGGCCATCGACCGGGACTTCCTTGCCGAGAAAGTCTGGAACAACTCCATGTTTCCCGGCTATTCCATGGTGCCGCCCGGCATCGAGGGTTACAAATCCTCGATGGCGAAATTCGCGGATAAATCGCAGATCGACCGCGAGGACGAAGCCAAGGCGGTTCTGGAAAAGCTCGGTTATACGCCGGAAAAGCCGCTGAAAATGGAAATCCGCTACAACACCTCCGAGAACCACAAGAACACGGCGGTGGCCATTCAGGAGCAGTTGAAGCCGCTCGGCATCGAGGTGACGCTGCTCAACACCGACACCAAGACCCACTACGCGCATCTTGAGCAGAAGGGCGATTTCGACGTGGCCCGCGCCGGATGGATCGCCGACTATCAGGATCCGGAAACGTTCCTCGGCATTTCGCGCAAGGCCAGCGGCAACAATTATTCGAACTATGACAGTCCTAAATTCGAGGAATTGATGGACAAGGCCGCCGCAGCGGGCGGCAATCCGCCGGAGCGCTTCAAGCTCCTGAGCGAAGCCGAACAGGTGTTGATCGACGATGTCGGGCAAATCCCGCTGCTCTACTACAGCTTCCACAACATCGTGTCGCCGAAGCTCACCGGCTTCGAAGACAATGTGATGGACGTGCACCCCACAAGGTTCATCAGCAAGGCCGAGTGATTGTTGTCGTGCCCCCACTCCGGTTTGCTTCGCAAACCACCTCTCCCCCGCTCCGCAGGTGAGAGGAAGGACGCGGTTGAGATGTCAGGCTCCCTTCCTCGCCCCCACTTTGTGGGGGAGAGGTGGTTTGCGAAGCAAACCGGAGTGGGGGCCGTGCGCTCGATCGATTGTCATGTTGCACCCATGACCGAAGGGCAGGTGGAATGCTCTTATACCTGATCCGTAGGTTGCTGACGGCCATACCGACGCTGTTCGTGATCGTGACGATCGCGTTTTTCCTGATCCGCGTCGCGCCGGGCGGGCCGTTCAACCAGGAGCGCGGCCTGAGCCCTGAAATCCGGGCCAACCTCGAAGCGCAGTTTGGCCTGAACGATCCGCTGTGGCTGCAATACTGGAACTACCTGAAGAACCTGCTGCACGGAAATTTCGGGCCGAGCTACAATTTGCCCGACTTCACCGTGACGGAGCTTTTCCGGGCCGGCCTGCCGATCTCGATACAGCTTGGCGCGTCGGCATTGATACTGGCGCTGCTGGTGGGCAGCACGCTTGGCATCATCGCGGCGCTGAACCAGAACCGTGCGGCGGATTATGCCGTGATCGCGACCGCCACGGCGGGCAGCACGATCCCGACCTTCGTGATCGCGCCGATCATCCAGCTCGTCTTTGCGCTGTCGTGGAAGCTGTTACCGGTCGGCGGCTGGGGCGACGGCGCGCTGGTCAACAAGATCGGCCCGGTGCTGACGCTGGCGCTGCCGCAAATGGCCATCGTGGCGCGTCTGATGCGCGGCTCGATGATCGAATCGCTGCGCTCGCACCATATCCGCACCGCACGCGCGATGGGCCTGTCCGACTGGTCGGTGGTGGTCAAGCACGCGCTGCGCGGGGCGCTGCTGCCGATCATTTCCTATGCGGGACCGGCGGCGGCGGCGCTGCTGACGGGCTCGATCATTGTCGAGACGATCTTCGCCATTCCCGGCGTCGGGCGTTATTTCGTGCAGGCCGCGCTCAATCGAGACTACACGCTTGTGATGGGTACGGTGGTGGTGATCGCGATTTTCACCATCGTTTTCAACCTCATCGTCGACCTGCTCTATGCGGTGGTCGATCCGAGGGTGCGCTATGACTGAGCTTGCCGCCGAGATCGCGCCCGATCCTGAACGGCTGGGCCGGTCGCTGTGGGGCGATGCGTGGCTGCGCCTCAAGGCGAACAGGGCGGCGATGGTCAGCCTGTTCTACCTGGCGCTGATGACGCTGGTCTGCGTGTTCGGGCCTTTCTTTTCCCCGCATCTCTACACGACGATCTACCCGGACTATGTGCGCACGCCCCCGAGCCTTTCGCCCTATCCGAAGGAGGAGATGATCGAAACGGCGATGAACGATGCGGTGCGGCGCATGCGCGTCGACGTGAAGGACATCAGGCAGGAGGACGGGCGCGTGCTGGTGACGGTGACTTCCGCCAAGCCGTTCGACGAGCGGAACCTGCGCTATATCGACCGCTCCGACACGTTCGACGATGCGCGCATCGAAAGCAGTTCGCCCGACGGGTTGGAAACGGTCATCAGCGCCTCGACCTTGCAGCAATATTTCCTGTTCGGCACCGACAATGTGGGCCGCGACCTGTTCACGCGCACGCTGGTGGCGGGGCGCATCTCGCTTTCCATCGGCCTGCTGGCCGGGTTGGTGGCGGTGACGATCGGCGTGGTCTACGGCGCGACGGCGGGCTTCCTCGGCGGCAGGACGGACGAGGTGATGATGCGCATCGTGGACGTGCTCTACTCGCTGCCGTTCATCTTCTTCGTCATCATGCTGGTCGTGTTTTTCGGGCGCAATTTCGTGCTGATGTTCCTTGCCGTGGGGGCGGTGCTTTGGCTCGACATGGCGCGCATCGTGCGCGGGCAGGCACTCTCGATCCGCAGGCAGGAATATGTGCAGGCGGCCGAGGCGCTGGGCGTTTCGCAGGCGGGCATATTGATGCGCCACGTCATTCCGAACCTGCTCGGGCCGGTGGTGATCTACATGACGCTGCTGGTGCCGCAGGTGATCTTGCTGGAGAGCTTCCTGTCCTTCCTGGGGCTTGGCGTGCAGGAGCCGATGACGAGCTGGGGCGTGCTGATTTCAGCGGGCGCGGCGAACATCGGCAGCGCCAACTGGATGCTGCTCTATCCGGCCTTTTTCCTTGTCTCGACGCTGTTTGCCCTGAACTTCATCGGCGACGGGCTGCGCGACGCGCTCGACCCGAAGGATCGCTGAGATGGAGCAGGCGGTTCTCGAAGTGAAGAAGCTGCGGGTGACGTTCCGTACGCTGGACGGCACGGTGGAGGCCGTGAAGGGCATCGACCTCGTGGTGAATGCGGGGGAGACGGTGGCGATCGTCGGCGAATCCGGGTCCGGCAAGAGCCAGACCATGATGGCCGCGATGCGGCTGCTGGCCTCCAATGGCGAGGCGAGCGGCGCGGTCGAATATCGCGGGCGCAACCTGCTGGAGCTTCCGAAGCAGGAACTGAACAAGGTGCGCGGCGCAAGGATCAGCATGATCTTCCAGGAGCCGATGACCTCGCTCGATCCGCTCTACACCATCGGCAACCAGCTCATGGAGCCGATCATGCGCCATCGCAGGCTTGGCCATGGGAAAGCGAAGGAGGAAGCGCTGCGGCTGCTGAAGCTCGTGCAGATTCCCGACCCGGAGCGGCGCATGGGTTCTTATCCGCACGAAATGTCGGGCGGGCAGCGCCAGCGCGTGATGATCGCCATGGCTCTCGCCAACGACCCCGACGTGCTGATTGCCGACGAGCCGACGACGGCGCTCGACGTGACCATTCAGGCGCAGATACTGGGCCTGCTCGCGGAGCTTCAGAAGGAGCTTGGCACGGCCATCGTGTTCATCACCCACGACCTCGGGATCGTGCGCAGGCTGGCCGACCGGGTCTATGTCATGCGTCGCGGAGAGGTGGTGGAGAGCGGCGCGACGGAGCGCATCTTTTCAAGCCCGCAACATGACTACACGAGAATGCTGCTGGCGGCGGAGCCGACCGGGCACAAGGAGCCGCCCGAACGCGATGCGCCGATCCTGCTCGATGGCCGCAATGTCGAGGTCACGTTCCGCATCGGTGGCGGATTTCTGGCCGGGCCGCCCATGCTGCTGCGGGCGGTGGACCGGATCAACGTCATTCTCAGGAAGCGCCAGACGATCGGCATTGTGGGCGAATCCGGTTCGGGCAAGTCGACGCTGGGGCGCGCTCTGCTCAGGCTTCTGCCGAGTGAGGGGCGCATACGTTTCGACGGCCGCGACATTTCCACGGCGACGCGCGACCAGATGCGCCCCTTGCGGCACGACATGCAGCTTGTGTTCCAGGACCCGTTCGGCTCGCTGTCGCCGCGCATGACGGTGGGGCAGATCATCACCGAGGGGCTGCGGGTGCATGAGCCGGCATTGTCGCGCAGGCAGCGCGACCATCGCGCGGTCGAGGCGCTGCGCGAGGTCGGGCTGGACCCCGTGATGCGCAATCGCTATCCGCACGAATTTTCTGGCGGCCAGCGCCAGCGCATCGCCATTGCGCGGGCGATCATCCTGAAACCGAAACTGGTCGTGCTGGACGAGCCGACTTCGGCGCTGGATCGTTCGGTGCAGAAGCAGATCGTGGAACTGCTGCGCAAATTGCAGGCCGACAACGATCTGTCCTACCTGTTCATCAGCCACGACCTGGCGGTGGTGCGAGCGATGGCCGACTACATAATCGTTATGAGGCAGGGCAAGATCGTCGAAGAGGGGCCGACCGACGAGATTTTCGACGACCCACGCGCCGCCTACACGCAGACGCTGATGGCGGCAGCACTCGATTCGACGCGGTTCAGAGCGGAAGCCCGTGGACAAGGCTGACGAACCTAGTGGTGGTCCCTATGACGTCGCCCGGGCTTCCCGCTGCGATTTCCAGAGCCAGTAGGGCAGAGCAACCATCTGTATCAGCGTGATGACAAGCAACACACCGAAATTATTGGCCGCATAGTCCTGCGTTGCTGCCGCTTGATAAAAATGCCCGACAGCAACACCGAAGCAAAACAGCGCGATGTAAATCACAACCGCAGATTTGAACTCCAGACCGCGCCAGAAGGAGAGAATCGCCGCGATTCCAATCGCTATGTCGGCCACTCCGATCTCGAACTGAAAAGGGCTGTTTGCCCAGCCGATCGAACTGGCCGCAACGTTTGGGAAAAAGACGTGGAAGACACCGCTCCATACATATGAGACGCCGATGCCGAGCAATAGCATCCAGTCCAGAAAACGCCTGTCGAGCGAATGGTTCTTACGGGACAGAAACGCCAGAAGAATCGCGGCTACGAACAGAATTTCCGGGATATGCGACAGGATGGACCCGATTATTCTTGCCACAGACATCCCCTCAGATGCGCCGCTCAGCTATCGCGATTTGTAGCACGCGCAACAGAGTTTACCAGTGCGTCTCAACCACATTCGACACTATCGGTAACACGTTGGCGGGTTTTTGATTTCCTGGGTACAAACTGTTGCCCAAGCTTCAGGTCCATACGGATTTCAACTGGTCGGAGTGGCAGGATTTGAACCTGCGACCCCCTCGTCCCGAACGAGGTGCGCTACCAGACTGCGCTACACTCCGCGACCAGACGGCGGGCTTATAGCCGCCGCGTTCTGCCCCGGCAAGGGAGAACATTGTTCTGTTTGAGGAAAAATCCCGCGCTGGGTGAAGGCGATGTTCCCGGTTGCAATATGGGCCGCCCTGTTCCATCACGCTGCCCGACAATGCAAGGCATCAAGAGCAGACATGAGCGACCGGGACGACGACTATATCTATGACGAAGCGACCGGCGAATGGCGTCCGGCATCGGAACTGGCCGCCGAGGCGGCCAAGGCTTCGGAGGTTCGGGATGCATCCGGCAATGTTCTTGCCGACGGCGACTCCGTTGTGCTGGTCAAGGACCTCAAGGTGAAGGGCGCGGGCCAGACGCTCAAGCAGGGCACCGTCATTCGCTCGATCCGGCTGACTGACAATCCCGAGGAGATCGATTGCCGTCACGATGCGATCAAGGGGCTGGTGCTGCGCACCGAATTCGTGCGCAAGCGGTGACGGATCGGAGCCTGCGGCGTCGCCCGGTGTTCAGAACGGGCTTTGAACGTCGCCGGTTTCCACATAGACCGACTTGATCTGGGAATAATGCGCCAGCGCGGCGATGCCGTTTTCGCGCCCGATGCCGGATTGCTTATAGCCGCCAAAGGGCATTTCCACAGGCGTCAGATTGTAGTTGTTGATCCAGCAGGTGCCCGCCTGCAACTGGCCGATCACGCGGTGCGCGCGGGGCAGGTCGCTGGTGAAGACTCCTGCCGAAAGTCCGTAGGGTGTGTCGTTGGCGCGCGCCACGACTTCGTCCTCATAGTGGAACGTCAGCACGCTCATGACCGGGCCGAAAATCTCCTCGCGCGAGATGCGCATGTCGTCCTTCACGCCGGTGAAGATTGTCGGTTCGACGAAATAGCCGTTCTCGAAACCCTGAAGGTTGGGTGTGCCGCCGCCGTGTTGCAGGGTTGCGCCTTCCGCCTTGCCGATCTCGATATAGCCCAGCACCTTGTCGTATTGCATCCGGTTGATGAGCGGCCCCATCTGCGTCTCCGGGTCGAGCGGGTCGCCGATGCGGATCGCCTTCGTCCGTTCGGTGAGACGGTGGATAAAACGCTCCTGAATGGCCTCGTGCACAAACACGCGCGTACCGTTCGAGCAAACCTGTCCCGTCGAATAGAAATTCGCCATCATCGCGCCGCCGACCGCGTTCTCGATGTCTGCGTCCTCGAAGATGATGAGCGGCGACTTGCCTCCCAACTCCATCGTCGCATGCTTCATGCGGGACCCCGCCAGCGCCAGCACCTTCTTGCCGGTGGGCACCGAGCCGGTGAAGGACACTTTCGCAACGATGTCATGACCGGCGAGCGCCGCGCCGACATCCCCGCGTCCCTGAATCACGTTGAACAGCCCGTCCGGTAGGCCAGCCTCGGTGTAAAGTTCGGCAAGCGCCAGTGCCGAGAGTGGTGCCGCCTCGGACGGCTTGAACACCATCGCATTGCCCATGGCGAGCGCGGGGCCGGATTTCCAGCCCGCGCCCTGTATCGGATAGTTCCACGCGCCTATGCCGGCGCACACGCCGAGCGCCTCGCGGCGGGTGTAGCCGAAGGGGCCGCCGAGGTCGAAATAGTCGCCGTTGAAGGTGGCCACCGCCCCGGCGAAAAACTCCAGCGCGTCGGCAACCGAAGCGGCATCGGCCACCAGCGTTTCCTGAATGGCGCGGCCCGTGTTCAGCGTCTCGATGCGGGCGAGCGCGTCGTTCCGTTCGCGTAAAAGGTCGGCGGCGCGGCGCAGGATGCGCCCGCGCTCGACGGGCTTCAGTCGCGCCCACTCGATCTGCGCCGCTTGCGCGCTTTCAAGCGCCTGCTGGACAATCGCGGGCGTGGCCGCGTGCAGCCGTGCGACGGTTTCGCCGGTCGCCGCATAGATCAGGTCGATGGGTTCGCCGGCGGCGTCCTCGACATAGCGGCCATCGATGTAGTGTGAACCTTTGGGCTGTGCTTTCATCGTCTCATCCTATCGGTCGGATTCGCGCCAGCGCGGGTTGATCCATGGTTCCTGGTTGGAAGGCGCAAGCATGCCGCGCCCCAGAATATGGTCCGCCGCCTTCTCGCCCGTCATGATGGACGGTGCGTTGAGGTTGCCGTTCGTGACGCGCGGGAAGATGGACGAATCCGCCACCCGCAGGCCTTCCACGCCGATGACGCGGCATTCGGGATCGACAACCGCCATCGGATCGGAGGCGCGGCCCATCTTGCATGTGCCGCAGGGATGGTAGGCGCTTTCGGCGTGATCGCGGATGAAGGCGTCCAGTTCGGCATCGCTCTGCACATGAGAGCCGGGCGAAATCTCGCGCCCGCGATAGGGCGCGAAGGCCGGCTGGCCGAATATCTCGCGCGTCAGCCGGATGCAATGACGGAAATCGGTCCAGTCGTCGGGATGCGACATGTAGTTGAAGCGGATGACGGGCTTGTCCCACGGATCTGGCGAGCGCAGCGTGACCGAACCGCGCGACTTCGACCGCATCGGCCCGACATGCGCCTGAAACCCGTGCGACTTGGCCGCCGCCTTGCCGTCATAGCGGATCGCGGCGGGCAGGAAGTGGTACTGGATGTCCGGGTATTCGACGCCCGGCGCGGAGCGCACGAATGCCGCTGCCTCGAAATGATTGGTCGCGCCAAGGCCCGTCTTGAACAACAGCCATTGCGCGCCGATCAAGGCTTTCGAGAAGGGGTTCAGTACCGAATAGAGCGTGATCGGCTGGGTCGATTCCTGCTGGATGTACAGCTCCATATGATCTTGCAGGTTCTGGCCGACGCCGGGCCTGTCGGCAATGATTTCTATGCCGTGCGCCTTGAGATGCGCGGCGGGACCGACGCCCGACAGGAGCAGCAGCTTGGGCGAGTTTATCGAGGATGCCGCGAGGATTACTTCACGTTTTGCGCGAACAAGTTGAATCTGTTTGCGAACTTCGATCTCCACGCCGGTCGCGCGTTGATTCTGTATGACGACGCGCCGCGCGAAGCCACTGACGAGACTCACATTTTTTCGCTTGAGGGCAGGGCGCAGATAGGCGCTGGCGACCGACCAGCGACGGCCTCCGTGGATGGTCTGCTCCATCGGGCCGAAGCCTTCCTGCTTCGAGCCGTTATAATCCTCGGTCAGTTCGAACCCTGCCTGGCCGCCCGCCTCGATGAAGGCCCGGTAGAGCGGGTTGCGCCGCTGGCCCCGCTGGACGTGCAGCGGGCCGTCGGTGCCGCGCCATCCCTGCTCGCCGCCTTGCGCATCTTCCATGCGCTTGAAATAGGGGAGGACGTCGGCAAAGCTCCAGCCGGTCGCGCCTTCCTCGGCCCAATGGTCGAAATCGCGGGCATGGCCGCGCACATAGACCATGCCGTTGATCGAGGATGAGCCGCCGATCACCTTGCCGCGCGGCGTGACCAGCACGCGCCCGCCAAGGTTCGGTTCCGGCTCGGTCCTGAAGCCCCAGTCGTAGCGGCTCATGTTCATCGGGAAGGAAAGCGCCGACGGCATCTGGATGAACGGGCCGTAGTCGCTGCCGCCATATTCGATCACGATGACGGAGAAACGCCCGTCCTCGGACAGGCGATACGCCATCGCGGACCCGGCGGACCCGGAGCCGACGATCACATAATCGGCTTCGATATCCGGCAGGCTCATTCGCCGGCGCTCTTGGCCAGTCCGGCATCGATATATTGCTCGATGACTGCAATGGCGCCGCGCGGATTCGGCAGGCCGTCCTTCAGCGCGCGGCGGATATAGAACCCGTCGATCAGCGCGGCGATGCCTTCGCTCATCATGTCGGCATGGGCGCGCGGCGCAAGAGGCGCAAGGCCGCTCATCAGGTTGGATTTCAGCCGTCGCACATAGATGCGCAACAGGCGGCGCAACGCCGGGGAGCGCTGCGCCTCGACATAAAAGGCCAGCCACGCGGCCACCACTTCGGGGCGGAACTGGCTGACGGAAAAGTTCACGCTGACGATAGCCGACAGGCGTTCGCGCGGCGAGGCGGCGCGCGCCAGCGCCTCGCGGGTTTCAGCGGTGAGGTCCGATAGGAGTTGCCGCATGGTCGCCTGCAACAATTCGTCCTTCGCGCCGAAATAGTGATGGGCAAGCGCCGACGAAACTCCCGCACGACCGGCGATGTCGGTCATGGTGACGTCGAGCGTCCCGCGCTCGCCAATCGTCAGGATCGCGGCGTCGATCAGTTCCTTGCGCCGCAAGGGCGGCATTCCAAGCTTGGGCATCGTGGACCTCCACCGCGGATTTGTAGTTTTTGTTGACTGGTCAATCAATAAAAAACATCTGCGGTCATTGCGAATGGGTCCCGCGCCGGTTTGCGCAGTAAACCTCAGTGGGGGTATCGTGCGGTTTGGGGAAACAGGAATACGGGCTTGAAGCAGTCGGCTGTTGTCACCGGAGGTGCATCCGGAATCGGTTTCGCGGCAGTCGAGCGGCTGTTGCAGGATGGCTGGCCCGTCGCGGTGCTGGACGCCGACGACAATCTGCTCGCGGAGGCAGAAGATGCGCTGGTCGATGAGGAGGTGGTGTTCGTCAGAGCCGATGTCACCGACGAAGAGGAGGTCGCCGAGGCATTCGACCAGGTGGTCGACAGGTTCGGGCTGATCGGCGGGTTGGTCAACGCCGCGTCCGTCAGGCGGGAGGCGATTTTCGAGGAGACCACCGCAGAGATGTTGCGCGAGGCGCTGGAGATCAATGTCGTGGGGACCTTCATTCCCTGCAAGGCGGCGCTGGAGCGCATGGGCCAGTCGCTGTCCATCGTCAACGTAGGTTCGGTTGCGGGTCTGCGCGCCAGTCCGGGCCATGCCGCGCTCGGCGCTTCGGTCGCCGGCCTGCGGCTGTTGACGGAAGCGCTCGCGGTGGAATTCGGCCGGCGCTCCGTGCGGGCCAACCTCGTTGCGCCCGGACTTGTGGATGACGTGTTCGGCGCGTCGATTGATCCCAAGACCTGGCTGGACCGCGTGCCGCAAGGGCGCTACGGCACCGTTCCTGAAGTGGCTGCGGCGATTGCATTCCTGCTTTCCCCGGAAGCCGCCTATATCAACGGCCAGACCATCGCGGTGGATGGAGGGCTGTCAGCGTCGGGCCTGCGTGCCTGAACGTTGGAATGCGCAGGGTGGGGAATGAGTGATCCGGTTCTGATCGAGGTGATGCGCGGCGATTTCGTCGAAAGCCGGCATCGCGGCGCAATTGCGATTTTCGACTTCGATGGCAAGCCCATGGTGGAGCTGGGCGATGTCGGGTATCCGCTGTTCCCGCGCTCGTCGGTGAAGTCGATGCAGGCGCTGCCGCTGATCGAAAGCGGCGCGGCGGATGCGCTGGGCTTTGACGACGCGGACCTCGCGCTCGCCTGCGCCTCGCATATCGGGGAGCCGGCCCATGTGGAGCGTGCGGCGTCGATGCTGGCCAAAGCGGGGCTGGACGAAAGCGCACTCGAATGCGGCGCGCACTGGCCTTTCGACCATGCGTCCGAAATCGCGCTCGCCGGACGCGGCGGCAGGCCAAGCCAGTTGCACAACAACTGCTCGGGAAAGCATTCCGCCTTCCTGGGGGTGTGCGTGCATTGCGGGCTGGACCACAAGGGCTATGTCGGTTTCGGCCATCCATTCCAGTCGATGATCCGCGAAACGATGCAGGAGGTGACCGGGGCGGCGCACGACGATGGCAATGCCGCAATCGACGGCTGCGCGATCCCGACCTATGCGGTGCCGCTTACGACCCTTGCGCTCGGCTTTTCCCGCATGGGCGGCGGCAGGGGGTTGTCCAGCACGCGCGCGGCTGCCGCCCGAAGGCTGATGGAAGCCGCGATGCGCAATCCGTTTTTCATCTCGGGAACGGGCAAGCCGGACACGGTGCTGATGGAAGCGGCACCCGGCCGCATTTTCGTCAAGGGTGGCGCCGAAGGCGTGTTCTGCGGGGTGGTGCCGGAACGCGGTCTTGCCTTTGCGGTCAAGTGCAATGATGGCGCGGGCCGAGGCGCGGACGCCATCGGCGCGGCAATTCTGGAGCGGATTTTTCGCGACGAGCCGGAGGTTGCCGCGCGCATCGCACCGGAGGCCCGTCCGGTGATCCTGAACCGAAACGGCGCAATCGTCGGCGGATTGCGGCCAACCGGCTTGCTTGCGGAATTGCCGATCTGAGCGCTTGCCGAGCCGGGTTTTCACGCCTACCTTGGGATCATGAGCAGAGCATTTACAAAAGAAGACGACGACGAATTCGCACTGGCCGACATCGGCGAAAGGCCCGTCAGCCAGGAGCGAAATCTGGTGACGGAAGAAGGGCTTGCGCAGATCGACAAGCAGCTTTCGCACCTGCGCGACGAGCTTGGGCTGGCCGAAAAGGCAGGCGAGCGCGAGCGCATGGCGCTGATTTCACGCGACCTTCGCTACTGGGCCGCGCGCCGCGAAAATGCCGAGCTATCCATTCCTGAGCCGGATGAAAAGCTGGTTCGCTTCGGCATGACGGTAAAGATCGTCAACGAGGACGGCAAGGAAGCGACTTGGAAGATCGTCGGCGAGGACGAGGTCGATGCCGCCCGGGGCAAGATTTCGCATGTCTCGCCGATGGCGAAAGCGCTGTTCGGCAAGGGCGTCGGCGATATCGCCACCGTCAATGACAGCGAATGGGAAATCATTGACTTGAAAGTGTGAGCGGGAGCGATACCCCTCATCCGCCTGCCGGCACCTTCTCCCACAGGGGGAGAAGGGGACGTCGTCATTGCCGGCTTCAATCGCAAGCGTTGCGGAATGAGCGCGGCGCTTGATAAATCGTCCTTCTCCCCGTGTGGGAGAAGGTGCCGGCAGGCGGATGAGGGGTGCTCGGCTAGAGCGAAACCGTATGGTCCCGAAAGAATGCTGCGGCGCCTTCTTCGTCGATTTCCCCTGCAGCAATCATCAGAACGAACTGGATCAGGTCCTCATCCTCAGCCTCAAGTTCCAATCCGTTGAAGTAGAGAAATGTGTCGGCGGCGGCGAGCGCGGTGCGCTTGTTTCCATCCACAAAAGGATGGTTCTTTGCGATGCCAAACAGATACGCTGCCGCAAGCTCGCATAGATCCGGCTCGCCATAGGTTGCCTTTTGCAAGGGACGGTTCAACGCGGATTCGAGCATGCCTTCATCGCGTATGCCGGCGGCTCCGCCATGCAGGCGCAATTGCTCTTCATGCATCGCCAAGATGAAGTCGAAGGAATGAAATTCAGTCATTTCGACAGCGCGCGATAGACTCTCTCATACTTTTTCATTCGGTCGCGCGCGACCGTCATCTTGCGCTCGAATTCATCTGCCGAATCCTCGACGCGGCGTAACCGCAATTCTTCGCCGTCCTGTACGATCAGGATATTGTCTCCGGCTTTCAGGTTCATCTTGGCAAGCAATTCCTTCGGCAGGATCACGCCTTCGGAATTGCCGATCTTGCGGATGACGGTGTTCATTGGAGACCTCCATGTTATAACACGATGTATAACATGGTCTCGTTCATGTTGCAACAGATGTAATAACGCCTAGAGCAGGCGTTCGATCAGCCGTTCCGCCGCTTCGGGGATGACGGTGCCGGGTGGGAAGATTTCCGATGCGCCGGCGGCGCGGACGGCTTCGTAATCCTGCGGAGGGATGACGCCGCCCGCCACGATGAGGATGTCGTCGCGCCCGAGTTTCTTCAACGCGGCCTTGAGTTCGGGCACCAGCGTGAGGTGACCGGCGGCAAGCGAGGATGCGCCGACGATGTGCACGTCGCGCTCCGCGGCGATCTTGGCGATTTCCTCCGGCGTTTGGAACATCGCGCCGACCGTGACGTCGAAGCCGAGGTCGGCGAATGCGGTGGCGATGACCTTCTGGCCGCGATCATGGCCGTCCTGCCCCATCTTTGCCACGAGGATGCGGGGTCTGGAGCCGTGGCGCTTCTCGAAGGCGGTCACCTTCTCGTGCACGCGATCGACCGTTTCGTTTTCGCCCAGCGCCTTGCGATAGACGCCCGAGATGGTGCGCACTTCCGCGACGTGCCGCCCGAACGCGCGTTCGAGTGCGGTCGAGATTTCGCCCACGGTCGCCTTGGCGCGGGCGGCCTTGACTGCGAACTCCAGCAGGTTGCCGTTGCCTTTTGCGGCTTCGGTCAGCGACGTGAGCGCGCTCTCGACCGCGCCCACGTCGCGGGTGCCCTTAAGCTGTTGCAGCTTGGCAAGCTGACGTGCGCGCACCTCGGCATTGTCCACCTTGAGCACATCGACTTCGATGTCCTGCTCCGGCGGAAAGACGTTGACGCCGACCAGCGCCTGTTCGCCGGAATCGATGCGCGCCTGCGTGCGGGCCGCCGCTTCCTCGATGCGCAGCTTCGGAATGCCCTGTTCGGTCGCAGCCGCCATGCCGCCCAACTGCTCGACTTCCTCGATATGGGTCAGCGCACGCGCCGCGAGGCTGTGCGTCAGCCGCTCGACATAGGCCGAACCGCCCCACGGATCGATGATGCGGGTGGTGCCCGATTCCTTTTGCAGGATGATCTGCGTGTTGCGCGCGATGCGGGCGGAATGGTCGGTCGGAAGCGCCAGTGCCTCGTCGAACGAATTGGTGTGCAACGATTGGGTGTGGCCCTGCGTCGCCGCCATCGCCTCGATCATGGTGCGCGCGATGTTGTTGTAGGGGTCCTGCGCGGTGAGCGACCAGCCGGAGGTCTGCGAATGCGTGCGCAGCGAAAGCGAGCGTGCATCCTTCGGCGAAAAATTCTTCTGCATCAACGCCGCCCAGAGCAGGCGCGCGGCGCGCAGCTTGGCGACCTCCATGAAGAAATTCATGCCGATGGCCCAGAAGAAGGATAGGCGCGGCGCGAACCTGTCGATGTCGAGGCCAGCCGCCACGCCTGCGCGCGCATATTCGATGCCGTCGGCGATGGTGTAGGCAAGCTCGAGGTCGGCGGTCGCGCCCGCTTCCTGCATGTGATAGCCGGAAATCGAGATCGAATTGAACTTAGGCATGCGCTGCGAGGTGTAGCTGAAAATGTCCGAAATGATCCGCATCGAGGGCTTCGGCGGGTAGATATAGGTGTTGCGGACCATGAACTCCTTGAGAATGTCGTTCTGGATGGTGCCGGCGAGGTCCTTTTCCGCGACGCCCTGTTCTTCCGCCGCCACGATGTAGAGCGCCATGATCGGCAGCACCGCGCCGTTCATGGTCATCGAAACCGTCATCTGGTCGAGCGGGATGCCGTCGAAAAGCTGGCGCATGTCGAGGATGGAGTCGATGGCGACGCCCGCCATGCCGACATCGCCCGCGACGCGCGGATGGTCGCTGTCATAGCCGCGATGGGTGGCAAGGTCGAAGGCGATGGAAAGCCCTTTCTGCCCCGCCGCGAGATTGCGGCGGTAGAAGGCGTTCGATTCCTCGGCGGTGGAAAAGCCCGCATATTGGCGGATCGTCCACGGCTGCTGCACATACATTGTGGGGTAGGGGCCGCGAATGAAGGGCGCTGCACCCGGCCACGTGTCGAGGAAGCGCAGACCCTCAAGGTCCCCTTCGCCGTAGAGATGCTTGACGGGGATGCCCTCCGGCGTGTGCCAGAGTTCGGCGACGCGCTCCTTGCGGTCGCGCGTGCCCTCGCGCCATTCGAGCTTGGTGAAATCGGGGATCATGATGCCACGTCCAGCGTTTCGTCGATGCGCACCGGGTTGATGCGGTCGCATATGGCTTTTGCGTGATTTGGAGTGGGTTCGGCGAGGGCCCGCGGCTCGGACGGCAGCGTATCCACCGCGCGTTCCTTGTGCGCCGGAAAGATCGTGGTGCCGACGATTGCCCGCCCGCTGCGATAGGCTTCCGCGCGGTTCTCGCGCGATGCCAGCACGCGCTGCTGTATCCTGCCGGCGGCGAGGCTGTTGAGCGCGCCGCCCTCGCTTTCGATCTGCTGGAATTCCTTCCACGCGGCCTCGCACAATTCGTCGGTCAGCGCCTCGATGCCGCCCGCGCCACGCGCCGGGTCGGCCACGAAATCGAGATGGCTTTCGCCAATGAGGATGAGCTGCTGGTTGCGCGCGACACGTCGGGCGAAGGCTTCCGGCAGGCCGTGCGCCACGGTGTGGGGCAGGATGGAGATGGAATCCGCGCCGCCGACGGCAGCGGAAAAGGCGGCGATGGTGCTGCGCAGGATGTTCGTCTCGGGGTCCTTCGCCGTCATCATCCGGTATGAGGTTTCGGCATGAACGGTCGCCCAGGCGGGCGGGATCGAGCACATTTCCGCAACGCGCGCCCAGAGCTTGCGCAGCGCCCTGATCTTGGCGATGGACATGAACTGGTCCTGGTCGACGCTGAGCGCGAAGCCGATATGCGGGGCCGCATAGACCAGCGCCTGCCGCGCCTCCTCGAACATGCGCAGATAGGATGTCGCGTTGGACAAGACGATGCCGAGTTCCTGCGCTTCCGTGGCCCCCGCATTGTGAAAGACGCGGCCATCGGCCTCCAGCAACGCGCCGGGCAGGCCGAGCGAGAAGAAATGCGCAAGCGATTGCGGCATCGACGCCTTCAGCGCCTCGATGGACATGCGCAGATAGCCGGTGCTGGCGAAAATCGCCGCCGCGTCTATACCAAACGACAGGCTGAGCTTGCTCGGGTCGACGCGCCGCTTCGACAACAGGGCCAGCATCCATTCCGCCATGCCCCGGCTGCCGGGGTGAACATCGACCCGCACATGGGTGCGGTTGAGCTGGACGCCCTCCAACACCTGTTCGAGCGCCTCGCGGGTGTTCGGCAGGCCATGGCCGAATGAATTCGGGGCGCCCTCGAACACCAGTGAAATGCCGGTCGCGCCGTTTTCGATATCCTCCAGCGCCTGCCGGTTGGCGCGCACCGGATCGGTGTCGTCGACCCGCTGAACGATGAGCCACGGCATGTCCGGGCGCTTGCGGGGCAGCGCCTGCGCATCGACGGCGCGTTCGTAGATCGGTTCGATCCGCAGGCCGTCATCGGTGTGGGAGACCAGCGCATCCTCGAAGGAAGAGCCCGCAAGCGCCTTTTCCGCGAGCTTCAGCCAGCGGTCCCGGTCACACGGTGGAAACTCGGCGTCCTTGAGCAAAGACTGAACGTTCATGTGCTGATCCTTTGGCGGGTAGGGGATGCCAAAGCGCACCGCTTCATGCAAGCTAAAATGCTGATCTCGCATCTAGTCCAAAAGCATTGTTCCCTTCGGCGAGCCTGAGTATAGCTGGCAGGCGCATTTCTTGAGGCGGAGAGCACTATGGCGGACGAAGGCAGCATTTTCCTCGGGGCAAGCCGCAAGCCGGACGACAGCTATCAGCGGCCTGAAAACCTGCTGCTGCGCTATGGCAACCGTCACGGCATCGTGACCGGCGCGACGGGCACCGGCAAGACGGTCACGCTGCAGATCCTCGCGGAAGGTTTTTCCAATGCCGGCGTGCCAGTGTTCTGCGCCGACATCAAGGGCGACCTGTCCGGCATCGCCATGATGGGCGAGGCGAAAGACTTCCTGCTCAAGCGCGCCGAGCAGGTGAAGCTCGACCCTTACGAATTCCAGGAATTTCCGGTGATCTTCTGGGACCTGTTCGGGCAGCAGGGCCATCCGATCCGGGCCACCGTGTCAGAGATGGGGCCGCTCTTGCTGTCACGGCTGATGAACCTCACCGATGCGCAGGAAGGCGTGATGAACATCGCCTTTCGCATCGCCGACGAGGAAGGCCTGCTCCTGCTCGACATGAAGGATCTGCAGGCGCTGCTCGCCAACATGGCGGAACGCGCGCAGGAGATCGGCGCGCGCTACGGCAATGTCACCAAGCCCTCGGTCGGCGCGATCCAGCGCTCGCTGCTGGTGCTGGAGCAGCAGGGCGGCAATAATTTCTTCGGCGAGCCGGCCTTGCAGATTTCCGACCTCATGCGCACGACCCGCGACGGGCGCGGCGCGATCAGCGTGCTGGCCGCCGACAAGCTCATGATGAACCCGCGCCTCTACGCGACATTCCTGCTGTGGCTTATGTCGGAACTGTTCGAGCAGCTTCCCGAGATCGGCGATCCCGACAAGCCGAAGCTGGTGTTCTTTTTCGACGAAGCGCATCTCCTGTTCGACGAAGCGCCCAAGGCGCTCGTGGATCGTGTGGAGCAGGTGGTTCGCCTCATCCGGTCCAAGGGCGTCGGCGTGTATTTCGTGACGCAGAACCCGCTCGACGTGCCGGAAACGGTGCTGGCCCAGCTCGGCAACCGGCTTCAGCATGCGCTGCGCGCCTATTCGCCGCGCGAGCAGAAGGCAGTGAAGGTCGCCGCCGACACATTCCGCCCGAACCCGGATTTCGATTGCTTCAAGGCGATCACCGAACTCGGCACCGGCGAGGCGCTGGTGTCCACGCTGGAGGAAAAGGGCGTGCCGGGCATGGTCCAGCGAACCCTCATTCGTCCGCCCGCGTCGCGGCTCGGCGCCATCTCGCCGCAGGAGCGGCAGTCGGTCATCAACCAGAGCCCCGTGGCGGGCCAGTACGATCGCACCATCGATCGTGAATCGGCGTTTGAAATGCTTCAGAAGCGCGGCGCGAAGAAACAGGCCGAAACGCCCGAGCAGGCCGATGCCGGCGGCGGCTCCGGCTGGACGATTCCCGGTTTCGGCAATGACGACCGCCCCGCGCCGAAGGGCGCTCGCGCGCCGCGGGCGTCCAACCGCCAGACGGTGACGGAAGCAGCGATAAAGTCCGTGGTGCGGTCTGTCGGCACCTCCGTCGGCCGCGCGATCGTGCGCGGGATTCTGGGGAGCTTGACGAAGCGATAGGTCGGGCGTTTGCGAGGCGCCTACACCGGCCCCACAAGAACCGAACCGGCGGGAACGCCGCTGTCGATGGGCATGGAACTGGGGAACCGGTCTTCGACGATGGGCGAGGCGAGGCCGTTGACCACAACGATGGGCGTCGCGTTGGGCACGCGGTCGTAGAGATCCATGACGTCCTGATTCAGCATTCGCACGCAGCCGGAAGATACCGATTTGCCGATGGATTCCCACTCTGGCGTGCCGTGGACGCGGAAGAGCGTGTCCTGCCCGTTCTGGAAAATATAGAGAGCACGCGCGCCGAGCGGATTGGTGAGGCCGCCGGGCTGGCCGCCATTGCGCACGCTGTACATCTCAAGCCGGGGATCGCGCGCGATCATTTCGTCCGGCGGTGTCCATTTCGGCCATTTCTGCTTCCACTGGATGACGCCCGTTCCCGACCATTCGAAGCCGGCGCGCCCCAGCCCGACGCCGTAGCGGATGGCCTCGCCATTGATCAGCGTGAAATAGAGATGATGGCCGAGCGTATCCACCACGATGGTTCTCGGCCCCTGGCCGGTGGTGTTGCGCACCACCTGCCGCAGGAACTGGGGCGCTATTCCGGTATAGGGAACCGGCGGCACTTCTATCCCTTCGTCATAGACAGGCCCGTACATGGACTCATAATCGACAAATGTCGGCGATGGCGGCATTTGTGTCGGCGCAGGTCCCTGCGGATAGGACGAAACCGTCGTGCAGGCCGGAAGCGCAAGACCCGATATGCCAAGAGCGGAGAGGGATAGAAATCGTCGCCTGTCAACATGGGCGGCCAGAACTTCGGACATTGGCATTCCAGTCAATTTTTCATCTGCAAACAGCAAACGGTCGCGTTTGCCACTGGTTGCATAAGCAATCGTGAAAAAGCAGTGTATATTAGGACAAAAGCAAGAAATGAATAACCACACGACCTCGACTGTGACAACGGAGCAACAAAACTTCGTTGGGCCAGTTCCGGGAAATGCGGCATTCGTCCTTGCACATACGGGCTGAACTGCGGCAAAGGTATTGGCCCGACGAATACCGCAGGAACGACCATGAGCCTCGTCACCCCCGCCCAAACAAAGACCTGGACTTATGTGGACGGCGACTGGCATGAGGGCAATGTCGCCATTCTCGGTCCCCGCAGCCACGCGATGTGGCTGGGCACCAGCGTGTTCGATGGCGGCAGGTGGTTCGAAGGCGTGTCGCCGGACCTTGACCTGCATGCGGCGCGCACCAACGCATCGGCAATCGCGCTCGGCCTGCGCCCGACGATAAGCCGCGATGAAATCACGGGGCTCGCCTGGGACGGCTTCAAGAAATTCGACGGCAAGACGGCGGTCTATGTGCGTCCGATGTACTGGGCCGAACATGGCGGATACATGGGCGTGCCCGCCGATCCGGCTTCGACGCGTTTCTGCCTTTGCCTCTATGAAGCGCCCATGATCCCGCCGTCGGGGTTTTCGGTCAGCGTGTCGCCGTTCCGCCGTCCGACGCTTGAAACCATGCCGACCAATGCGAAGGCGGGCTGCCTCTATCCGAACAATGCCCGCGCAATGCTGGAAGCCAGGATGCGCGGCTTCGACAATGCGCTGGTGCTGGACATGCTCGGAAATGTCGCGGAAACAGGCACGTCGAACATCTTCATGGTCAAGGACGGTGTTGCCTACACGCCGGCGCCGAACGGCTGCTTCCTGTCGGGGATCACCCGCAGCCGGGTCATCGGCCTGCTTGGCGATGCGGGCGTAAAGACGGTTGAAAAGACGCTCTCGGTGCGCGAATTCATGGAGGCCGATGAGATATTCTCGACCGGCAACCATTCGAAGGTTGTCCCGGTGACGCGAATCGAGGACCGCGAATTGCAGCCGGGGCCGGTGGCGAAGAAAGCGCGGGAACTCTATTGGGAGTGGGCGCATTCTGCATGAAGCGGAGGCGCGCCGGCCGGGACACAGGATTTTGGTAAGCCGGAACAGGTCTGCGACCACACCCGGCAAAACGAAAAGAGGAGTAAAAACCATGGCTTTCGAACTGCCGGAACTTCCATACGCCTATGACGCGCTTCAGCCCTACATGTCGAAGGAGACGCTGGAGTATCATCACGACAAACACCACAAGGCCTATGTCGACAACGGCAACAAGCTGGCCGCCGAAGCAGGCATGGGCGACCTGTCCGTCGAAGAGGTGGTGAAACAGAGCTTCGGGAAGAATGCCGGCCTGTTCAACAATGCCGCGCAGCACTACAACCACATTCATTTCTGGAAATGGATGAAAAAGGGTGGCGGCGGCAGCAAGCTTCCCGCCAAGTTGCAGAAGGCCGTGGACAGCGATCTCGGGGGCTACGACAAGTTCAAGGCCGATTTCATTGCAGCCGGCACCACGCAGTTCGGCTCGGGCTGGGCATGGCTTTCCGTGAAGGACGGCAAGCTCGCCATCTCCAAGACGCCGAACGGCGAGAACCCGCTGGTGCACGGCGGAACGCCGATCCTCGGCGTCGATGTGTGGGAGCATTCCTACTATATCGACTACCGCAACGCGCGCCCGAAATATCTCGAAGCGTTTGTGGACGATCTCATCAACTGGGATTACGTGCTCGAACTCTACGAGAAAGCGTAAGCGGCCCAATGGCATGCGACAGCCCCGCTTCGGCGGGGCTTTTTTTCGCAGTAACTCAAGATTGCCACGATCCGCGGGATAAATTTCGCCGGACGGGGCGTTAATCATATGCGCGCAGTCGCGCAGTCCGTTCAGACCCATGGCAGCCAGAAGCAACCGGAGGTAGTAATGCGCAAATTCCTTCTCGCACTTTCAGCACTCGCCCTGACGGCAGGCGCCGTTCATGCCGATCCCGAGGATGATCGCGAGGCGCTGATGAAGGAGCGCGGCAGGATTGCCGGCGGACTGGTCAAGGTGATGAAGGGCGAAACGCCGTTCGATGCGGCGGCGACGCTGACCGCCTTGCAGGCGCTGGCCGCCAATGCCGAGAAGGGCGTCGATGTCGATGCGCTCTGGCCGGCAGGGTCGCAGGGCAACAGTGAATCCTCTCCGAAGATCTGGGAAGACCCCGCTGCTTTCAAGGCCGAAGCGGAGAAATACAAGGCTGCCGTGGATGCATCGGTTGCCACACCGCCGACGGACGTGGCGTCCCTGCAGGCTGCCGTGGGTGCGATAGGCAAGGAGTGCTCGGCGTGTCATGAGGTGTTCCGCGTCGAGAAATAGGAAAAAGCGCGAATGGGTGGCGCAAGGACGCTCGGCCTGGGTGTGCTCGCCGCGCTTGCGGCGGGTGCGCTGGCGTTCTGGTTTCTGACTGCGCCGCAGCGCCTGGATGCCGCAATGGTGTCGCAGCTCGAGGGCGGTGATGCCGGACGCGGGGCGCGCATCTTCTGGGCGGGCGGCTGCGCCTCCTGCCACGCCCGCCCGAAATCCGAAGGCGATGCCCGGCTCGAACTGGCAGGCGGACTGGAACTCAAGACGCCGTTTGGCACCTTCATCCCGCCCAACATCTCGTCCGACCCGCAGGATGGCATCGGAAGCTGGACGGCGGAGGATTTCGGCAACGCCATGCTGCGCGGTGTTTCGCCCGACGGGCGGCACTACTATCCGGCGTTCCCCTACGCATCCTATATCCGCATGAAGCCATCCGATGTGGCCGACCTGTTTGCATTCGTGAAAACCCTGCCAGCCGTGCAGGGCAAGGCGGCGAACAATCAACTTTCATTCCCGTTCAACGTGCGGAGGGGATTGGGGCTGTGGAAACTTGTGTTTCTCAGCCCCGATCCCGTCGTTGCGCTGGCTTCGGACGCGCCGGAACCTGCCCATGCCGGCCAGTATCTGGTCGAGGGACCCGGTCATTGCGGCGAATGCCACACGCCGCGCAATCTCGCGGGCGGCACGGAGAAAAGCCGCTGGCTGGCCGGAGCCAAAGCCGCCGAGGGCGGCGGCAACGTGCCCAACATCACGCCCGGCGATGACGGCATCGGCTCGTGGTCGGCGGGCGAAATCGTGACCTATCTCGAAACAGGATTCACGCCGGATTTCGATTCGGTCGGAGGCGCGATGGTCGAGGTCCAGAAGAACATGGCGCAGTTGCCGCCTGGCGATCGCGAGGCGATCGCCGCCTATCTCAAGGCCATCCCTGCGCAGCCAAAGGGATATTAAACGCGCGCCGCGATCAACCGGCCTTGCCGGTCGCCTTGAGCGCGAAGGCGTAGTTGAATGCGACTTCCTCAAGCCGCGAAAAGCGGCCCGATGCGCCCGCATGCCCGGCGTCCATGTTGATCTTGAGCAGCACCGGATTGTCGCTCATCTTGCGTGCCCGCAGGCGGGCGACCCATTTCGCCGGTTCCCAATAGGTAACGCGCGGATCGGTGAGACCGGCAACCGCGAGGATCGGCGGATAGGGCAGGCCGGCGACGTTGTCGTAGGGCGAATAGGCGGCGATGGTTTTGTAGTCCTTTTTCGACCTGATCGGATTGCCCCATTCCGGCCATTCGGGCGGCGTGAGCGGCAGCGTGTCGTCCAGCATGGTGGTGAGCACGTCCACGAAGGGCACTTCGGCGATGATCGCGCCGAACGCATCAGGGGCCATGTTGGCGATGGCTCCCATCAGCATGCCGCCCGCCGATCCGCCCTGCGCCACGATGCGGTCGGGCGAGGTGAAATGCTCTGAAACCAGATGTTTCGCAACGGCGATGAAGTCGTGGAAGGTGTTCTCCTTCTTGTCGCGCTTGCCGTCCTCGTACCAGCGATAGCCGCGATCCTTGCCGCCGCGCACATGGGCGATGGCATAGACGAAGCCGCGATCCACCAGCGACAGCGCATTGGTGTTGAAGGAAGCGGGAATGCTCATGCCGTAGGCGCCGTAGCCATAGAGCAGGCAGGGGGCCGAGCCGTCGAGCTTGAGGCCGCGCCGGTGCAGGATCGAGACCGGCACCTGCTCGCCATCGGGTGCGGTCGCCATCAGGCGGCGGGTCACATAGTCGCGGATGCGATGGCCGGAGGGCACCTCCTGTGTCTTGCGCAGCTTCCGCTTGCGGGTGCGCATGTCGTAGTCGAACACCTGCGTGGGCGTCGTCATGGACGAATAGGTGAAGCGCAGCAGGTCGGTATCGTATTCGTAGGACCCGCCGAGACCAAGCGAATAGGCTTCCTCGTCGAAGGCGATGGTGTGCTCCTCCCCGCTTTTGCGGTCGCGGATGACGATGCGCGGCAGGCCGTCCTTGCGTTCGAGACGCACCATGAAGTTTGCAAAGCCGACGACCGAGAGGATCAGCCGCCCCGGCTCGTGCGGGATCAGGTCCTTCCAATTGTCCTGAATCGGATTCTCAACCGGCGCGGTCATGATCTTGAAATCCTTGGCCCCGTCGGCATTGGTCAGGATGAAGAATACGTCGCCGCCTTCCTCGAGATCGTATTGCACGCCCTTCTTGCGGCGAACCACGAGCTTCGGCTTCGAAGCGGGTTTGCGCGCGTCCAGCAGGCGATATTCGGTGGTCTCGTGGTCGTTGACGGAAATCATGATCCAGTCGTTGCGGCGCGTGCCGCCGACGCCCGCGAAATAGCCGGGGTCCTTCTCCTCATAGACCAGGCGGTCGTCGGATTCCGGCGTGCCGAGCGCGTGGTAGAAGATTTTCGACGGGCGATGATTGGCGTCGACGCGGGTATAGAAAAAGCCCTCGTCATTGGCGTCCCATGTCCCGCCGCCGCCCGTGTCGCTGACGGTTTCGGACCTGTCCTTGCCGGTCGCGAGGTCGCGGACCTTCAGCGTGAAAAACTCCGAACCCTTGTCGTCATAGGCCCAGAGAAGGCTCTTGTGGTCGCTGGAATGATCCACCCCGCCGATGCGGAAATAGGGCTTCTTGCGCGCTTCCTTGTCCCCGTCGAGGATGATCTCTTCCTTGCCACCCCTGCGCGGCTTGCGGAAATAGCGCGGCTGCTGCCCGCCGGTGACAAAGGAGGTGCCGTAGGCGTAGGGACCGTCCTCCATCGGCACGGAGGAATCGTCTTCCTTGATGCGCCCTTTCATCTCAGCGAACAAGGCTTTCTGGAGCGGCCGCGTGTCGCGCATGAGCTTGGCCTGATAGGCGTTTTCCGCTTCGAGATGGGCGCGGATTTCCGGGTCGAGTACGGAAGGGTCGCGAAACACCTCCTGCCAGTTGTCTGCGCGCATCCATGCGAACTCGTCGACACGCTCGATGCCGTGACGCGTGTCGGTGACGCGGCGCTCTATGGCAAGCGGGGGCTTGGCTTTGGAGAAGATCGATTTCTTGGACATCATATCTCGCTGAATAGGGCCGAAACCGGGATACACCGTCAGAGCCGGTCAAGGAAGCGTTGCGCGATTGCGTTGTAGTCGCCGTCGAAATGATGGCCGCCATCGGTCTCGATGACTGTGGATGCGGGGATGGCGGGATCGGTGCATGCCGTTTCATCGGCGTCGTCCTTGCCATAGATGCACAGCAGCCTGTCGGCAGGAAGCGCGGCAATGGCCGGCGCAATCTTGTAGCCGCTGTCGTCGATGCCGAGCCAGCCGGAAATCGTCACTTGAAAAGAGGTCGAAAGGCTG
This sequence comes from Rhizobiaceae bacterium, assembly GCA_023953835.1. Classification (NCBI taxonomy): domain Bacteria; kingdom Pseudomonadati; phylum Pseudomonadota; class Alphaproteobacteria; order Hyphomicrobiales; family Rhizobiaceae; species Rhizobiaceae bacterium. The sequence continues at coordinate 391,826 of JAMLJB010000001.1, read as the reverse complement.
GGCGCAAGCAGTGCGAGGACTTTTGTGCGCGCTTGCAGTGCGGTCGGGAGGAGCGGCCAGGCAAAAGGAATGGTGTCTGCGCCGAAGGAATAGCCGATGAGCAGGACCGGCAGCTTCTGCTGCGGGTCGGCGTCCTTGACGAGGGCGGCAAGGTCGGTGGCGAGTTCCTGCGGCGTGCGCCTCGACCAGAAATAGTGCAGCGAATCGAGGCCGACGACATGCACGCCCTGCGTGGAAAGCCACTCGCCCATGGTCTTGTCGAGATCGCGCCAGCCGCCATCGCCGGAAATGAGGATCGCGACCGCTTTTGGCGTGCCGGTGGCGGGAAGGTCGACAGCGGGGAGCCTGCCGAACGGCTCGATACCGTCCGCAAGGTCGGCCACCGTGCCGACGATCTGCTGCTCAGGTGTATCGACGTCGAGCGTATCGACGCTGATCTGGTCCTGCGCGGCGGTTGCCGCCTGCATGGCCTCGGCCTGGTCATCCGGGACATAGAGCGTTGCCGGTTCCGGCAGGGGAACGTCGAAGCCATAGGAAAATGCGTGTCCGTCCGCCGTCGGCGTGGCGGTGGAACCGGGACAGAAGGGCAGGCGGGTGGAAAGCCGGTTGGCAAAGCCGGAGGCAACCGCGCCGCCAAGTGTGTTGGGCGGCGCGTCGGCAAGCGCCGCAAAGGCGAAGGTCGCGCCCTCGCCGGTTCCGGCAAGGATCGGCGGCAGATAGGTCTGGATGTAGAGCGTGCGCTGTGCAACCTGCGCGAGGTCGGTCAACTCGCCGACGACATAGAGGCATTCGCCGTCCGAACTGTCGAGCCGGGACGCGTAGGAATTGAGATCGACGCCGAGTACGACGTCGCCGTCATCCCGAAGCGCCGACGCGATGGCGTCGTCCTTCGCCGTCCAGCCCGGGCGGTCGGAGAAATAGATGACCATGGCCTTCGGATCATCGTCCGGCGCGAGCAGGCGCACATTTTCAAGCCGCCCGCTGGACACCTTGGTATCTCGCGCTTGCGCGGCAGCAGGCCCGAGTGCCGCCACGAGCCAGATCAAAGCCAATGCCGCCTTCATCTCTTGAAAATTCCCATCGGGCCGCCGGAAATCAGCGTCGTGACGTCGAGCAGCACCTGCGGCATGGCGAGGCCGCGCGGGCAGGCCATGTATTGCGGCGTCCAGACGGGGTCGAATTTCTGCTTGAAGGCGCGCAGTCCCTCGAAATTGTAGAACTCGTCGCCGCGGCGATAGATGAAGGTGCCGACGCGGTTCCATGTGGAGGCGAGCGGGTGATCGGACAGGCCCGCCAGCGGCGCCGCGCCAAGGTTGAACCATTTGTAGCCTTCCTCCTTTCCGTAGAGCAGGAGGTGCGCGAAGAAGGCTTCCATCAGGACCTTCGAGATGCCCGCCTTGTAGCGCATGAGATCGATCGAGAATTCATCGTGGTCGCCGCTGCGCCACAGATTAGCGAAGGCGACAATAGCGCCTTCCTTTTTCAATACCGCGCAATCGAACTCGCTCATATAGGCGTCGTCGAAATAGCCGAGCGAGAAGCCCTTTTCCTTGCCGTGCTTGTGGGCGAGCCACTCGTCGGACACGGCGCGCAGGTCAGGCAAGGCGGCGGGAACATCCGCCTTCGGGATGACCGAATAGACAAGCCCCTCGCGCGTTGCGCGGCCTTCGGCATAGCGAAGCGGCTGGCGCGAGGCCCCCGCCAGCGCAAAATCGGTCAGCGGTACGCGGGCGTTCTCGCCGATTTTCAGGATGGCGAGGTTCATGTCCAGATAGCTGGTCAGGTAGTCCGGTTGGATCGAATAAAACACGGGCCGCGCGCCTGCCCGGTCCGCCGCCTCGACGAAGCGCCACAAAAGGGCACGGCTTGGGCCGGGTTCGCCGACCGGGTCGCCCATGGTGATCCAGCTTCGGCCCGATACGGCATACATGAGGAAGGCTTTTTTGTTCTCCGAGACCATGAAGGATTTGTCGCCCAGAAGCGCCACGCAGCCATTGGTGCCCGCCGACGTTTCGAGAATGGTGCGCACCGCGTCGGGGATCGGCTGCCGCACGGTCTTGGGCGCGGGCACGGGCCGATGCAACAGCGCGTCGATGGCGATCGCCGCAGCAACAATGGCCATGGCGACCGTGGCGCGCAGGAAGCGGGGCGCGTCCGCGTCCCAGGCGAAATCCCACCACATATCGGACTGGTATTCGACATGGCGATAGGCAAGCAGGCCGACCAGCGTGAACGCCCCGACGATGATCGCCATCAGCGCGATCCAGGTGATGTCCGGGCGGAATGAGCGCCAGTCGCCCTTGCGGTAGAAGGCGCTCCTGTAGACGTAGAGAACGGCGGCGACCGCGCACAGGATGAGCGCTTCCTCCCAGTCGAGACCCTTGAGCAGGGAGAAGGCCGCGCCGGACAGCAGCAGCGCGATTGCCGCGATACGGGCCAGCGCCAGCCTGCGGAACAGGCCGCGCGCGATGACGATGAGCAGCACGCCCGTTATGCTGGCAAGCAGATGTGACGCCTCGGCGAAAGGCAGCGGCAGGATGTCGCTCAATATGTCGGTGCGGTCGCCGTTGGCAGGCGTGCTGCCCGAGAACAGCAGGACCATGCCGCCGCCGAGCACAAGCGTCGTGGCGATGGGCGGCACGATGAGGCGCGTGAGCCGGAAGGTGCGTCCCGCGATGCTGGAGACGGCGGTGCGGGCGCGGTAGATTTCAAGCGCCAGCAACGATGCCGCCGCAATCGCCAGCGGCAGCAGGTAATAGATGACGCGATAGACGACCAGTGCGGCCACCACGTCGGGACGCGTGCCCGCGCCGAGGCCGAGCAGGATCGTCGCTTCCATGACGCCGAGGCCGCCGGGCGCGTGGCTGATGATCGTGGCGAGCATGGCCGCCACGAACAGCACGAGAAAGACCACGAAGCTCGGCACGACATCCTGCGGCAGCAACACGTAGAGCGCGCCCGCCGCCGCCGCGATGTCGAGCGCGCCGATCAATATCTGTGCAAGCGCATTGCCTGCCGTCGGCAAGGGGAAGCGCCAGCCGAGCAATGAGACATTGCGCACCCTTCGCGAGAGCCAGAACAGCGAGGCGGCGATGAACAGCAGGATTGCCCCGCCCAGCGCCCTGTCCGCGGCGGGAGACAGCATCTGGAGCGCCGGCACGCCGAAGGGGTCGAGCACCAGCGCGATGCCGAGCACGGCGAGCAGGCCGCCGGTGAAGGTGATGAGCGAGGTTCCGACGACGCGGCCCACGTCGGACGCGTCCAGACCCGCCGACTGATAGATGCGGTAGCGGACGGGGCCGCCGACGAAGACATGGAAGCCGATGGCGTTTGAAAAGCCGTAGCCGATCATGCCCGCCATGACGGCGATCCGCGTGGGGACGCGGCCCGGCGCAACGCGCCGGATGGCGAGTACGTCATAGAGCGCGAGCGCGCAAAACGAGATCGCAGTCAGGAAGAGCGAGGAGATGACGGTTTCGGGAGGCGTCGCCGCAATCGCCGCGCCGATCTGGTGGAGATGGACCTTGTCGCTGATCTCGTGGATGACGAAAAGCGCAAGCCCTACGGCCAGAGTGCCGAAAACAGGCCCGAGTATGTGCGGTTCCAGTATCCGGTCGACGGCGCGGGCGAACGCATTGCCGACCGGCTGATGCTCGACATCGATCTCGGTTTCGCTCATGTCAGTCGTATCAGCTAATGGTCTTTTGGAAGGCGTTCGTGAAGCGCACATTGCCCTGCTCGTCCGACGCTTCGCCAAGAACAACCGAGAAGCGCTGTCCTTCGAGTTGCGCGAGCGCGAAGCCTCCCTTGAATGCGGCGATCGGCTTGAAGAGGTCGATATTGCCTTGCCGGTAGATCATCGGCGTGTCGTGCTCGTGGCCGTGGAAGATGCCTATGACGTTCGCATCCGCGACGGCGTCGAGGAGAGCCTGGCGCTCTTCTTCGGTCCACCAGTGCGGCGCACCATGCCCTGCATCGTCAAATGTGGTCTTTTCAGGGTCCCAGCGCTCAGTCGAGAACGGATCCCACCCATAGTGCTGAAAAAGTACCACCGGCCTGCCTTCAGCGCCATGGGTCGCGAGGTCCTGCTTCAGCCAGGGCAGCGCGCTGACCGCGCCCTTGCGGGTGTCGCCGCCGAATCGATGCAACTGCACCAGATGCAGCGGTCCCCAGTCCCAGGAATAGCAATCGCTCAGTGGATCGAAATTGGTCGCCGGGACCGGCGGCTTGAAGAAAACGCTTGGTTCGTGGTTGAAGCGCACATAGTCGCGCAGTTCCTGCCTGTACCAATCGGGATCGGGCGGCCGCCCGTCCTGGTCGAGGTCGTGGTTGCCGAGCCCCGCATAGACGGGCATGTGCAGCATGTCTGGCCCCGGTCCCTGCCGGTAGCGGTGGCTGAACTGGAGGATTTGCGTGCCTTCCTGGAGTTCGGCCGTCTGCCCGCCGCCGTCGTCGGTCATATCCCCGCCGATGACCACGCCTTTCGGCTCGCCAATGCGTCGGCCCGCATTGGCGAGGCCGGTCGGCGCGCCGTTTATGGTTTCAGGCCAGTGCTTGTATTCCAGATCGTTCAGCGCACGGATATGCCGCAGCAGGTTTGCGTCGGTCTTTCCCTCCGTCTGGCAGTTAGGGCTGAGCCCCGGACCCATCCGGCAGGCGTGGACATCGGCAATGAACAGGAAAGTGACGGAAGGCAGCGCGGCGCGGGCGTGTCCGGCACACAGGGCGGCGGCGCCCGAGGCGAGAAAGAACCGGCGGGTGATCATGAAATTGCGGGCCAATCCATGTTTCGTCGCTGTTGCCGACCCGGACTATCCAGCCTTGGGCGATTTTTGACAATCGCGGAACCTTCCATCAGCAGGGGAAAGGCACTAGAAGCACCGCATGGGAAGGCTGAACTGGATAGCGCGAGCAGATGGAAGGCGCGCCGCGATTTCGATCGTGGCGGCGCTGATGTTCATGCTCCATGCATTGGGCGGTGCATGGGCCAGTGCGACGCCAATGCCGGTCGACGCCTTCGGCAATCCGCTTTGTATCAGCGATCAGGCCGGCCAGGGGAACACCGCACCCGACCGGCACAGCGGGTTTCCGGACTGCTGCACGCTGGCCTGCCACGCTTCGGCAAACCTGCTGCTGCCGCCGCGGGACGCTTCGGTTCCGGCGGCCGCCTTCAGAACGATTTCAGAGCCGCTCGGCGTCAGTTCCGGCGACCGGCTGGTGCTTCGTTCCGATGCGAAACAGGGCAATCCGCGCGCTCCGCCATCGATGATGTGACTCTGCGGCGCACAGACGCCGGAACGACATTTCTCCGCACCAGCGGACACACATCAGGAGCAAATCATGCGAAATTTCTTTCACGGCGCTCTCAGCGCCAAATCCTCATTGGGTATTTCGGCTTTCGCCGCGTTGTCTCTGTTAGCATGGACACAAGGCCTTTCGGCGCACGAGTACAAGGCGGGGGCAATCGAGATCGGCCATCCATGGTCGCGCGCCACGCCTGCCGGGGCAAAGGTGGCAGCCGGATACCTGACATTGAAGAATGAAGGCGGCGAGGCCGACCGCCTTGTCGCGGTGACAGGCGAGATTTCCCCCAAAGCCCAGATCCATGAAATGGCTGTCGATGCGAAGGGCGTCATGACCATGCGCGAACTTGCCGCCGGAATTGAAATCCCGGCGGGAGGAACGGTCGAACTCAAGCCGGGTTCGTTCCACCTCATGTTCATGGGAATCGAGCGGCCTTTGAAGGAAGGGGAACGATTCAAGGGGAGCCTTACCTTCGAAAAAGCCGGTGAAGTGGACGTGGAATTTGCTGTGGAGTCGATGGGCGGCAGCATGGACCACAACGCCCACGGCGGCTAACGAATCGGCCGCGTTTTTGAGGGGACAGCGTCTCGCGATGCTGTCCCCTTTTGCTTGCGCGCATCGTATACCCAAAATTAACTTTTTCTCGGAGAGGGCGGCACGAATACTTCGGAAACGCCGATAATACGGCGATTTCCCGCGACCGTTCACTCGCAATATTCAATTAGTGTCTTTGAATAATAGTAGTAATCAACACGAAGCTGCGACTATTCGAAGTAGATCATTGATCTCCCAGATAATTTAGCGTAACGGACAATTACGAGGTCGAAGATGCGATTCGACAAATCTCGGGCAAATCTCCGGTAGCCCCAGCTGGCGGATAAACTGAAACGTATCTCGGGAATTAACAGGAAATCTGAACCATGGAACATTCAGATGCTTCGTCTCGTGGCGGCGAGATGTTGATTGGACTGACTGCCGACGTTGTTTCGGCTTATGTAAGCAATAATTCGGTGCCTGCTTCGGAACTCCCCGGCCTGATTGCCGAGGTGCATGCGGCGCTGGGCCGGGTTGGCGCTGATCCTGAGCCGCAGGCTCCGGTCGATAAACAGAAGCCGGCTATCAACCCCAAGCGGTCGGTGCATGACGAATATATTATCTGCCTTGAGGACGGAAAAAAGTTCAAGTCACTCAAGCGCCACATCATGACACACTACAATCTGACCCCGGAACAGTATCGTGAGAAGTGGGGTCTCGACTCCAGCTATCCGATGGTTGCGCCCAACTATGCGGCTGCCCGTTCGCAGCTCGCAAAGAAGATGGGGCTTGGCCGCAAGCGCAAGACGCGCAAGTAGGCGGCATGCCGTAAGCCGCGTCGTGCCCCGAACGCGGTGTCGCATCATTTACCCGTCTGGAAGATCAAGTGCATCGCCCTGCGCGGTGCACTTTTCATTTTGGTCCTTGCCTGGCGCGCAATCGGTCGATCGCCTGTTTCAGGGCGATATGCCGATTGAGGTCATAGCTCCAGTGCCGGCGCAGGCCCTTGATGCGTTCCGTTCGCAGCGCGCGCTCCGCACGCTGGATGGCGGCTGAAAGGCCCTGCACAGACGCACGCAGCACCGCGTCAAGGTCCAGCCCGCACAGAATTTGCAGCGCGGCCCGCTCCGCCGCTTCCTGTGCCGCTTCGGCACGCCCCGCGCCGAACGAGCAAGCTTCCCTGATCAAGTGATGCATTTCCTGTCTCCTTTTGGAGCAACAGCCTGGATCGATTGTGCCGGGCTGTGGAAAAGCGGCCGGGAAAAAATTGAGTGGCATTAAAAAAATGAGGGGAAATCAGTCGGTTAAATGAATCTTCGGCATAGCTGCCGTCGCATTTCTCCACACATGAAGATTCTCTAATATAAGAAGTAATTCCTATTTCGAGAGGGTGTTCATGAAGAGCTTTGCCATCAAGGATTCGCGGTTTCAGCCGGGCGAGAGATTTGAACGAGATCCCTTCCTGAACGACATCGGGCGGCAGCGCCTCCAACGTTCTCAGGAGCGGGCAATCGAAATCTGCGGCAACGTCGTCGAGATCATCTCCGCGCTCTTCAATGTGCCGAGCAAGGAGCTGAAAGCCTCGCACCGCACCAGCCATTCCATCGCGCAGGTCAGGCAGATCGCAATGTACGTCGCCCATGTGGTGATGCGGCTGACGATGAAGGAGGTCGGGCTGGGTTTCGACCGCGACCGCACCACGGTCCTCTATGCGTGCCATCAGGTCGAGGACATGCGCGACGACATCGAGTTCGACCAGATGGTGGCCCGCGCCGAGCGCATCACGGCCGCCGCGCTCGGCGACAAGGTGGAGGGCTGACGATGGAAGCCATGGAGGCGCGGTTGCTGAAATTCCTCCTGCACGGGCCTGCGACGGCCGCCGCGCTCGTGCGCGACGGAAAGGCGCTGGTCGATCAGGGCAACGGCAGGTGCATCGCGGTGTCCGTCGCGCTGTTGCAGGCGCTCGCCCGGCGTGGCGTCGTTCGCGAGACGGGCGGGAAGCTGCATCTGACCGCTGAAGGCATGGCGAAGGCGCGGCGCGATGCGGCGGGGCGGGAGGCTGGGTTCCAGGCGCAGCATTGCGAGATCGAACTGCGGGAGGGCGAGGGCGGCAGAACTGTCCTTGCCGTCAATCTCGACGAATCGCCGCTCGGCCAGATCGCGCGGCGCAAGGACAAGGAGGGTAAGCTTTTTCTGAGCGAAGCGGAGGTGCGGGCGGGTGAGAGGCTGCGCAGCGACTACACGCGAGGGCAGATGATGCCGCGCCTCGGCGCGAACTGGGAGCCGCGCATTTCTTCGGGCACCGGGCACGCGGCGGGCGGCATCGCGGAATTGACGGACGCAGCACTTTCCGCGCGGCTGCGCGTCGAAAAGGCAATCGTGGAGGTGGGGCCGGAACTGGCGGGCGTGTTGCTCGACGTCTGCTGCTTCCTGAAAGGGCTTGAGACGGTGGAGGCCGAGCGGCGCTGGCCCGCGAGGTCGGCAAAGATCGTGCTCAAGGCAGCACTCGGCGCTCTTGCGCGCCACTACGAGCCGCCGCGCATCCAGTCACGCGAGCGGATGCTGCATTGGGGTGCGGAGGACTACCGGCCTTCGATCGGCTGTTGAGCGGCGCTCGCCAGCGCCGCCTCCGCATCGCGCTTGATGCGGCGGACCATGGAACGCAGGCCGTTCGAGCGCTGCGGCGTCAGATGCTCGTCCAGTCCAAGCTGGCGCAGCACCGCTTCCGCGTCGGTGGCGACGATCTCGCTCGCCCGCCTCCCGGAAAACAGCGCGAGCAGGATGGCGACAAGGCCCCGCACGATGTGCGCATCGGAGGTGCCGGTGAAGCTTATCACGGGATCGTCGCCGGAACCTGTTTCGGTCAGCAGCCAGACCTGGCTCACGCAGCCCGGCACCTTGTTTCGGTCGGTCTGGGCGGCGGTGGGAAAGTCCGGCAGCGATTCGCCGAGGTCGATCACATAGCGATAGCGGTCTTCCCAATCGTCGAGGAAGGCAAAATCGTCGCGGATTTCGTCGATGCTGGTCGTCATGCCCACCATATAGGTCCGGGACGCGCCTGCGTCACCGCTTATTTCTGCGGGCGGGCGGTCGGAACCGGGATGACGGGGGTATCCGGCCTCGGCGCATCGCCGTTGACCGCTTGCTGCCCGAGCTGCTCGTCCAGCGTATCGATGGCGGCGCGTGCGCGGTCGCGTGCACGCTCGCCGACCATCTGGAGCGCTGCCTTGCCGGTCACGCAGACGTCCGGGCTGCGGTCGCACATGCCGGCGATGTCCTCGACGGCCTGCTGCGCGGCGGAGACCGCTTCGAGGGCGTCCACCTGTTTCCCGCCGTCTCCGGTGGGCCCCGCCCCCAGCGGCAGGAAATAGAGCACGATCGCAAACCAGAACATCAGGCGCAACAGGAAGGACATTTTTGTCTCCATCAGGCCGCGTGTTTTTCGCGACGCGATAAATTCCCATTTTCCTCAAATTTTCTTAAGAGAATCAAAAGTCGCCGATGCAAGCGCATGCGAGGTGCGCGCGGCGGAGACGCATCGTTTACCATGTTGGGCAAAGCAGCGCCGAACGACAGGCCCGCGCCCCAATGCTGCATCACAAGGCGGAAAACCGCGCCTGTTTTTATCCTTTCCTTAAACCGGGAATGCGAGTGTCGCGGCAAACAAACGATCCGGAAATTCGGACGAGGCTGCGTTGCGTTGAATAGCGTATCGGTAAAAATCAGGGCGTTGTGCGCCTCTGCCGCGGAAGGCTGCCGCAGGCTGGTCGACACGACAGGCCTGTCCGCAGAGCGGGCGGGCGTGCGCCTGCGGCTGGCCGGCGCGCTGTTCGCAGCACCCGCGATTGCCGCAACGGCATCCTCCCTGACGCTTTCGCAAAGCCATGGCCCCGCCACGCTGGCGGCGGCGAATTTCATGATCCTCGGCGCCTGCTGGCTCGCAGGTCTATTCGTCGCGGCGCATGGCAGGGAAGGGCTGGTCGGCGCGCTGTCGCTTGGCGCGGGCGCGATCCTCGCGGCCGTGCTCGTCGCGCTCGGCGGGGGGCTCGGCTCGCCGTCGGCAATGTTGTTGCCGATGCTGGTCTTCGAAGCCTGGTGGGTTTGGCGCAGCGACCGTGCGCTTCTGTTCGGCCTTCTGGCAGCGGCAGCGGCAGCTGTCGGGTCGGCCTTCCTGCCGCAGGCAGGCTGGGGGTCGCCCGTGCTTTGGCTGCCTGTGCTGCTCTACGGCTTCACCGTGGTTGCAAGACTGACAAGGTCGGATTCGAGTCCGGCCAATGCCTCGACCAGCGATGAACTGGCCGACGCGCTCGACGCGGTAGTGGTGCGCATCGGGAGCAATGGCGAGGTTGCAGATGTCACCGCAAAGGCGCGCGACATGATGCGCCTGCCCCCGGAAATGCTGTTGCAGCAGGGCCTTTTCGACCGCATCCATATCGCCGACCGCGTCGCCTATATGTGCGCGCTTTCGGACCTGAGGAACGGCGCGACAAACCGCAAGCTTGACCTTCGGCTGCGCCTGCCTGCCCATGATGGCGAGGTCACGGCGGGGGTCCATGAATGGTTCAGCGCGGAGATCGTCAGGCTGCCGAGCAACGATGCGAGCCTTGTGGCGATTTTCCGCACGGCGCAGGAAATGGGCGAACTCAGCGCGCGCCTTGCTGTAAGCGAGGAACGCGCCGCGCAGGCCGAACTTTCCAAATCGAGCTTTCTCGCCTCGGTCAGCCACGAATTGCGCACGCCGCTGAACGCGATCATCGGCTTTTCCGACATGCTGACGCACGAGCTTTACGGGCGCTTCGCCGACCCGCGCCAGAAGGAGCATGTCGCCCTCATCAGCGAGGCGGGGCATCACCTGCTCGGCGTCGTCAACGCCATTCTCGATGTGTCGAAGATAGAACTCGGCGCGTACACGATCATTCGCGAACCTTTCGAACTGGAGGCGGCAGTCAGCACCTCCGTCTCGATGATCTCCGTGCAGGCGGAGCGCAAGAACATCGAGGTGGCGACGGAGATCGACCCTGCCGTCGGCATAATCGATGCCGACAGGCGCGCTGTCCGCCAGATCCTGATAAACCTCTTGTCGAATGCCGTGAAATTCACGCCGGAAGGCGGAACCGTTACGGTGGGCGCCACGCAGGACGACAATGTCGTCAGGCTGTGGGTCAAGGATACGGGTGTCGGCATCGCGCAGGAGGACATTGCGCGGCTCGGCCAGCCCTTCGTGCAGGCCGGCAACGATTACACGCATCGGCGCGACGGCACCGGCCTGGGTCTGGCGCTGGTCAAGGGGTTGGCGGCCTTGCATGGCGGTTCGTTCGCGCTGGAGAGCCAGATCGGCGCGGGGACCACGGCGATTGTGACGTTGCCCCGAGAATCAGCGACGCATGGACAGGGCGAAGCGACGGAAGTGCAGATATTGAGCAGTGGGTTGGATCATGGCGCGTTCCGCAAAACAGCGTAAGAAGCGAGCGGCGGCGGTCGAGCATGATGGCGTCATGCTTCAAGGCATGCAGGCAGTCGGCGGCTTCATGTCCCAGAACCCGGCGCTGGTCGGCGGCACCACTGCTTTCCTGATCGCGCTTTCCTTCGTTTCCGCGAACGCGCTGTGGTATCAGCCACATGCGCATACGGCTCCGCTGTTCTCCACGCGTCCGTTCGATACGCTCGCGGCGGACGATCGCGAACCCGCATTGCCGGAAACGACCATAAGGCTCGAACGCTCACAGACGCCGGTGCCGCAGGCCCGCCCCGCCGCTTCGCAGCAAAGCCTTCAGTTGGGCGACAGGCAGTTGCAGGCCGTGCAGGCGGTGCTCAAGCAACTCGGCTATTATCAGGGCGAGGTGGACGGCCTCGCCGGGCCGAACACCTCCGCTGCGATTTCAGCCTATCAGCGCAGGATGGGCTTGTCGGTTTCGGGCAGTGTCGATGAGAGCCTGTTGAAGGAACTGGGCATTGCCGACGTCACCGGATCAATTGGACAGGCCGAGCCGATTGTCCGGCAGACGACGCCCGGATCGACCGAATTGCTGGCAAGGATACAGGCGGGCCTGAAGGCCTTCGGCAATGATGGTATCGAGGCCGATGGCCGCATGGGCGCAAAGACGCGCGCGGGAATCAAGGAATTCCAGGCGCTCTTCGGCCTGCCGCAGACCGGGGAGCCCGACGAGGTGGTCTACAGGAAGATGAAAGCCGAAGGCCTGATCGACTGAACGCCGGGACTGTCCATGAGAATCACATCGGACCTTTGGGTTTCGGCTGTCGTGCGGCGGGTGTTCGCAACGGGCGGCTTTGCCGCCGTGCTGCGGCGCGGGGCAACGGAGGCGGGCGCGATTTTCGTCGTCACGCGCGACCGGATGGGCGGAGCGGCGCTGTACGGACCGGCTCCGCAGGCCAGTTATGACAGCGGCAGGCCGCAGGACCGCCGCTTCCAGCTTCTGATGCAGGAAGGGGCGGACAGGATCGAGGACCGGCTGGCAAGGGAAGAGCGCTTCGACCCCGACCTTTGGGTGATCGAGCTTGAAACCGGCGACAAGGAAGTCGGGGATTTCATCCAGATCGAGCAGGCCTGAGCGCAGCGCCGGCCTGCCATGCATCGAGTTGCCTGCCGGCATCGTCAAGGCTCAATTCGCGAAAGCACTCCAGGAACGAGACGATGGATTCGGCGTTCGGGAAGCGCAGCGGGAACAAAGCCGACGCAATCAGGTAGGCCTGTTCCTCGGTCAGGCCGATCGCGCGCGCGGCGAGCACGAATTTTGCGCTCGAACCATCGCTGGCGATAATCCATGCGGTGGCGCGGTCGATGCCGAGGCTGCCGGCAAGTGCAGCGACGAATGGTGCGCCGCCGCCGCTGAGCGCCGTATCGCGCAGCCTTTCATAGGCGCGGCGGATGTCTTCCTGCGTGGCGGTGGGGCGCGTGCGCGCCGCAAGCATGATCGCACGCAGCTTTTCGCGGGCGCGCTCCAGCCGTTCCGCGCTCGAAAGCTCGGGAGGAGCGGGCGGTTCTGCGGGTTGCAGCCTTTGGGTTGCGGGCCGGCGCAGTTCGATATTGCGGATGAGCTGGGCAATGGACGGGTGCAGGTTCTGCCGTCGCGCAATGGCCTGGGCGTGGCCGAGGCCATGCGCGGCAATCAGGTTGATGAGGTCGGCATCGGTCAGGGTGCGGGCGCGCGAAAGCAGCGGGGCGGCGATGTCGATGGACATGCCCGCAAGCTCGCGCACAAGCTCGGGCGGTTCGGTTTCGCATTTTGAAAGCGCCGCCGCCACATAGCGCAGCGTGTCACGGGAGGCGCTGCCGACCAGCGGCATGGCGAGATCCTGAAGTTGCTGGGCATCGAAACGGCGCTGCCGGGTCAGCGCGCAATAGCCGGATACGGCGGCGCGCAGCAGACGGTCGGCGCGCGACATTTCCGCCTGCGTAAACGGTCTCATATCGGATGACGAAGGTTGCACGCGGATACGCCCGAACAGGAACTCGAAACTCGCCGATCCGACCGTGGAGCGACAAACATAAATTTAGGCGTAATTTGTTAGCACTGTATTAACCGAGTTTCGTACTCAATACGTCAAGGAGGCGTTGCGTAAAGTGCTCCGTATCAAACGAGACGGATAACGCATCATGGGCATGGTACTCTCATTCGTGCCGAAGAGTTCGGCATCCGGCGACAGGCCGGCGAGATCGGGCGAGCTGGCCCCGGTCATCCTCTTCCCCGGTGTGCGCTACGAGCGCATCGAAGCCAGGGAGCAAACCGGTCCGCAAGGTCCGGGCGCGGTTCAGAAGCCCGCTCACTGAGGGGTTACTGCGGCTGGCAACGCAGCGAAGCCAGAAATTCCTCGACGGCGGGACCCCAGCTTTCATCCTGCACGAAGGCGCGCACGAGCGCGATGCCTTCCTCCGACTGCGTTTCGACGAACACGGATTGCCCGAGTTCTTCCGGCACCTCCTTGCGCACGTCCAGCATCTGGGCGGGCGTCAGCACCACGATGTCCAGCGCCCTGTCGTGGGCGCTGCGGTCGTTGAAGCTGTGGATGACATTGCCCGCGCGGTCGTAGATCGAGGCAGACCAGAACGGCACCGCGCCGGACGCCTGCATCCTGAGCAGCCCGTCCGTCAGGTCGAACCGGCAGACGATCGATTTGAACAGCGGATCGCGATTGCCGTCGTGAACGACATCGGGCAGGCCGTTGCGCACCTGCATCGGCTGGTAGAGGTCGGCCGCATCTGCCATGCGCGACCAGGCATTGCGGCTGGAGATTTCCGGCAGCAGCAAAAGGATGACGATGTGGAGGATCGCCGCGCCAAGCAGCCCCATCAGCAGCGCATAGCCGATGCGCGAATAGGCGGCCCTATCCATCGCACGCCACCTGCCGCACAGTCGGCATCTTCATCGTTTCCGACATCGGTCCGCCCTGCACGAGCGCGTCGTAGAGCGTAAGCACAAGACGCATGCGGCCAGTGCCTTCGGTGCGCAGCCAGTTGCCGGGGGCAGGGGCCGCGCCTGCGGTGATGGTGATGCTGTTGTCGGCATTGCGCAGGACGGCGCGCGAATGCAGCGTGCCGTGCGCGGGCGCGCCTGTCAGGCGATTGCTGACCGCGCGGTCGTAGGGTTCGCTGCGCAGCGTCCAAAGGCGGGCCAGCGGCGTCTCGCCGGTCAGGCGGTATGTGCATTCGGCAAGCAGATCGGAGCCCGCCTCGTCGTGCTCGGCGAAGAAGGACAGGCCCTCCGAGCGCCCGAGCGCCAGCGTGCCCTCGACGGCGGCCTCGGCGCGCGCATAGGGATCGGCCGAGCCTGCGCCGCTTTCGGGATAGGCCATCCACGGGCCGACACGGATGCCGCCCAGACGGACGTCGCGTTCGATCACCAGCGCCACGCTTGCCGCGCCGACGCAGATTGCGACCGACAGGGTGAGCAGAAAAAGGAGCGCCGTGCGGACCATGCAGGCTTCGTCAAAGCGCGGTGAGTGCTGCGGGCGCGGGCGCTTCCAGATGCTCGGCCCTGGAGAAGCGGTCCGTCATCTGGCGCAGCACGCGCGTCGTGTCGCTCGACAGTACGCGCGGCGCATCGAGTTCCGGCTCGGATGGCGCATCGGCGGTCTTGCTTTCAGCCGCCTCGCGCTTCGCCTTGGCGATGATCTCGGGATCGACAAACGGCTTTTCGAGACCGGGTATCGGCTTCAGGTCGATGTTCTGATGGATGTGCGTCATCAGCCGGTTCCACACCATGGCGGGAAGCGAGCCGCCCGTCATTTCCCGCGATGGCGTGAAGTCGTCATTGCCCAGCCAGACGGCGGCCGTGTAGTTGCCGGTGAAGCCCACATACCAGGCATCGCGATAGGATTGCGTCGTGCCGGTCTTGCCTGCGCTGCGGATCAACGGCATTGCCGCGCGGCGGCCCGTTCCCGCCTCGTTGACGCCCGCAAGCATGGTGTTCATATAGGCGACCGACTGGTCGGTCAGCACGCGGTGCGGCGGCGGCGCGTCCCTCGAATGATCGTAGAACACCTCTCCCGAGCGTGTGCGCAACTGCGTGATGCCGTAGCGCACGCCCGCGAAGCCGCCATCGGCCATGGTGTTGTAGCCCGTCGCCTGATCCATCACGGTCATGCCGGAGGTGCCCAGCACCATCGTCTTGTGCTCGTTGAGCTTGGATTCCACGCCCATCGCATAGGTGAGCTTCACGATCGGATCGATGCCGAGCTTTTCCTTGGCGAGCCGCACCGGCACCGTATTGATCGAACGCGCCAGCGCGCTGGCCAGCGTGACGCGCCCGGAAAAGGAGCGCCCGTAGTTCTTCGGCGACCAGTTGCCCCAACTGATGGGGCCGTCCGAAATCACGGTCTCGGGCGTCATGCCCGCTTCCATTGCCGTGGCATAGACATAGGGCTTGAAGGACGAGCCGACCTGGCGCTCCGCCTTTGTGGCGCGGTTGAACTGGCTCGCGCCATAGTCGCGGCCCCCTACGATGGCCCGTACGGCCCCGTTCGTCTCCATGACGACCACTGCGCCCTCGGTCACGCGGTAATCCTTGCCGAACTGTCGCAGATGATATTCGATGGCCTCTTCCGAGGCGCGCTGGATGTTGATGTCGGCGGTGGTGCGGGCGACCATCGAGTGGATGCCGTATTTCGAGGCGATGCGCTTGGCCTCCTCGAAGGCCCAGTCGAGGAAATAGTCCGGCGCCTTGAGGTCGCCGCGGTCGATGATGTCGGCGGGATGAAGGCGGGCCGAAAGCACCTGACCCTCGGTCAGGAAATTGCCCTGCACCATGTTGGTCAGCACCTCGTTGGCGCGGGCGCGCGCAGCGGGCAGGTTGATGTGCGGCGCATATTTGGTGGGCGCCTTGAACAGGCCGGCCAGCATCGCCGCCTCGGCGAGCGTGAGGTCCTTCACCTGCTTGCCGAAATAGAAATCGGCGGCGGCGGTGATGCCGAACGTGCCGCCGCCCATATAGGCGCGGTCGAGATAGAGCTGGAGGATTTCCTTCTTGGTGAGGTTCATTTCCAGCCACAGCGACAGGAACGCTTCCTTCACCTTGCGCTCGACCGTGCGCTCGTTGCTGAGGAACAGGTTCTTCGCAAGCTGCTGGGTGAGCGTGGAGCCGCCCTGCACGACCGAATTGGCGCGCATGTTCTCGTTCATGGCGCGGGCGAGGCCGATGAAATCGATGCCGTAGTGCTCGAAGAACCGGCGATCCTCGGTCGCCAGCACCGCGTTGACCACGAAATCCGGCATCTGGTCCACGGGAATGGAATCGCGCTGGATGAGGCCGCGCTGGCCGATCTCGTTGCCGTAGCGGTCGGTGAAGGTGACGGCGAAATCGCCGTGGTTGCGCCAGTCGCCCTCCGTTTCCTCGAAGGCGGGCATGGCCAGCGCCAGCATGACCACCGCGCCGCCTGCGCCCATGGTCATGGCCTCGGAGCCAAGCTCGACCAGCGCGCGACGCCAGCCGCGCACGCGAAAGCGACGGAAGAAGATGGTGAGGCTTTCCCAGCCGGCCCGCAGGCGGAAGCCGAGCGAATAGACCGTGGAATCGAGCCAGGCATCGATGGCCATGGCGCGTCCAGCGCGCGGCGCTTTAGGTCTGGACCTGGAGTCCCGTCTCAGCATCACTCCGCAATCCCCCCGCCAAGGGTTCCGCCCGGATATATGCCGAACGGTCGCACAAACCAAACCAAAAAAGCCCAGGAGGCTTTAATAAAGCGTGTGCGCGGCCCCGATGCGGGCGGGGCTCATGCCAAAGCAGACATGCCGGGCCTGTTTTGAGATTGTCGAAAGCTCAGCCGTCCGCGCAAGGCTGCGGAAGATCATGCAGCCAGAAGGTTGCTTCCATCGATTGCGTCAAGCTCCGCGCGGATTTCAGGCTCCGTGGTCTCCATCTCATAGCGGTTCTGGAGGTTCAGCCAGAACTGCGCGGTGGTTCCGAAAAATTTTGCCAACCGTAGCGCCGTGTCGGTGGTTATACCGGACTCCTCTCGCGCGATGCGTTCTATCCTCGTGCGAGGAATGCGGCACGCCTTCGCCAGCGCATATGCCGTCAGCCTGTTCGGCTCCATGAATTCCTCACGGAGAACTTCTCCGGGATGCATCGGAGAAAGCTGCGTTGTCTCATTGGTCATTTGCTCCTCCTTGCTTTTGCTAGTGGTAGCCGTCCATTATGCCCTGCGCCAGCCAGATTTGCGCCAATGTGCCAAGACTTATTATATTCCTAATATTTAATTAGGAAAAAAGTCCTTGACACCGTGACGGTGGTTTGGTAGCTTTTGTCTATCGTCGAAAAAGTGTGAGCGGCGCGGGCCGGAACGGTAATCCAAGCGATCTTGTGAGCGCGGGGATGGATTTCCTGCGCCTTCCGCAATCCCCAAAATTCGGAGGTGTCCTTGCCAATCTGGAACCCGGCGCGGGTGCGGGCGCAGCGCCTGCTCGTGGAAGTTCATGGTGCGCCGCTGAAATTGCTGGCCGATGCGACGGGCCGCTCGCTCAACTCGATCCGCAAGCAGGCGGAAGTCAACGACTGGAAGCTGCCGGAGGGCGACGACCGCACCGTCGAAAAGCTGCGCCACGCATCGCTGGCGATTGCGCGGCGCATGGAGGTCGTCCTGCACGAATCCGGGCAGGGCGAAATGCTGGACAAGGCGGAAATGGACGCACTCAACTCGGCGGTGCGCGTGACCGAGAAACTGATCGAGATATTGAGCCCAGATGAATTCGTCCAGGAGAACGCCGCGCGCCAGAACGAAGAACTCGCCGACGTGCTCGACCGCATCAACAGGCGGATCATCGACCTTGCAGGGGAGATCGCAGCAGACATGGCTGCGCGCGACCATCGGTGAGCAGGCGCGCGCCATTGAGCATGAGTGGCTGATGACCTGCCTGCCGGGGCGTTATCGCGCGCTCGGCGTGCCCGACAACTGGCTGGTGCTCGGCGGGCGCGGGTCCGGCAAGACGCGGCTCGGCGCGGAATGGACGATCGCGCATGCCTGCGGCCTGCCGCCCATCGCCGAAAAGGGGCGTTCCAGCGGGCGCATCGCGCTGGTGGGCGAGACGCTGGGCGACGTGCGTGAGGTGATGATCGACGGGCCGTCGGGCATCCGCACGGTCGCGCGGCGCGACCGGCCCCGCTATGAGCCGACGCGGCGCAGGCTTTTGTGGCCTTCCGGCGCGGTGGCCTATGTGTTTTCGTCGGAGGACCCGGAAAGCCTGCGCGGGCCGCAATTCATGGCCGCATGGTGCGACGAGGCCGCGAAGTGGAAGAATGCGGTCGATTGCTTCGACATGCTCCAGTTCGGCCTGCGGCTGGGTGAGCGGCCACGGCAACTCGTGACCACGACGCCGAGGCCGACGAAACTGGTCAAGCGCCTTATGGGCGATCCGGCGTTTCATGTGGACCGCTATGCCACGCGCGACAACATCGCCAATCTGGCCGATGGTTTCATCGCCGCGCTCGAAAGCCGCTATGCCGGGACGCGGCTCGGCAGGCAGGAGCTTGAGGGCGAACTGATCGAGGACCGCGAGGACGCGCTGTGGACGCGCGCCGCGCTGGAGGCGGCGTTCATCGCGCAGGCGCCGCAGTTGCAGCGCATCGTCGTGGCGGTGGATCCGCCGGCAAGCTCGCGCCGCACCTCGGATGCATGCGGCATCGTGGCCGCCGGGCTGACGGAGGGCGGCGGCGTGATCGTGCTTGCCGACGAAAGCGTGCGCGGCGCGAAGCCGACCGAATGGGCGGCGCGCGTCGTCGCGCTCTACCATCGCGTGCAGGCGGATTGCGTGGTCGCCGAGGTCAACCAGGGCGGCGACATGGTTGCCGCCGTGATCCGCACCGTCGATCCGTCGGTGGCGGTCAAGGATGTGCGCGCGCGGCGGGGCAAATGGCTGCGCGCCGAGCCGGTCGCCGCACTCTATGCGCAGGGGCTGGTGCGGCATGCGGGGCGCTTTCCGGACCTCGAGGACGAGATGTGCGATTTCGGCCCGACCGGGCTTTCCGACGGGCGCTCGCCCGACCGGCTCGATGCGCTGGTGTGGGCGGTGACCGACCTTCAGCCGCGCTCGACCGGCGAACCGCGCATCCGCGATTTCGGCTGAGCGGACCAATTCAAGGGGATTGCTGATGAAATGGACATGGCCCTGGCAACGGGGGGACCGCGCACGCCTCGAGCGCAAGGATGGCTACGGATTCGTGACCTTGCAGACGCAGGGCGAAGCGCGATGGACACGGCGGGACTACGTCTCGCTGGCGCGTGTCGGCTTCATGGGCAACCCCGTCGCCCATCGCGCCGTGCGCATGATCTGCGAGGCGGTGGCGGCGGTGCCGCTGCTTCTGTTCGAGGAGGAGACGGAGCTTGCGCGCCATCCCATGCTCGACCTTTTGGCGCGGCCCAATCCGCGACAGGCGGGCGGCACGTTTTTCGAGGCGCTTTACGGCCATCTGCTGATTTCCGGCAATGCCTATGTCGAACTGATCGAGGCCGGGCCGAATGCGCGCGAAATGCATCTACTGCGCCCCGACCGCGTGAGCGTGGTTTCCGACGCGGGAGGCTGGCCGACCGGACTGGAACATTGCGAGGGAACGAAGCGGCGCAAGGTGCCGCTCGGATTGCTGCCGGGCGGCGGGGCCGTGCATCTTTCCCTGTTTCATCCGCTCGACGATCTCTACGGCTTTGCACCGCTTGAGGCCGCGCTCGTCGCGCTCGACACGCATCATGCCGCGGCGCGCTGGAACAAGGGCCTGCTCGACAATTCCGCGCGGCCTTCAGGCGCGCTTGTCTATGCGCCAAAGGACGGTGGCAATCTGTCTGGAGACCAGTTTGACCGGCTGAAATCGGAGCTTGAGGAGGGCTATTCAGGCCCGGCGCGCGCGGGCAGGCCGCTTCTTCTGGAAGGTGGGCTGGACTGGAAGCCGATGGCGCTGACGCCGAAGGATATGGATTTCGTCGAGGCGAAACATTCCGCCAGCCGCGACATCGCTCTGGCGTTCGGCGTGCCGCCCATGCTGCTCGGCATTCCCGGCGACAGCACCTATTCGAACTATCAGGAGGCCAACCGGGCATTCTATCGGCTTACCGTTTTGCCATTGCTGTCGCGGACGGTACGCGACCTTTCCGCCTGGCTCGCGCCGCTCTTTGGCGAGCGCGTGCGGCTGTGGTTCGATGCCGATGCCATCGAGGGGCTGGCGGCGGAGCGCGACGCGCTCTGGGCGCGGGTCAGTGCAGCAGGTTTTCTCACCGACGATGAGAAGCGCGCTGCCGTCGGATATGGCGAGCGGGCGTAGCGCCGCGCATTTTCAAGGAAAGATGACGTCATGCAGCATGTGCCTGACGCGGCTCTGGAATGGGCCGTGAAGGGAGCCGGCGCGGTTGCCGGTTCCGCGATATCGCTTGCCTATGTGTTGCCGCGCGGGCGTCGCGAGGCGGCGCTGCGGTTTTTCGTGGGCGTGGCCTGCGGGCTGGTGTTCGGCGGCACGGTCGGCGTCAAGCTCGCCGACGAGCTGGGCGTGCGAACTCTGCTCGGGCCGAATGAAACGGTGCTGACCGGGGCTGCCGTCGCCAGCCTGTGTGCATGGTGGGCGCTGGGGCTGACCCTGCGCTTCTTCCAGTCGGAAATCGGCAAGAAGGAATTGAAGCATGGATAGTGGGGCTTTGGCGCGCCTGCTCGACACGAAGCGCGTGGATCTGGCGCTGGCGCGCGTCGATGAGAGCGGCGTTTTCAGCGGTTATGCGAGCCTGTTCGGCGAGACGGACCTGGCGCAGGACGTGGTGGAGCGCGGCGCGTTCGCCCGTTCGCTGGCACGGCGCGGGGCGGGCGCGATCCGCATGTTGTTCCAGCACGATCCGAACCAACCGATCGGCGTGTGGACCGAAATTCGGGAAGATGCGCTCGGCCTGTTCGTGAAGGGCAGGCTGACGGAGGGCGTCGGTCGCGCGGCGGAGGTGCTGAACCTGATGCGTGCGGGCGCGCTCGACGGTCTTTCCATCGGCTTTCGCACGGTGCGCGCCAGCGCGGACAAGGCAAAGGGGCTTCGCCGCATTCTGGAGGCCGATCTCTGGGAAATCTCGGTGGTGACATTCCCGATGCTGCCGGGCGCACGCGTCGCCGTGGTGAAGGGCGGCTGTGAAGCGCCGCGAGAAAGGCAACTGGCCGCGCGGTTTCGCGCGGCTTCCCGCATGTTCAACGAAAGGAACGGCAACACATGGCAATGAACCAAGAGCAACGCGCACCGGAAAGCAAGGGCGGCGACCTCTCCGACGCATTCGGCGCATTCATGTCCTCGTTCGAGAGCTTCAGGCACGCCAATGACGAACGGCTCGCCCAGCTCGAAACGCGCCTCGGCGCCGATGTGGTGACCACCGAGAAGGTGGACCGCATCTCGCATGCGCTTGACGAGCAGAAGAAGGCGCTCGATGCGCTGGCGATGAAGGGGCTTCGGCCGGGCCTCGGCGGGTCGGGAACCGTGCAGCCCGACGAGCACAAGGACGCCTTCGACGCCTACATGCGCTCCGGCGACGATCGCCAGCTTCGCGCGCTGGACGCGAAGGCGATGTCCTACGGGTCCGGGCAGGACGGCGGCTATCTGGTGCCGGCGCAGACCGAGGCGGAGGTGGGCAAGCGCCTCGCGGCGCTGTCGCCGGTTCGCTCGATCGCGTCCGTCCGGCAGGTGTCGTCGGCGGTGCTGAAGAAGCCGTTCGCGGTCGGCGGCCCGGCGGTGGGCTGGGTTTCGGAAACGGCGGCGCGTCCGCAGACGGCTTCGCCGACGCTCGCCGAATTGCAGTTTCCGACCATGGAGCTTTACGCCATGCCCGCGGCGACATCGGCGCTGCTGGAGGACTCCGTGGTCGATCTCGACCAGTGGATCGCAAGCGAGGTCGATGCCGCCTTTGCCGCGCAGGAAGGGTCAGCCTTCATCACCGGCGACGGCGTTAGCAAGCCGAGCGGCCTGCTGAACTACGACCAGGTGGCTGAAAGCGCCTGGGAATGGGGCAAGATCGGCTATCTGGCAACGGGCGTCTCAGGCGCGCTTCCGGCAAGCAATCCGTCCGACAAGCTGATCGATCTCGTCTATGCGCTGAAGGCGGGATACCGGCAGAATTCAAGCTGGGTGATGAACCGCAAGACGCAGGCGGCGATCCGCAAGCTGAAGGACGCCGACGGCAATTATCTGTGGGCGCCGCCCGCCGTCGCCGGTCAGCGGGCAACGCTGCTGGGCTTCCCGCTGGTCGAGGCGGAGGACATGCCCGACATCGCCGCCAATTCGGCGTCGATTGCCTTCGGCGATTTTGGCCGGGGCTATCTGGTGGTGGATCGCACCGGGGTCCGGGTGCTGCGCGATCCCTATTCGGCCAAGCCCTATGTGCTGTTCTACACGACCAAGCGGGTCGGCGGCGGCGTGCAGGATTTCGACGCGGTGAAGCTGATGAAGTTTGCCGCCGCCTGACCCCTCCCGGTCAGGTGCGGCGCGGCTCCGGCTTTCCCTCCGGCCGGAGCCGCATTTTTCTCTCCATATGAGGCGCTGATCCGTGACGCTTATCCGAATGACAGGGCCGGAGGTCGAACCCGTGACCCTGGCCGAACTGAAACAATATTTGCGGCTGAGCCATTCCAGCGAGGACGAGCTTCTCGCCGGTCTGCTCCGCGCCGCGCGCGAGGATGTCGAGCGGGTTACCGGCCTTGCCTTGATCGAACAGGGCTGGCGGCTGGTCATGGACCGGCCGATGACGGGCGGCATGATTTTGCTGCCGCGCCATCCAGTCCGCGAGGTGGTGTCGGTAACGCTCTACGCGCAAGACGGCACCCCGCAAATCCTCGACGCGGGCGCATACCAGACCGACACCTTGTCGCGTCCCGCACGCATCCTGCTGGCCGAACAGGCAGGTGGCCTGCGCGCGATGAATGGCGTCGAGGTCGAGTTCACCTGCGGCTTCGGCGAGGCCGGGCCGGATGTGCCCGACCTTCTGCGCCGGGCGATCACCCACCTTGCGGCGCACTGGTACGAATTTCGCACGAGCTTCGGCCCGTCCGACCAGCCGGTGTCCTATCCGGCTGGCTATGAGCGCATGATTTCCGGCTATATCGAAAGGCGGCTTTGATGAGCACTTTGCAGATCGATCCGGGAGAGTTCCGCACGGAGCTTTCCCTCCAGGAATGCCAGACCGTCTATGACGCGCTGGGCGGCTATTCCGAAAACTGGGTGGAGACGGCGGTTCTTTTCGCGAAGATCGAACCGCTCGATGCCGCCAGCAATTTTGCGGCGGACCAGACCACGGAGACCGTAACGCATCGCGTCTACGTCAGGTGGCAGCCGGGGTTGGCGAGCGGCATGCGCTTCGCGCTCGGCGAGCGCGTGCTGGAGGTTGTCACCGTGCACGATCCCGATGAGACCGGGCGCTACCTGATGTGCATGGCGACGGAGAAGGGCGCATGAAGCTCGCGGCAAAGCTGACGGTGCAGGGACTGATCCGGGCGCTGCGGGCGCGCGTGCACGGTCTTGCGGAAGACGTGGAACGCGGGCAGGTTCGCGCGGGAGCAAAAAAGGCCGTGCGGCCTGGCAATCCGCGCACCGGCAAGGGAGAGAATGATGGCGTCCGCCGCGGCTGAATTGCAAATGGCGATCTTTGCCGCGTTGAAAGGCGATGACACGCTGGTGGACGCGCTCGGCGGCCCGAAGATCTACGACCATACGAGGTCGGATGCAGCCTTTCCCTATGTCACCTTCGGTCGGACCAGCGTCTACGACTGGAGCACCGGCACCGAGATCGGCACCGAGCACCTTTTCACGGTGCATGTTTGGTCGAAGGCCAAGGGCAAGAAGGAAACGCTGGACATCATGGGGATCATCGAAGCGCGCCTGAACGACCAGCCGCTTGCGATGACCGGCTTTCGCCTCGTGAACCTCCGTCAGGAATTCGCGGAAACCCGCTTCGACGAGGACCAGTCCGTGACCCACGGGCTGCTCCGCTTCCGGGCGATCATCGAAGCGGGCTGATCCACATTTCATCCGAAGAAACGCGCAGCGTCGGGCGCCTGCCCGGCGTTCGCGCCCATTTGTCCGAAAGGAAAACGCATTGGGTGCTCAGAAAGGAAAGGACCTTCTCTTGAAGGTCGATACGGGTGAGCCGGACGGCTATGTCACCGTGGCGGGGCTGCGTTCGCGAAAGCTCGCCTTCAACAGCCAGACCGTGGACATCACCGACCAGGATTCGGCGGGCCGCTGGCGGGAATTGCTGGCGGGCGCAGGTGTCCAGCGCGCCTCGGTCAGCGGTTCCGGCATTTTCAAGGATGCGCAATCCGACGCGAAGATTCGCGAGGCGTTCTTTGCGGGCGAAATTTCGGGCTGGCAGGTGATCGTTCCCGATTTCGGCACGGTGCAAGGCCCGTTCCAGATCACGGCGCTCGAATATTCCGGCAGCCATGACGGCGAGGTGAGTTTCGAGATCGCGCTGGAATCAGCGGGCGAGGTCAGCTTCGCGGAGGCGATATGAGCGCGAACCGCAGGCGTGGCGAGATCGAGGCGGTGCTGGACGGCAAGCCGCGCCGCCTGTGCCTGACGCTGGGCGCTCTGGCCGAACTGGAGGATGCCTTTGCAGCCGACGATCTCGGCGCGCTCGTCGAGCGCTTCACCAGCGGCAGGCTTTCGGCGCGCGACATGATCCGTGTCATCGCGGCTGGGCTGCGCGGCGCGGGCGAGGCGATCGAGGACGCGGCGGTCGCCGCCCTACGAGTCGAGGGCGGGGCGGCGGGCTATGCCCGCATCGTCTCGCAACTGTTGACCGAGACCTTCGGCGGAACCGACGCGCAGGGCATTCCGCAAAACCCTTGAAAGCCGCAGCGGGCCGCCCCCGGCCTTTTCCCTGGGCCGACGCGATGGCGGTCGGGCTTGGCCTGCTGCGGCTTTCGCCAGCCGACTTCTGGTCGATGACACCGCGCGAGTTCGAGCGTGCGTGGAGTGTGCTGCGACCGCAAAGCGGCAGCGCGCCGTCGCGCGGCGAGCTTGAAGCATTGATGAACCTGTTTCCCGACAAGGAGGCGCAATGGAAAACGAAACGGTGAGCGTGTCGATCGAGGCGGACACAAGCGCGTTCCAGACGCAGATGGAGCGGCTGCAAACGATTGCAGGCAGCTTCGGCTCGATCCTGACCTCCGGCCTGCGCAGCGCGGCGGTCAGCGGAAAGGAACTGGACGATGTGCTGCGCCAGATCGGGCTGAACATTGCGGGCATGGCGCTGAACAGGGGCCTCGCCCCGCTCGGCAACATGTTCAATTCGATGTTCTCCGGCCTGTTCGGAGGGATCACCGGGTTCGCCAAGGGCGGCGTGCCCGGGAAGGTGGTCCCGTTTGCGAGCGGCGGCGTGGTGTCATCGCCGAGCTATTTTCCCATGGGTGGCGGGCTCGGCCTGATGGGCGAGGCGGGCTCAGAGGCGATCATGCCCTTGCAGCGGACCGCTGACGGCAGGCTGGGTGTTGCATCGAATGGCGGCGCGGCCCCCATGAACGTGGTGTTCAACGTCAACGCGCAGGATGCCTCGTCCTTCCGCAAATCCGAATCCCAGATCACCGGAATGCTGGCGCGCGCCGTCAGGCGCGGCGCGCGATCGCTATAGGGGCAAGCCATGACGGAGCTTTCCGAATTTCACGATGTACGCTTTCCGCTTGCGGTCGCCTTCGGGGCAACGGGCGGACCGGAGCGGCGAAACGAAATCGTGTCGCTGACCTCGGGCCGCGAGAAGCGCAACCAGCGCTTCGCCCATTCGAGGCGGCGCTACGATGCGGGAACCGGCGTCAGGTCGCTGGCCGATCTCCATGAGGTGATGGCCTTCTTCGAGGCGCGGCGCGGCTCGCTGCATGCCTTCCGGTTTCGCGATCCGTTCGACATGAGGTCCTGCCCGCCTGACCGCGCGCCGGGATGGCTGGACCAGCCGCTTGGATCGGGCGACGGAACGAATGCCCGCTTCGCGCTTCTCAAGACCTATGGCACGGGAGCTGATGCCTATCGGCGTCCGATCCGGAAGCCGGTGGAGGATGCGATCCTCGTGGCCATCGACGGTGTCGAAAAAGCCTCGCCGGCGTTTTCGTTCGACCAGGCAACCGGCGATATCGTTTTTGCGGCGGAGGAAATCCCCGCGCCCGGCCAGCTTGTGACGGCGGGATATGAGTTCGACGTGCCGGTGCGTTTCGACACCGACAGTCTTTCGGCAAGCCTGACCGCGTTCAAGGCGGGCCAGTTTCCGGCCATTCCGTTGATCGAGGTGCTGCTGTGACCACATTGAACGAGCACCTCGCGGGTGCGCTCACCACCGTTTGCCGTTGCTGGCGGTTGACCCGCAAGGACGGAACTGTGCTGGGCTTCACGGACCACGACATGCCGATCACGGTCGACGGTACTCCGTGCGAACCGCAAAGCGGATTCGGCGCGAGCGAGGCGAAGCAGAGCCTCGGCATGCAGGCCGAGGCGCTCGACGTCGAAGGCGCATTGTCCTCTGCAAGCATTTCGGATGAGGACATTGCCGCGGGCCTGCTCGACGGCGCGGCCGTCGAAACGTTCCTCGTGAATTGGCGGCAGCCCGGCGACTTCGCGCTGATTGGCCAGTCCATCGTCGGCAAGATCACCCGCAGCGACGGGCGGTTCGTGGCGGAACTGGAAAGCCGGATGCGGGCGCTCGACCAGCCCAATGGCCGCTACATCCTGCGCAGGTGCGATGCCGAACTGGGCGACGCCCGTTGCAGGTTTGCCCTCGGCGGCGCCCATCTGGGCAGTGGCGCCGTGGTGGCAGCGACAGGCCGGACTGGCGCGACCGTATCGGGACTTGGCTTATTCGCAGCCGGATTGTTCACCAACGGGTTGCTGACATGGACGAGCGGAAGCTGGGCAGGCAACAGCATCCGTGTCGTGCGGCATTGGAAGGACGGCGCGACCGTCTCGGTCAGCCTGATGGTGGGCAATGGAATCCC
Source organism: Rhizobiaceae bacterium (assembly GCA_023953835.1). Taxonomy (NCBI): domain Bacteria; kingdom Pseudomonadati; phylum Pseudomonadota; class Alphaproteobacteria; order Hyphomicrobiales; family Rhizobiaceae; species Rhizobiaceae bacterium. Next base: position 364,555 of record JAMLJB010000001.1, on the reverse strand, counting down.
GCAGGCGGGTGATACGTTTTCAATCGTCGCCGGATGCGACAAAACCTTTGCCACCTGTCGAGCGAAATTCTCCAACGGGTTGAATTTCAGGGGATTTCCGCATTTGCCCGGCAACGACCAGGCCTATGCCTATGCCACCGACGAGGGCAATTTCGACGGTGGGGCAATCGTCCCGTGACGAAGATGGCGCAGGAGATCGTTGCGGAAGCGCTGGGCTGGCTCGGCACACCCTATCGTCATCAGGCGTCATCGAAGCATGTCGGCTGCGATTGCCTCGGGCTGGTGAGGGGCGTGTGGCGCGCGGTGTACGGCGTCGAGGCGGAAAGACCGGGACCATATGCGCCGGATTGGGCGGAGGCGGGTGGATCGGAAACGCTGCTCGACGCCGCGCGACGCTATTGCTTCGAGCGCGTCGATGGTGCGGCGCGGGCCGGGGACCTGCTCCTGTTCAGATGGCGACCGCACCTGCCGGCAAAGCATGTCGGCATCCTCGTTTCGGACGACAGCTTCGTCCACGCCTATGAGGGCCATTGCGTGACCGTCTCCGCGCTGGTGCCGCAGTGGCGTCGCCGCGTCGCCGGGGCGTTCATTTTTCCAGAAGCAGTTCAAGTGGAGCGCTGACCGCGCATGGCAACAATAGTCCTGCAGGCCGCCGGTGCGTTCATCGGCGGATATTTCGGCGTTGCCGGTGCGGCAATCGCAACGGCGGCGGGCGCCGTCGGCGGATATCTGATAGATCGCGCGCTACTCGGCGGATCGTCCACGATAGAAGGCCCACGGCTGGAGGGCGCGCGGCCATTCACGGCGGAGGAGGGGGCCTCCTTGCCGCGCGTCTATGGCGCGGCTCGGCTCGGAGGGACGCTGATCTGGGCGACGCGCTTCGTGGAGGTAAAGCAGACCACGCGGCAGGGCGGCAAGGGAGGCGGCCAGAAGGTCTCTGAATACAGCTACTACGGCAATGCCGCCTTCGCGCTGTGCGAGGGGCCGATTGCGGGCGTGCGTCGGGTCTGGGCGGACGGGCAGGAAATCGATCTCACCAGGATCGAGATGCGCGTTTATCACGGCACCGAGACGCAGCCGGCCGATCCGCTCATTGCCGTGAAGCAGGGCGCGAACAACACGCCCGCCTATCGAGGCACGGCCTATGTGGTTTTCGAGCGCCTGCCGCTCGATACCTTCGGCAACCGCCTGCCGCAGTTCAATTTCGAGGTCCTGCGTCCCATTGGCGGGCCGGAACGCGACATCCGCGCGATGACACTCATTCCGGGTTCGACGGAATATGGGCTGGCTACGAAGCAGGTGAAGCGCGAACACAGGCCGGGCGAAACGGAGGTCGTGAACCGCCATGTGCTGCATGCGGGGACCGATCTCGAAGCCTCGCTGGACGAACTCGCGGCCCTTTGCCCGAACCTTGAGCACATCGCGCTGGTCGTCACCTGGTACGGCAGCGATTTGCGCGCCGGAAACTGCCTGATCCGCCCTGCCGTCGTTGACAACGGCGCGGCCGACTATTCGCAGCTTTGGAGTGTATCCGGCGTGGAGCGCGAATATGCCGTTGAGGTGTCTCGCCACGCGGGACACGCGGCCTTCGGCGGTTCTCCCTCGGACCAGAGCGTCGTGCAGGCCATACAGGCCATCAAGGCGCGAGGGTTCAAGGTCACGCTCTACCCATTCGTCATGATGGACGTTCCGGCGGAGAACACTTCCCCCGACCCATATGGCGGAGGCTATCAACCGGCATATCCGTGGCGGGGGCGCATTACCTCCCATCCCGCGCCCGGACTGGCCGGATCGGCTGACAGGACGAGCGCGGCGCGCACTCAGGTGGCGGCCTTCTGCGGCACGGTCGCACGCACGGCTTTCAGCGTGTCTGGCACGAGCGTGACATATGGCGGGCCGGTGGGCGAATGGCGCTATCGAAGGCTGGTGCTCCACTATGCCCATCTCGCCAAGGCGGCAGGCGGCGTCGATGCGTTCCTGATCGGATCGGAGTTGCGCGGGCTGACCCGGCTGCGCGACGCAGCGGGCGCGTTCCCGTTCGTGGAGCAGCTTTGCGCGATGGCGGCGGATGTGCGCGCAGTCCTCGGCAGTGCGACGAAAATCAGCTATGGCGCGGACTGGAGCGAATATTTCGGCTACCAGCCCGAGGACGGCAGCGGCGACGTTCTCTACAATCTCGATGCGCTGTGGTCGCATCCGGCCATCGATGCAATCGGCATCGACAATTACATGCCGCTGTCGGACTGGCGCGACGGCGACGAATATGGCGGCCACCCCGACGAGGTCACGGGACCTTACGATCCCGCCGGAATGCGGGCCGCGATTGCGGGAGGGGAAGGGTTCGACTGGTACTATGCCAGCACCGCCGACCGGGCTGCACGCACGCGCAGCCCGATCACCGACGGCGCATATGGCAAGCCCTGGGTCTACCGCTACAAGGACATCGTTTCGTGGTGGTCCAACGCGCATCATGACCGGCACGCAGGCGTGGAGTCCGCCGGGGCGACGGCGTGGGTTCCTCGCTCCAAACCGATCTGGTTCACGGAAATCGGCTGTCCCGCCATCGACAAGGGACCGAACCAGCCCAATGTGTTTTACGATCCCAAATCGACGGAAAGCGCGCTTCCCTATTTCTCGAATGGCGGGCGCAGCGATTTCGCGCAAAAGCAGTTCATCAAGACGCATTTGGACTATTGGAACCCGGCGGCGGAAGGCTTTGAAAACGCTGCGAATCCGGTTTCCGATATCTATGGCGGGCGCATGCTCGATCCGGGCAGGCTCTACATCTGGGCCTGGGACGCGCGGCCCTTTCCGGCCTTTCCGCTGCGCTCCGATGTGTGGGCCGATGGCGGCCTGTGGCAACTCGGGCACTGGCTGAACGGACGGGCCGAAGCCGTCGCCATCGGCGAACTGATCAACGCGATCCTCACCGATCACGGGCTGCCGCCGGCTGACGTGTCGGCAGTCAGCGGCACCGCGCAGGGCTATCTCGTCGCGGACCCGACGACCGCGCGTTCTTCGCTGGAGTCGCTGGTCGACATATTCGGGCTGGACGTATGGGAAGGCGCGGACGGCCTCGTGTTCGCCGATGCGAGCGCGGTGCGTCCGGTCACAATCATCGAGGAACTTGCGGCGGAAGAGGGCAGCCCGGTTGTGGAGGCCACGCGGATGCCGGACTTCGACCTGCCGGCAGAATTGTTGATCGCCTATCGCGATCCTTTGCTGGCCTATCAATCCGCGACTGCGCGGCAGGCGCGGCCCGGTGCGAAGGGCAGCCGGCAGGATTTCCTGAGCTTTCAGGGCAGTCTCGATGCCGCGCAGGCGGCCAGCCTGCTCGAACGGCGCATCAGCGATGGCTGGTCGGACCGGCAGACCATTTCCTTTGCGGTGGCCGCATCCACGCCGGGCACGCAGCCGGGTGCGCATGTCAGGCTGGCGCCGCTCGGGGCGGACGCCGACTATGTGGTGCAGCAGGTCGAAGAAGGGTTGACGCGCCGCATCGTTGCACGACCGGCACGGCCCTATGCGCCGTCTGGGTGGGTGCCCGACCTGCCTGTTGCGCCCGCGCTGCCTACCGTCGCCGGAACGCCGCTCGCGCTGCTGCTGGACCTGCCAATGATGCCGGGCGTCACAAGTGCGACCGACCAGTTCCGTATTGCCTTGTGGCAGAAGCCGTGGACCTTGCAGGCCATGTATGTGTCGCCCGAAACGACCGGCTACGTATTCCGTGGATCGGTCCGGCAGGCAGCCAATGCGGGCAGGCTGGTGGCCGCGCTCGGCAGCGGATTTGAAGGGCGGTTTGACCGCGCGGCAACGATCGAGGTCGAACTGTTCGACAGCGAGGCGGCAAGTGCCAGCCGCTTGCAGGTGCTGAACGGCGCGAACGCGGTCGCGATCAGGGCGCTGAACGGGCAATGGGAAATCGCGCAGTTCGAGACGGCGGAGGAAATCGAGCCCAACAAATGGCGCTTCTCCAGCTTGCTGCGCGGGCAACTCGGCACCGGGGATGCCGCCGTCGCAGGCGCGGCCATCGGCGCGGATGTGGTGCTGCTGGACGCAGCGGTCGGTCCCGCCGGGCTGAAGGCGGGCGAGGTCGGCCTTGCCCTCAACTGGCGTACGGGACCGGCCACGGGCGACTTCTCGAACGAAAACATGGCGACTGTCACTGCCGTGGGCGGGGTCCGCGCGCTGCTGCCGCTGTCGCCCGTGCACCTGACGTGCCGGCGCGCCGCTTCAGGCGATTTCCAACTAAGCTGGACAAGGCGCAGCCGCATCGACGCCGATGACTGGGACATGGCCGATGTGCCGCTCGGCGAAGAAAGCGAGCGCTACCGGGTCGAGATACTCAATCCCGGCGGCAGCATCGTGCGAAGCGCCGAGGTCGCCGGTCCCGCCTGGAGCTATGGCGGCGCGCTCGCGGCGGCGGACCTGCCGACAGCCGCGTCGTTTGCCCTTCGCGTCACGCAGATCGGCACTGGTGGCCGCGCTGGGCTGCCCGCGACCCGGACTTTTTCCCTGAATTGACAATCCACTCTACAACATCGGAGTTCTGAGATGATCGAGACAAAGCCTTGGTATCTTTCCCGCACCGTCTGGGCCTCGCTGGTGACGATTGCGCTCGCCGTTGCGAACTATTCCGGGATGGCGGCAGGTGGGCTTCAGCAGGACGCACTGGTCGATGCCGCGCTTGAGCTGGCGACCACCGTTTCGGGGTTGATAGCTCTCTTCGGGCGGTTGCAAGCGACGACCCGAATTGGTTAGACTGACTGACCTGAACGCACAGGGGGACCGTTCATTTCGCGTTCAGCCCATATGAATTAGAAAGCCAGCATGAGCTATGTTTTTTCCATCATGCGGCGGTTGATCGTGGCGCACGTCGCCGCGGTCCTTCTCTCTGCGCCTGCATTGGCGGGGGCAGACGATGCGCCGGTTCGGGTCGCGCAGGCCGATTGCTATGCAATCGGGCAGAGGGTCGCGGCGCAGAACGGCGGGACGCTGGCGCGCGCCACGCTTTCCAACCAGGGCGGTCAGCCGGTCTGCGTAATCGTGGTGCTGGTGCCGGGCAAGGACGGGCAGCGTCCGAGGCGGGCGGAATTCGTCGTTCCGGCGAATTAAAGTTTCCCAACAGAAGGGAATTTCCACAAAATCCCATGAACATTTGATCGATCGGGTTGATTCCATGCGCATTCTGGTTGTCGAGGACGACAAGAACCTGAACAGGCAGATCTGTGACGCGCTGACCGACGCGGGCTACGCCGTGGACCGCGCCTTCGATGGCGAGGAGGGGCACTTTCTCGGCGATACTGAACCCTATGATGCCGTGATACTGGATATCGGCCTGCCGCAGATGGACGGGATCAGCGTGGTCGAGCGGTGGCGGCGGGACGGGCGCAAGATGCCTGTCCTGATGCTGACCGCCCGCGACAGATGGAGCGACAAGGTGGCGGGCATCGATGCGGGCGCCGACGATTATGTCGCAAAGCCCTTTCATATCGAGGAAGTGCTGGCCCGCCTGCGGGCGCTGATACGGCGCGCGGCGGGACATGCCTCGTCGGAATTGTCCTGCGGGCCGCTCAGGCTCGACACCAAGGCGTCGAAGGCCGACATAGACGGCGTGCCGCTCAAGCTGACCTCGCACGAGTTCCGCCTGCTCGCCTACCTCATGCACCACATGGGCGAGGTGGTGTCGAGGACCGAACTGGTGGAGCATCTGTATGATCAGGATTTCGATCGCGATTCCAATACGATAGAAGTGTTTGTGGGACGCCTTCGCAAGAAGATGGGCATCGACATGATCGAAACGGTGCGCGGCATGGGCTACCGTATGCGCGAGCCCGGAAACTGACGGCGGCCTTGGCGCGCAAGCTGGACATATCGCTTCAGTCGGCGCTCCGTTCGCTTGCCTTCCGCGTCGTTGCGTTCTCGACGCTGTGGGCCATATTGGCGCTGATCGTCATTACCACCGTGATTGCCGCGCTCTACCGGCAGGCCAGCGAGCGCGGCTTCGAGAGCCTTCTCACCGCGCACCTGTTCAACCTGATCGGCTCGGTCGGCGTTTCAGACGCGGGCCAGTTGACCGGCAGTCCCGACCTCGGGGACCTGCGCTTCTCCATCCCCAATTCCGGCTGGTACTATTCGGTCGAACCGGTATCGACCGAGCTTAAGGGCGAGATTCGCTCCTCCTCGATGCTGGAGCAGGTGGCTTCGCCGCCCTTGTCACAGATTCCGTTCAATGAATCGTTCCAGCGCAGCTATGGCGCCGTGGGGGCCGGTGGGCAGAAGCTCCAGGTGCTGGAGAGCGAATTTGTGCTCGACACGCACAATCGCGTGGCGCGCTTCCGCGTCATGGGAAACCGCAGCGAACTTGACGCGGAAATCAACGGTTTCGAGCGGCGGCTTCTGGGCTATCTGGCCGTGTTCGGGCTGGGCATGATCGCCATCAACGCCATTGCCATCCTGTTCGGCCTGCGTCCGCTCGGTCGGGTTCGCGCTGCGCTGGCGCAGGTGCGTGAGGGAACGGCGAAGCGCCTCGGCGGCAGCTTCCCGACCGAAATCGCGCCGCTCGCCAACGAGACGAATGCGCTCATCGAGAACAACCGTCGCATCCTCGAACGCTCGCGCACGCAGGTCGGCAATCTGGCGCATTCGCTCAAGACGCCGCTTGCCGTGATGCTGAACGAAGGCCGCGCGATGGGCGGGGACCGTGGCAGGATCATCGAGGAGCAGGCGGCCTCGATGCAGCACCAGGTCGAGCATTATCTCCAGCGCGCCCGCGTGGCGGCGCAGCGCGACAGCGTTGTGTTCCGCACTCCGGTCAATCCGTTGCTGGAGCGCATGGTCCGTGTGATGGGCAAGGTCAATCCCGACCGGCGGCTTGCGCTTGATGTGGGCGACGAGCCGCTCGTGTTCGCAGGTGAGCGCGAGGACCTTGAGGAGGTCATGGGAAACCTGCTCGAAAACGCCATGAAATGGTCGCGCAAGCAGGTCTCGGTGTCGGCAAGCATGCTGCCGCCCGTCGGCGACGAGCCGCGATGGTTCGAGATCGCCATTGAGGACGACGGTCCGGGGATTCCCGAGGAGAGCAGGCGCGAAGCGTTGCAACGCGGCAAGCGTCTGGATGAAACGAAGCCGGGCAGCGGCTTGGGGCTTGCCATCGTCGCCGATCTCGTCAAGGAGTACGCTGGCGTTCTTCGGCTAGAACATTCGCCGCTGGGAGGATTGAGGGCGGTCGTTCAGCTCAAATGCGCGGAATAGTGTCGGCGGTGCCCAAGGGCGTTGAGTTTGATGAACAGGTTTCCTGGAATAGCCTGCGTGGTGTTCGCGGCGCTCCTGCAAGGGTGCGCATCCACGGGCAACGTATCGGACGGTGGCGAGCGGTTTCCATCGGAGTCGGTGATCACCGCGCTCGGCGGCGGCCTGATAGGCGGGTCCATCGGGCGCGACCTGTCGTCCCGCGATCGCCGCAAGGCGCTGGAGGCCGAATACAAGGCGCTGGAATATGGCCAGGGCGGCCAGGTCATTACATGGCAAAGCAGCCTTGGTTCCAGTCGCGGCGAAGTGGTCGCCGCCCAGCCTTACCGGGTGGGATCGCAGGATTGCCGCCAGTATGTGCACACGCTCTACACCGGCGACGCCAGCCAGACCGCTCGCGGCACCGCATGCCGCAACCCCGATGGAAGCTGGTCGCTGCTGAATTAGGGTTGGTAGGACGTTCTGTCGCGCGGTTTTGCCGCCGAATTGACGCGGTTTTGACCGCAAACGCCAAATCGCCGCACTATCCGCTCATTGTAGCAAGCTTGGCTCATCGCTATTGAGTTGCCGATGTTTTTCTGGGTCGCAGCCGCACTTCTGACCTTTGCCGCCAGCATGGCGGTGTTGTTGCCGCTGTCGCGCCGCGCAGGAGCCGAAGCCGGCGCGAGCGAACTGAACGTCTACCGCGACCAACTCTCCGAAATCGAAAAGGATGTGAGCCGTGGCCTGCTCGCTTCCGGCGAGGCCGAGCAGGCGCGTGCCGAAATCGCGCGGCGCATCCTGAAGGCAGGCGCGGCGGAAGGTTCGGCGCAAGTACGCAAGACGCAGGGCGGCCTGTTCCGCGTGTTGGGCGCTGCGGCGGTCGTTTCGATCCCGCTGGTCAGTTGGGGGCTCTATGCCACGCTCGGCTCCCCCGGATTGCCGGAACAGCCGCTCGCGGCGCGAATGACCAAGGACCCGGCAAGCAGCACGCCCATCGAACTGGTGGCGCGCGCCGAAGCGCAACTGGCCGCGAACCCGGACGATCTGCGCGGCTGGGACGTTCTTGCGCCGATCTACGTCAAGATGCAGCGCTTCGACGATGCCGCGACGGCCTATCGCAATGCGTTGCGGCTCGGCGGCTCCTCGGCGGTGCGGCAGGCGGGCCTTGGCGAGGCGCTGGTCTATGCAGCCGGCGGAACGGTCACGGTGGAGGCCCAGCGCGCGTTCGAGGCCGCGCTTTCCGACCGGCCTGGCGACCCGAAGGCGCGCTTTTTCCTGGCAATGGCCAAGGCGCAGGAAGGCGACACTGCAGCGGCAGTGAACGATTGGAAGGCTCTGGCGGGCTCGCTGGAGCCGGACAGTCCTTGGCGCGGCGCAGCCCTTGCCATGCTGGCGCGCGCAGGCGAGGCGGAGGCCGCGCCCGGTCCCGACCGGCAGCAGATTGACGAAGCGCAGCAGATGAAGCCTGAGGATCAGGCGGCGATGATCGAGGGTATGGTCTCGGGCCTCGACCAGAAGCTGCGCGAGAACCCGAATGACATTCCAGGATGGCAAAGGTTGATCCGTTCCTATCTTGTGCTTGGAAAACAAGATGAGGCCGCCGACGCACTGTCGCGCGCGGTCGAGGCGCTGGGACCCGGCAGCGCGGGTGCAAGCGAGTTGACCGGATTCGCGAAGGGGCTCGGCATGAAGGTGGCACCATGACGCGCAAGCAGAAACGCCTGACGGTGATCCTTGGCGGCCTCGGTTTCCTTGCGCTGGCGGGGGGGCTGACCCTGTTCGCGCTCGGCCAGAGGGCGTCATATTTTTACATGCCCGCCGACCTCAAGACGGCTGAGGTCGCGCCGGGCCAGCGCATCAGGCTTGGCGGGCTGGTCGAGGGCGGCAGCATTGTGCGCGGCGAGGGGACGACCGTGCGCTTCGGCGTGACCGACCACGAAAACTCGGTCAAAGTGGTCTATACCGGCATTCTGCCTGACCTGTTCCGCGAGGAGCAGGGTGTCATCGCGGAAGGCACGTTCGGCAGCGACGGGGTGTTCGTCGCCGACAGCGTGCTGGCGAAGCATGACGAGAACTACATGCCCAAGGAAGTGGCCGACAGCCTCAAGGAAAAAGGGCTGTTCGTGCCGGACGAAGCCAAACCGGCGCCGGGAAGCTGAAGATGGTCGAGGTTGGACATTTCGCGCTCGTTCTGGCCTTCGCCCTGACGCTCGTCCAGTCCGTGGTGCCGCTTGTCGGGGCGCGGCGCGGCGACACGCGCATGATGGCGGTCGCAGCGCCCGTCGCGATCACCGGCTTTGCGCTGACGGCGTTGGCCTTCGTCGCATTGCTGACGGCTTTTGCGCAGTCCGACTTCTCGGTCGCCAATGTCTGGGAAAATTCCCATTCGCTGAAGCCGATGCTGTTCAAGGTGACGGGGGCCTGGGGCAGCCACGAGGGCTCGATGCTGTTGTGGGTGCTGATCCTCGGCTTCTTCGGCGCGCTGGTCGCGGCGTTTGGCGGCAATCTGCCGGACACGTTGAAGGCCAATGTCCTGGCGGTGCAGGGATGGGTGGGCGCGACGTTCCTGCTGTTCATCCTCACCACGTCGAATCCCTTCGCGCGCCTCGATCCCGCACCGATCGAAGGGCGCGACCTCAACCCGATCCTGCAGGATATCGGGCTGGCCGTGCATCCCCCGCTGCTCTATCTCGGCTATGTCGGGTTTTCCATCTGCTTCTCCTTCGCGGTCGCGGCACTCATCGAAGGGCGCATCGATGCCGCATGGGCGCGCTGGGTCCGGCCATGGACGCTGGCGGCGTGGATGTTCCTGACCGGCGGTATCGCGATGGGGTCCTACTGGGCCTATTACGAGCTTGGCTGGGGCGGCTTCTGGTTCTGGGACCCGGTGGAAAACGCGTCGTTCATGCCGTGGCTTGCGGGAACCGCGCTGTTGCATTCCGCGGTCGTGATGGAGAAGCGCTCGGCGCTCAAGATCTGGACGCTCCTGCTGGCCATCCTCACCTTTTCGCTGTCGCTGCTGGGAACCTTCCTCGTGCGTTCCGGCGTCCTGACCTCGGTGCATGCCTTCGCCACCGATCCGGCGCGCGGCGTCTTTATCCTTGCGATCCTGACGGTCTTTATCGGCGGCTCGCTGTTTCTGTTTGCGTTGCGCGCTCCTTCGCTGGCGGCGGGCGGCCTGTTCCATCCGATCTCGCGGGAAGGCGCGCTGGTGCTGAACAATTTGTTCCTGACGACGGCGACGGCGACCGTGCTGATCGGCACGCTCTACCCGCTTCTGCTGGAGGCGGTGGCGGGAGCGAAGATTTCGGTCGGCGCGCCGTTCTTCAACCTGACCTTCATTCCGCTTGTGACGCCGCTGCTGTTCATGGTTCCGTTCGGGCCGCTGCTGGCCTGGAAGCGCGGCGATCTCTACGCGGCGACGCAAAGGCTTGCACTCGCCTTCGGGGCCGCGCTGCTTGCAGCGCTGCTGGTGCTGCTGCTGAACGACAGGAAATCCGCGCTCGCCGCACTCGGTGTCGGACTCGCGGTCTGGATGATGCTTGGCGCGCTGACCGATCTCGCGGTCAAGGCCGGCGCCGGCAGGGCCGGATGGTCTACCGCGTTTCGCAGGCTGGCGGGGCTGCCGCGATCGATGTTCGGCACCGCGCTCGCGCATTTCGGCCTTGGCATGACGGTGCTCGGCATCGTCTGTGTCTTTGCGTTCGGAACCGAGTCCATCGCGACGGTGAAAAAGGGCGACACGATCGACGTCGGGGGCAGGACGCTGCGGTTCGACGGCCTGCTGCCGCAAAGCGGCCCCAACTACACGTCGCGGGTCGGCACATTCACCTTGCCGGACGGCAGGGTGATCGAATCGTCGAAGCGCTTTTATCCGGTGCGGCAGATGCCGACGACCGAAGCCGGGATCAAGACGCTTGTTTTCAGCCAGATCTATGTGCAGCTCGGCGACGAAACCGCCGATGGCGGCGTGGTCGTGCACGCGTGGTGGAAGCCGATGGTAACGCTGATCTGGCTGGGCGGTCTCGTAATGATGGCGGGCGCGGCCGTCTCGCTGTCGGACCGCAGGCTGCGTGTCGGCGCCCCTGCCGCGCGGCGCAGGAGCGTGCCCGAAATGGGGAGCGCCGGCGCATGATCCGGCGCACCTTCGCCCTGTTGCTGCTGGCGCTGGCGCTTGCGCAGCCCGTTTTTGCGGTACAGCCCGACGAGGTTCTGAAGGACCCGGCGCTTGAAGCGCGCGCCCGCGCCATTTCGTCCGGGTTGCGCTGCATGGTTTGCCAGAACCAGTCTATCGACGATTCCAATGCCGACCTCGCCCGCGACCTGCGCATGCTGGTCCGCGAAAGGCTGGTTGCCGGCGACAGCGACCCGCAGGTGATCGACTTCGTGGTCGCCCGCTATGGAGAATTCGTACTGTTGCAGCCGAAATTCTCCTGGCACAACGCGCTTCTCTGGCTCGGGCCTGCCGCGCTCCTGCTGTTCGGCATCGGCTATGTGTTCCTTCGCGCGCGCTCCCGCCCCGCCCGTCCGGAGGAGGGCCTGACCGCGGGCGAGGAAGCCGCGCTGCAAGAAATTCTGCACCGCGAAAAGAGCTGACGGGCAACTCTCCGTAGACCTGACAACATTACGAAAGTTTCATGCACAGGTCATGGCGGCGTAATGCGCCGTTACCTAACTTCTCGGCTACAGGGTGCTTGTTTCCGCCCCTCGAGAAGGATCAACAGAGATGGAAAAGCAGAACAAATCCAAGACCCGCAACCGCCTGCTCGCGGCAGGTGCGTCGCTGGCAATCGCCGCAGCCGTGGGATTCGGCGCGGTCACCACCGGAACGGCTCCGGTTTTCGCCGAAGCGGTTTCCGTTCAGTCGCCTCAGGTTCCGAGTTTCGCGGATGTCGTCCAGAAAGTCTCCCCGGCTGTGGTGAGCGTTCAGGTCAAGTCCGCCATCCAGCCCGCCAATGACGATGGCGGGTTCAGCGGCCCCGACGGTTTCGACAACCTGCCCGACGACCATCCGCTGAAGCGCTTCTTCCGCGAGTTCCGCGGCGACGGCGACGGCCAGGGCAAGTGGCGCGATTTCCGCCGCGACGACCACAAGTCCGGTCCGAAGCGTCCTCGCGGTCCGCGTCCGGTTTCGCAGGGCTCCGGCTTCTTCATTTCCGAGGACGGCTATCTCGTCACCAACAACCACGTGGTTCAGGACGGCCAGAATTTCACCGTCGTCATGGATGACGGCAAGGAGCTGGACGCCAAGCTGATCGGCACCGATCCACGCACCGACCTTGCCGTGCTGAAGGTCGACGGCGGCAGCCAGAAGTTCACCTATGTCGATTTCGCTGACGACTCGCAGGTGAGGGTCGGCGACTGGGTCGTTGCCGTCGGCAACCCGTTCGGCCTCGGCGGTACGGTGACGGCGGGCATCGTCTCGGCGCGTGGCCGTGACATCGGCGCAGGCCCCTATGACGACTTCATCCAGATCGACGCCGCGGTCAATCGCGGCAATTCCGGCGGCCCCGCCTTCAACCTGAACGGCAAGGTGGTCGGCATCAACACCGCGATCTTCTCGCCGTCTGGCGGCAATGTCGGCATCGCCTTCGCAATCCCGGCCTCCACCGCAAAGCAGGTGGTCGGCGAGTTGATGAAGGATGGATCGATCGAGCGCGGCTGGCTTGGCGTGCAGATCCAGCCGGTCAACGACGAGGTGGCCGAATCGCTCGGCCTGCAGAAGGCGCAGGGCGCGCTGGTTTCAGAGCCGCAGGCCGATGGACCGGGCGTGAAGGCCGGCATCAAGTCGGGTGATGTCATCACATCCGTCGACGGCAAGGACGTCGCAGGTCCCCGCGAGCTTGCGCGGATGATCGGCGCCATGGCGCCGGGCGAGACGGTGGACGTCGCGCTGTGGCGCAACGGCAAGAGCGAGACCGTGAAGGTGACGCTCGGCGAACTTCCCGGCGAGCAGAAGCAGGCTTCCGTCGAACAGCCGGGACCGATCGAGCCGGGTACCCTGAGCGACCTCGGCCTGACCGTGACCCGCGCCGATGACGGCAACGGTCTGGTGGTGACCGACGTCGATCCCGACAGCGATGCCGCCGATCGCGGCATCCAGCCGGGCGACATCATCCGCTCCATCAACTCCGTCGAGATCAAGGATACGAAGGACGTGACGGATGCGATGAAGGCTGCTTCGGACGCGGGCCGCAAGTCTGTGCTCGTCCAGGTCACGCGTGACGACAACAGCCGCTTCGTACCGCTGCCGATCGCAAAGGGCTGACGCCATAGGGCTTGGCTCAGCGGCGGGCTCGACAAGGGCCCGCCGCTTTGCGTATGACCCTCTGGCGAAAGCCGATATATTGAGCATCCCATGAAGATTCTGGTCATCGAGGACGACAGGGAAGCCGCCGACTACCTCAAGAAGGCGCTCGGCGAGGCAGGCCACAACGCCCATGTGGCCGGTGACGGCGACACCGGCTTCGCCATGGCCGACGGCGGCGATTATGATGTGCTGGTCGTCGACCGGATGCTTCCGCATCGCAACGGGCTCGCCGTCATCGCTGACCTGCGCGCCAAGGGCAACGCGACGCCTGTGCTTATCCTGTCGGCGCTGGGCGAGGTGGACGACCGGGTCACAGGCCTCAGGGCAGGGGGCGACGACTACCTGACCAAGCCGTATGCCTTCACCGAGCTTCTGGCGCGCATCGAGGTGTTGAGCCGCCGGTCGTCGGCAAAGGAAGTCGAAACCGTGTACCGGGTGGGCGACCTCGAACTTGACCGGCTTTCGCACAGCGCCAAGCGCGCGGGCAAGGAGATCGTTCTCCAGCCGCGCGAGTTTCGCCTGCTGGAATATCTGATGCGCCACAGCGGACAGGTCGTCACGCGCACCATGCTCCTGGAAAATGTCTGGGACTATCATTTCGATCCACAGACCAACGTCATCGACGTGCATGTTTCGCGACTTCGCAGCAAGATCGAAAAAGGCTACGACAAGCCGCTGCTGCACACCGTGCGCGGGTCCGGCTACATGTTGAAGGCCGGTTGAGGCGTGGCCTGGAATATTCCAGCAGCGTTGAAGACGACGGCGGTCAGGCTTTCGGCCCTTTACCTGCTGCTCTTTGCGGCCTGCGCCGTAATCCTCGTCCTCTACATGACGGCGATGTCTGCCCGCCTGCTGAGCGACCAGACGCAGGACACCATCACCAGCGAAGCAACCGACCTTGGCCGTGCCTATGCAAGGGGTGGGTTGCCCCTGCTGGTTCGCATGGTCGCCAGCCGCTCGCGACAGCCGGGAGCCAATCTGTACCTGATCGCGGACACGCAGGGGCGCATCCTGTCCGGCAATGTCGAAAGCCTGGAGCCGGGTGTCTTCGATACGGAAGGATGGACGCGGCGGCCCTTTTCATACAAGCGCTTCGGCGAGGATGAGGCGCATTCGGAAGGCGAGCGCGAGGGCACGCTGACCGAAGTGGAAGACGCGGAAGACGGGCACCGCGCGCTTGCCCTTGTGCTGCGCTTGCCGAACCAGATGATCTTGCTGGTGGGACGCGACCTCGGGGAACCGGAGCGCTTCCGCTCGGCAATCAGGCAGGCGCTTGTCATTTCGCTTGGCACGATGGCGTTTGGCGGCCTGATGATCTGGTATTTCGTGGGTCGCAGGGCGCTCAAGCGAATCGACAATGTTTCTGTCGCAAGCAGGCGCATCATGGGCGGTGACCTCACAGGCCGCCTGCCCGTGTCGGGCGCGGGCGACGAATTCGACCGTCTCTCCGAGAATCTCAATGTGATGCTGGGGCGCATCGCGGCGCTGAACGACGGTTTGAAGGAAGTGTCCGACAACATCGCGCACGACCTCAAGACACCCTTGACGCGCCTGAGAAATCGCGCGGAAGCCGCCCTTTCCGGCAAGCCAAAGGCCGCCGAATACAGGCAGGCGCTGGAAGCGACCATTGCGGAGTCGGACCAGTTGATCCGCACCTTTAATGCGATCCTCATGATTTCACGCCTTGAGGCGGGCTATTCGGCGGAGCAGTTCGAGCAGGTGGATCTGGCAGAAGTCGTGGCGGATGTGGCCGATCTTTATGAACCGGCCGCTGAGGAAGCGGGCGTGACACTGACCAGCCGTGCCGACGGGGACTGTTTGATCAAGGGTAACCGCGAGCTTGTCGCACAGGCGCTCTCGAACATCGTGGACAACGCGATAAAATATTCGGCGGGCACCGCGGATGCCCCGAACGTGGAGATTTCGCTTATCCGGGAAAACGGAGATTGCGTTATCCGCGTGCGCGACAATGGGGCGGGCATTCCCGAAGAGGCCGACCGCCACCGCGTGACGGAGCGCTTCGTGCGATTGGAAAAAAGCCGCTCGCAACCCGGTTCCGGCCTCGGCCTGAGCCTCGCGAAGGCGGTGATGAAGTTTCATGGCGGCGCGCTCGATGTTCTTCCGGCCAATCCCGGTCTATTGGTGGTGATGACCTTTCACGACCGGCGAGATTCGGAATGAGCAAAGCGCGGCCTGCGGACAGGCCAGAACTGCATCTGGAGATAGTGCGGCGGATCGCTCCGCTGGATCGCGCCGAAGCGGACATTGCGGCAAGGGATATTGCCTTGAATGCACGCGAAAGCGGTGCCGTGCGCATCGCGTCGCTACTGGAGAACAGCGGTCCGCAAAGCGATTTCCTCGCAGGCGTTTTTGACCTGTCGGAGTTTCTACGCAGCACGGCGCGTCGCGATCCCGCTTTTCTGGAAGGGTTGTTCGACTGGAATACGGCGGAGCGCGTGTCGAACATCGTGTCGCAGATGCGCGCGCTGCCCCTCGGCGACGGTCAAACCGAAGCGGGCCTTATGGCCGCCTTGCGTGATTTGAAATCGGAGGCGCATTTCCTGATCGCGCTCGCCGATCTTGCCGGCGAATGGGAAACGGCGCGGACGGTCCGCGCGCTAAGCGAACTGGCCGATGCGGCCGCTTCGGCTGCGGTGGATTTCCTGCTGGCTGACGCCCACAGGCAGGGAAAGCTGAAGCTGCCCGATCCGGCAAGGCCCTCCGAAGGCTCAGGCTACATCGTGCTCGGTATGGGCAAGCTTGGTGCCTTTGAGCTGAATTTTTCCTCCGATATCGATCTCGTCGTCTTTTTCGATCCCGAAGCGGAGGCCGTGATCGATCCGCTCGACGCCACAGAACTTTTCTCGCGGCTTACGCGGCGCCTGGTGCGCATCCTGCAAGACCGCACGGAGCATGGATATGTGTTCCGCACCGATCTGCGCCTGCGTCCCGATCCCGGTTCGACGCCGCTGGCCATCCCGGTGCAGGCGGCGCTGCACTATTATGAAAGCCGGGGACAGAACTGGGAGCGCGCCGCCATGATAAAGGCGCGGCCCATCGCCGGCGATGCGCGGGCGGGCGCGGCATTCCTCAAGGAACTGACGCCCTATGTGTGGCGCAAATACATGGACTACGCCGCCATTGCCGATGTGCATTCCATCAAGCGCCAGATCCACGCACACAAGGGGCTGGGCGAGATCGCGGTGCGCGGGCACAACGTCAAGCTCGGGCGAGGGGGCATACGCGAGATCGAATTTTTCGTGCAGACGCAGCAGTTGATCGCAGGCGGGCGCTTTCCCGACCTGCGCGGTCGCGCCACCGTGCCGATGCTCACACAGCTTGAAAAGCATGGCTGGATCACGCGGGAAGCCAGCGAGGCGCTTGCCGCCCGCTACTGGTATCTGCGCAGGGTCGAGCATGCCGTGCAGGTGATTGCCGACGAGCAGACGCACACGCTGCCCGAGGACGATGCGGGGCTGGAGCGTGTCGCGCACCTGCTCGGCTATGGCTCGGCGGCAGAGTTTTCGGCTGAGTTTCGCGCGGCGCTGCACGATGTGGAAAGCCACTACGCGGCCTTGTTCGAGACCGCGCCGGAGCTTTCGTCGGGCGTAGGAAATCTCGTTTTCACAGGCGATGTGGACGATCCCGATACTCTCCAGACGCTCTCCAGCCTCGGGTTCCAGAGGCCGAGCGACATTTGCAGGGTTATCAGGAACTGGCACAGGGGCCGCTATAGGGCGACGCAATCGGCGGAGGCGCGCGAGCGGCTGACCGAACTGACGCCCGCCTTGCTGGAAGCCTTCGGCGAAACACGCCGGGCCGACGAGGCGCTGCTGCGCTTCGACGAGTTCCTGGCCGGCTTGCCCGCCGGTATCCAGTTGTTTTCGCTTCTGCAATCCAATCCGAGGCTGCTTCAATTGCTCGCCACGATCATGGGCGCGGCGCCTCGTCTTGCGGCGATCATCACGCGGCGCGCGCATGTGTTCGACGGTTTGCTCGATCCCGCCTTGATGACCGACCTGCCCGACCGGCCCTATCTTTCGGCGCGGCTTGACGCTTTCCTCAACGGCATTTCGAACTATGAGGCGGTGCTGGACCGGCTGCGCATCTTTGCCGACGAGCAGAAATTCCTGATCGGCGTGCGGCTGCTGGCCGGTTCCATCGAGCCGGCCCGCGCAGGCAAGGCTTTTTCCGACCTCGCCGACCTTACCATAGGCGCAGCGCTGCGGACCGTGCAGGACGAGTTCGCTGTGCGCCACGGACGCGTCAAGGGCGGCCGTGTGTGCATCCTCGGCATGGGCAAGCTGGGCAGTCGCGAATTGACGGCGGGTTCCGACATCGACCTCATCCTGCTTTATGACCACGATGCGGATGCCGAGGAATCGGACGGCGAAAAGCCGCTCGCACCTTCCCATTATTTCGCGCGCATGACACAGCGGCTGATCGCTGCCGTTTCCGCACCCACCGCCGAAGGCGTGCTTTACGAACTCGATCTCAGGTTGAGGCCCTCCGGCAACAAGGGCCCCGTGGCCACCCATATCGACGCGTTCAGGAAATACCAGGAAACCGAAGCATGGACCTGGGAGCACATGGCGCTGACGCGGGGGCGTCCGGCGGCGGGCGACCAATCCCTGTCCGAGGGAGTCGCGAGCATCGTTGCCGAAATACTGGCGCGCCCCCGCGACGCGGCAAAGGTTTTCGCCGACGCGGTGGAGATGCGCAAGGCCATCGAGACGGAAAAGCCGCCGCGCGACCTGTGGGACATCAAGCTCATTCCCGGCGGATTGATTGACCTCGAATTCATCGCCCAGTGCGCGGCGCTGACCGGGAACATAGAGGGCGAAAGCCGCCATACGGGGAGGGGGGCGGTGCTTGCCCGGCTGAAGCCGGATTTCGCCGACCCGCAGGTAAAAGACGAGCTAAGCGCGGCCTATGCTTTCTATTCGGGCCTGACGCAGGTCATCCGCCTGTGCCTGACCGGGCCGCTGGATCGCGCCGACCTGCCGCCCAGCATGGCGGACCTCCTGCTCGCGGTGGCGGACGCGCCCGATTTCAGCGTTCTGGAGGCGACGCTCAAGGAAACATCCACGAAAGTGCGCAAGCATTTCAACACATTGCTGGCGCGCGCAAGGAGGCCGTCCTAGGTGTCCGAGCGTGAAGATTCCCGTATGTTCATGATCTGGATGCAATTTTGTGGCTATGAACGGCGATGGCACGAACACGGCTTCCGATCTTCCGTTTCGCGGCGCTGCTTGCGGCGCTTGGCGTCAGCATCGCGCTGACGCTCGGGTTCCTGGGAAGACTTCATCCCGCATTCGATTCATTTTCGCATTTTCGGCTGCATTTCGCCCTTTTGCTTTTTCTCTGCGGCATCGCGCTGTTCGGCATGAACTATCGGGCGCACGGGCTCGCAGCGCTTCTGCTGTCGCTCGGATCGATGGCGACGATTGCGACCTATTCCGACTTCCCCTTCCTGTCCCCGGTTGCCGCTGAATCGGCGGCGCCGCCCGACCAGCCTGTCTACAAGCTCCTGCAACTCAACGCCTACTATGGAAACAGGGACCCGAAGGCCGTGATCGCGCTCATTGCGCGCGAATACCCCGATGTCATCACCCTCGAGGAGGTCACCGACCGCTGGAGGGGTGAACTCGACCACATCAGCGCAGCCTATCCGTACAGGCTCGATTGCCGCGTGGAAAAATTCAGCACGCTCATTCTCTCGAGGCGTCCCATGGACAAGGGCCACAATCCCTATTGCGCCCCCAATGGCCGGATCGGGCTGGCGCAGATCGACTTCAACGGCAGAGTGATCGATGTCATGGCCCTGCATCTGCCGTGGCCCTGGCCGTCCGACCAGACGGAAATGATCGAGGAGCACGCGCCGCTTCTGCAATTGCTGGGCGAGACCGCGATTGCGGCGGGCGATTTCAACGCCGCCCCGTGGAGCGCAGCCGTCCGCAAGGTCGTGGAATTCGGCGGCTTCACGCGGCTCGAACATGTCGGGCCGACATGGATCGGCCATCACATCCTGCCTGCCGGATTGAAGTTTCTCGGCTTGCCCATCGATCAGGTGATGACCAAGGGGCGGATCGTCGTGCATTCCGCGCGCACGCTGGAACCCGTCGGCTCAGACCACCTGCCCGTGCTGGTCGAGTTTTCTATTGCAGCGGAAGAGGAGGAACAGGGCACGCAAACCGTACGGCAAGGGCTGGGCGATGACGATCAGTCGCCGACGAATGCCTTGATGAGGCGGTCGATATTGGCGCCATCCTTGTGCTCGCGCTCGTCGAAGGCGACTTGCTTCGCCTCGTAGAGGTCGTGGATGCGGTTGACCCGCTTTTTCATCTCTGCGCGCGTGCGGCGGCAGCTTTCGTCATTTTCCGTTTTCATGCCGAGAATGGACTTCCTGGCCTCCGCGAGCATCTCGCGCACATAGCGCCCGTGCTGACGTTCATGGCGCGTGATTCCGGCCATGAAGCGGTTCCACCGAGCAGTGGTTGACTTGTTCATTCCCGATGGCTGCTTCGGATAAATATAGGTGATGATTGCGCGCGGCTCGGCGCGGGTGACGCGACAAACGCCGTTCGATGAACTCAGCGTCGTGTTCCATTCCGTATGGTACTGGGTTTGGGCGATCGCCCGGCTGCGGAAGCCGTCCTTCGGGCCGCGCTTCACCATGGACACGAACATATCGCGGGGCGTGTCGCCCGTGATATCGTAGTATGTCACCTTGACGGTAATGCCCTCGCGTTCCTGGGCGCAAACGCCGCCCGCGAGACACACGATCAATGACGCCAGAATTGCCGTTCGCAAGCGTCGTTCTCCAGCATGATCGAAGCAGAAAAACACACTGACGCCGGGCGGGCAACGCAGTCGTTTCGCATTCGGGCGTCACATGTTCGAGTAAACTGGTCCTTCGCCGCCCTGCGGCGGCACCCAGTTGATGTTCTGGTTGGGATCCTTGATGTCGCAGGTCTTGCAGTGCACGCAGTTCTGCGCGTTGATGACGAACCGCACATCCTTCGCCGATGGATCGGCAGCGGCATTGCCGTCCTTGTCCACCCATTCGTATACGCCCGCCGGACAATAGCGCGTCGAAGGTCCCGCAAACACGTCGTGTTCGGAACGCACCTGCAAATCCATGTCTTTGACCTGGAGATGCACAGGCTGGTCTTCCTCATGGTTCGTGCCCGACAGGAACACGGATGACAGGCGGTCGAAGGTCAGCACGCCGTCCGGCTTGGGATAGGCGATCTTGTTGAAGTTGGAGGCGGGTTGCAGGGTCGCATAGTCCGCCTTGCCGTGGGAGAGTGTGCCGAAGGGCGAAACGCCGAACAGCGTGTTGCACCACATGTCCAGCCCACCCAGCGCAACGCCGCCCAACGTGCCGAGCCGCGACCATAGCGGCTTGACGTTGCGAACCCTCTTCAGATCCTTGCCGATGTCGCTGCCGCGCCACGCCTGTTCATACGAAACAGGTTCGTCGTTTGCGCGGCCATCCGCAATCGCCTGAGCGATGTGTTCGGCGGCCAGCATGCCCGACAGCACCGCATTGTGCGAACCCTTGATGCGCGGCACATTGACGAGGCCCGCCGAGCAGCCGATGAGCGCGCCGCCCGGGAAGGAGAGTTTCGGCACCGATTGCCAGCCGCCTTCCGTAATCGCGCGCGCGCCGTAGCTGAGGCGCTTGCCACCCTCGAAGGTCTCGCGGATGCGCGGATGCGTCTTGAAACGCTGGAACTCTTCGAAGGGCGAGAGATAGGGGTTCCGGTAGTTCAGGTGCACGACGAAGCCGACAGCAACCAGATTGTCGTCGAAATGATAGAGGAACGAGCCGCCGCCGGTCTTCATGTCGAGCGGCCAGCCGAACGAGTGCTGGACGAGGCCGGGCCGGTGCTTGTTTGGCTCGACCTGCCACAGTTCCTTGAGGCCGATGCCGAACTTGCCGGGGTCGCGACCGTCCGAGAGGTTGTATTTCGCGATGAGCTGCTTTGCGAGCGAGCCGCGTGCGCCTTCGCCGATCAGCACATATTTGCCCATCAGCGCCATTCCGGGCGCGTAGTTCGGTCCGGGCGTGCCGTCCTTCTCGAGGCCCATGTCGCCTGTATAGACGCCGGTAACAGCGCCTGCTTCGTTGTAGAGCAGGCCGGCAGCGGCGAACCCCGGATAGATTTCCACACCGAGCGCCTCGGCCTTCATTGCCAGCCATTTGCAGACATTGCCCAGCGAAACGATGTAGTTGCCGTGGTTGTTCATCAGCGGCGGCATCGCAAAATTGGGAAGCGTCACGCTGCCCGCAGGCCCGAGCACCAGAAAATGATCGGCAGTGACCGGCGTCCTGAACGGGTGCTCCGCATCTTCGCGCCAGTCGGGAAGCAGCCTGTCGACGCCGATCGGGTCCACGACCGCGCCGGAAAGGATGTGCGCGCCAACCTCGCCGCCCTTTTCGAGGACCACCACGGAAAGCTCGGGATTGACCTGCTTCAGCCGGATCGCCGCCGCCAGACCGGCGGGGCCTGCGCCGACGACCACGACGTCGAACTCCATGCTTTCGCGTTCGATCTCACTCATCCCGATAGCCTCCCGCTGGCTTTGTGGCTGGCAGCATGCCCAGTTGATTGCGCATGGTGCTGATGCATCAAACAGAAGGTCAGCGCAACAACGCTGTCATCTTTCGAGCCACGCACGACGCCGAAGATGTCACAATTAAATACCTCTTACGTAAACGTCAACAAGAAGCGCCGCGATTGAATAGGCATTTCAATCGGCGGGAGATGCGGCATACTGGACGAATGGAGGAGACGGACCAACAGGCCGGACCGAATGGCGCTTGCTGGGTGGCCGCGATTGCCGCGATCGCAGCCCTTGCCGCCGCAGTTATCCCCGCGCGATCGGACCAGCAGGTCTGGCGGGCGGGCAATTTCACGTTTTCCGATGAAATGGGCGGTTTCACGATCAGGGGCATCAGCGGAGCAGGGACGCGCGAGGACCCGATTGTCGTCGACGAGGAACTGCAATCCTCAAGTCCGGTCACGATGGTCATACGATCTTCGGGCGCATCGCTTCCGGACTCGGTGGCAGGGAACCTCGCGACGTCGGCTTTGCATTTGAGACTGTCGATCCGCAACACGAGCGGCCAGCCTTGGATCGAGTTCGAGTTCGAGCTTCAGGAAATATTGCACCGGCCTTCGATCTTCAGCGACGGCCTGTCGTTCGACCAGAGGCAGGACAATACGGACTTTATCGGCTCAACCGGATTTGTCCGGTTCAGCCGGGATTTCGAGCCTTATGACCGGCTGCGCTTCACCGAGGGAAAGGTCGATCCGAATGCGAGCGCGGCATTTTCCTTTGCGCTGACCGATTTCACGCCGCGCTGGACGTTTTACCTCGTGCAGGACCCGCGCATACCCTCCTCATGACTTGCATTTCAGCGTTGGCGCGCCAATGGTGTGCGTTATGACTCCCTCAACCGACAAGCCGTCCAGTCTCGCGGACCTGCTCGCCTTCTATGCCGAGGCGGGCGTAGACGAGCCGCTTTCCGAAGAACCGGTGGACCGGTTCGCCGCAAGCACGGCGCGCCGGGCAAAGCCGCCGCAGCAAGGGCCGACTGCGCAGTCGGCTCCACCTGAGCCCGCGCGCGCCGCGCAATCCGCCCCGGCAGTGCCGGACGAGGGACAGGCAAAGCTCGCGCGTGAGCTGGCGTCGGCAGCAACCACGCTGGACGAACTGCGCGCGGCGATGGCCTCATTCGAGGGCTGCAACCTGCGCCTGACCGCGAAGAACCTCGTATTCGCCGACGGCAACCCGGATGCAGACCTGATGCTGGTCGGCGAAGCGCCGGGCAGGGATGAGGACATTGAGGGCCTGCCGTTCGTGGGCCGCTCGGGGCAATTGCTAAACCGGATGCTTGCCGCCATCGGGCGCGACCGCACGAGCGCCTATATCGCCAATGTCATACCCTGGCGACCGCCGGGCAACCGCACGCCGACGCCCATCGAAACTGAAATCTGCCGCCCGTTCATCGAACGCCAGATCGAGCTTGCCGCCCCGAAGGTGCTTGTCACCCTCGGCGCGCCGTCTTCGCGGACATTGCTGCGCACAACCGAAGCGATCACGCGGCTGCGTGGGAACTGGCGGGTGTTCACCACTCCGTCGGGCGTCGAAATCCCGGCCATGCCAAGTTTGCACCCGGCCTATCTGCTGCGCACACCCGCGCACAAGAAGCTCGCATGGCGCGATTTCCTGGAGGTCAAGGCGAAGCTTGGCTAAACGGCCAGCGGCTTCGTTTGCGAGGAAACCAGCCTGAGTTCTGCGCCGGTGCGCTGGCCAAGCGCTTCCTTGACCGCGATGCCGTCGATGAAGCGGACCACACTGTCGTAGAAGGGTGAGCCGGTTCCCGAACGCGGCGGATGAGCTTCATGCATGACGCTCACCACCGTTGCGCCGGGACATCCGTCCTTGATCGCCTGATGGTAGGCGATCTTGGCGGAAGGATCGAGCGCGCCTGTGGCCTCGTCAAGGAAGAGCAGCCCCGGGCGATGCAGCAGGATTCGCGCCAGCACAAGCTTCTGCTTCTGGCCACCTGAGAGCGTGTCGTCCCAGGATTTACCCTCACGGGCGAAACTGCCCAGATATTCGATGAACTCGCCAAGGCCCGCGCGGTGCAGGGCCGCCGCGACACGCGCATCGGTATGCGGTTCCTCGGTCTCCGGCAGGCAAACCAGTTCCTTCAAGGTCAGCTTGGGAAGCTTGACGTCCTGCGCCGCGTAGAACACACGCAGGCCCTCCTTGACGGTAACTTCGCCCACGCCGTGCGGCCACAGGCCGTTGATCGCCTTCATGAAACTGGTCTTGCCGCAACCGGATTCGCCCTGCACGAAGGTCCACTCACCCGGCAGGAAGCGAAGTTCCTGCGCGGTCACGAACGGCTCGGCGCTTGCACCCTCGTGCAGCAGTTCCAGCTTGCGGACGGTGAGGGCGAACACATCTTCCTGCCTGTTGAAGCGGAAGTCGCTACGGCCCGTATTGCGGTAGAACTCGGTCGGCTGCTGCACGGTCTCAATGGCTTCGGCAAGGTCCGTGATGCGCCGCACATTTGCCCTGAGATTGGCGATCTCCGGCATGACGCGGATGAACCACGAGAACTGGCCGATCAGCGAATTTATCAGTTCAGCCCCGGTGATGTAGGACTTCAGCCCGATGCTGCCCTGCATGTAGGGTAGCAGCAGCGGCGCATAGGCCACCACACGCGCGCCGAGGAAATTGTAGATGCGTTCGAACGATTCGTAGCTGGAATTGAAGATGTTCAACTTCGACCAGGTGCGATCGATGTCGTCGTACAGCCGGGCATGCATCTGCCTTTGCACCGTTTCGCCGCCCGATGCCGCCACCTGAAACGATCGCCGCAGGAAAGTCGTCAGTTCGCCGCGATAGGTAGCTTCCGCCTGCTGGATCGCAATGGTCAGTCGTTCGAGGATGCGTCCCAGCCTGAGCGCGATCCAGGTGTTGAGCGGCACGTAAACGACAATGGCTGCGAATGCGAGGATCGCGCTGCCATAGACGCCCAGAAATTCGAAGCCGATGACGACCGTCGAGGTTTCGATCAGCTTCATGCCGACGAAGTAGAGCGAGGTGACGACGCCCAGTATGCCCATGGCCAGCCCGATGGCCCCGCCCGTCATCTGCTTGATGGAGTCCTGCACGCGTTGGTCGATATTGTCGGGGGCAGGGCTGGCAAGGCCGGCTTCCTTGCCCTCATGCTGCAAATGGAAGTGCGTGTGATTGTCGTCCAGCAGCGCTTCGTTGAACCGGCTGTTTAGCCAGCCGCGCCATTTGCGGTGCAGCGTCGAGGAAAACAGGTGGCGAATGCCGATCACGCCGACATCCTTGGCGAAGGTGACCAGCACCAGCATTCCCGCAGCCGTCAGCAGGTTGTCGAGGGGCGCCGCATTGTGCGGGCTGTGGAAATAAGCGATTGAGTTGACGAGTTCGGCGGAATATTCGGCCCACCACACGCCCATCTTGCTGGAGACAGCCGTCAGCACGGCAATGGCCAGGGTCATGCCCCAGGCTTCTTTCCAACGATCCGAGAGCCAGTAGGCTCTCATCAATCCCCAAAAGCCTCGCATCGATGAGACCGGGGTAAGCTGCGAATTGTTTTTCTTGTTGTTGCGCTGCCTGCCGGTCTTACCGAGCATCGGCCCCGCTGCCGCTGCCCGAATCATAAGATTCCACCCTCTCCCCATATTCCATGGGTACCGTAACACATGCGACCAAGTTGGGAACCTTTAAGGTTAACGATTGGTTACACGTACGATCCCAGCGGGCTCCGGCTCCTGCCTTTATTGGGGTGGTGTGACTTTTCGCGCACGCCCTCTTTGTAGCCCCAACTGCCGTTCCCGCCAGATGATGAAAATACCGGAACCGATAACGATCAAGCCGCCAATGATCATGTGAACGGTTGGCACTTCGGCGAAAACGGCGTAGCCGATGGCTAGGCCAAGGATGAGGGAGGTGTATTCGAAGGGCGCAATTGTGGAAGCCTGGGCGTACCTGTACCCCTCCGTCATGAAGATCTGGGCGACACCGCCGCAAACCCCAGCAAGCACGAGGAAGACGATCTGCTGACCGCTGAGGGAAGCCCAGCCGAAGGGAATCGTGAACAAGGCGATAAGGCTCGCCGAAGTGGAGAACCAGAGCACTATGGTCGCACTCGTCTCCGTAGTGACAAGGTTCCGGATCTGAAGCATGGCTACTGCGGAAAAGGCGGCAGCAAGGAGTGCGGCGGCCACGCCCGTGATTTCCCGGTTTCCGAGGCCGCTTCCGCCCAGCACGGACAGTTTCGGCCAGGACACGATCACCACGCCGATCAATCCCAAGACAACAGCACCCCAACGGTAGGCGCGAACAGGCTCTCCCAGAAATATTGCGCTGAACGCGACGACCAGCAGAGGTTGCGCATAGTTGAGTGCGATAGCCTCGGGCAGGGGGAGGCGGGTCAACGCGAAGAACCCCAGACCCATTGCCACGACGCCGATGACGCCGCGATAGATGTGGCCGATCGGTCGGTCGGTCTTGAAACCGTTGCGCAGTTCCCCTTGATAGCCAAGAAACAGCAGGATCGGGAAGATCGCGAAGAAGGAACGAAAGAAGACGATCTGGCCGGCCGGCACGTCGCCGGACGCCTTGATGAAAGACTGCATGGAGACGAAAATAGCGACCGATGCGACCTTGAACAAAATTCCGGTCAACGGCCTGTCGCCGACCCGCGAGGCCGAGGCCGGGACATCATCCATATTCTCTATCCTTTGACCGTCTGAATGGTCTCCCAGACGCGGAGCGGCGTGGTCGGCATTTCAATGTGGCGTATTCCATAGGCGCGATAGAGCGCGTCGGTAACCGCGTTGAGCACGGCAGGCGTGGCGCCGATGGTTCCTGCTTCGCCCGCCCCCTTGATACCGAGCGCATTGGTCGTGGACGGCACATTTCGCGTCTTGAAGGCAATGGTTGGCAGGTCGCTTGCGCGTGGCATCGCATAGTCCATGAAACTCGCTGTCAGAAGCTGACCGTCTTCCGCATAAACCGCGCTTTCCGTCAATGCCTGACCGAGCCCCTGCGCCACGCCGCCATGCACCTGCCCGGCCAGCAGGATCGGGTTCACCGTCGCGCCAAAATCGTCGACGATGGTGTAGGCAACGACGTGCGTTTCGCCGGTTTCCGGGTCGATCTCGACCTCGCACACATGCGTGCCGTTGGGGTAGGTTGCCTCGTCCTGAACGAACTCGCCGAACCCTTTCAGGTCTTCCGGCTTCTTCGCGGCCTTGGCAAGACCGGCGAAGTCGATGCTGCGGTCGGTGCCGACGATACGCGCCGTGCCGTCCACCAACTCGATGTCGGCGGGCGAAGCCTCAAGCTCGTCCGCAGCGATTGCCTTGAGCTTTTCCGCAAGGTCCTCTCCGGCCCGCGCCGCCGAAACGCCGCCCAGCGGGATCGAGCGCGAGCCGCCGGTTCCGCCCCCCGTCGGTAGATCGTCCGTATCGCCTTGCCGCACCTTGATGCGGTCGATGTCGATGTTCAACTTCTCGGCGATGAACTGGGCATAGGCGGTTGCATGTCCCTGTCCGTTGGACTGGGTACCGATCAGCATCGTCACCGTGCCGTCGCCGTTGAGTTCGACATGTGCGGCCTCCGATCCGGCAAACGCGCACGCCTCCACATAGGTGGCGAGGCCGATCCCGCGGATCTTGCCCTCGGCCTTCGATGCTTCGAGCCGCGCCTGGAAGCTTTTCCAGTCGGAGCTTTCGAGCGCGGCATCGAGATGCCCCTCGAATTCACCCACGTCGTAGAGCCTGCCGGTCGCGGTCCGGTAGGGGAATTGCTCTGGCCGGATGAAGTTGCGGCGGCGGATTTCGTCGGCCGGCAGTCCCATGTCGCGCGCGCAGGCATCCACCAGTTTTTCAAGCAGGAAGGCCGCCTCCGGGCGTCCCGCGCCCCGATAGGCGTCCACCGGGCAGGTGTTGGTGTAGACGGCGGTGATGTCCACGTCGATTGCCTGAATGTCGTAGACGCCAGTGGTCATCGACACCCCGATCGTCGGGATGTAGGGCCCGTACTGGTGTATATACGCGCCCATATTGGCGATCAGGTCGATATCGAGACCGAGGAAGCGCCCGGTCTCGTCCATGGCCATCGCGGCCTTCACGACATTGTCGCGCCCTTGCGCATCCGTCAGGAAGTGCTCGGTGCGATCGCCGGTCCACTTGACCGGTCTGCCGAGTCGCTTAGCGGCCTCCATGACGAGCGGATATTCGCGATAGACGAAGCTCTTCGGGCCGAAGCCGCCGCCGACATCGGGCGTAATGACGCGAAGCTGCTTGGCATCTATGCCGAATATGCCTGTGAGAATCTTCTGCATGCCGTGCACGCCCTGCGAGCCGGTGGTCAGCACGAAGCGGTTTTCCTCGGGCTTCCACTCGGCGATTGCCGCGCGCGGTTCCATGTAGTTGCAGATGAGGCGATTGTTGGTGAAGGCGATCGTCGTCACGCGGGCGGCTTTTTCAAATGCCGCCTTCGTCTTTTGCCTGTCGCCGATGTGGTATGTGAACGCCTCGTTGGTGCCCAGTTCGGGCCAGACCAGCGGGGTACCCGCGTCCAGCGCCGTTGCGGTGACTGCGCCCGCGTCCTCACTGTCGAAGTCGATCTCTATCAGTTCGGCGGCGTCCTGTGCGATCTCGCGGCTGTCGGCAACCACCAGTGCCACGGCGTCGCCGACATAGTGCACTTTGTCGATGCAGAGGATCGGGATGTCGCGGGTGGGTCGTCGCGTGCCGTCGGCCTGTTTCGGCATGCCGCCCGAGCGCAGCGGCTTGAGGTGTTTCAGGTCCTCGCCCGTCAGGACGAGGTGCACGCCCGGGGTCTCTCGCGCGGCATCGGTGGCGGTGATCCGGAACGACCCATTCGCGACCGGCGAGCGCAGGATATAGCAATGCAGCACGTCCTCGGGCTGGATGTCGTCGGTGTAGCGTCCGGCTCCCCTGATGAAAGTCGGGTCCTCGACGCGGAGGACAGAGGCCCCCATTCCGAACTTCGGCGTGGCGATTGTCATGTGAATTGTCCCTTGCAGCGGCTCGGGTGATTTGTGGAAGGATTGATCGCAGTTTTGCCAAGCCGGCGTTTTGTGTAAAGGGCACTGTCTCGATTTTGTTGGGCCAACCGCATCTGAGTCGCCGGTTGGAGACGGGAGTGGAATGCGAACCGACAGTGGCCAGATCGTGCGCCTCGAAGATTATGCGCCGAGCGACTACCTGATTCCACAGACTCATTTGACGTTCAGGCTGGGCAGCGAGCGCACCATTGTCATCGCCGAAATGAGCATCGAGCGTCGCGACGGCGCGGGGCCTGGAACGCCCCTGGTACTGGACGGCGACGAGCTTGAACTGCTCTCGCTGGAGATCGACGGGCGGGAACCCGCACGCACTTCCTTCAAGGCGACGCCGCAAAGGCTCACATTGCTCGAACCGCCCGCATCTGGGCAGTTCACGATCAGAATCGAGACCGCGATTGCGCCCTCGACCAATGAAAATCTCATGGGTCTGTATCGCTCCAACGGCGTGTACTGCACGCAGTGCGAGGCGGAAGGATTTCGCCGCATCACCTATTTCCTCGACAGGCCGGATATCCTGTCGATCTATACGGTGCGCATTGAGGCGTTGAAGTCGCAGGCGCCGGTTCTCCTTGCAAACGGTAATCCGGTTGAGCAGGGGAACCTGGACGGCGACCGCCACTATGCGGTCTGGCACGATCCATTTCCGAAACCGTCCTATCTGTTCGCGCTCGTTGCCGGCGATCTCGCTCGCGTGGGCGACAATTTCGTCACCGCCTCGGGACGCAGGGTCGACCTCGGCATCTATGTTGAGCACGGGAAGGAAAAGCGCGCGGCCTATGCCATGGACGCACTGAAGCGCTCGATGCGGTGGGATGAGGAGGTGTTCGGTCGCGAATACGATCTCGACATCTTCAACATCGTGGCCGTGTCCGACTTCAATTTCGGCGCGATGGAAAACAAGGGCCTCAATATCTTCAACGACAAATATGTGCTGGCCGACAGGATGACCGCGACGGATACGGATTTCGCGAATATCGAGGCAATCGTCGCGCATGAGTATTTCCACAACTGGACCGGCAATCGCATCACCTGCCGGGACTGGTTCCAGCTCTGCCTCAAGGAAGGCCTCACGGTCTTTCGCGACCGCGAATTTTCCGCCGACCAGCGTGAACGTACCGTGCGGCGCATCGCCGACGTTAAGGGCCTCAAGGCACAGCAGTTTCCCGAGGATCAGGGGCCTCTCGCGCATCCGGTCCGGCCCCGGCGCTACCGCGAGATCAACAATTTCTACACGGCGACCGTCTACCAGAAAGGGGCGGAAATCGTGCGGATGCTGAAAACGATCATCGGTCCGGACCACTTCCGCGCGGGCATGGAGCTCTATTTCGAACGTCATGACGGGCAGGCCGTCACAATCGAGGATTTCCTGCAGGTCTTCGCGGACGTGTCGGGGTTCGACCTGAGCCAGTTCGCGCTGTGGTATCATCAGGCCGGGACGCCACACGTCGAGGTAAGGTACGCCTATGACGCCCGGCGCAGGACCTTCACCGTCGAGCTTGAGCAATCGGTTCAGCCGACGCCTTCGGAACAGCGCAAGCGGCTGATGCACATACCGCTTTCCTTTGGTCTGGTGGGGCCGGATGGCCGGGATGTCTCCTATGCGTCGGTTGATGGCGGCCTAGTGTCGGGCGGCACGATGCATCTCAAGCGTCGCCGCCAGACATTTCGGTTCACGGATGTCGCGCAGCCGCCGGTGCTTTCGATCAATCGCGGGTTTTCCGCTCCGGTTACGCTCTCCGGCGGCCACGGGCAGAAGGACCTGATATTTCTCGCCCGGCATGACAGCGACCGTTTCGGGCGCTGGCAGGCGCTGAACGATGTGCTGATGGCGAAGCTCGCCACTGCCTCGCGCCGCAAGCGCAGCGAGGAAGCAGCCGCAGAGATCACGCAATTGCTTGGCGAACTGGCTGCCGATGAAAGCCTTGCCCCCGCCTATCGCGCGCAGATGCTCACGCTGCCGTCAGAGTCGGATGTCGCTCGCGAGCTTGGAGCCCGCGTTGACCCGGATGCAATTCTGGCGGCGCGCGAGGAACTCGTGCAGGCGATTGCTGCAACGAATGCGGCCGCCTTCGCATCGCTCTACGACGCAATCGAACCGAAGGGTCGCTTCGTGCCCGATGCAACGGGCGCCGGAAACAGGGCGCTGCGCAACATATTGCTCGACTACCTCGCGACGCATGAAGGCGCACCCGAAAGGGCGAGCGCGCATTTGGAACAAGCGACCAACATGACGGACCGCTTCGCCGCGCTCAATGTGCTGCTCCACCGCCATGGAACGACCGATGCCGCACGCGACGCGCTTGCGTCCTATGAGCGGCAATTCGGAGACGATCCGCTGGCGATGGACAAATGGTTCATGGCGCAGGCGACGGTTCCGGGTAAAGCAACCGTCGAAACGGTGCGCAAGCTGATGCGGCATCCACATTTCGCCATCACCAACCCGAACCGCGTGCGTGCGCTGGTCTTCACGTTCGCCAGCGCGAACCAGACCGCGTTCCACGCACTGAACGGCGCGGGATACGAACTGCTCGCCGAAACGGTGCTGGAGGTTGATCCGCGCAATCCGCAGCTCTCGGC
Source organism: Rhizobiaceae bacterium (assembly GCA_023953835.1). NCBI lineage: Bacteria > Pseudomonadati > Pseudomonadota > Alphaproteobacteria > Hyphomicrobiales > Rhizobiaceae > Rhizobiaceae bacterium. The sequence goes on along the minus strand of JAMLJB010000001.1, from coordinate 332,771 downwards.
CAAGCTGGCGACGAGCTTCCGCTCCTGGCGTTCCGTCGATGCGCCGCGTCAGGCCCGTGCGCGAAAGGTGCTCCTTGCAATCGCGGCGCGCAAGTCGCTCTCCCCCGATCTTCGCGATATTATCGACCGTACGCTCGCCTGAGCGCGCCAATCCGAAAAAAGAACAGGAACGGGCTGGACAAGCCGAATCGCGAGTGATTCTTTATGGATGATTCGGGCGTATCGCGTTGCCGGGTCACTCAACGATAAAACCGCATGGGGAGCCGAATATGGCATTCGCGGACGCGTGGAGCGCGGCCGGCAGGAGTTTTTTTGCCCGCAAGCCCCGCAGAGGCCGTATCGAAGAGATACACGGCTATGAGCAGCCGGGCTATCAACGCCTGATTACCGCTGAACCTTTGCTTCGCCGCGCCATTCCCGCGCTTATCGTGGTGTTCCTCTGCGCGGTTGCCGCCGCGCGTTTCATGGCGCTGATGGACCTGCGCAACGAGATCGAACTTGCGGCAAGCTCCGCGCTGACGCAGACGACTGCGCAGATGGCCGCCGACCTGAACGCCGCGCCGAATGCGGATCAGCAACGGCGCGTTGCCATCATAGATGCGGCCTCGCAGCATGGGGCAATCGGCCAGCATCATGTGCTGGCGATCACCGATCGCAGCAATCGCATCCTCGCAGCCAGCCAAACGGCGGGGAGCTGGATCGGCGCGGAATTCAACCGCCTCGCTTCTGGCGCGGATGCACTGCTGGTGCTCGGCGAACATGCAGGTGTGAGGCCGGTCACCGTCGACGGAACGATATGGCTCGCGGCGGCGCGGCGTACCGCCGACGGCAAGGCCGCCGTGGTAACCATGGCGCCTCGCGATGCGCTGCTTGCGACCTGGCACCGCGAACTGTCGCTGAACGTCACGCTTTTTCTGCTGACGACCGGCGTCATGCTCGTCATGCTCTATGCCTATTTCAGCCAGGCCGCGCGTGCGCAGGCGGCTGACCGCATCTTTGTCGAAGCCCACCAGCGCATCGACCTTGCGCTGGTCCGCGGGCGCTGCGGCCTTTGGGACTGGGACATGGCGCGAGGCCGGATGTACTGGTCACGCTCCATGTACGACATGCTCGGATACAGGCCGCGCGACGGCATGCTCTCCTTCGGTGATGTAGACGCAATCATCCATCCCGAGGACGCCGATCTCTTCAGCCAGGCGGACGCCATCGTTTCCGGCGAGACGAACCAGATCGATCAGGTCTTTCGGATGCGTCATGCCGAGGGACGCTGGGTCTGGATGCGCGCTCGTGCACAGGTGGTGGACCCCGGCGCGCCGGAACTGCATCTGATCGGCATCGCCGTGGATGTCACCGAGCAACGCCATCTCGCGCTGCGTTCGCAGGCGGTGGAGGAACGTCTGCACACGGCGGTCGAGCGCATTTCCGAATCCTTCGTGCTGTGGGATGCGCAGGGCCGGCTCGTCATGTGCAATGAGAAGTTCAAGCTCGACCATTGCCTGTCGGAGGATGATGTGCGTCCCGGCACGCCGCGAACCACCATCGAGGGTCGCCGCAGCGCCTATCTGTCGGAGCGGCGGCTGGCCAATGCGAACGGAGCGCGCGGCGCGGCCTCATTCGAACGGCAGCTTGCCGACGGGCGCTGGGTTCAGGTGAACGAACTGAAGACCGACGACGGCGGCGTCGTCTCCATTGGCGCCGACATCACGCAGTTGAAGCAGCAGCAGGCCAAGCTGACCGAAAGCGAGCGTCGCCAGATGGCGACCATTCACGACCTTTCCATCGCGCGCCGGGCGGCGAACGAGCATATGCATCAGCTTGAAGAGCTTAACCGCATCTGCATGCGCGAAACCGAGCGCGCGGAAGCCGCCAGCCGGGCGAAATCCGAGTTTCTCGCCAACATGTCGCATGAGTTGCGCACGCCGCTCAACGCGATCATCGGCTTTTCCGAAGTCATGAGCGCCGGGCATTTCGGCCCGCTCGGCAATGAGCGCTATGTCGAATACGCCACCGACATCAGGCTTTCGGGCGAGTACCTGCTCGGCGTCATCAACGACATTCTCGATATGTCGAAGATCGAGGCGGGACAGTTCGCGGTCGAACCGGAGGAAATCGACCTCTGCCCGCTCATCAAGGAGACAGTCCGCGTCATCGCAATTCAGGCCGCGGCGAAGTCGATCACCGTCAAGACCGAGATTGCCCCGGCAATGACCATTTTCGCCGACAAGCGCGCCATGAAGCAGATCATCATCAATCTCCTGTCGAACGCGGTGAAGTTCACCGGGCAGGGCGGGGAGATTGTCGTCAAGGCGCGCAAGACGGACCGGGCGCTTCTCTTGGCCATCGAGGACAATGGATGCGGCATCCCGAAATCGGCGCTGCGAAAGCTCGGTCGCCCGTTCGAGCAGGTGCAGAACCAGTTTTCGAAGAACCACACAGGTTCAGGTCTCGGATTGGCGATCTCGCGCTCGCTGGCCGAACTGCATGGCGGGGCGCTCAAGATTCGCTCCACGGAAGGCCAGGGCACCATCGTTTCCGTCCGCATCCCTGCCAAGGAGCAATCCGCCATGGCCGAGGCGGCGTAGCTTGCCGCTCGTCAATATCTTGTGCCGGCTGATTTCGGCCGGAATCTGCCTTGTACTTGTCTCCCTTCCCGTGCGGGCGGAGGAATCCGCCATCGGCAAGGTTCTGGAAAAGACCTATGCCATCAAGGGCGGCACGGCCTATGATTTGTATGTCTCCATCGGCGAAAAGGGGCCGAGCGGTGCAATTGCCCATACCGACTACAACCTGACCTGGAAGCGCCTTTTTGATGAGGAGGGTGGAGCATGCAGCCTGGTGTCGGCCCGCCCGGTATTCACCACGACCTACATCCTCCCCAAGCCCACCGGCAAGCTGAAGCCTTCGCTTGATGCGCTTTGGAAGGAATTCATCGCGGGAATTCGCGCGCATGAAAAACGCCACGGTGCTATGCTTCAGGACATGGTGCGAACCACGCAGCAGCGCATCGCCGGGGCGCGCGTCGAAAACGACAGGAGCTGCGCCAAGGTCAAGCGCGTTGTTTCCGACATCATCGAGCAGGAACGGCAGAACTACAAAGCGCGCAGCCGCGATTTTGACCGGGAAGAATTGCGGGAGGGCGGCAATCTGCACCGCCTCATCCTGAATTTCGTAAACGGCGACAGGCAGGCTCCGGCTACTGGAACGCCGTCTCCGTGAAGCTGCGAAGCTTGCGCGAATGGAGGCGATCCGCCGGCATTTCAGCAAGCTTTTCCATTGCGCGAATGCCGATCTTGAGATGTTGGGCAACCTGCCGCTTGTAGAAGGCACTGGCCATGCCGGGCAGTTTCAACTCGCCGTGCAACGGCTTGTCCGACACGCAAAGCAAGGTGCCGTAGGGCACGCGGAAGCGGAAGCCGTTTGCGGCAATGGTGGCCGACTCCATATCCAGCGCGATGGCGCGCGATTGGGACAGGCGCTGCACGGGTCCGCGCTGGTCGCGCAATTCCCAATTGCGATTGTCGATGGTCGCGACCGTGCCGGTGCGCATGATGCGCTTGAGGTCGTATCCGGACAGCCCCGTCACCTCCGCGACGGCCTCCTGCAAGGCAACCTGCACCTCCGCCAGCGGCGGAATGGGCACCCAGACCGGCAGGTCGTCGTCCAGCACGTGGTCCTCGCGCACATAGGCGTGCGCAAGAACATAGTCGCCCAGTGCTTGTGTGTTGCGCAAGCCGGCGCAGTGGCCGAGCATCAGCCAGGCATGGGGCCTTAGCACGGCCACATGGTCGGTGATGGTCTTGGCGTTGGACGGGCCGACGCCGATATTGATCATCGTGATGCCGCCATGACCTTCTTTCTTGAGATGATAGGTCGGCATCTGCGGCATGCGCGGCGGGGTGGCGCCGCTTTCCGGTGCGTTCTCGCCCGCCCGGGTAATCAGATTTCCTGGCTCGACGAACGCCGAATAGCCGTGCCCGCCGTCCGCCATGAGATCGCGCGCATAGACGCAGAACTCATCGATATAGAACTGGTAGTTCGTGAAGAGCACGAAGTTCTGGAAGTGGTGAGGCTCGGTCGCGGTGTAGTGCGACAGCCTGTGCAGCGAATAATCGACGCGCTGCGCCGTGAACGGAGCCAGCGGCCTCGATTCGCCCGGCATGACCTCGAACGTGCCGTTGGCAATGTGATCGTCCGTACCGTCGAGGTCGGGCACGTCGAACAGGTCGCGGATCGGGTATTTCAGCTTTTCCGCGATGGTCCCGTCGACATGGGTGCCTTCATAGAACGCGAAATGAATGGGAATCGGCGTTTCCGATTCTCCGACCACGACCGGGACGCCATGATTGCGGATGATGAGCCGCAATTGCTCGATGAGATAGGTCTGGAAAAGATCGGGCCGGGTGATGGTCGTCGCGAAATAGCCGGGGGTCGGCATGTGGCCGTAAGCCTGCCGCGAGTCGATCTGCGCATAGGAGGACGTTTGCACGCCGACTTCCGGGTAGAAGGCCCGGTAGCGCCGGTCGGTTGCTCCGCCTTGCGCCAGGCTCGCAAAGGAATCACGCAGGAATTTCGTATTCCGCTCATAGAGCTTGCGCAACGCCGCGACGGCTTGGGCGGGGTCCATGAAGCTTTGCCGGGGAAAAGGCTCCGGGCTTGATATTATGTCGATTGGTTCGGGGTAGATTCTGTTTTCCATGACCCACTATAGAGGTTCGCCGGGCTGCTTGGGAGAGGGCTTGCCTAAAGTTCGGGCACAATAGCTCAGCCCCGTTGCAATATTATGAGCAGCGCGAAGCCGATGCCCTTGGCCTTCGGCGCGGGGGCCTCGATGATGTTTTCGCCGAAGGACTGGCTCACGGGAACAGCAAGCACAGGAGCCGCAAGCATGAGCATGACGAGCATGGACCGCAGCAGCGTCGCGGAGATGGCGTAAAGATTGGACATCCGGCTCTCCCTTAGCGGCAATCGTTGTGCTGGCCGAAGGGGCAGATCGGTTGGACCTGCGCGCGGCGGCTTTCGTGGTGGTTCGCGACAAGGCTTGCCATCCCCATGCCGAACAGCGCGGTGACAATGCAGACAAGTGAAAATCGGCGAGCAAGCATCGGTCTTTTCCTCTTCGATGCCTGCCTTTATGGTCCTCAGCGGCTGAACTGCCTCTGATGGCCGTATTCATCCGGCGTTCAAAATTATTGACGCTCGATTTCGAACAGGAAGATTGCCTTTGCAGCTTCGAGGCTTATCTCCAACAGATCGGATTGAAGGAGCGACACAATGGCCCAGACCAAACCAATCGAACTCTATTACTGGCCGACGCCGAATGGCTGGAAGATCACGATCCTGCTTGAGGAACTGGGCGTTCCTTACGAAGTGAAATACGTCAATATCGGCAAGGGCGAGCAGTTCGAGCCGTCGTTCCTGAAAATCTCCCCGAACAACCGGATGCCCGCCATCGTCGATCCGGAGGGGCCGGACGGCAAGCCGATCTCCGTGTTCGAGTCGGGCGCGATCCTGCAATATCTGGGCCGCAAATTCGGGAAGTTCTACCCCACCGACGAGCGCAAGCGCGTGGCGGTCGAGGAATGGCTTTTCTGGCAGATCGGCGGGCTTGGACCGATGGCCGGGCAGGCGCATCATTTCCGGCAATATGCGCCCGAAAAAATCCAGTATGGCATCGACCGCTACACCAATGAGGTCAATCGGCTCTACGGGGTGATGAACAAGCGCCTCGCTGAAAGCGACTACCTCGGAGGCGACTATTCCATCGCGGACATGGCGGCGATCGGCTGGATTCGTCCCTACAAGAACCAGGGACAGGACCTCGACGACTTCCCGCATCTCAAGCGCTGGTTTGAAGCCATCATGGCGCGCCCGGCCGTGCAGCGCGCGCTGGAGGTCGGGCAGGAGCGCCGCTCCAATCTCGCCGACGACAAGGAGGCGCAGAAAGTGCTGTTCGGCCAGAAGGCCCGCGCCTGAATCCGGTGCGCGCGGCGGCGGCGTTACGGCCGCCGCGCTTCGCTACATGCGTTGCCAGTTCTGGCTCTTGCAGATCAGGCCGCCCAGCACGCAACCGCTCATCTTGAGATTGTCGCCGGAAAGTGCCGCCTTGCCCGAATAGGTCTTGTCGGTCGCTGGATCAGTAATCTCGCCCGTATATTTGCCGTCGCCTGCCGTGCTCAATGTGCCGATGCGCTTGCCGGCGTGCTTTCCGGTCTTGACGGTCACCAAAAACGGTCCGCCGCCCGTGATCGCCGCCGTCTCGCCCGAATCCGTCTTCCAGTTGCCGACAATATCGTCGGCGCACGCGACGCCCGTCATGAAGAGGAGTGCGGCCGCCGTATGGCTGAACCTGCGAAACATTGAAATCCTCCCTTTGTCCTCTCACGGAACGCGATGCGATCCGCTCTCTCCGTCGAGGGCAAGACTAGAGGAATTGAAAAGCGCGCGGAAGCCGGTGTCGCAGCGGAAGGCCGTATTTTCAGCTTCGGATTCAACCTTACCCAAAAGTGAATCTCGGACATGGTTAGCAAAGGGTTTTCCGCCGGGTCCGGGCAAAAAGACCGATCCCGTTCAAAACCGCGCAATCGCAGGATCCGTTTGGTTAATCGGGTGCTTCGTTTACAAAGTTTTCCGAATTTGTTGGGGCGGCGTTAAGCACGCCGCTTAACCGCTGATTCAAGCGCCGCGTTCATCCTCCAGACCATCGAAAGCAAGCCCGCACACAAGACCAAAAGGGCAGCTCTCAGGGGTTATAAAGGGACGACGAACATGGCACATTTCGACACTCACGAAGGCGGTTTCGGGACGATGGGCGAGCGTTCGCAGGCCGATATGCTCTGCGAATTGGGACTCATGTATGCAACCGGCCGCGACTGCGAAGCCGACCTCGTGGCGGCGCACAAATGGTTCAATATCGCGGCAATCCGCGGCTCGGCGGAAGCTGCGCGCCTGCGCACCGAGCTTGCCCAGACGCTCACGAAGCAACAGCTCGTGCGTGCGCTTCGAGAAGCGCGCGAATGGATGACTATGCATTGAATTAAGCGGCCTGCCGGCAAGAACGAGGCATCCCTAACGGGACAGCCGAGCTGCCGGCGAGAAGAAGGCCGAACACACAGGGAAGCGACCTCCAGTCGGGCCGCAGCGGGAAACCGCTGCGGCCTATTCGTTTTCAGAATGTCCCATTGCCGATGATTTGATGGGATCGTCGCGGCTGGCTCGCTAAAATGGCGCGGCTGGCCCGCTGACGCTTAAGGGCTGTGCGGGCTACCTACGGACCTCGTTCCTAAACAGACAACAAAATCAGGGAGAACGCCCATGATACTGAAACGATTGAGTCGAGCTGCGCTGCTTGGGCTGATGCTCGGAGCGCCCGGAGCCTTTGCCGCCGAGGACATCAGCATTGCGGTCGCCACGCCCGTTACCGGCCCGCTCGCCAATATCGGCGACCAGTACAAGCGCGGGGCCGAAGCCGCCGCTGCCGAGATCAACGCCAAGGGCGGTGTGCTGGGTGGTCGCCAGATCAAGATCGTGATGGAAGACGACGCATGCGATCCGAAGCAGGCGGTCTCCGTCGCCAATCGGGTCATCGCCGAAGGCATCAAGTTCGTTGACGGTCACACCTGCTCGGGCGCCACGATCCCGGCTTCTGCGGTCTATGCCGAGGGTGGCGTGCTGATGATGACGGCTTCCGCTTCCAGCCCCGTGCTGACTGACGAGGCCGCGAAAAACGGCTGGCCGACCATCATGCGGCTTTACACGCGTGACGACGCGCAAGGCCTGTTCATCGGCCCGTGGATCGCCGAGAAATATAAGGACAAGCCGGTCGCCATCCTTCACGACAAGAGCGCCTACGGGCAGGGTATTGCCGAGAAGGTCAAGGAATCCATCAACGCCAACGGCATGCAGGAAGTGCTTTTCGAGGGCATCAATGCCGGGGAGAAGGACTATTCGGCGGTGGTCACCAAGCTCAAGGAACTCAATCCCGCGCTTGTCTATTTCGGCGGCTATCACCCCGAGGCCGGCCTGATGCTGCGCCAGGCGGCAGATGCAGGTTTCAAGCTCACGCTGATGATGCCGGATTCCATCGCCTCGCCGGAATTCTGGCAGATTTCCGGCCCGGCAGGCGAGGGGACCATGTTCGTGTTCCCGGCTGACCCGCAGGCGCGCCCCGAAGCCAAGGCGGCGGTTGAGAAGTTCAAGAACGAAGGCTATTCGCCGGAAGGCTTCACGCTGTTCTCCTATGCCGTCATCCAGGCCATTGCCCAAGGCATCGAGCGGGCCGGAAGCGACGACCCGATGGCCGTGGCTGAGGCGCTGAAGAACGGCCAGCCGGTCGAAACGGTCGTCGGCTCCGTGGTCTTCGACGAGAAGGGTGACATGAAGGACCCGAAATACGACATCAATCTCTGGAGCAATGGCAAGTACGCCCCGATCCAGCAGTAACCACTTCTGCTAATTGTGCAGGCGGCCGGGCATTGCCCGGCCGCTTGTTGTTTTCAAGCGCGCCATACAACTGTATATTGCAGCCTCCCGCGAGACGGAGGGGCGAATGGGCAAGATGCGAACCGCGCTGACATTGGTGGCCGTGCTGTGCCCGGCGCTTGCAGTCGCGCAGGAGAATTACGGTCAGTTCTTCGACCTTCCGATAGCGCTGGAAAACGTGCCGAACGGGCAGGGAAAGCCGTTTCGACTGACGAAAGAGCTGAAGTTCGAGGATCCGAACGGGACTTTCTGGGATGTGCCGTCCGGCGGCTATACCGATGGCGCGAGCATCCCGTGGCTGTTCCAGATCATCGTGGGCGACAATTACAGCGGGCCGTATTTCCCGGCCGCCGTCATCCACGATTACTACTGCTGCGTGCAGACGCATCTCGCCATAGATACGCATCGCAACTTTTATTACGGGATGCTCGCCAACGGCACACCGCAATGGCAAGCGTGGCTGATGTATACGGCGGTGCGCGTCGGCGGCCCCGACTGGTCGGAAGCACAGGTCGCTGCCGCAGGCGACGGCAGCCAGTGCCTCGACGATGTGGCGCCGGTTCCCCAGGCAATGGTGCTGGCGGCCCCACCCGCACCCCCGAACCCGGCCATGACGATGCGCAGGAGCGCGCCGAACCCCATGGACGAATTCGTGGTCGCGGCCAATCGCGCGCAGGAGGAGCGTGACACCTTCGTGCTGTCGAAGCTGATGGCGGTGGCCAAGACGCTCAAGGAGAGCGACGGCAAGGTGATCGACGTGACCGAACTCGGCCAGATCCCCGCGACGTTCGAAGGTGTCGAGCAATTGCGCTCCATCGTCACACGCGCCACGAACTTTTCGGATTTCAGCACGGATGTGAACCGGACGCAGTTCAACGATTTCGGGCTGCTGGTGCCCATCGAAGGCACCCTGGAGCAGGAAACGGAACGGCTGCGCGAGCAGGGCGGCCTCTCGAACGTCAGCCAGCCGTGGAACGCAACGGAGCTGAACCAGCTTGGTGTCGCGACCGCAGCGCTGCCGGAGCGCCTGCCGGACACCTATTTGCAGGATGTCGCGCGCACGACCTCGCTGAACGGAACCGGGCTGGAATGGTCGGTGGCGCGTACGCCGCAGGTGCGGCAGCAATGGAACCGGATCATCGACGCCGACCGCAGCTTCCGCAACTGGAACAATCTGCGGATCAGCCCCGGCAATCTCCCGCAGTAATCCTACTCTTCGACGAACCGCACGAGGATCGTGCCGTCAGTCACCTGCGCGCCCTGCGAAACGATGTCCTCGATCACGCCGTCATGCGCGGCGGAGATCGTGTGCTCCATCTTCATGGCCTCCAGAATGAGCAGGGCCTGACCCTTTGACACCGCATCGCCCTTGGCGGCCATGACCATCTTGGCCAGTCCCGGCATCGGCGCGCGCATGGAGGAAGCTCCAGCCTCGCCGTCGCCTGCCGCCGCAAAGGGATCGGGGACCGAAAAACTGTAGGCGTTACCACCTTCGAAGATCGTCACATGGCCGGGCCAGACGGCAAACTTTCCGCCGAACCCTTGTTCGCCCGGCTGCGCGTGCTCGTAAATCTGGTCACCCTTGTCGAGCCTCACGGCAAAGTGGCCGTTTTCAAGCGGAGTGATCCGGGCGTCGATGCTCACATCGCCCATGCAGATCGTCGTGGTGCGCGACAGCGGGTGGAAATGCGAATAGCCGACGAGGCTGTCCCACGGATCGTCCGACCGCTCCGACTGGCCGACGCCCGATGCAATGAGAGCCGCCAGGCTGATCGTGTCGGCGGAGGCGGGAGGCTGCGCGGTCAACTGCTCCTGTTTGCGCGCAATCAGCCCGGTATCGACATCGCCCGCCGCAAAATCGGGGTCGCGCGCAAGTGCCGCAAGGAATGCCGAGTTGGTGACGGACCCGGCGATTTCGGTGTCGTCAACCGCCTGCGCCAGCGCATTCAGCGCCGACGCGCGGTTGGCGGAATGGACGACGATCTTGGCGATCATCGGATCGTAGTAGGGCGAAATGGAATCGCCTGAACGCACGCCGGTTTCGATGCGCAGCGTGGCCCCGGCGGGCGGCTTTGCGGGGAAGGCGAGATGGTGCAGCGTGCCGATTGCCGGAAGAAAGCCCTTCGAAGCGTCCTCGGCATAGAGCCGGGCCTCGAAGGCATGACCGTTCAGGCGTATATCGTCCTGCGATAGCGGCAGTTTTTCGCCTGCGGCCACGCGCAATTGCCACTCCACGAGATCGATGCCGGTGATCATCTCCGTCACCGGATGTTCGACCTGCAGGCGCGTGTTCATCTCCATGAACCAGAAGCGATCCGCGCGCAGCCCTTGCGAGGCATCGACAATGAACTCGATGGTGCCTGCGCCGGAATAGCCGATCGCCTTTGCTGCCTTGACGGCGGCGTCTGTCATGGCGGCGCGCATTTCTTCGGTCATGCCCGGAGCAGGGGCTTCCTCGATTACTTTCTGGTGGCGGCGTTGCGCAGAACAATCGCGCTCGAAAAGGTGGACGGCGGCGCCGTGGTTGTCGCCGAAGACCTGAACTTCGATATGGCGCGGCTTCTCGACATATTTCTCGATCAGCACGGCGTCGTCGCCGAAAGCGGCCTTGGCTTCGCGTTTCGCACCGGCAAGCGCTTCCGCGAAGTCGTCCGGGCTTTCGACCCGACGCATGCCCTTGCCGCCGCCTCCGGCGCGCGCCTTGATGAGAACGGGATAGCCGATCTCGCGCGCCTTGCCGGCCAGCAGAACCAGTTCCTGCGCTTCGCCGTGATAACCCGGCACGACGGGGACGCCGGCCTTTTCCATCAGCCGCTTTGCGGCATCCTTCAGACCCATGGCACGGATTGCCGCTGCCGAGGGACCGACAAAAACGAGTCCCGCATCAACAACTTGATCGACGAAGTTCGGGTTCTCCGAGAGGAAGCCGTAGCCCGGATGAATAGCCTGTGCGCCGGTCGATTTCGCGGCATCGACAATGCGGTCGCCACGTAGATAGCTTTCGCCGACCGGCGAAGGGCCGATATGCACGGCTTCGTCCGCCATGGCGACATGGAGGGCGTTCGCGTCCGCATCCGAATAGACCGCCACCGTCCTGATGCCGAGCAGCCGCGCCGTGCGGATAATGCGGCAGGCAATCTCGCCGCGATTGGCTATCAAGATCTTGGCGAATGGCGGCTTCATGCGGTTTCCTCCCGATGCGCAAAAAAAAGAGCGGCCAGAGGTGCATAGCTTCCCTCCGGCCACCGCAAAAGGCAAAAGATTTGGGTGCGCGACTATTTCGTGTTGCTGACCATGCCGAAATGCGCGCCCTGCGCATCGGTGCAATTGGCGACCCATTGGCCTCCCGGCACTTCCATCGGCTCCATGGTGATTTTGCCGCCATTGTCGGTGACACGCTTCACAGCGGCATCCAGTCCGTCGACGATGAAATAGAAGCCCCACGAAACGGGGATTTGCGGCGGGCGGTTCATCATCGCCCCCATGTCGGTTCCATCGACGGCAACCAGTTGGTAGACGCCCATGTCCTGCATGTCGATGGCACGACTCTTCGTCCACCCATAGAGGCCCGAATAGTAGTCGAACGCTTCTTCCCAATTGTCCGTGAGAAGTTCGTTCCAGCCGACATGGCCGGGCGTCATGGGTGCAGCGGGAGGCTGGTCCGGTCCTTCCGGTTCCAGCATCATGTACATTGCGCCTTGCGGGTCGGAGACGACGGCAAAACTGCCTACGCCTTCGCCTATCTCCTGTGGGCCGCGGTGGATATTGCCACCCGCCTTCTTCAAGGCCGCGACATCGGCATCGATATCGTGCGAGCGGATATAGCCGAGCCATGCGGGCGGCATTCCGTTTGCAGCGGCCGCTTCGGGAATGGGCATTATACCGCCAACCCCGCGTTCGCCGGCCTTCACCACGGTATAGTCCATCCCGGTTCCGGGGAAAGGCTCCGGCGTCCAGCCGAGAACGGCGGCATAGAACGCCTTCGCTGCTGCCGGGTCGCTCGTCATCAGTTCGTGCCAAATAAAGCCTGCGGACATCTTCATCTCCCTTCGCGAGGTTTGCCGGAGGTCGAGTGAAATACCTCGACGCTCCAGCATGGAAGACGATCTTGTGCGCGGGAATCCGACAAACGGAAGACAGCAGGTAAAGCCTGATGCCGGAAACTGTCAGGAGACTTATCGACCGCCCAGGAAATCGACCTTGCCGATCGGGACGCCCTTGTGGCGCAAAATGTCGTAGGCCGTCACGGCATGGAAATAGAAATTCGGGATTGCGAAGCCCAGCACATAGCTCGTTCCGGTGAATTCCAATGCGCGCTGGCCTGCGTTGAACTTCACTTCGCTGTTCTCGCGGCCATCGAAGGCATCAGATGGCACCTTGGAAAGATAGTCGATTGTCGCCTGTATGCGCGACTGGAGCTGCTCAATGGTCGTCTCATCGTCCTGCATCGGCTGCGGTTGTATCTGCCCCACCCGAACGGCGACAAAGCGCGCAGTATCGGACATGCGCTGCACTTGCCCGGCCAGCGGCAGCATGTCGGGGTACAGACGCGCTTGAATCAGTTCCTCCGGCGCTATCTTGTTTTCGCTTGCGAACGCCTGCCCTTTCTCGATGTTTCGGGAGAGATTCTTGAGCGCGCGAATGAAAGGAGGAATGGTGATCTCAAATAGGGATAGCGGCATGGTTGGCTCCTGAGTCGATTTCGACAGAGCTAGTCACGGCCGGGTTTCAACGCAAGCGGTGCAGGGAGGGCTCTGTCTTTGATCCAGCCGCTATTTCTTTGCTGCGCGCCTTGGCTTCAACCGCGTTGCGCGGGCAAGCGGCACCGCGTCTGCCTCGACAAGACTGAGCCGAACCGTTTCCGCAACGCTCGCCGCGACAAAGTCCGCACTTATCGCCTTGGCATCAAAAGCTGCATTGGCCGCGAGGTTCGGCGCGAATATGCCCACGCGCAGGCCGCGCTTTGCGCGCTTGAGGCGTCGTATCGCCTGCCTGGCGTAAGGTAGCGGCGCCGAACTCAAATAGGATATCACGGCGGTGTCAGCCTCTGCGAGCCCATCGACCATCTGACGGGAGCCTTGCAACCTGCGAAACGACAGGGCTGATGTTTCTGCACCCTGCCCGTTGAGGACCTGGGACAGCACTGCGGCGGCAACGTCGTCCAACTCCGAGCGTCCGCCAACCGCCAGCAGGCTGAATCCCTCGCCGTCAGGCAATTCCAGCCGCTCTCCGTCTTCATCGACGGGCTTTTCATCCGCCTGTTCGTCTTCGCGCAATTCGTCCGCGGCGTCTTCAAGGTCATCGACGAATGTCATGGCGGTCGAAGCGAAGCGATGCAACTGCACATCCTGAAGCGCGCCACGGTCGCGGTCGTGCTCACCCATCAACAGGGCCGGAATGCCGATCTCGTCATAATATTCCACGAGGTATTTTTCTTCGAGCATGATCTCGGCATGATCCGCCGCCTCGTCCGGGTCACCGGCCAGCAGACGTTGATAGAGGCGGGCGTGGGGTTCGAGTACAGGTTCGTTTCCGAAAAGCACGTCGAGAAATTCGAACTGCGGCACATGGCGCCCAAGCACGACAAGGCAGACGGTCAGCGGAGTTGAGAGCACCAGTCCGACAGGTCCCCAGAGCCATGTCCAGAAGATCGCGGCAACGATGATCGCCAGCGGCGACAAGCCGGTGCGAGAGCCGTAGAGCCACGGCTCCATGACATTGTTGATGAACAGTTCCATGACGAGGAAAAGGCCGGCTGTCCATAGAACGGTAGTCCAGCCGGGAGTGACGGCTATGGCGAGAAAGAGCGGCAGGATCATGCCGATAGCCGGGCCGATATAGGGCACAAAGCGCAGCACCAGCGACAGAAGGCCCCAAAGCATGGCGTTTGGAATACCAAGCAGCCACAGGCCGATCCCGATCGGCACTGCGTAGGTTGTATTGATGATCAATTGCATCAGGAGGTACTGACCGACGCGCTTGCCTGCATCCTGCAGGGCCTCCGTGGTGCGGTGAAGATCGCCGGAGCCGACCAGCCGTATGAACCGGTCCCGCAGGTCCTCACGCTCCAGCAGCATGAAGATCACGACGACGATAACAAGGCCCGCAGTCGCGAACGGGCTGAGCAGCGGAACCACTACGTTGACCAGCACATGGATCGCGCTTTGGCGGTCGACGATCTCGACAGGCAAGGGTTCCTTCTGGTCTGCGGCAGACTGGTCGGCGGTTGCGCTCAGTTCCGCGCCGACACGCTCGACGGCCTGAGTCACCCGCTCGAAAATGCCGCCGGAATCGGCGGAATCCCGCAGCGCGCGCACTTTCTGGATGATGTTGTATTGGTAGGCGGGCAGGTTCTGCGCGAGCGAACTCACCTGGCTTGCGACAAGGAAACTGAACAGAGCGATGAATATGAATGCGACGAAGACGGTGATGACGACGGCGATCGTGCGAGGAATGGACATTCTGCGCAGGGCCGACACAATTGGCGCAAGAGCGAACGTCAGCAGGATGGCGACTGCGAGCGGCAGGAATACGTCCTGTCCCAGATAGAGAATTGCGGTTATGCCGACCAACGAAATGACGGGTGGAATGACTATTCTATGGAGACGGCTTCCCTCATCCTGGAACTGGTCGCTCGCGCCATTCCCCACCTTGCCGTTTGCCATGAACGCTCCTCCGCAGCGCAATTAACATCCTTCATATCGCAATGGTTGCAAGGGGCAGGCCCGGCAATTCAAACTTTGTGACAGAAATGGTTGGGTCGGAGGGAAAAAATCCGGCCTTGCCGTCGTTCTTCCATTCATACGGCATGAAGCCTCACGAAAGGGAGAAGTGCAATGAAGCCTGTTTTGATCGCGTTGGCGGCTCTCGCCTTGGGTGTATCCGCGGCGAACGCCGCCGAGCCCGCCATGGTCACCGAGATCGGCGGTGCCAAGGCATACACCGATGCAAAAGGCATGACGCTCTATACCTTCGACAAGGACAGCGCGGGTATGACCAATTGCTACGACAAATGCGCCGCGAACTGGCCGCCTTTCGCAGCCGCTTCGGACGCCAAGGCCGAAGGCGAGTGGTCGCTTGTCGAACGCAAGGACGGCTCGAAGATGTGGGCGTATGACGGCAAGCCGCTCTACACCTTCGTCGGCGACAAAATGCCGGGTGATATGGCCGGCGACGGCAAGTCGGACGTCTGGCACATCGCCCGGCCGAACTAAGCGCCTGTCACGCGCCAGATAACGTCGCCGACATCGTCGGCGACGAGCAGCGCGCGATCCGGCCCGATGGCGACGCCGACGGGCCGCCCATAGGATGCGCGCTCATCGGGCGACAGGAAGCCGCTCAGAATTTCGCGCGAGGGACCGGACGGCTTTCCGTTCTCGAATGGCACGAAGATCACCTTGTAGCCGGAGAGTTTCGAGCGGTTCCATGAACCGTGCTGGCCGATCACCATGCCGTCCGGGAATCCGGGCAGGGTGCCCGCGGGCATCCAGCACAGGCCGAGCGAGGCAGTATGTCCGCCGAGTGCGAAATCGGGCTGGATGGCGCTCGCCACCAGCGCCGCGTCCTGAGGAACCCGGTCATCTACGGTCTTGCCCCAATAGCAATAGGGCCATCCGTAAAATCCGCCTTTCTTGACCGAAGTGAGATAGTCCGGGGGCGTTTCGTCGCCCAGTCCGTCGCGTTCATTGACGACGGTCCACAGCGTGTTCGTGGTTGGCTCCCAGGCCAATCCCACGGGATTGCGCAGCCCGGCGGCGAAGATGCGGCACTTGCCGCTCGCAATGTCATATTCATAGATGCAGGCGCGGCCTTCCTCCGCCTCCATCCCTTCGTCGCCGATATTGCTCACCGAACCGACCCCGATATAGAGCTTCTTGTTGTTGGCGCTCGGCAGGATAGAGCGCGTCCAGTGCCCTGCGGGCTTGAAACTCGCCAAGCGCTTGGCCGGTCCGGTGGCGCGCCCGTCCTTGTAGGTATAGGCCATCAGGCCGTCCGTATTGCCAACATAAAACGTGCCGCCGATTTCGGCCATGCCGAAAGGCTGGTTCAGGCCATCAAGGAAAATCTCCTGCGTTTCGGCAATGCCGTCGCCATCGCTGTCGCGAAGGCGTGTGATCCGGTTCGGACTCTCGCCGATCGCCGCCGCGCGCGCCATGGTCGACACCATGGCATAGTCGAAGATGGAACGGATGCCGCCCGACACGGAAAGCGCCTCGGCGACAAGCACGTCGCGATTCGACAGGACCTGTATCCATCGCGGATGTTTCAGGCCGGTGGCGAAGGCATTCACCTTGAGCCCCGGCGCGGCTTTCGGCGTCTGTCCCTTTGCCCAGCCCTTCGCCGTGGGCATTTTGAGGGTGGGAATTCCTTGCGGCCTGGCCGTCGGGATGTCCGGCTTCGCGCCAAACGCCTGCGGCAGCACGCCGTCATTTCTGTGGCGAAAGAAGATCGCGCCGGCGCCGACGAAGGCGACCAGATGGGCGAATAGTTTCGATGGCTGCATTGAGCGGCTCCGGCAAAAAGGGAATCGCCTATCTGATTACACCGCGCGGGGCCGGCCCGCCACCCGGCCCCGCGCGTGACGCTCAGCGCTGCGTAATTTTTACACCCGCGCGCCCGGCGTCGTTGACCAATTTGCACCTGCGCATCGCCAGGTCGGAGGTCGTCCGGCAAATCGCCCGCTGCCCGAAATCGTCGTTGGCCCGCGCATTGAGAATCCGCGCAATGCGCACAGCGCTGTCCTGGCGCACGAAGGCGAGGACGTCGTCACCCATCATCGCCGGCTCCAACAAGCCTTCGTCCCAGATGAAAAACAAACCGCATGGGTCTTCCACGACCGTATAACGTGCATTCACGACAGCCTCCCGCCAAGACTGAGAATTGATTTTGAACGATGTTCAATTACGACCATAGCACGTTTTGAACATTGTTCAATGTTAAAAATGAACAAAGTTCAAAAATAATGCGCTATATGGACATTTTATTGCGGGAAGTGGAAACGGAGCGGGACACTTACATGCGGAAAACGCCGAACCTCGTTTCCAGAATATCGGCGTTGAGCGCCGCGCCAAGGCTGAGGCCAAGCACTTCGCGGCTGCGGGCGGGATCGATGATCCCGTCGTCCCACAAACGCGCAGACGAATACAACGGATGGCCTTCGCGCTCGTATTTTTCAAGGGTAGGGCGCTTGAATTCGATTTCCTCATCCGCCGACCAGGAGCCGCCCTTGCGCTCGATGCCCTCGCGTTTGACCTGCGCCAGCACCATTGCCGCCTGTTCGCCGCCCATGACGGAAATGCGCGCATTGGGCCACATCCACAGGAAGCGCGGAGAATAGGCGCGTCCGCACATTCCGTAATTGCCTGCCCCGAACGAGCCGCCGATAACCATCGTCAATTTCGGCACCTGTGCGGTCGCGACTGCGGTCACCAGCTTGGCGCCGTCCTTGGCGATGCCGCCCGCCTCATATTTGCGACCTACCATGAAGCCGGTAATGTTTTGCAGGAAGATCAGCGGAATGCGCCGCTGGCAGCACAGTTCGATGAAATGCGCGCCCTTGACCGCGCTTTCGGAGAACAGCACGCCGTTGTTGGCGAGGATGCCGACCGGCATGCCGAAGAGGTGGGCAAAGCCCGTCACCAGCGTCGTGCCGTAGTTCTGCTTGAACTCGTCGAGTTCCGAACCATCGACGATGCGCGCAATGACCTCGCGGACGTCGTAGGGGTGGCGCAGGTCGGTCGGCACGATGCCGTAGATTTCATCCGGTGCATGAAGCGGCGGAATCGGTTTGCGAAGGTCGAGTCCTATCCTCTTCGTCCGATTCAGGTTTCTGACGATGCGCCGTGTTATGGCGAGCGCGTGCTCATCGTTCATCGCGTAGTGATCGGCCACGCCGGATTCGCGCGTGTGGACTTCCGCGCCGCCCAGATCTTCCGCCGAGACTTCCTCGCCCGTCGCGGCTTTCACCAGCGGCGGACCACCGAGGAAGATGGTCGCCTGCTTGCGCACCATGATCGATTCGTCGGACATCGCCGGCACATAGGCTCCGCCCGCCGTGCATGAACCCATGACGCAGGCGATCTGCGGAATGCCCGAAGCAGACATGTTCGCCTGGTTGAAGAAAATCCGGCCAAAATGGTCGCGGTCAGGAAAGACCTCGT
This sequence comes from Rhizobiaceae bacterium, assembly GCA_023953835.1. Classification (NCBI taxonomy): domain Bacteria; kingdom Pseudomonadati; phylum Pseudomonadota; class Alphaproteobacteria; order Hyphomicrobiales; family Rhizobiaceae; species Rhizobiaceae bacterium. The sequence goes on along the minus strand of JAMLJB010000001.1, from coordinate 314,133 downwards.
CCTGATTGGGCAGGTTCGCGCCGCCTGAATCCACGAGATAGACGCAGGGCAAATTGTTCTGCATGGCGATTTCCTGCGCGCGCAGGTGCTTCTTGACTGTCAGCGGATAATAGGTCCCGCCCTTTACGGTGGCGTCGTTGACCACCACCATCACTTCCCGCCCTTCAACGCGCCCCACGCCCGCGATCATCCCGGCGGACGCAATGTCGCCCGAATACATGCCGTAGGCGGCGAACTGGCCGATTTCGAGGAAGGGCGAGCCTGGATCGAGCAGCTTCGCCAGCCTGTCGCGCGGCAACAGCTTACCCCGGCTGACATGTCGCTCGCGCGCTTCCTCACTTCCGCCTCTCTCAATAAGTTCGGCCTTATCGGCGATGTCCTTCACAAGCGCCTTCATGCGCTGCGCATTCGCCTTGAAACTCTCCGATGCCGGAGAAACCTGCGACTTTATGAGGGGCATTGCGAGGCATTTCCTCCCTGCTGCGCGGTTGCCGCTTGTCTTGTATCAGCCTTCCGCCATCATTTCGCGGCCTATCAGCCAACGGCGGATTTCACTGGTGCCCGCGCCGATCTCGTAGAGCTTCGCGTCGCGCAGCAGGCGGCCTGTCGGGTAATCGTTGATATAGCCGTTTCCGCCGAGAAGCTGGATCGCATCCAGCGCCATCAATGTCGCCTTTTCAGCGGCGTAAAGGATGCAGCCCGCAGCGTCCTTGCGGGCCGTCTCGCCGCGGTCGCACGCCGCCGCAACCGCATAGACATAGGCGCGGCATGCGTTCATCGTCGAGTACATATCGGCAAGCTTGCCTTGCACGAGCTGGAACTCGCCGATGGCTTTTCCGAACTGCTTGCGCTCGTGCACATAGGGCATCACCACGTCCAGGCATGCCGCCATGATCCCGAGCGGTCCCCCGGCAAGCACCGTGCGCTCATAGTCCAGGCCGGACATCAGAACTTCGACGCCGCGACCTTCTTCGTGAAGCATGTTCTCGAAGGGCACCTCGACATTCTCGAAGACGAGTTCACCGGTATTGGACCCCCGCATTCCGAGCTTGTCCAGTTTCTGCGCGACCGAGAATCCGGGCATGCTGCGCTCGACTACAAACGCGGTTATGCCGCGCGAATGCCGTTCCGGGTCCGTCTTGGCGTAGACGACCAACGTCTGAGCATCCGGACCGTTGGTGATCCACATCTTGGTGCCGTTCAGCACGAAGCGATCGTTTTTCTTCGCGGCCGTCAGCCGCAGCGAAACTACGTCGGAACCCGCACCCGGTTCCGACATGGCAAGCGCGCCGACATGTTCCCCGCTGCACAGAGCCGGGAGGTAGCGCTCCTTTTGCGCGGATGTGCCCCAGCGGTTGATCTGGTTCACGCAGAGGTTGGAATGTGCGCCGTATGAAAGCCCTACCGACGCCGAAGCACGAGAAATCTCTTCCATGGCGACGACATGGGCGAGATACCCCATGCCCGAACCGCCGAAATCCGGGTCTGCTGTGATTCCGAGCAGCCCGAGCGCGCCCATCTCGGTCCAGAGATGGGATGGAAACTCATTCAACCTGTCGGTTTCGGCGGCAAGCGGTGCAATCTGCTCCTGCGCGAAGCGGCGCACCATGTCGCGCAGCGCCTCCACCTCGTCGCCGAGCGCGAAGTTCAGCCCGTTGTTATACATTGCTCCTCCCTTCAGCCTGCCCGGCGGAGCGCGCGCGTCGAGACACTCTGCTCCGCGCCGACCAGGCGCATTGTCATTTGCAGATAATTGTTCGTGACCTCCTCGACGGAAAGGCGCTCGTCGGGGCGGAACCAGACGATAACGCCCGTCAGCATCTGGATAATCGCCATTGCCGTCAGCCCTGCGTCCTCGATCTCGAATGCACCGTTCTCCGCGCCGCTCCGCAGGATCTGGCGCAACTCCTTTTCATAGGCGTTGCGCATTTTCAGGACCTGCGTAAGCCGTTCGGGCGACAGGCTGCGCAGCTCCATGTTGGAGACATGGGTGGAGTGCCTTCGCGCGATATGAAATCCGATATGATGCGTGACGAACGCCGCGAGTTGCTCGCGCGACCCCGCATGCGCAGGCCTTGCCGCTTCCCACGCCTCGCCGAGCTTTTGCATGTGCTCGCTCAGCAGTGAGAAAAGCAGGTCCTCCTTGGTCGCATAGTAGCGGTAAAGCGCTGCGGCCTGCACGCCCACCTCTTCCGCAAGCCGCCGCATGGAGACGGCCTCGTACCCATAGCGCGCAATCAGCGACAGTGCAGCTTCACGCACCGCCGCGTCCGTCTTTTCGCCATGTGAGCCTGCGGTCCGAGCCAAAGATGTTCCTCCCCATCGGCCCGGCATTAATAAAACGAACGTTCAATTAATTCAAGAGGGATGTTGCCGGGAAGAGGTGACCGACAGGACCAGCGACAGGGTCGTTCCGATCAAAGCCGAGACGACGATAAGCAGATGCGTGTTGATCGCCGCGCGCGCAAGCCGGTCCATGCCTTGCGCTCCGCCATCCGCGCCAAATGCCAACGCGCCTGCGACGATGCTTGCGGGATAGGTTCCGACACCGCCGGGTGCGTGAACCGGCAGCACCGAGGACAATTCGCCGCCGAGGGCCGCGCCGAATGTCGCCGCGAAGGGCGACACGCCCATGATTGCCAGCACCCAGGCGAGCACCGCCATTTTCACCCCCCAGTTGATGATTGTGAGCGTCCAGACCCGCAGGAATGTCGGCCAATCCTGCGGGACGCCTTCTGCCAGCCTGTCGACGATGCTTGAAAGCCGCGTGGGCAAGAAACGGTCTGCCGCCCGCATGACCGGCGCACGTAGAGGAAAAGCCAGCAAGGGTAAGAGCAGGAACGCAAGCCAAAGACCCCACGCCCAAACGCGGTAGCCCGCATGCGCAACAAGACCGATCCCGGCGGCGGCCAACAGCGCATGCATGTCGAGCGCGCGCATGACCAGCAGCGAAGCAGCACCCCTGGCCATGGGCAGGCCGAATTCGCTGCGCATCAGCAGCGGAAAGCTCGTTTCACCGAGCCGGAAGGGCAACATCGTATTGAGCAGGTTATGCACCTGCGTGACGCGAAACAGCCAGAAGAACCGGCCTTTTGTTTCGCGCGGAAAATAGTCATGTATCCGGTGCGCGCGCACAAAATATGTGGCGACGAGAAGCCCGATTGCGGCAGCGATGGCCCTTGCGCCGACGGCGCGCCATTGCTCCAGAATGCTTGTCCAACCCCACGCCCATTCGACAAAAATCGCATAGGCGAGGATGACGGCGAGCGTCAGGAGCGTGATCGCATTCTTGTTCAATCCTATACCCGCAAGATGCTCGCGGCGCGGTCGATGCCATGGTTGCGCCGCGTCCATGGCTGGATTAACACGAAACCCGGAATGTCAAATATGGTGGAATAAGATTGCAGGTTCATCCACTTCCGGTCGCGCCCGACGGTGAAGCCGTTGGGGCGATTGAGCTTTCAGTGCTCGTCCCGGTGCACAATGAAGAGGACAACATTGTGCCCCTGGTCGATAGCATTTGCGATGCGCTGAAGGATTTCGGCAAGCCGTGGGAGTTGATTCTCGTCGATGACGGGTCGTCGGACGCCACGCTCGACCGCGCGTTTTCGCAACTGGATCGCCCTGGACTGTCGCTGAGGGTCATCGAATTGCAGCGCAATTTCGGACAGGCTGCGGGATTGCAGGCTGGTATCGATGCCGCACGCGGCCGCCTCGTCGCGACGCTCGACGGGGACCTCCAGAACGACCCGCGCGACATTCCGAGGATGATCGAGATGCTGGAGACGCAGGACCTCGACATGGTTTGCGGCTGGCGCAAAGACAGGCAGGACGGCCTGATGCTGCGCCTGATTCCCTCGTGGATCGCAAACAGGCTTATCCGCAAGGTCACGGGCGTGCGAATACACGACTATGGCTGCGGGCTGAAGCTTTACAGGACCAGCGTGCTGCAACAAATCCGCATTATGGGCGGGATGCACAGGTTCATTCCGGCATGGATCGCAAGCGTCACACCAACGAGGCGCATCGGCGAAATGGTGGTGAACCATCAGGCTCGCCAGTTCGGGCAGTCCAAATACGGAATCTCGCGTACGTCGCGGGTGATCCTGGACCTCTTCTCGGTGCTGTTTTTCATGAGCTTCCGGCAGCGTCCGGGCCACTTCTTCGGCACGATCGGTCTTGTGTTCGGCGCGATCAGCGCCCTGATGTTTCTCTATCTTTTCGTGGTTCGCTTCGTTCTTGGCGAGGATATCGGCACGCGTCCGATGTTGCTTGTGGCGATCATGCTGTTCCTCGGCGCCGTGCAGATGATTACGACCGGCATTGTTGCGGAGATGCTCGTTCGTACCGGCGGAGGCGGGGACGGCTATACGGTGCGCGCGGTGCATGAGCGCAATGCCGGGAATGCTTGACCGGCTTGGCAGGAGCCAGGCCGCGGTCCTGATCGTGCTCGCGATGTATTTCGCGGCCAATGTCGTCGTGCGACTGAACCAGCCGGCGTCGCTCGAATATGACGAGGCGCATCAGCTTTTTCTGGCGCAATGGCTGTTTGCGGGCATCGACTCGCAACCTCCATTCTACAACTGGCTGCAGTATGCGGTGGTGCACCTGTTCGGGAGTTCGCTCGCATCGCTTTCGGTGCTCAAAAACGCGATGCTGTTCTGCTGCTACGTCCTCTATGCGCTTGCGGCGGGCAGGCTGCTGAAAGACAAGGCGCTTGCGGCAATCGCTACACTCGGGCTGTTGACGATTCCCCAGATAAGCTATGAGACGCAGCGCGATCTGACGCACACGGTGGCTGCGCTTTTTGCCTCGTGCCTGTTCTTCTACTGTCTTGTTCGGACGCTCGAACGGCCGAGCCTGTGGAACTATATTCTCACTGGCATTGCTGTCGGTATCGGCGCGATCTCCAAGTACAATTTCGTGCTGTTCCCGATTGTCGCGCTGCTTGCCATGCTGCCCGAACGGGAATTTCGAAGCCGCCTTTTGGATTGGAAGATTGTTGTCGCCCTGCTGGCCGCAGCCGTCGTGGCCGCGCCGCATGCATACTGGTTTCTCACCAATTGGGACCTCGCGACAACCCGCACCGTCGGAAAGCTGACGCAAGACGCCGCCTCAAGTTGGCCAATGCAAGTGGGACAAGGGCTGGTTTCGCTTGTCGAGGCGCTGGTCAGCATGGCGGCGCCTTCGTGGCTTCTGTTCTTCGTGGCGTTCGGGCGGAGCCTGATTGATGCGCGATCCGCGCACAGCCCCTGGACACGGCTTATCGAACGCATGTTCCTGATGCTGGTTGCTGCGCTGTTGGTCATGGTTCTGTTCGGGGGTGTGAGCAACGTCAAGAGCCGTTGGCTGATCCCGTTTTTCTTCCTGCTCCCGCTCTATTTCTGCCTGAAGATCGATGCATCCGGCGTGACGCTCCGGCAGGCGTCGCAACGCATGGCCGCGGTTGCGATCCTCATCATGGTCACGATTCCGGCGGTACTCTACGCGCGCAGCACGTCCATTGGCGCGCTTGAGCACTATGGCAAGCAGCATGTCCCTTATGGGCCGGCCGTTGCCGAAATCCTCGCCACAAGCCCCGTCACGCCTGCGTTGATCGTCACCGGCGAAGCCTATCTACCCGGCAATATCCGGCTGCACGCACCTGACATTCCCGTTGTGTCCCGGACCTATCCGCCAAGCCGCGAAAACTATCCGTTCGACGCGGATCATCCCTGGCTCTTGGTCTGGCGGAACATGGACGGCACGCCCTCGCCGGAGGTTCCTCCGAGGTTGAAGGAATGGCTGGAAACGGATCAGCGCCTGAAAGGCGCTGTATGGACCGCCGGCATGGTCGCTCCGCGCTATAATTACGGCAAGCCGGGCGACATATACAGTTTCAGTTACGCCTGGATTTATCCCTCGACAAACTGAGATGAAAAGGAGGAGCAGGGTGGCCGAAAAAAGCTCCAACGAAACGGTGTTTTCCATCGACAATGCGAGCCTCAAATTCGGCAACGGCGCTGTCGAGGAGCTTGGCTGGGAGTTGGGCCGCCTTGGGCTGAAGAGGCCGCTGCTGGTGGCCGATCCTCGGCTCAAGACCCTCGGCCAGGTGGAGAGGGTGCTCGCCGTTCTCAAGCGTTCCGGCATCGCTGCGGAGGTTTTCGACCGGATCGATATTGAGCCAACAATCGATTCTTTCGAAGAGGCGGCGCGCTACGCCAGAACGCACAAGCCTGATTGCTTCATCGCATTGGGCGGCGGCTCGACAATCGACACCGCGAAGGTCGTCAATCTGATCTCGACCCAAGGCGGCGTGATCATCGACTACGTAAACCCACCGGTGGGCGGCGGGCGAAAGCCGCAGTCTCCGCTTGCGCCATTGATCGCGATTCCGACGACATCGGGTTCCGGGTCCGAAGCGACGACGGTCGCGATTCTGGACATTCCCGAACTGGGAATAAAGACCGGCATTTCCCACCGTTATCTTCGTCCCACGCTGGCAATCGTGGACCCGGAACTGGCGCGTTCGACACCTGCGGCGGTCACGGCCTCGTGCGGACTCGACGTGGTTTGCCACGCGGTCGAGTCCTACATTTCGAGACCGTTCGATGAGCGCCCAAAACCCGATTCGCCCGATGATCGCCCGCCCTATCAGGGCAGCAATCCGATTGCAGACATTTGGTCGCTAAAGGCCATAGAATTCGGTGGCCGGTTCCTGAAGCGGGCAGTTGCCGATGGCGACGACCTCGAAGCCCGGGGTACGATGATGCTGGGCGCAACCATGGCCGGTATCGGTTTCGGAACGGCGGGTGTTCATATTTCGCATGCCTGCGCGTATCCGTTGGCAGGCCTCAAGCATCTCTATCGCTGCGCCGGTTACGACACCAACCACAATTTCGTTCCGCATGGCTTTTCCGTGATCGTCACGGCGCCTGCGGCGTTTCGCTATACATTCGATGCCGCGCCGCAAAAGCACATCAGGGCGGCGGAACTTCTGACCGGCGCGGCTGTTGTCGATCCCGGGCCGGATTCCCTGCCGCAAGCGCTGATTTCATTGATGCGGGCGGTGGGCGCGCCTTCGGGAATCTCGGAACTGGGCTATGGGGAGGCCGACATTCCCGCGCTGGTTGCAGGTGCGCTCAAGCAGCAAAGGTTGCTGGTGGGTGCCCCGAAACCCATCGACGCGGCGGGCATAGAGTCGATCCTGAGATCCTCCTTCTCGAACTGGTAAGCGACAAAACGTCCCTGTCTCACGTCCGAATATTGCTCTAGGCTGAAATAACTGCAGCCTATTGCCGAAGGTCGGGCAAGGAGTCGGGGAACACAAATGGCGCTGGATATTCTGCTGAAGGGCGGAACATTGCCCGATGGACGCATCGCGGACATAGGAATATCGGCAGGAAAGATCGTTGCGATCGAGCAGCGGATCGATGGAGAGGCCGCCCGCACTGTTGACGCAACCGGCAACCTCGTTTGCCCGCCTTTCGTCGATCCGCATTTTCACATGGACGCGACGCTTTCCTATGGCATTCCCCGCATCAACGCGTCCGGCACTTTGCTGGAAGGCATTGCGCTTTGGGGCGAGTTGAAGCCGCTGCTGACGCACGAGGCGGTGAAATCGCGGGCGCTTGCCTATTGCGACTGGGCGGTGTCCACGGGACTGCTTGCGATCCGCACCCACGTCGACACATGTGACGACCGGCTGCTGGCTGTCGAAGCGCTGCTTGAGGTGCGGCGCGAGGTTGCTTCTTACATCGACCTTCAACTCGTGGCGTTTCCGCAGGACGGGCTCTATCGCTCGCCGACGGCGCGGGCGAACACCATTCGCGCTCTGGACATGGGGGTGGATGTTGTCGGAGGCATCCCGCATTTCGAACGCACCATGGCGGAAGGAAAGCGCTCGGTTACAGACCTTTGCGAGATTGCCGCCGACCGCGGGTTGCTGGTGGACCTGCACTGCGACGAAACCGACGATCCCCTGTCTCGACATGTCGAACAGCTTGCCTTTGAAACACAAAGGCTCGGCTTGCAGGGCAGGGTGGCAGGATCACACCTGACCTCGATGCATTCGATGGACAACTACTACGTGTCGAAATTGCTGCCGCTGATAGCGGAGGCCGGCGTTTCGGCGATTCCAAATCCGCTCATCAACATCATGTTGCAGGGACGTCATGACACTTACCCGAAGCGGCGGGGACTGACGCGTGTACCCGAAATGCTGAAATACGGCATCCGAGTCGGTTGGGGTCAGGATTGCGTGCTCGACCCCTGGTATTCACTTGGCACCGCCGACATGCTCGATGTTGCGTTCATGGGGCTTCATGTTGTGCAAATGTCGTCGCCGGACGACATGCGGCGCTGCTTCGACATGGTGACGAATGTCAACGCAGCCATCATGGGGCTTGACCATCTGGGCCTTGAAGTTGGCAAGGCCGCGAGCCTCGTCGTCCTCGACGCCGGGGATCCGATCGAAGCAATCCGCCTCCGCCCAGATCGGCTCTGCGTGATCGCAAAAGGCAGGATCGTCGCGGAGAAGGAGCGGCGCGATACGCGGCTGTCTATTCCAGGGCGCGCCGAAACGATCAACAGGCGTCACCGCCTGACCGGCTGATCAACTGCGCGCGGCTTCAAGTGCCTTGGGCAATTCCTCGGCGAATATGTCGAGTTCGTGATCGAGGCCGACACTTATACGAATGCAGCGGTCGAGCCCCGGGGCCATCGGTTTGCGGACGAAAACACCCCGGGTAAGCAATTCATCCAGCACTTTCCTGGCGAAAGCACCATCGGAGCCGCAATCGATGGTCACGAAATTGGTAGCCGAGGGCAGTGGCGCTAGCCCGTTCTGACTGGCGATGCCGGCTATGCGCTGACGACCCGCGCCAATGCGGGCGACGACCTCGGCTAGGTAGGTCTGGTCCTTCAGCGCGGCCAATCCGGCAATCTGGGCCATCTTGTTGACACCATAGTGATTCCGCACCTTTTCAAAGCTGGCGATGATGGATGGCTCACCGAACGCGTAGCCGCAACGCAGCCCTGCAAGACCATAGGCTTTCGAGAAGGTTCTGAGCCGCAGTACGTTTGGCCATATCCGGTCGTTCGGCAGCAATGCCCCAACCGGCGCGGTTTCGCCATATGCCTCATCCAGCAGCAGCACCGTGGATGGCGGAAGCGCGCTTATGAAAGCTTCCATGTCGGCAGCGTTCCACCAGCTGCCCATGGGGTTGTCGGGGTTAGAGACATAGAGAAGCGGCGCATTTTCCCGCCGCACCATCTCAAGCAGCGCCCCGAGACTTTCCCTGTCGTGTTCAAACATCACCGGCGCCAAGCGTCCGCCCGACGCGGCAACGTGAAAGTTGAACGTCGGATAGGCTCCGAGCGAAGTGACGACCGGCGCACCCTCTTCGACGAAGAGGCGCGTCGCGACGCCGAGCAACCCATCAATGCCCTCGCCGACAACGACATTTTCCGCACGAAGCCGGAGATGCGCCGCAAGGGCGTGCTTCAATTCGTAGTTGTCGGGATCGCAATATTTCCACATGTCCCCGGCGTTGGACTGCATTGAAGCAACGACGGAAGGGGCGGGGCCGAAAGCGCTCTCATTCGCGCCGAGCCTGGCCCGAAACAAAGCCCCTCGGGTGCGCTCCTGCGCTTCCGGTCCGACAAATGGGACTGTGGAGGGAAGCATTTCCACGAGTTTGGTGAAACGCGGCATATCGGCAGACATCGAACCATCGCAGTGCGGGAAACTTTGTGTGCCGTTACACCAAGTTAGCCGTGCAAGAAAGCTTCGACGCCGACATATGCCGGTACAGCCACGGGTCGCTTGAGCGAATCGTCCATAGTTCACGCTGCCGGGGCGAGATGCGGCCCGAGATTCTGGCGCTCGAGCACCGCGACGCAACGATCCAGATCTGTGGTGGCAAGGTGTGCGTAGCGCATTGTCATCTGGAGTGTCTGATGACCGAGCCACATCTGGACACGACGTATGTCGATGCCACCTTGCACGAGACGTGATGCACAAGTATGGCGCAGGACATGAGGCACCACCTGGTCGTCGCTGCCGAGGCCTACTTCCAGTTTGGCGTCATTCCAGAGGGCGCGAAAGCGCGCTTGGTCCAGCATGGCGAAGGGGCCGCGAGGGCGGCGATGACTTGGATCAGCCGGTGCCGGCAGCACGATGGACTGAACGGCGCGCTCGGTGAGCGGCACGGTACGGCTTCGACCGGACTTGGTAATCCAGAACGTCACACGATGGTCCTGAATGTCGTTCCAGATCAGGCCGATGGCCTCGCCCAGGCGGCAGCCCGAATCAACGAGGAAAATGGAAAGCCGGTAAGCATCCTCGCTGCGGGCGCGAATTGCCGAGAAGAGACGGTCCTCTTCCTCGAAATCGAGGAACCGAATGCGGCCCGCACCTTCTTTCTGGCGCCGGAATTCCGGGAGATTGTGGATATTGCCCATTTTACTGGCCTTACGGAGCAACTTGCTCAAGGCGGCCATCTTTCGATTGATGGTCGCGTTGCTGTTGCCGCGTTGGCGCAAAGCAATGATTAGACTGTCCACCGTCTCTTGATCGAAAGTACTGAAGCGTTTGCCCAGCAATATCTCGTTTATCTCGCCAATAAAGGAGGAGACATTGTATTTGTGCCTGCCGTCAGACCAAAGCAGGTCCTTGTAGCGGTCGAACAACTCGGCGACCGAAAACTGCTCCACTTCGCGGATCTGACCATGGGCGTAGCGCAGCTTGTACGCCACCTTTTCGGCGGCGGTTGCGCCTATCCAATAGTCATGCTGGGAAACGGATTGCTTCATGTAAGGACGGATTAAGTCCCGCTCCGTGCAGTTTCTATGACCTGTGGTTTCAAATGCGGCAGTTGGACAAGCGCAGGTACGGTTCGATATTTCCTGCTCCGACACTCTCCTTTGCGTCCTAGCGGATGTGAAAACGACAGAAGGCCCGACGCAATCGCCGGGCCTTCCGTTGGATCAGCTATTCGAGAGAACAGCCATTTTCAGCTTAGAAATTGCGCTGGAAACGGACCATGCCGCCGAAGCCTTCGTCGCCGGGGCCCTTCGCATCAATCGCGCCGTAGTCGGTGTAGGTGAGTTCCGGAATGATGTGGAAGCCCTTCACCAGCTCGTAGTCGACATTGGCTGCAACGCCGAGATCACCGTCTTTCGAATAGCCTTCCGCGTAGGAAGCCTGAACGTTGATCTTCGCTTTTTCGTTCAGCTTGTAGGTGCCGCCACCCCAGATGGCCCATTTGCCACCCCAAGGCTTGTAGTTGTTGTAGCCATAGGCTTCGCCATCGGCGTCGACGCCTGCAACAGCCGTGCCCTTGACGTCGTCCGAACCATAACCACCCATGATGAAGAGTGAGAGCTGTTCGTTTACGTCGACATCGGCGCGAACTTTGCCAGCCCAATTCTCATAAACGCTGTCGTAGGCGGCGACTGCAGAAACCGAACCCCAGCCACCGGAATATTTTGCACCGCCCACAATGTGCGGAACATAGCTGTCGATTTCATATTCGGTGCCGGCTTCACCCGTTTCAAATGCCAGGATGGCAGAAATGCCATTGCCTGCTTCGAAGGTGTAGCTGACGAGGTTGGTGTCGAAAGGACCATAGGGCACCAAATCGTCAGCGATGACGGCACCGGCATAGTCATCAAACGTAATGAACGCCGATTCGTCCTTGCCAACGCGGAAGCCGCCGAGCTGGGCCCAGGCGAAGTTCAAGGTTAGGCCGTCTTCGTTGCCCTTGCCGGCTTTGTAGTTGAAACGGGTTTCGGTGAAAGTCGACAGAGTGCCAAGCTCGGTTTCGGTGCCGGTCCAAGTCCGGAGCGAAAGACGTGCATTGTGGGAATACACGTCGCTCGAGCTTCCGTCTGTCTTGTCGGTGGTGGAGATGGCGCCGTAAGGGCCGTCACCGCCACGTACGTCGAAGCGCACATAGCCGCCGATGCGCAGGCAGGTCTCGGTGCCCGGAACGTAAAAATAGCCGGAACCATAGGTGTCGCAGACGCGGACATATTCAGCGGGTTCAGGTTCGGCGGCGACGCTCACAGCGTCTGCGGCGCGAGCGCCGGAAACTGCGACCAGTGCCGCAGCGGAGCCGAGAAGAAGGCTCTTGATGTTCATTTTCTGACCTCCAGTCAGAATCGAAAGGAGGTCCCGGCATTCACGGCACGACGAATCGGCGCGCAATGCGCGATACGGTGTGAGTCGTGTCGCTCAAACCCGCGAGTTCTTGAAGATTTCTGCTGATTCGATGGATTTCGGCGTTGGGCAAAGACAAATGCCTGGCGGAGAGGATGGGATTCGAACCCACGAGAAGCTTTTGACCTCTACTCCCTTAGCAGGGGAGCGCCTTCGACCACTCGGCCACCTCTCCGGTGCGGGGCTGGATAAAGAAATCGGATGCGACAATCAACATGCTAATGCTCGGGATACGTCGAATCACCGGAATTTCGGTACTGAGTCCGCCAGCAAGCCAGTCCCAGCGGGCGCATATCCTTGGTTTGCTGGCCGAAATCCCGCATTTTTCCTGATTGTAAAGGCGGATAGACCGGATTTACGACGATTGCGAAGGTGAATTGGTTACCCGATTATGAATGCACCTCTCGAAAACGTGTCCTTTGTGCAACAGCACCCAGTGAAGGATGGAGAAGCCTGCTGATAAACGTATGACGGCTGTTGAACTGCCTGCCCGGTTCGGTAAATCTCAACAACGAAGAAGGGGCGTTCACGCGTCTTTTTCAAAAGTGGGGATGGGGCAGGGAACGCTGTCCTTCAGCCAAGATAAGACCCAGACCCGATATTTAACTTTTGACTGGAGGTCAGAAAATGAACATCAAGAGCCTTCTTCTCGGCTCAGCTGCGGCTCTGGTCGCAGTTTCCGGTGCTCGTGCTGCCGACGCTGTTGAAGTCGTCGCCGAGCCGGAACCGATGGAATATGTCCGCGTCTGCGATACGTACGGCACGGGCTACTTCTATATTCCGGGAACCGAAACCTGCCTGCGCATCGGCGGTTACCTGCGTTACGACATCGGCATCGGCGACGGCCCTTACGGCGGTCACACGGTGATCGATCACCAAGACGGCACTGAGAACGACACCTATCACAAACGTGCTCGTTTCTCGCTGCGCACCTGGACCGGCACAGAGACCGAACTCGGCACTCTGTCGACCTACACTGAAACCCGCTGGAACTTCACGGATGGCGAAGGTACCTCTACCTCGCTGAACTTCGCCTGGATCCAGCTCGGCGGTTTCCGCGTTGGTAAGGATGAATCGGCGTTCACGACGTTCGATGCCTACGCTGGCTCGACCATCGCCGACGACCTCGTGCCTTACGGCCCGTTCGATACGAACCTCATCAGCTACACCTTTGATGCTGGTAATGGTTTCTCGGCCATCCTGTCGCTCGAATATGGCAATGACGAATCCGGCTCCGCTTGGGGTGGTTCTTATGCCTATCAGGACGACTACCAGATCGACAGCTACGTTCCGCACATTGTTGGCGGCGTGAAGTATGCCGGTGGCTGGGGTGGCATCGCGGCTGTTGTCGGTTACGACAGCATCCACGAAGAGTTCGCTGCCAAGCTGCGTGCAGACGTCAACGTAAACGATCAGCTCTCGCTCTTCGCGATGGTCGGCTACGGTTCTTATGACGACGACACCACGCCGTTCGGAACGGACTTCTCCGGTTCGGCAATCGGCGGCACCACCTTCGGCAAGAACTACTACAAGCCCTGGAACGGCAACTGGGCCGTGTGGGCCGGTGGCGCTTTCAAGTTCTCTGAGAAGGCAACCTTCAACCTTTCCGGCTTCTGGGCTGAAGGCTATGACGAGCTCGATGTGGACGGCGATTGGGGCCTTGCTGCCAACGTCGACTACGAAATCGTCAAGGGCCTGCACATCATCCCGGAACTCACCTATACGGACTATGGTCTGTATGACGATGATGGCCCGGGCACGGAAGGCTTCGGTGGCTTCCTGCGCTTCCAGCGCAACTTCTAATCGGCTGACAAGCTGATCTGAAAAACCCGGCGGGCAACCGCCGGGTTTTTTGTTTTCGCGTCGAGACGGCGCGATCGGAAAGTGCGGCGCTATTGAGCCGCGTCGATGAATGCGGAAATGCGTTCGGCAAGCCCGTCAGTATGGAGAAACGGAGCGTGACCCTGTCCCGCAACCGTCACGGCTTCCAGCATCGGGTGCCGCTGCCGCATTTCTTCAACCGTTTGCGGCGACAGCAACAGCGAGTTCTCTCCACGGATCACCATGACAGGGATTGCCGACATAGCGTCGAATTGCGGCCAGAGCGTCGGAATTGGCTGCGACAGGTCGAATGAATCCAGCCCATGCAGGAGTGCCGGGTCGAAATCAGGCCGGATCTCACCGTCCACCTCGCGATAGACAGCGTGCGCCATATCCAGCCAGTCGCGGTCACCCAGTGCTGGAAAGGCCAGTCCATGAACAGATTTCTGGATGCGGGCGGCTTCTTCAAATGAAGCCGGTTTTGCCGCGGGGGCATCCAGATAGGATTTGATGAGGGCGAGGCCTGCGACCTCCAGAACCGGACCGATGTCATTGAGAACGACGGCTTTCAGCATGTCGGGACGCAGCATGGTCAGAATATGGAGGATCAAACCCCCGCGTGAGGTGCCGATGAACGCTGCCGATGGAATGCCCAGTGCGTCGAGGCCGGTCAATATGTCTCCGGCCTCGATGCCAACGTCATATTTCTTCCAGTCGGGGTCGTAGTCGGACAGCCCGCGACCGCGATAGTCGAAGCTGATGACTCTGTGACGCGTTGCGGCGAACTCTGAGAGATACATCGCAAGTTGATGGAAATCCTTGGCATTTCGGGTCAGGCCCGGCAGGCACACAACCGGCATCGCCTGTGGATCGGCTTTTCCATAGATCCGTGCATGGAGCCGCAGGCCGTCTGCCGAGGAATAATGGAAGTCTGAAAAGCCGGAATCGTCGATCATAGGTTCCACCGTGAGCGCTCCAGAACGCTATTTCGCGCTCGGCGAAGGGTCAATTGGCCGGCATCGGCTCCATCCTGCCTTTTGTAAGATCCGAAACGATGTCGAATCGGCCATACAGGCGCATCTTGTAGACTTCGTAGTTCTCCATCACGCGCTGGACATATGCGCGGGTCTCAGTGAACGGGATGCTTTCGATCCAGTCGATGACCTTGTCCACCGGTTGGCCGCGTGGATCGCCGTAGCGCGCGATCCATGGCGCCACCCGGCGCGGCCCCGCATTATACGCCGCGAATGTGAGAATGTAGGAGCCGTCAAACCGCCCGAGTTGCTCGTTCAGCATCGCCGCGCCGAGCGTTGCATTATATGCAGGGTCGATAGTCAGGCGCTGCGGCGAATAGGCAAGCCCGATCTTGTTCGCAGTCTCCTGAGCCGTGCCCGGCATAAGCTGGAGCAGGCCGAGCGCACCTGCACCCGACACGGCTCCGACATTGAACTCGCTCTCCTGCCGCGCAATGGCATAGGCCAGCGCCTTACCCGCGCCCGCTATGTCGGCGTCGTCTGGAATCACGCCAAGCGGGTGCGACAGCGACCCAACGTCAAGACCACGCTGCGCAGCCGCCTTTGCCACCTTCAAGGCGATGAAATGGTTGCCGCTGTTCTCGGCCATTCCGGCCAGAAGCGCGATTTCGCCCGCGCTTTCCATCTGCCTTGCCAGCGCGAGATACAATCGCGACGCATATTGTGGCTGGCCCGCCGAGATCAGCCGGTCGATTGCTTTTGCCTCTTCACGCGCCGCAAAGCGCCGTCGGTCCTGCTCGGTGGGTTCGGGGGAGGGCAGGTTCAATGCGGGACGGCCGATTCGCGCGGCGGCAAGCTGGCCATAGAAGGTGGTGCCGAAGCCTGCGGCAGCTGCATAATGCTGCATCGAAGCGGGATCGCCGGCGTCTTCTGCTGCGCGGCCAAGCCAATAATAGGCACGGGCACGCGAAATCGCGCCTTCGGCAAATGCATTGATCCGGGCGAAATGGCGTTCGGCGGTCGAAGGGTCCTTCAGGCCGCGCAGCGCATACCAGCCCGCTGTAAATTCCGCATCCGCGCGATCGGTCGGCGTTTCAGCGGCGTGATTTGACACGAGCCGGTACGCAAGCCGAATTTTGCCCGATTCATACAAGTTTCGCGCAAGCAGACGCCGCTCGATCCACCACGCGTGAGGATCCACGAGTACATCCGCAACGGTAGGCGCCTTCATCATTAAATCCGCCGCTTCGGCGAGTCGCCCTGATTTGCGCAACCCCTTGATTCTGGCGAAGGAATAGCCCGGCGAGCGCAACTCGCCCGGCACCGCATCGAGAAGCGCACGGGAACTACGCGCGTTGTCGAGCACCGCGCTCCATGCGTCGAAAAGCGGCTCGCTATGAGCCAGTGGCGCTACCCGCCGGGCCGCTGGCACATCTTCCGAATAGAGCATTCGTTCCATGCGAACGCGGTGGTCCACCACGGTGAGAATGTCTGAAAACTCGTTCAGAATGATGGTTTCGACCTGGGGATCCATCTTCTCGGACCGCCACATTGCCGCTAGCGCATCGTGCACGCCCGCACGGTCGCCGTCGGCAAGCCGCGACCTCGCCAGCGCGATGGCACCCTCCGGCGTGATCGGCGTCCGGCCATCCAGCAGTTCGCGGACCACTTCAGGCGGGGCGGATTGCGCCATCAGCGAGCGTTCGAGCCTGCGATGCAAATCCTCCGCGCCGGGCCAGCGCGAAAGCTCGCGCGCCGTCCGGGCAATTTCCGCGCTTGCAATGCCGTCGCCACCATAAAGCGCGATTGCCCATGAAAGCACGTGCCGGTCGAGCGAGTTTGCGGGCAGGCCGTCGCGGATCGAAAGCGCCTCGGTGCTACGTTTGAAACGTAGCGCCGCAAGACCCCTCCTTAAATCTTCCAGATGGTCGGGCTTTATCGGTTGAAGTCTCGGCTGGCGATCCTGAACCGGCGTTGCCGGCGCAATAACGCCTGTGGTCGAGGGATCGATGACGCCGGACACGACCTTCTCGGGCGCGATGCTAAGCGTGGTGAAAACGCCTGCTGCGACTGCAGCGGCGGCAATCAGACCGAAATATCCAAGCCAGCGAGCAGCCACCCGCTTCCTTTCCCAATAAAAAGCCGCCAAACAATCGCCGAGCGCTATGTCAAAGCTGTGGCGTATGCGGCTTGTTTCCGCTAGAAGGCCAGCGCGGCGCTTCCAGCACCGTTTTCGCTGATTTTGAGGAGCTTGGACCACAGATGTTCAGAGGATCGCTTACCGCGCTTGTGACGCCCTTCGAAAAGGATGGCGGATTCGACGCGAAAGCGTTTCGCGCTTTTGTCGATTGGCAGATCAGCGAGGGAACAGCCGGTCTGGTTCCGGTCGGCACGACGGGAGAATCGCCGACGCTCACCCATGCCGAGCACCGCGAGGTCGTAAGGACCTGCGTGGAGGTAGCAAAGGGCCGGGTTCCGGTCATCGCAGGCGCAGGGTCGAACAATACAGCAGAAGCGGTGGGGCTCGCGCAGTTCGCGGAAGAGGTCGGGGCGGATGCGGCGCTCGTCGTCACGCCTTATTACAACAAGCCGACGCAGCGCGGGCTCTACGAGCATTTCGCGACCGTCGCGAAGGCAACGAAGCTGCCGATCATCATCTACAATATTCCGCCGCGTTCGGTAATCGACATGACGCCGGAGACAATGGGAAGATTGGCGAGCGATTTCAAGAACATCGTCGGGGTCAAGGACGCCACCGGCAAGGTCGAGCGCGTTTCCGAGCAGCGCATGACATGCGGCAAGGATTTCATCCAGCTTTCGGGAGAGGACGCCTCCGCGCTCGGGTTTAATGCGCATGGCGGCGTCGGCTGCATCTCGGTCACGTCCAATGTCGCGCCCCGGCTATGCGCCGAATTTCAGGAAGCCACGTTGAACGGCGACGGCAGGAAGGCGATCGAACTTCAGGACCGTCTCATGCCCTTGCACAAGGCCATCTTTATCGAAGCGGGGGTGACGGGTGCGAAATACGCGCTGTCCCGGCTCGGCAAGGTCGAAAATGTCGTGCGCTCGCCGCTTGTCACTATTGAAGCCTCGACGGCTGAAAAGATCGACGCGGCGATGAAGCATGCCGGGTTGATCAACTAGGCCGAAAGCCTATCTGAGCTGCATGGCACCGGGCAAGAAATCAGACCCCAACAACAAGATCGCCGCGGAAAACCGCAAGGCGCGCTTTTCATATGAAATACTCGATACAGTTGAGGCCGGATTGGTCCTGACCGGAACCGAGGTCAAATCGCTGCGCGGCGGCCACGCGAATATCCAGGAATCCTACGCCTCGCTTGAGAACGGCGAAATCTGGCTTATCAACTCTTACCTGCCTGAATACCTTCAGGGAAACCGCTTCAACCATGAGCCGCGCCGGCATCGCAAGCTCCTGCTCAGTAAGCGGGAAATCGCGCGGCTGGCGCAGTCGGTCGAGCGCGAAGGCATGACCATGGTGCCGCTGAAAATCTATTTCAACGACAGGGGCAGGGCCAAATTGCTGCTTGCGATCGCTCGGGGCAAGAAGCTGCACGACAAGCGGGAAACCGAAAAACAGCGTGATTGGTCGCGCGAACGCGGTCGTTTGCTGAAAGAACGCGGCTGAAGCCCGGACCTTGAGACGGACGCCATCGTTTCACCGCAATGTGATGGCGGTAGAAAGGGTCTGTATCAAACTCTATGGCGCATAGCCTTATGGAGGCGTATTATACGCCTTTCAGAGGATGCATCGGGAGCGTCTATCGGGAGGATAGGTCGATGTCGGTCGCAGATCGTTTTGTCGCTGAATACATGCCTGCTTGGCTGCGGCGCCACAGGAAAGAAGAAACAGCCGTTTCGTCACCTGCAATCAGGAAAACAAACCGTCGTCCGGCGCTTGCGCCGCGGCCAACGGTGGCGTTCAAGCCTAAGCCCCTAAATCCTGAACAGTACAGCACGCACCTCTAAGGCGCGGCTGAGCGCAAACAAAAGCGGCGGCTTCAAGCCGCCGCTTTGCATTTGTGACTGCATCAAGCGTCAAGGAAACTACGCACGTTCCGAAACACGTTAGTGAACATTTCGGCAGTCAGGACACCTGTATTCGTATTGTATCGGGAGCAATGGTAGCTCGGAAATATTGCAATGCACTTCGCCTCGAACCGAGCGCCATGTTTGAAGGGATATGCCGCGACCCGTTCGCCGAGCGCCCGCACCGTCGATTGATGCGCAATCGCCCCGAGCGTCACGATGGCTTGAAGTCGGGGGAGCGCAGAAATGGTGGGCGCGAGAAACTGGCGGCACGCCGAAATCTCCGCCCCGACCGGCTTGTTTTCCGGGGGAACGCACCGCACCGCATTGGTGATCGCGGTTTCAATGAGTTCAAGCCCGTCGTCGACCCTCGCCTTGAACACACCTTGCGCAAAACCCATCCCGATCAAGGTGGAATAGAGCAGGTCGCCGGCGAAATCCCCGGTGAAGGGCCGTCCGGTGCGGTTGGCGCCGCGCAGGCCGGGTGCAAGCCCGACAATCAGAAGACGCACATTTTCGATTCCGCCTCGAGGCAGCCATGTCGGCACAGGCGCATTGTGCCAGTCAGGCTCCCGCTGGCGCCAGCCGGCAATGAAATCGTGCAGGCGCGGGCAAACGGCGCAATTGCGATCCGGCTCAGGCAGGGCGCTGGGCGCCATCGCGGCGTCAGAAATCTTCTGCGGCTTCCGCGTGCTCTATGCGCCGGGGAGGGCGTTCATTAGGATCGCGCCCGATCTCGGTCTTCAGGCTCGTCAGATCTATGAAATGGTCGGCCTGTCGCCGCAGATCGTCCGAGATCATAGGCGGCTGGGACGCCATCGTGGACACCACGCTGACCTTCTTGCCCTTGCGCTGCAAAGCCTCGACCAGCGTGCGGAAATCGCCGTCGCCGGAGAATATGACATAGTGATCGAGCACTTCCGTCAGTTCGAGCGCGTCGATTGCAAGCTCAATGTCCATGTTGCCCTTGATCTTGCGCCGACCCGCCGCATCCGTGAACTCCTTGGCCGGCTTGGTCACCACGCGATAGCCATTGTAGTCGAGCCAGTCGATCAACGGCCGGATCGAAGAATACTCCTGATCTTCGATCAACGCGGTGTAGTAATAAGCCCGCAGCAGGTAGCCGCGCTTCTGAAAGTAGGAAAGCAGCTTGCGGTAGTCGAGATCGAAGCCGAGAGAGCGGGAGGTCGCGTAAAGATTTGCACCGTCAATGAACAATGCGATGCGTTCACGGGAATCGAACATAAGTATAGTTTCCTCTAAAAACTTGAACAAACGCTGCAACGTTACGTCGCTGCACCCACCAGAATTCGGCGCGGTTCTTGGCAAAAACATGGCGGGTGCGCCAGCGGTTTTTCTTCGTGATGCGAGGTTGCGCACTTGAAATTCGAGCGCGCCCAAGCTATGTGCCCGTTTTCTCCGCAAGAACACGATGATGAAAGGGGCGCTCAATGGCCCGCGTGACTGTTGAAGATTGCATCGACAAGGTGGACAATCGCTTCGAGTTGGTCCTGCTCGCCAGCCATCGCGCCCGTCTGATTTCGCAAGGCGCGGCAATCACTGTTCCGCGCGACAACGACAAGAATCCGGTCGTGGCGCTCCGTGAAATCGCAGATGAGATGCTTGCGCCGGAGGATTTGAAGGAAGACCTCATTCACTCCCTGCAGAAGCATGTTGAGGTGGACGAACCGGAAGCTGAAGCTCCGGAGCTTCCCGACCAGGCCGCATCCGAAACCACCGAAGCAGTCGTCGATGACGACAATGTCGCGTTCGACCGCATGAGCGAAGAGGAACTACTTGCCGGCATCGAAGGTCTTGTCGCTCCTGAGAAAAGCGACGATTTCTGATTGCCCGGCTCGAGCGGCTCTTTCGCGCGCGTCATTGTATAGATACATCTGTCATGCGCCGCATTACCCTATGCGGCGCATGATGTTTATTCGACTGCCGAGACTACTGCCATGATGCGCCAATACGAGCTTGTGGAGCGTGTCCAGCGCTACAAGCCCGAAGTGAACGAAGCGCTGCTGAACAAGGCCTACGTCTATGCGATGCAAAAGCATGGACATCAAAAGCGCGCTTCCGGCGATCCCTATTTCTCGCATCCGCTCGAAGTTGCGGCCATTCTCACCGACATGCATCTGGACGAGGCGACCATCGCGGTCGCGCTGCTGCATGACACGATCGAGGACACCAGCGCCACGCGCCAGGAGATTGACGAGCTTTTCGGTCCCGAACTCGGCAAACTGGTCGAAGGGCTGACGAAGCTCAAGAAACTCGATCTCGTTTCCAAGAAGGCGGAGCAGGCGGAGAACCTGCGCAAGCTACTGCTGGCGATTTCCGACGACATCCGCGTTCTTCTCGTCAAGCTCGCCGACCGCATACACAATATGCGCACCCTCGACCACATGCCTGTCGAGAAGCGGTCTCGCATCGCGGAAGAAACAATGGACATTTATGCGCCTCTGGCCGGGCGCATGGGCATGCAGGGCGTGCGCGAGGAACTGGAAGACCTCGCTTTCCGAACCATCAATCCCGACGCCTACCGGACCGTCACCGAGCGCCTCGCGGACCTTACCCAGCGCAGCAAAGCCGTTATCGATGAGATCGAGACGTCCCTCTCGGAGCTTTTTGCCGAGCATGATCTCAAGGCCAATGTGAAAAGCCGCCAGAAAAAGCCGTGGTCAGTCTTCAGGAAGATGGAGGCAAAAGCGCTGTCCTTCGAACAGCTTTCAGACATTTTCGGCTTTCGTGTCATCGTCGAGAGCGTCGATGACTGCTATCGGGCGCTTGGCTTCATCCACACGACATGGTCGATGGTTCCCGGTCGCTTCAAGGACTATATTTCGACGCCGAAGCAGAACGACTACAGATCTATCCATACGACGATTGTCGGCCCTTCGCGCCAGCGCATCGAACTGCAAATCCGCACGCGCGAGATGAACGAGATCGCCGAGTACGGCGTTGCGGCACACGCGATCTATAAGGACAAGGTTATCGGGACCGCGCCCACCATCTCAAAGGATACAAATGCCTATGGATGGCTGCGGCGCACCATTGAGCAGCTTTCCGAAGGCGACAATCCCGAGGATTTCCTCGAAAACACCAAGCTTGAACTCTTCCAGGACCAGGTTTTCTGTTTCACGCCGAAGGGCATGCTGATTGCCCTGCCGCGCGGGGCCACGCCGATCGATTTCGCCTATGCGGTGCACACAAATGTCGGCAACACCTGCGTGGGTGCCAAGGTCAACGGCCGCATCATGCCGCTGATGACCGAGCTCAAGAACGGCGACGAAGTCGAGATCATCCGGTCCGAGGCGCAGGTGCCGCCAGCGGCATGGGAGCACATGGTGGTAACGGGCAAGGCCCGGGCGGCCATTCGCAGGGCGACCAAGAATGCCGTGCGCAAGCAATATTCGGGCCTCGGCGCGCGCATCCTTGAACGCGCCTTTGCGCGGGCGGGACGAAGCTTTGACAAGGATCGGATCAAGGCGGTCCTGCACCGCCTCGCTCGCAAGGACATAGACGACGTTCTCGCTGCTGTCGGGCGAGGAGAATTGTCCTCGACGGATGTGCTGCGGGCGGTTTTCCCCGATTACAAGGAAGAGCGGATCGGTCCGCAAGCACCGAAGCAGCGCGAGGAAGGATGGTTCAATCTCCGGAACGCCGCCGGCATGCTGTTCAAGATGCCGGGCCGGTCCTCGAAAAAGGGCAAGGCGGACGAGCAGGCAAGCGGGGCCGTGCCGATACGCGGCGTGCGCGGCGACCTTCCCGTGCGCTTCGCGCCGGAAGGGGCGGTGCCGGGCGACCGCATCGTGGGCATCATTCAGCCGGGGCTCGGCATAACCATCTATCCGATCCAGTCGCCATCGCTGACTGCCTTTGACGACCAGCCGGACCGCTGGATCGACGTGCGATGGGACATTGACGAGGCCATGAAGGAGCGGTTTCCTGCGCGCATCGTCGTGACCGCGATCAATGCGCCGGGATCGCTCGCCGAGATCGCCCAGGTTATTGCCAATAACGACGCCAACATCCATACGCTTTCCATGGGGCGCACTGCGCCGGATTTCACGGAAATGACGCTCGATCTGGAAGTCTGGCACCTGAAGCACCTCAACCAGCTGCTATCTGAACTCAAGAACTCGCCGGCGGTCAGCGATGCACGGCGCGTCAATGGCTAGGACGAAGATGGAAACCAGCGAAGTACTTGATGTCTTCCGTGAAGCGGGCGCGGTTCTCGAAGGCCATTTCATCCTGACATCAGGCCTGCGCAGTCCCGTCTTCCTGCAAAAAGCGCGCGTTTTTATGCATGCGGACAAGACGGAAAAGCTGTGCAGAGCGCTGGCCGACAAAATTCGCGAGGCGGTCAACGGTCCTATCGACTATGTGGTCGGACCGGCGATTGGCGGACTGATCCCGGCCTATGAAACTTCGCGCCATCTGCATGTCCCGGCCATCTGGGTCGAACGGGAGCAGGGCAAGTTCCGGCTGCGCCGCTTCGAGATGGAAAAAGGCGCGCGGGTGGTCATCGTCGAGGACATCGTTACGACCGGCCTGTCTATCCGTGAAACGATCGAGTGCCTGCGCGAGCTTGGCGCGGAAGTCGTCGCGGCGGCGTGCATCATCGACCGCTCGGCGGGGAAGACCGATGTTGGTGTGCCGCTGATCGCGCTCGCCGAATATGAGGTTCCGGCCTATCCGGCCGATGCGTTGCCGCCCGAGCTGGCGGCTATTCCGCCGGTGAAGCCCGGCAGCCGCAATCTGTAGGCGACGCGATTGATTATCGGGATCGGCAGCGACCTGATAGACATTCGCCGCATTGAGCGAACGATCGAACGCCATGGCGAACGCTTTCTGGCCCGCGTATTTACCGATGTCGAGCGAGCGCGCTCCGAACGCCGGTCGCAGCGCGCAGCTTCCTATGCCAAGCGCTTCGCCGCCAAGGAAGCTTGTTCCAAGGCGCTCGGAACGGGTCTTTCGGATGGGGTATTCTGGAAAGACATGGGCGTCGTCAACCTGCCTGGGGGCAAGCCCACCATGAAGCTGACGGGTGGCGCGGCCATTCACCTGGAACAAATGCTTCCCCCCGGCCACCGCGCTCTTGTGCATCTGACCATCACCGACGATTATCCGCTCGCTCAGGCATTCGTGATCATTGAAGCCATTCCTGTCGAAATGCCGCCACACTGATGCGGTCTGCGACGTTGCCCTGAAAAGGTTGAGCAACTATACCGGGCGAAATCGGATTTGAGGAAAGCATGAGCGTGGCTGACAAGGCTGGAAAGAAATCGGGCGGACTTGGCGAAACCGTTTCCGTCATCGTCCAGGCGCTGCTTCTGGCGCTCGTCATTCGCACGCTCTTCTTCCAGCCCTTCTCGATCCCATCGGGTTCGATGCGTCCAACGCTGCTGGAAGGCGACTATCTGTTTGTGACCAAATGGGCCTACGGCTATTCGCGCTATTCGCTGCCATTTTCGCCCAACCTGTTTGAGGGGCGTATCTGGGGCAGCGAACCCAAGCGCGGCGACGTGGTGGTCTTCAAATATCCGCCCAACCCGCAGGTGGACTATATCAAGCGGGTAATCGGCCTGCCGGGCGACCGCATCCAGATGCGCAACGGCCAACTCTTCATCAATGATGTTGCTGTGCCTCGCGAAAAGGTCGGCCAGATCGACAATCCCGACATCACGGCGGAGAGCCGGCCCATCGACGTCTATCGCGAGACCTTGCCGAACGGCGTCGCCTACAACACGCTCGACATCTATCCTGACAGCGAGACCGACAATACGCGCGAGTTCCTCGTTCCGGCAGGACATTATTTCATGATGGGCGACAACCGCGACAACTCCGCCGACAGCCGCCTTTCGGTGGGGTATGTGCCTGCGGAGAACCTTGTCGGGCGCGCAAACATCATTTTCTTCTCGATTGCCGGCAAGGCAAGCCCGCTTGAGATCTGGCGTTGGCCCACCGAGTTGCGACCGACCCGGTTCTTCAACGTCATACGGTAAATCCTGTGAGCCAGAAGCGCCCCTCCAAGGCGGTCAGTGGTGCTGAACTGGCATTGGCGCTGGAGAAGTCGACCGGGCATCGTTTTGCCGACCCGCAGCGCCTCCGGCGCGCCCTGACCCACGCCAGCGCCCGCCATTCAGACGGCATCGACTATGAGCGCTTTGAATTTCTCGGCGACCGTGTGCTCGGCCTGGTCATCGCGGACCTGCTGTTCAATGCCTTCCCCGACGCGCCGGAAGGTGAATTGTCGGTGCGGCTGAACGCGCTCGTCAATGCCGAAATACTGGCGGAGATCGCGGAGGAGATCGGGTTGCCGGATCTGGTCAAGGTCGGCAGCGAGATGCGCGGCGTAACCGGGCGCCGCAGGATCAATCTCCGCGCCGATGCGCTGGAAGCGCTGATCGCGGCGCTCTATCTCGATGGCGGCATGGAGGTGGCGCGCGCATTTGTGCATCGCCACTGGCTCGCGCGCTCCCAGGTTTTTGATCCGGGCCGCAGGGATGCCAAGACCGAATTGCAGGAATGGGCGCACCAATTCGTCCAGGCGACGCCGACCTACAAGGTTTTGAGCCGCGAAGGGCCGGACCATGACCCGGTATTCACCGTCGAGGTCCACATCGCGGGCCTGACGGAAGCGACCGGAACAGGGCGCTCGAAGCGCGAAGCCGAACAGGCTGCCGCTGCTTCTGTCCTGCTGAGGGAAAGCGTCTGGAAGGCGCAGGTGGAGCCACAATGAACGAACAAGAAACGCGCTCCGGGTTCGTCGCGATCATCGGCGCGCCCAATGCCGGAAAATCCACGCTTATAAACCAGCTTGTCGGCGCGAAGGTCTCGATCGTCACCCACAAGGTGCAGACCACCCGTGCCATCGTGCGCGGCATTGCCACGCATGGCGCTGCACAGATCGTGTTCGTCGATACGCCGGGAATATTCAAGCCGCGCCGCCGTCTCGACCGCGCCATGGTCACGACTGCCTGGGGCGGTGCGAAGGACGCGGACATCGTACTCGTTCTGATCGATGCGGAGCGGGGTCTGAAGGATGACGCCGAGCGTATGCTGGAAGGGCTCGCAGAGGTGCGGCAGCCCAAGGTGCTGGTGCTGAACAAGGTCGATCGCGCCAAACGCGAGAACCTGCTGGCATTGGCGGCATCGGCGAACGAGAAAGTGGCTTTCGAGCGCACATTCATGATTTCGGCGCTCAACGGCTCTGGCTGCGCCGATCTTCTGGACTATCTCGCAGGCGCCGTTCCTGCCGGACCTTGGTATTATCCCGAAGACCAGATTTCAGACCTCCCGATGCGGCAGCTTGCGGCCGAGATCACGCGCGAGAAGCTCTATCTCCGTTTGCATCAGGAATTGCCTTACTCCTCGCATGTCGAAACCGAAAAATGGGAGGAGAAAAGCGACGGCTCGGTCCGCATCGAGCAGGTGATCTATGTCGAGCGCGACAGCCAGAAGAAGATCGTGCTCGGCGAGAAGGGCGCGACGATCAAGGCGATCGGCGCATCGGCGCGCAAGGAAATTGGCGAAATCCTCGAACAGAAAGTGCATCTGTTCCTGTTCGTGAAAGTCCGTGAAAACTGGGGCGACGATCCCGAGCGCTATCGCGAGATGGGACTGGATTTCAAAGACTGACCTACATGGTTGCGCCGACCATCCACGGCACGAATTCATTGTCGCCGTATCCGAGATCCTCGGATTTTGTGCGTCCGCCTGAGGCCACCCGGATGATTTCCTCGAATATCTCGGCTCCCTTTGTTTCGAGCGTAACCCCGTCGAGAACATCGCCGCAATTGATGTCCATGTCCTCGCGCATATGTTCGAAAATGTAGTTGTTCGTTGCGAGCTTAATGGAAGGGGTGGGCTTGCAGCCGAAGGCCGATCCGCGCCCGGTCGTGAAGCATAATATGTTCGCTCCGCCTGCGACCTGCCCGGTGGCGGCCACGGGATCGTATCCGGGCGTATCCATGAACACGAGGCCGCGCGTCGTGACCGGTTCGGCATAGTTGAACACGTCCATGAGATTGGTGGAGCCGCCCTTGGCCGCCGCGCCGAGCGACTTTTCGAGGATCGTGGTCAAACCGCCTGCCTTGTTGCCGGGCGAAGGATTGTTGTTCATCTGCATATTGTTGCGCGCGGTGTAGCCTTCCCACCAGCGAATGCGCTCAACCAGCTTTTCGCCGGCTTCCCGCGTTTGCGCACGGCGGGTCAGAAGATGCTCCGCGCCATAGATTTCCGGGGTCTCGGAAAGGATCGCCGTCCCGCCCTGCCGCACGAGCATGTCCACGGCAACGCCCAGCGCCGGGTTCGCCGTGATGCCGGAATAGCCGTCCGATCCTCCGCATTGCAGCGCAAGCACAAGCTCGGAAACGGGAGCGGCTTCCCGCCGCACCTGGTTGACGGTGGGCAGCATATCAATGATCGCCTGAACGCCCTTTTCGACAGTGGCGCGCGTGCCGCCGACTTCCTGAATGGTGAGCGTGCGAAAAGTCGTGTTCTCCTCGATGCCATATGTCTCCTTCCAGCGCGGAATCTGGAAGGCTTCGCAGCCAAGCCCCACCATCAGCACCCCACCGACATTCGGATTCGTCGCGTAGCCCCACTGCGTGCGCTTGAGAAGGTTGTAGTCCTCGCCATTCGTATCGATGGCGCAGCCGGTGCCGTGCACCAGCGAAATCACACCGTCTATGTTTGGATAGTCCTTGAGAACGCCGCTGCGTTCGACTTCCGCCGCAATGTGCCGGGCGGCGGTCGCGGAGCAGTTCACCGATGTCAGGACGGCGATATAGTTGCGGGTGCCCCATTTCCCGTTCGTCCGACGGTAGCCCAGAAAGGTGCGCCGTTCGTCGTCGGGCACGCACTCGATTTCTGCGCGCGCGGTTGCAAACTGGTAGTCCCGTTCGAAATCGTGCAGAACGACATTCTGCTCATGCACCCATTCTCCCGGCTGGATCGGCGAACTGGCAAAGCCGATGACTTGTCCGTATTTCACGACCTCGCCGCCCGTTTCGATGCGCGCCAGCGCCATCTTGTGCCCGCGAGGCACGCGGGTTGCTGCCTGAATACCGAGGACTTCATCCCCCGGCGCGAATGCTTCGACTGCGACCACGACATTGTCGTCGGCATGAAGTTTGATTGAACGGGGCATGGGTCGCGGCCTTTGCTTGTCGTTCTATTCCGCAGGCTGGAGAAAATCGGCCCGGTGGGGCGCGAAGCAGTCGATGAGCCGGCCTTTTTCCAGCGCCTTCACGCCGTGCTCTTCTCCAGAAGGCACGATGAAACAGTCGCCGGCGCTCAGGGTCTCCGTCCGGCCAGCGATTGTTACGTCGAATGTGCCTTCGGCCACATAGCTCGATTGAACATGCGGATGCGAGTGGACCCAGCCTTCGCCACCCTTTTCGAATGCGAATTCGACCATCATCAGCTCGTCCGTGTAAAGCACGATACGCCGCTTGTTGCCGTCCGGCGTCGGCTCCCATGTGCCTTCATCGAAACGCGCGAAAATATCCCGGCTTCGCACCATTCTTACCTCGCCAACCAGCCGCCATCGACGGGAACGACCGCACCGTGCATGTAGGTCGAGGCGGGCGCGAGAAGGAACACAGCCGCATCGCCGATCTCGCCCGGCTTACCCCAGCGTCCGGCAGGAATTCGGGCGAGGATCGCCTCGCTGCGGTCCGGGTCCTTGCGCAACACCTCGGTATTGTTCGTTTCGATATAGCCCGGCGCGATTGCGTTCACATTGATGCCGCTTGATGCCCACTCATTTGCAAGGAGCCGGGTGACGCCCAATACGCCGTGCTTCGCAACTGTGTAGGAGGCGACGCGAATCCCGCCTTGAAAAGACAGCATCGAGGCGATGTTGACGATGCGGCCACTGCGCCCGGAGGCAAGCACGTTCTTCGCATAGGTCTGGCAGAGAAAGAACAGGGACTTCAGATTGACGTCCATCACGTCATCCCAGTCCTCTTCGCTGAAATCGAGGGCCGCGCCGCGCCGGATGATCCCTGCATTGTTGACGAGTCCGTCGAGCGGCGCGTCCGCCATGATTTTATCGAGCATGAGGACCGACGCTTTCATATTGCCGATATCGCATTTGACCCCCTGAAAGGGCATGCCGAGCGCTTCGACCTGCTTCGCGGTCTCAGCCATCGAAGAGCGCCCGATTCCCACCACCGCACCGCCCGCCCGCGCCACGGCGAGCGCGATGCCCTGTCCGATGCCGGTGTTTGCGCCGGTTACGGCGATGCGCTTTCCCTCCAGGCTGAAGGCCGAGAGATCGGTCATCGCATATCTCCGATCGCGATCGGATCGACATCCGTATAGTCCACATTGTCACCGGCCATCGCCCAGATAAAAGCATAGTTCGATGTGCCGCAGCCGGAATGCATGGACCAGGCGGGGGAAAGCACGGCCTGCTCGTTCGACATCACGATGTGGCGTGTTTCGTCGGGTTGTCCCATGAAGTGAAACACTCGCGCGGTGTCGGCGAGGTCGAAATAGAGATACGCCTCCATGCGACGATCATGCACATGGGCGGGCATGGTGTTCCATACCGAACCCTTCGCGAGTTGGGTCATTCCGACGACGATCTGGCAGGTTTCGACCGATGCGGTGAACTGGAAAATGGAGCGTTCATTCGACGTCTCCGCGCTCCCGAGATCAAGACGCTTGGCCTTGTCGATGGTGATCAGCTGTGTAGGGCAGGGGCGGTGCGCGGGCGCAGACAGGAGATAGAACTTCGCCGGGTCCGCCGCATCTTGCGAGGTGAACGAGACTTCCACGCCCATCCCGACATAGATCATGTCGCGCGTGCCGAGCAAATGCGCCTTGCCCGATACGGTCACGGTTCCCCTTCCGCCGATATTCACGGCCACCAGCTCGCGACGCTCCAGGAACGATTTGGTGCCGGTCGGCTTGATCGCGTCCAGCGTTAGTTCGGCGTCGAGCGGCACGGCGCCGCCAACGATCATGCGGTCGTAGTGGGTATAGGTGAGGTGGATGCGTCCCGGCTGAAACAGGCTCGACAGGAGAAAATTGTGACGCAATTCGTCCGTGCCCATTGCGGCGGCGGCGATGGGGTCGATGGCGAAGCGGGAATCGAACTCGATGGACATCATGCTCCTCTCGTCGGCCTCAGAAGCTGCCAACCTTGCCGCGCGGAGCGACGGTCGACACATAGTCGGCCTGCTGGCCGTTCAATCTCTTGCGATAGCGTTCCTGGCTGGCGGTGAGGTGCGCGCGCATGGCCGCGCGCGCGGCATCGGCATCGCCCGCCGAGATAGCCTGCAATATGGAATAGTGCTCGCGCTGGAGCCCCATCTGGTAGGCGTCCGACAGAACGCTGTCTGTGCCCCAGGGGGAGGCGACATCGCAGGGAATGGCGCGCGTGCCGAGCGCGTCCAGAACGTCGACAT
The DNA here is from genome assembly GCA_023953835.1 of Rhizobiaceae bacterium. NCBI lineage: Bacteria > Pseudomonadati > Pseudomonadota > Alphaproteobacteria > Hyphomicrobiales > Rhizobiaceae > Rhizobiaceae bacterium. The sequence goes on along the minus strand of JAMLJB010000001.1, from coordinate 283,663 downwards.
AGTAGGGATTGTTCGTCGCCGCCGCGATTGCCCGGTGAAACGCGAAATCTGTCTTGCCGGTTGCTTCGCCCCGCGCCAGCAACCGGTCGAACTCGAAAAACGCTTCCTGGATCTGCGCCTCCTGCGCACTGTTGCGACGCATCGCGGCAAGACCGGCGCTTTCGACCTCGATCCCGAGTCGAACCTCGAGCACATTCAGCGCGTGTGAAATCTTGTTGCCGACTTCCAGCCCGATCGTGCCGAAGGCAGCGACGGCGGGGCGACGAACAAAGACGCCTGCGCCGTGCCGTGCCTCGACAAGGCCATCAGCGGCGAGCGCGGCGATCGCCTCCCGAACCACTGTTCGGCTGACCCCGAAAAGCTCGGTCATCCGCGTTTCGGTGGGCAGACGCTCGCCTTCGGCAAACTGGCCGCCGACGATCTGCGCCCGCAGCGTCTGCGCGACATTTTCCGAGAGTTTGGGTTTGCGTTCGATCCTGAGATCGGCCTGCTCAATCGCCATGTCGATCTCCTATTTGAAAACGCCCGGCAGCCACAGTGACAGACCGGGTATATACGTCACCAGCAGCAACACAACGAGTCCGGCCCCATAGAACGGCCAGATCGAGCGCATGGCCTCCCACACGCTGATCTTGCCCACGGCACAGGCGACGAATTGCACCCCTCCCACCGGCGGCGTGTTGAGGCCAATACCGTAGTTGAGGATCATGATGACCCCGAAATGAACCGGGTCGACACCGAAGGCCGTGGCGATGGGCAGGAATATAGGTGTGGTGATGATGATCGTCGGCCCCATGTCCATGAAGGTGCCGAGGATCAGCATGATGACATTCAGGAGGAGCAGGATGACGATGGGGTTGTCGGAGATGCTCTGCATCCACATGACCAGCGTTGCGGGCACCCGCATGAAGGCCATCAGCCAGGAAAAAGAGGCCGCGCAGCCGATGATGAGGAGAACCATGGCGGTGGTCCTGACCGCACCCATCGTGGCATGGACGAAGTCCTCCCAGTTGAGCTGGCGATAGATGAAGATTGTTACCAACAACGCGTAGATCACGGCGACGCAGGAGCTTTCCGTCGCGGTGAAGATGCCCGAGCGAACGCCGCCGAAGATGATCGCGATAAGCAACAGGCCGGGCAGGGCCGCGACCAGAAGATGCGCGGCGGCCGCAAACCCCTGGAACGGTTCTGTCGGGTATCCGCGCTTGCGGGCGACAATATAGGCGGTAACCATCAGCGCGCCCGCCAGCAGCAGGCCGGGAATGATGCCCGCAGTGAACAGGTCGGCGATGGAAATCTTGCCGCCCGCGGAGATGGAATAGATGATCATGTTGTGGGATGGCGGCAAAAGCAGCGCGATCAATGCGGCCATGGAGGTCACGTTGACGGCGTAGTCCGCCCCGTAACCTCGCGCCTTCATCTGGGGGATCATGATGCCGCCGACCGCAGCGGCTTCTGCCACCGCCGAGCCTGAAATGCCGCCGAACAGCGTTGATGTCAGGATATTCACCTGTCCGAGCCCGCCGCGCAGGTGACCGACGAGCGACGCTGCGAATGCGACGATCCTGGCGGCGATTCCGCCGCGAACCATCAGGTCGCCGGAATAGATGAAGAAGGGGATGGCGAGCATTGAGAATATGCTCATGCCTGAGTTCATGCGCTGGAATACGACCAGCGGAGGCAGGCCCATATAGGCGACGGTCGCGAGGCTGGCCGCTCCAAGGCAGAAGGCAATCGGAGTCCCGATCAGCATCAGCAGCGTGAAGCAACCGAACAGAATCCATAGTTCCATTGCGCTCAGGCCTTCCTCGCAAATTCGGCGGCATCCGTGCGGACATCTTCGATGTTTTCAAGTTCGACGGCGATTTCCGTCGCCGCAAGCTCATCGAGCGCCGCGTCGACCGGCGAGCCGGAGAGACGCAGCGCGATTCTCTCAAGGGAAAAGAGCGTCACAAGAACGCCGCCGCCAAACAACGGAACGTAGTCCCACCCGCCCGAAATTCCGAGCGCAGGGAGGCTCGTATTCCACGTAAGCCCGATCAGTTGAATGCCGTACCAGACCATGCCGATGCCAAAGGCGAAAATCACGATGTCGGAGATCATGCGCAGCCACTTCTTGGCCGAAGGCGGCAGCACATAGAGCAACACGTCGAACCCGAGATGGTTGTTCTCCCGAACGCCCACGGCAGCGCCAAGAAAAATAAACCAGCTCATCAGCATGACAGCGCCGGGCTCGGTCCAGCTCGGTGAATCGTTCAGCACGTAGCGGCAGAAGACCTGCCAGGCCACCATGACCGTCATCACCACGAGCCCAAGGCCCGCAAGATAGAGCGCCAGCGTGTTGAGGCGCGACAGTACCGGGATACCTGTTCTCAATTCGGCGGTCATGGGCTCCTCCCCACGAACGAGGCCCTCGCCTGTCCAGCCAGGCGAGGGTATTGATCGCGCTGGCTATTGGACAGCCTTGACGTCCTCGACCATCTTTTTCAGGACGGGATCCGTGATGTGCTTGTCGTAGACGGGCTTCATAGCGTCGATGAATCCCTGCTTGTCCACCTCATTGATCTGAGAGCCGATTTTCTCGACATTGGACTTGGATTCGACGGTCTTGGCGGCCCACAATTCCCGTTGTTTGGCGATGCTGTCCTTGCCTGCCTGCTTGAAGATTGCCTGATCTTCAGGTGTCAGCTTGTCGAACGCAGCTTTGTTCATGACGAACACTTCGGGCAGGATCGTGTGCTCATCCAGAGAATAGTATTTGGCCACTTCGGCATGTTTGGCGGTATCGTAACTCGGATAGTTGTTTTCCGCGCCGTCGATCACGCCCGTTTCGATTGAGGAATAGACCTCGCCATAGGGCATCGGCGTTGCGTTTGCGCCAAGCGCATTCGTCATATCGACGAAGATATCCGACTGGATGACGCGGAACTTCAGGCCCTTCATGTCCTCGACCGTTTTGATCGGCTTCTTGGAGTTATAGAAGGAGCGAGCGCCCGCATCGTAGTATGCCAGTACGACAAGGCCGGCGCTTTCAAAGGCCTTGGCGATCTGCTCGCCGATGGCGCCGTCCATCACCTTGTGCATATGATCTTCGGAACGGAAGATATAGGGCAGGGCAGGGACGATGGATTCCTTCACCGTGCCATTGAAAGGCGCCATCGAAACGCGGTTCAGCTCGATCACGCCTGACCGCACCTGTTCGATCGTGTCCTTTTCCTCGCCGAGCTGGGCGGAGTGATAGACCTCGACCGCATAGCGCCCTCCGGTGCGCTCCTTGATAAGCTCACCGAAATATTTGACCCCTTCAACCGTGGGGTAGCCGTCGGGGTGCGTATCCGAAGATTTCAGCACGGTTTGCGCCGAGACCGCACCGATCATGAGCGAGGTGGCAAGGGCAACGCCTGCCATCAGTTTCGATATATGCATCATCAGTCTTCCTCCCGTTTGGTGGGCGATGCCGCCCGTTTTTGAACATTCACGCCGTCAAAGCCGATATGCCTTCTTCGCCAGTCGATAGGTCAGGTCGTGTGCAACCTCGAGAGCTTCGTCCTCCCGCAGGCGATGCTCGGCGACGAGCTGGGCAAGAAAAGCGCAGTCCACTCGCCTTGCCACATCGTGGCGGGCCGGAATCGAAGGGAAGGCCCGAGTGTCGTCGTTGAAGCCGACAGTGTTGTAGAAGCCCGCGGTCTCGGTAGTCATTTCGCGGAATCTCCGCATGCCTTCGGGGCTGTCATGGAACCACCAGGCCGGACCGAGCTTCAGCGCGGGATAGACCCCCGCAAGCGGCGCAAGCTCGCGCGCATAGCTTGTCTCATCCAGGGTGAAAACAATGACGGATACGCGCGGGTCGGTGCCGACGGCGTCAAGCAAGGGCTTGAGCGCCCGCACATAGTCTGTGCGCGTGGGAATGTCGAAGCCCTTGTCTCGACCGAAACGCGCAAACATGCCGGGTGCGTGGTTGCGGAACGAGCCGGGATGGATTTGCATGACGAGGTCGTCATCGGCGCTCATGCGCGCCAACTCGGTCAACATCTGCGCGCGGAAGAGCTGGCGCTGTGCGCCGTCCGTCTTGCCCGCGCGAATGGCATCGAACAATTTCTCAGCTTCCGCAGGTTCCAGATTCGCGGTGTCCGCCGTCGCGTGACCGTGGTCGGTCGACGTTGCGCCGAATGATTTGAAGTAGTCGCGCCGTGCGCGGTGTGCGTCGAGATATCCTTTCCAGCTTGCCGTGTCGCAGCCGGTGATTTCGGCCAGCCGGTCGAGATTTCCCGCAAACCCCTCAAAATCCGGGTCGACCACCGAGTCCGGGCGGTAGGCAGGAATGACGCGACCCTTCCATCCGCTTTCGCGGATCATACGGTGCCATTTGAGATCGTCCAGCGCGCCGTCCGTCGTCGAAATCGCCTCGATATTGAAGCGTTCAAAGAGTGCGCGCGGCTTGAAATCGTCACGCTTGAGCGCATCGGCAATCGCATCGTAGTGCGCATCGGCATTGCCCGCCGTCAACGGCTCGCAAAGTCCGAACAGGTTCTCAAACGTATAGTCCAGCCAGGCACGCGTAGGTGTGCCCCGGAAAAGGAAGTAATGTTCCGCAAAACGCCGCCAGATGGCGCGACTGTCCTTTTCAACGACTGCGCCGTCCAGCGTCGGCACACCTAGGTCTTCCAGCCGGATGCCCTGACTGAAGAGCATGCGGAAAATATAGTGGTCCGGCACGATCAGAAGCTGCGACGGGTCCGGGAAGTTCTGATTCTCCGCATACCAGCGCGGCTCGGTGTGACCATGCGGGCTGATGATCGGCAGGTTCTTGATCTCGGCATAGAGATTCCGCGCGATCGATCGTGACCGATCATCGGGCGCAAACAGAAGGTCGGCTGCCACCAGTGTCAAATTCACCGCTCCTCCCACGGGGAACCAATGGCTATTCGCCACGAATAATAATGTCAACAGACAAGTTTGATTTAGTCATATGATGACTTTTCGCTTGACGCTCAGCGTCGATTTCGGGCAGGACACATCGAGGGAGGAACCATGCCGGCATGCGAAGCCACCGGGGCGCGTGAATGAGCGTCCGCCTTTCTGATGCAACGATAGCGGGCATCCCGGCTGTCGTTGAGCGACCCGTCTATGATCGCGCCGGATGCAGGGCCGGCATCGTTCATCTTGGAATCGGGGCATTTCATCGTGCCCATCAGGCAGTTTATCTCGATGACTGCCTGAATGGTGGTGAGGAGGGGTGGGACATCGTGGGTGTGTCACTTCGCAGTCCCGATACGCGCGACGCGCTTGATCCACAAAACGGGCTTTATACCCTTTCGGTCGTCGATGGCTCGGGAGAGAAGCTGCGGGTAGTGGGTTCGGTGCAGCGGGTCCTCGTTGCCCCGGAAAACCCGCAAGCCGTGTTTGACGAATTGTGCGATCCCTTGGTTCGGATCGTAACGCTTACGGTCACGGAAAAGGCCTATCTTCGAAATGCAGCGGGAGCGCTGGACACAAGCCATCGGGACATCGTGTGGGACCTTGAAAATCCACGGAATCCCAGAAGCATATATGGATTCCTTGCGGAAGCGATCGAGCGTCGAGTATCGGCGGGCGCAGAGCAATTCACCGTGCTTTCCTGCGATAATCTCCCGGCAAACGGCGCGACGTTGCGACGGCTGATGATCGAATATGCCGCGTTGCGGGATCGGGGATTAAAGCAGCTTGTCGAGCATGAAATCGCGTTCCCCTCAAGCATGGTGGACCGCATCGTTCCCGCGACCACCGATGAGGACCGGGCGCGCATATCAGCGGCGCTCGGTGTCGCCGATGCGTGGCCTGTGACCACCGAGCCGTTCATGCAATGGGTGGTTGAGGACCGCTTTCCGTCGGGACGACCGAAATGGGAACGGTACGGCGTAGAAATGGTCGAGGACGTTGCGCCGTTCGAGGACATGAAGCTACGCCTGCTCAATGGGTCACACTCCGCAATCGCCTATCTGGGATTGCTGTCCGGCCACGCGACGGTCTCGGAGGCGTTTTCCAATCCCGCCATCCGCGCGTTCGTCGTGCGATTATGGGATGAGGCAAAGCCGTCGCTGCCTTCCGGACAAGGCCTCAGGCCGGATGCGTATACGAGCGAACTCGTCAAACGATATGACAACCCCGCGCTCAAGCACCGCACCGCCCAGATTGCCAATGACGGCAGCCAGAAACTACCTCAGCGCATTGTCGCCACCGCACTCGACCGCGCGGCGAACGGCGGCAGTTTCGATGCGCTCATGCTGACGCCTGCCGCATGGATAGCTGCCTGTGAAGCGCGCGGGGTGACGTCGCCGCCCGCACATTTCACCGATCCGCTCGATGAAACGCTTGCGGCGATTGTCGCCCGAAAGCTCGACGCCAGCGACATGGTGGAAGCCGTGTTCGATGCCGCGGGCTTTGCTTCTGGTGCGCCCGAAAGACCGGCGCTTTTTGCTATCACGGCGCGTCACCTGCATTCCATACGCACACGGGGCATTGCTGCGACCTTGAAGGAAGTTCTTCGATGAAAGAGACGTGGCGCTGGTTCGGGCCCGACGATCCGGTTCAGCTTTCGCATGTCCTGCAGGCGGGCGCGAGCGGCGTCGTCACGGCGTTGCATCATCTGAACGACGGTCGCGCCTGGCCTGCCGAGGAGGTTGCGCGGCGCAAGGCCGAAATCGCGGCGGCCGGACTGAACTGGGACGTGGTCGAGAGCATCATCGTTCACGAGGATGTCAAAACACGCACGGGTCGATTCGCGGAACTGATCGACAACTACAAGCAATCCATTCGCGCAGTTGCTGCGGCAGGCATAAAGACCGTCTGCTATAATTTCATGGCGATCACCGACTGGACGCGCACCGACCTTGATGCTCCGATGCCGCATGGCGGAACCGCGCTGCGCTTCGATATCGTGGATTTCTGCGTCTATGACGCGCTGGTGCTGAGGCGCAAAGGGGCCGAGGGGGATCATCCCCCGGAACGCATCGAAGCCGCCCGCAAGCGCCTCGCAAGAATGAGCGAGAGCGATCTCGCGGGGCTGGAGCAGAATCTTATCGGCTGGGTTCCTGCTCGTGAGTTCATTTTCGACCGGGATACATTCAGGGCGGCGCTGGATCTTTATGCGGAACTCAGCACCGAAGGGTTGCGCGACAATCTGATCGCTTTCCTGCGCGAAATCGTTCCTGTTGCCGAGGAGCACGGCGTGCGCATGGCGATCCACCCGGACGACCCGGCATTCCCGATCTTCGGGTTGCCACGTGTCGTCTCCCGCGCCGAGGACGCTCGCGCCATCATCGAAGGCGTCCCGTCAATGATGAACGGCCTTACGCTGTGCACCGGCTCCTACGGTTCGAACGCGGCGAACGACCTGCCGCGCATGGCGCGTGAGTTCGGCCCTCATGTGCATTTCGCCCATCTGCGCAACGTGACGAAGGAGCCTGACGGCTCGTTCCATGAAGCAGAGCATCTGGGCGGCGACACGAATATGGTTCGCGTCATCGCCGCTTTGCTGGCGGAGGAAGGCAGACGGCGCGGGGAAGGTCGCGACGACTGGGAAATCCCCATGCGACCGGATCATGGGCATGCCATCGTTGATGACATCGGCAAGAAGGTGAACCCCGGCTATTCCTGCATCGGACGATTGAAGGGGCTGGCGGAACTGCGCGGCATATCCGCCGCGCTCAAGGCAACGGGGATACCGGATTGGCTGTAACTCGCGTGGGTTTGATCGGGCTCGGCATGGCCGTCGAGCCGCATGCGCGCAGCCTTCTCGATCTGAAGGATGAGGTTGAGGTTGCCGCTGCCTACAGCCCGACTCCGCAGAGGCGCGATGCTTTTCATTTGCGCACCGGTTGGCCTGTGGCGGACAGCGCCGAATTTATCTTCGGGGACCCGTCGATTGACATGGTCATGATCCTGACGCCTCCGAACACCCACCTCGAACTGGTGGAGCGCGCGGCGGGTGCGGGCAAACATATCCTGCTGGAAAAGCCACTGGAAATCACGCTGGAGCGTGCAAAGCGCCTTGTCGAAACCGCCGAACGCGCGAAGGTGAAGCTTGGTGTGGTTTTGCAGCACCGCTTTCGTCCGGTGTCGCTCGCCCTTCGCGGTATCATCGAGGAAGGCAGATTGGGCGCGCTGGTCAGCGGCTCAGCTCGGCTGTCCAACTGGCGGCCCCAAAGCTATTATGACGAGCCGGGACGAGGCACTTATGCCCGTGACGGCGGCGGCGTCCTGCTCACCCAGGGCATCCACACGCTCGACCTGCTTGTTTCTCTGGCCGGATTGCCAGTTGAAGTGAGCGGCTATGCGACGACAAGCCCTGTTCATGCCATGGAAGCGGAGGATCTAGCTTTCGCCGCCGTTCGCTTTGAGAACGGCGCGCTGGGCGCCATCGGCGCAACGACTTCGGCCTATCCGGGTTTTCCGGACTTTCTGGAGATCATCGGCACGAATGGAACCGCGCGCATCGAAAGCGGCAGGCTTGCGGTGCAATTCAATGACGGAGAATCCGCTGAAGCCACGGACGGCAGCGAATCCATCGGCGCAGGCAGCGATCCGATGGCGTTTCCGCACCAGCACCACCGGGCCGTGCTTCAGGATTTTGTCTCCGCGATCCGCGAGGGGCGTGAGCCGAAAGTGTCCGGGCGCGAGGCGCTGAAGGTGCACAGGCTGATCGACGCCATCCTGCGCGCTGCGCGCAGTGGCAGGAGAGAAAGCGTATAGCTTGCGCGCCGATACGGAGCATGATCCAATTTCGCGATGGAATGGCGGGATGAAGGAATCATACTCGGGGCGCGAAGGCATGGCGAAACCAGCGTCATCCTTGAGGTGATGACGCGCGCCCACGGGCGGCACATGGGCATTGTACGCGGTGGCCGCTCTCGAAAGCAGCAGCCACTCCTGCAATCGGGAAACCTCGTGGATCTTATCTGGCGTGCACGGCTCGACGAGCATCTGGGCATGTTTCAGGTCGAACCTCTCTCGCTGAATGCCGCGCGGCTGATGGACAGCGCGGTCGCTATTTTTGGATTGCAGACACTGGCGGCACATTTGCGCCTGCTCCCGGAGCGCGATCCGCATTCCGGCCTGTTTGAAACGCTTGCCGTCGTGCTCGATCATCTCGACCAGCCGGAGATCGCGGCTGTGCTTGTCGTGCGCTTCGAACTTCTGGTGCTTGAGGAACTGGGGCTTGGGCTGGACCTCAACGAATGCGCGGCGACCGGACAGCGCACCGGGCTGGCCTATGTTTCGCCAAAAACCGGGCGCGCTGTTTCGCAAGAGGCGGGCGATCCGTGGCGCGACAAATTGCTTGCGCTGCCCGCCTTCCTCCACTCGCAGGCGCGATCGTCGACCGATGTCGCCTCACTTGAGGCAGCGTTTCGACTTACCTCGCACTTCTTCGCGCGCCATGTCTACGAACCACGTGGAATAAATGTCCCGGAAGCACGCGCAGCCTTTATTGGCGCAGTACGGCGCGTCATTCAGCGGGAGCCAGCGCAAGACGGGGCGCGGGCGCTTCCCTGATCGGCCAATGCACGAGCGCGGCGAATACGCCGAGCGCTACACCCAGCCACCACACCGGATCGTAGGTGCCGAAACGGTCATAGAGATAACCGCCCAGCCAGACGCCCAGGAACGAGCCGATCTGGTGTGAGAGGAATACCACGCCGCCGAGCATTCCGAGATGACGTGTGCCGAACATGATGGCGACAAGGCCGTTGGTCGGCGGCACCGTGGAGAGCCAAAGCAGGCCCATCAGGATAGCGAACACGATCACTGTGAAAGGCGTCTGCGGCAGGAGCAGGAATGCGCTGACCACGACTGAGCGCGCGAGATAGATGAAAACGAGGAAATGCGGCTTCGAGCGGCGCTGACCGATAAACCCCGCGGCAAGCGACCCGATGATGTTGAAGAAACCGATTAGCGCCATCGCGATGACCGCATATTTTGCGTCGATGCCAATGTCGCGAAGGTAGGGCGGGAAATGCACCGTGATGAACGCTACCTGGAACCCGCATACGAAGAAGCCGGTTGTCAGCAGCATATAGCTGCGGTGGCCGAACGCCTCCTTGAGGGCTTCCGGAACCGTCTGCTCAACTTCGGCGCGAATCGCAGCGCCCGAACGGGCATTGCCTGCGAGCGGAATGGCGAGCACCGGAACGACCAGCATCAAAGCGCTCATGATGACGAGCGAGTCGGCCCAGCCGTACTCATTAATGAGTGATTGACTGATCGGCGCGAACAGGAACATACCCGCCGACCCTGCTGCGGTGCCGAGGCCGAACACGAAGCTACGGTTTTCCGGCGCGACATTTCGCGCAAAGGCTGACAATACGATGCTGAACGAACCGGCAGCCACACCAAGACCGACGAGAACACCGCCGCTCAGATTAAGCAGGGTAGGGCTTTCGGCGACAGACATCAGATAGAGTCCGATCGAATAGAGAAGACCGCTCAAAAGCAGAATGCGCCAGGTGCCGAACTTGTCGGCCAACGCACCGAAAACCGGCTGCCCCAGGCCCCAGAACAGGTTCTGTATGGCCATGGCGAGCCCAAATGTCGTCCGGTCCCAACCGCGTTCGGCCAACATGGGCAATTGGAAGAAACCCATCGCGGAGCGCGGCCCGAAGGTGAGCGCAGCGATCAGGCAACCGCAAGCAATGATGAGCCATGGCAAATGCTTCTGGCGTACGGCTGCGGTTGACGTGCTCATGAAGGGCATCTCCGTTTCATGATGGGTATAATGCAAATTGGATCGCAATGAAAATCAATAGGACGAACGCATCCTTCAATTGCGTTGATGGAATAATCGGCTTGCCCAAAGCGTTCAATCAGGCAGGAATGGAAATATCACGGGCTGTGCAGGGAGAGGATTGACCGGTTCATGGACGATAGGAGAACCGCGATCCTTGGGGAAATACCGCGTTTGCGACGCTATGCAAGGGCATTGCTGCGAGGCCGGGAAAGCTCCGACGACCTTGTGCAGGACACCTTGGAGCGTGCGCTCGGCAGAATGGAAAACTGGCAGACGGGCGAAAGCCCGCGTCGATGGCTTTTTACGATCATGCACCATCTTTTTATCGACCAGACGCGCCGCAGGATTCGTCGCGGCGAGGATACGATGCTTCCGCTGGACGGCCGCGAGGCGCTTGCTGAACTCTCTCTCCAACATGATGTGATTGAGTCGCGGGAGATAACGGACGTGCTCGCGGCTCTTTCCCCCGAGCGGCGGGCGGCAATCCTGCTGGTTGGTGTCGAAGGCTTCTCCTACGCGGAAGCTGCAGCAATGCTCAACGTGCCCGCTGGCACTGTCATGTCGCGCGTTGCCCGTGGGCGCGAAGAGATGCGGCGGCTTCTGGACGACAACACACGGCGGCGCATGTTGAAGGTGGTGGAGAAATGAGCCGCGCCTTCACGGAAACCGACATTCACCTCGCACTGGACGGCGAACTCCCCGCCGACGAGCGCGCCGCGTTCGAGCTTTGGGTTGAAGCCAACGCCGACATGAAGGCGCTGTTCGAGCGCTATATGCAGGACCGCGACCGCTTGCGCAGCGCTCTGGAAGGCGTCACGCATGAACCGATCCCCGAAAGGCTCAGATCGGTAGTTGTCGGCGACGCGCGCAAAACCGCGAGGGCCGGAACTTTCAGCCGCTATGCCGCGGCGGCGGCTTTGCTCGTGTTCGGAGGGTTGGGCGGCTATTTCGCCGGTCAACGGACGCAAACAGTGCAGCAGCCCGCGATGTTGAAGCCGATTGCAGAAAATGCGATGGCCGCTCATCTCATCTACGCAAATGAAAAGCGCCACGTTGTTGAAGTCGGGGCGGATCAGACCGATCATCTGAACGCCTGGCTGTCCAACCGCGTCGGGGTCAAGATCGTCGCTCCCGATCTCAAATCCGGTGGGTTTGATCTTGTCGGCGGGCGGCTCTTGCCCTTTGACGGAAAAACCGCCGCGCAATTCATGTATCAGGACCCCACCGGCAACAGGCTCTCGCTTTATGTTACCAAGGACGAGACCCGGCAGGACAGCGGATACAAATATTTGAGCGTCAAGGGGACGGACACTTTGTTCTGGCTGGACGGCGGCTATGGATGTGCGCTGACCGGCAATCTGCCCGAGAAGGCCCTGACCCAGCTCGCGGACATAACTTATGACCAACTGGTCAAGTCCGCCGGTGTGTCAGACTAGTTGTCCGTGACGCTTGAGGAATGCACTTTCTACGGATTTGGTGGATCGCGGCACGAGATCGAGGTCGCCGGGGTCGAAATTGCGCGGACGCCCGAAATACTGAGCTGCCTCGGTCGTTGAAAATCCTGCGAGAACTGTGGCTTCGAAATAGGCAGCGACCTGATCGGCGCGCTTTATGGCTGCCTTCAAAGCGGCAGAACATTGGGCGGGCAGGCCGAACCGAACATGGACAGCCTCCTGAAGGCCGGACTCGATCCGCTTGTATCCGCCGCCCACAACTGCCTTGAATGGCGAGATCATGTCCCCGATCACATATTCGGGCGCGTCGTGCAGAAGCGCGGCCAGGCGCCAGCTTTGCGTCGCCTTCGGGTTGAGCGTGCCGAAAATATCCTCGACGAGCAGCGAGTGTTGGGCGACGGAATAGGCATGGTCACCGATCGTCTGGCCGTTCCACCGCGCCACGCGTGCAAGACCGTGCGCGATGTCGGAAATCTCGATGTCGAGTGGGGATGGGTCGAGCAGGTCCAGCCGCCGTCCGGACAGCATGCGTTGCCATGCGCGGGGTGGCGCGCCCGACCTGTCGGCCATCAGCCTTCCTCTACCGCATTCTGTGGGAAGGTGAAATTGGCCCGGGCGGGTATCGCAAGGCGCACGCCGATGCCGCCGGCCTCTATCGCCTTGCCTTCGTCCACCGCCGCTTTCACCCGGTCGATGCGGGCAATGGCGAGGGCCTGATGTCCAACTGTCGAGCCAAGCTGCCCCACGGGGCGACCATCAACTTTGATCTCTGATTTCTGGATGAGTGGCGCGTCACTTTCTGCGATCAGGACGCGACGCCGCGCCGTGCCACGGTGCTGCATGCGCGAAACGACTTCCTGTCCGATGTAGCAGCCCTTGCGGAAGCCAACGCCTTCCATCTGGTCGAGCAGCACGTCATGGGGAAACGCGTCGCCCAATTCATAGTCCGTTCCGCTCTCGGCAATGCCGTTTCCGATCCGCAGCGAAGTCCATGCTTCCAGCGCGTGGTCCGCATCCGGTCCGGTCCCGTAGAACCGGACAACCTCACAATCCACGAACCGGCTATCCCTGACTCGCGTTGAATCAGTTTCTGAAGCAGGTGAATCATTTTGTGTCCACGCAACTGTAACATCTTGATTTTTAGTCTCTATCGTCGCTTTGGCGCGCAGCCGGTAAAATGTCAGGCGCTTTGCGAAGTCGGCTGCGATGTCAGCCCGGCAGTCGAGCAGGAAGCGATCTTCGCCAAGGCGGAAGATGAGAAAATCGAACAATATCTTGCCCTGCGGGGTCAGGAGCGCACCGGGCCGCGCGATGCCCGCCGGCAGCGAATCGAGATCGGTCGTCAGCACACTCTGGAGGAAATGTCCGGCGTCCGGTCCGCTTACCTCTATGACCGCGCGGTCTTTCAGTTTCACAACAGGCATCGCAGGCTTCTTGCAATTGACTCGGACCTTACGTAAGCCGCAGCGACCTGACGAGCAAGGGCAGGAGTTTGGGCATGGCCGCGACCTATGATTTGATCTTGAAAGGCGCGACCGTCGTGAATCACGACGGCGTGGGTCAGCGCGACATTGCCGTCGCCGGAGGCAGGATCGCACAGCTGGGCGATCTTTCCCGCGCCTCCGCCGCGCAGACGCTCGACTGCACCGGATTGCACATTCTGCCGGGTGTCGTGGACAGCCAGGTTCATTTTCGCGAGCCCGGCCTCGAACACAAGGAAGATCTGGAAACAGGTTCGCGCGCGGCGGTGCTTGGCGGTGTGACCTCGGTGTTTGAGATGCCGAATACCAAGCCGCTGACCACCAGCGAGGGGGCGCTTGCGGACAAGGTGCGCCGCGCAACCGGTCGCATGCATTGTGACTTTGCATTCTGGGTCGGTGGCACAAGGGACAATGCGGCGCAGGTGGCGGAACTGGAACGCCTGCCGGGCGCCGCAGGCATCAAGGTATTCATGGGGTCGTCCACTGGCGATCTCTTGGTTGAAGACGATGATGGGGTCTATTCGATCCTGAAGAATGTGCGCAGGCGCGCCGCCTTTCATTCGGAGGACGAGTTTCGCTTGCGCGAGAGGTTGGGCGAGCGCGTGCCGGGCGATCCGTCGTCGCATCCGGTCTGGCGTGACGAGATTGCAGCCCTGCAATGCACGCAACGGCTGATCGAGATTGCGAAGCGTGCTCGCGCGCGCATTCACGTACTGCACATCTCGACTGCTGAGGAAATCGATTTCCTCACCGGGCACAAGGACATTGCGACCTGTGAAGCCACGCCGCATCATCTCACTTTGACCACGGACGACTATGCGCGGCTTGGAACGCTAATCCAGATGAATCCGCCCGTTCGCGCGGCCCATCATCGCGACGGGATTTGGAAAGGCATCGCGCAGGGCGTGGTGGACGTGCTCGGTTCCGACCATGCCCCGCATACGCTGGAGGAAAAGGCGAAGCCCTATCCTGACTCACCCTCCGGCATGACAGGCGTGCAGACGCTGGTTCCCATCATGCTCGATCATGTGAACGCGGGCAGGCTTTCGCTCGAGCGGCTGGTGGACCTCACGAGCCATGGCCCTAACCGTATTTTCTGCATGGCGCGCAAGGGGCGGATCGCCGTTGGATATGACGCCGACCTGACTGTTGTCGATCTCAAGCGCAGCGAAACCATTTCGAACGCTCAGGCGGGATCGCGCGCGGGCTGGACGCCCTATGACGGGCGCAAGGTGACGGGCTGGCCGGTCGGGACGTTCGTTCGCGGCCTGCGCGTCATGTGGGAAGGCGAGATCGTTGCAGCGGGGCAGGGCAGGCCCGTCGAGTTTTCCGAAGCGCCGTTGCCCTGACTTATTCGCCTGCCACGAAGAAGGCGAAATTTCCGTCGGGCGAGATGCCCAGACGATAGAAGATGTAGTTGCCGAAGTTCTGCATCTCCTCGAAGTCGCTCGCGGTGACGATTTTGTAAATCTCCACCTTTTGCGGCGGCGTCAGCTTGTCGAGCGGATAGGCAAAGAAATAGGGCCAGACATAGAGTTCTTCGGGCGTGCCCGCATCCAGATGCACATAGCCGGCCGAGAGCACTTCTTCCATGATTGCGAGGATTTCCTCGCCCTCCGGGTCGCCAGACTGGCTCTTGAGGAAAGCGATGGGATCGTCGTTGATGTCGGCCAGCGAAAGCTGCGTCGCATTTTCGCCCGTCCCCAGCAGCGGCCTCAATTTCTCGATGTCGCCGGTCTTTGCGGCCTCGATGAGCAATTTGCGCATGCGCTGCACCGGCTCAGGCAGCTTCTCGACATCGTATAATATCTCGGGCAAGGGCGCATTCGGATCGACATCGGGCCGCGCGACGCTGCTGCGCGCAGGGTCTTCGTCATCGCTTTCGGTTCCACTTTCCGGCGAGGCGGGCTGTCCGTCCTGAGGGGCAGTCGCATCGGGTGCAGCAGGTTCGGTCGCGCCGGGCGGCAGCGGCCGCTGTTCGTCGCCGGCGGGAGGCAAATCTTCGCGCTGGATTTCACTGAGTGCCCACGCGGGAGCCGGAGCGGCGACAAAGCCGGCGAGGAGCGCTGTTGCAGAAAGCATCAACAACATCCGGACGTTCCGGCCGACTGAAATGAATCCAGATTCCACAGCCCAACTCTTCAGTACGAAATTCAACCGGATGCCAAACCTGGTTGGCAGGTCAGCGCGCCGGTTAGGTCAATGTCGCGTACTATGCGATTCGAACTCGCCCGCAACCACCTTGTCGCGCATTTTGTCGAGCAAGGCCAGTGTCACATCCTCGCCATTGGTGCGCAATAGTTCACCCAGCGCCTTCTCAAGCGCAGCTTCCGCCATGATTTCCGTTTCGATGCCCGCCGACACGCATTCTGCCCACGCTTCCGCATGTGTTTCTGCTGCGGTCAGCCGCATTTCCTCGCGCACCAGTGCGTCGATGTCGTTTGCGCTCTGTGCCATTGCTTACCCACCCTTCTTCAAGCTGTCAGTTTCCATACAAATCAAAACTGATTCAACTTGAACAGTCGACTTAATGTCCCATTAAGAAACGACCCTAGCACGTCAAACCGTGGCAAGTCTGTGACGCTTGCGGAAAAAGTTAATGGCCAATTAATTGCCGTAGCGAACCGCAATTTCGCGCGACAATTGCTCGCCTTCCTTCGTGTAGCGCTCGATTGCCGCCGCCGCTGCGGGCGTGCAGGTCGTGTAGGTCGTCTGGAAGGTGCGGTAGCCATGGTTGAAGCTTGCGATGAAGCGCGCTTTCCTTGCGGGGTCGGGCTTTTCGGCCGCGATCAGCGCTTCCATCTGCTCGCGCCAGGCAACTCCCTTTTCGCCACAGAGATTGCGCAGGAAATGCAGTGATCCGAGAATTTCGGACAAGCGGATAAGCCCCGGTTCAAACGGTCCGTCGGTTGCGTGTGCTTGCCGGGCCGGCAGACCTGCCAGCAGCAGCGCAACAAGCAAGGCGATCGCTGTGCGCATAGGTGCTGCTAGCCGGTCCATTCTTCCCCGTCTCTCAACAGGTCGCGGGCAATTTCGTATACCTTGCCGGCGAGTGGCAGCCGTTCCAGTTCCTCCAGCGAATAGAACCCCGCCTCTTCTGCGTCATCCGCCGCTATCGGCGTGCCGCCCGCATCGCGCCCCGCAAAGACGCGAAGCCTGAAGGAAGGCATCGAGCTTGAGCGCTCAGGATCGGTCAAGACCTCTTCGACAAATCGAAGTTCGTCCACGAACAGACCCGTTTCCTCGTGCAATTCGCGCCGCGCCGCACTTTCCCAGTCCTCGCCCGGTTCGACCCTGCCGCCAGGAAACGCATAGACTCCCTTCACGGGCGGGCGTCCGCGCTTGACGAGAAGCACCTTGCCTGCACGCACGAGTGCCACAGAAACCGCTGGCAGAATGGGCAATTCATCAGCCATGCTTGATCCACAAAGGCAACATATTCCATGATCCCAACCTACCGGTTAAGCCGATTCCGTTTTCGGAGAAAGCTCGAATGTGCGGACGATTTGGACTGATACCGACGCCCGATGAACTGGCCGAGTTGTTTGCACTCATTGATCTGGAGCCTTTCCCTCCGCGCTACAACATTGCCCCGACACAGCCGATCCTGATGGTGATTGCCGCGGAACCCGGGGGACCCGGCTCGAATCGTCCTGCGCGCCGCTCGGTGCTCGTAAGATGGGGCCTGTTGCCGCGATGGTTGAAGGAGCTGAAGGGTTTCCCCTTGCTGTTCAACGCCCGGTCCGAAGATGCGGCGGACAAGGCGGCGTTTCGCGCCGCCATGCGTCACCGTCGCACCCTGGTGCCTGCTTCGGGTTTTTTTGAATGGCGCAAGGACGGTCCGAAGGAACGGCAACCCTTCTGGGTGCGCCCGAAGAAGGGCGGCATCATTGCTTTCGGAGGCTTGATGGAAACCTGGTCCGAGCCCGGTGGATCGGAGATCGATACCGGCACGATACTGACGACGGAGGCGAATGCGGACCTCGCCCCGATTCACGATCGCATGCCGGTTGTCATTCATCCGCAGGACTTTGACCGCTGGCTCGACTGTCGCAACAACGAACCGCGCGACGTCGCAGAACTTATGAGACCCGTCCAGCCGGATTTCTTTGAAGCAATCCCGGTTTCAGAACGCGTCAACAAGGTATCAAATGCCGGACCTGACAATATGGAGCCGATCGCCCTTGCGCCGGATCGCGCGCACCGGCCACAGCGACAAAACCCAGAGCCGCCTGCAAACAATCAACTCAAACTGTTCTAGGCTGCTGTCGATCAGGCAGGTTTTGGCGAAGGTTTCTTTGCCAGCTTGTGCACGCAGATCAGTGCAGCCGCGACAGAGGCGGGGCCGATCGGGCGATAGTGCCTGGTCAACGTGGCATTCTTCGCGCGAGCGCGTTCAGCTTCGCTCTTGATAATGGATTGCATTGTTTCGTCCGGTACGTGTTGCCGTTTCATGATGCGATGCGCCAATCTTCAACGATTGAGACCAAATCTTGACGTTACGGGACGTTAGCCGCCAAATTGGGCTATTTCATGTATATACATGTTTAATAGAATGTTAATGAAATCAACTATTTGGCCTCGCGATTGAGCTTCATTGCTTTGAACACACTCCAATTGTCATGTGTTTTTAAGGGGTTATGCGTCAAGGCGGCGTGCCACAGCACATTCCGTTTCATTGGGAAATAGAGATTTGATCTGAAAAACCTGCGAGGCGGCAACCGGCAGAACCGCCTCCCGGGAGTCTGGTTTCAAAAAGCTCGGTGCGGCTTTCGCAGTCTCTATCGTGTTTTTCGCGCAAAGCGGAGTTCTGATAGTTGAGCTGAATTCATGAATTGCGAGATTAACTAATTGGAATTTTTTACAGCATTTGAATATTTTTCCTTAAAGTTGGAAATGAAAGGTCGGGTAGAGATAATCTATCAGCCGGGCATGTGAAGTTAAGTATTTGTCAGAAATAAATTGGGAGAGGTGGAATAATATGAATATTAATCTGAGAATAATTTGTATCTTGGTTCCCGTATTCGCTGCGGCTTGCTCGGAAACGACGTCGGAAGCGCAGCCTCCGGCTGCTGCTTCAAGGACAGGAAGCGCGCAAGACGAACAGGCTTGCGAATTGGCTGTGACACGTCAGTCAAACAACCCTGATGTTATGACGATGAGTTCGGAATTCTCTCAGGCAAATACCGAAGTTATCGTTGGCGTCGGCCCCCAGCGGGCACGCTGGCGCTGCCTCGTATCGGCGGGGAGGGTTGCCGAGGTCACTTCGCTGACCAACGAAGGGGCGATGTAAGAATAACTTGCTCTATGCCGGGATATGCCATCGCGGAGGTCCTGCAGGTTTTCGCTCGCAGCCATAGCTTTGATCGTTTCAGACGAACCACATTACGGTCAGCCGAAGGCGACAGACGTTCGCTTTCAACGCATCGGCTGTTGAAGGGTTCGGAACCTGATAGGGCATTGGTTGCTTCCGAATATGCATCCTGATGCCGGATTTCCCGCAAGCCATTGGTGAGGTATTGTGGCGCGTTCTTCGATTGGAGGACGCATTCAGGATGATCGGCTCTCCGCACCGAGTGATGGAGCGTTCGACGTCAAAGAGTGAGCAACACGATGCCCAATGGGCGAAGTCGAAACCTGAGGGCGCTCCAGACCTTTGAAGCTGTTGCGCGGCATCGGTCAGTCACCCGGGCGTCCCATGAACTTGGCGTTACGCAAAGCGCCATAAGCCATCAGTTGCGCAATCTGGCAGAAGACATCGGCGAGAAGCTTTTCACGCGCTCGGGACGTAACATTGTATTGACCGAGGCCGGGGAAAGACTTGGCCATGCATTGCATGCAGCCTTCCATCAGATCGATCGGTCGGTAGACGACGCGGTAGGCTCAAATCGGAAAATCCTGAGGCTGGCAGTATGTTCCAGCTTCGCGCCGGGATGGTTGATAGGCAGGTTGTCGACATTTGTTCACGCGCATCCCGATATTGACCTTCAGCTGAGAATGTACGCCAAGGACCCTGAATTGACGGATCAGGTCGCGGACGCGTTCGTCACCACCCTACCCAAAGAAAACGGGTTTTGGTCTCTGCCTCTCCGGACCGAATTGCTGGTTGCGGTTGTTTCGCCCGAATTGCTGCCCTTCAAAGAGGGAAGGCCGGCCCTTATCACTACCAATCTGGAGCCTGAACGCGTCGGGAAGGACTGGTCGAAGTTTTGTGATTTCGCCAATATAGCTCTGGACAGGTTCGGGCCGTCTCGCTGGCTCCAGACATCACACTACGTACTTGCACTTGAAATGGCGCGGGCAAGGCTCGGTGCCGCGCTCGTTCCGGATTTCCTCGTGGAGAAGGATCTCAATGCCGGAACTCTCGTGCTCCTTTCATCCAAGGCATACCCCACATCGGAAGACTATTACCTGTGCATGAAATCGTCGCGGCGCACTGAACCCGGATTGAACAAAGTGGCGAAGTGGTTCTCCAGGCAAATAGCTTGAGTTCCTGCCACGCATGGAGCGATCACGTGCGGCTTGACGAGAACAGCAAGCAGCGCGATAAGGCGGCAATGAAAACGTCGTTCGGCATTTGCAGCATTTGCATTATTGGCTAGCGCAATCGCTGGTCCGGACGTTTTCGCCTTTTCTCTTCCCAGACAGGACAAACGACCCGGCCAGCAGGCCCAGGGGAAATTCATGCCTGATGGTTCGGTGAGCCTTCGATTTTACAACACGCTGACGCGGACGAAGGAGGATTTTGCGCCGATTGACCGCGCCAATGTGCGGCTCTACGTGTGCGGTCCGACCGTTTACGACTACGCTCATATCGGCAATGCGCGCCCGGTTATCGTTTTCGACGTGCTGTTCCGGCTGCTGAGGCATATCTACGGCGAGAGCCACGTCAATTATGTGCGCAACATCACGGACGTGGATGACAAGATCAACGCGCGCGCCGCACGGGACTTTCCCGATCTGCCCCTGAATGAGGCCATCCGGCTGGTCACCGTAAAAACCAACGCTCAGTTCCAGTCCGATGTGAAGGCGCTCGGATGTCTCGAACCCACAAGCCAGCCCCGCGCGACAGAATACATCGAAGAGATGAAGGCGCTGATCGAACGGCTCGTGAAGGAAGGCGTGGCCTATGTGGCGGAGGACCATGTGCTGTTCTCGCCCTCCCAGATGAACAAGCGCAAAGACGGTCCGCGCTACGGTGCGCTGTCGCGGCGGCCCCTCGACGAAATGCTGGCCGGCGCGCGTGTCGATGTTGCTTCCTACAAACGGGACGAAATGGATTTCGTGCTGTGGAAGCCGTCGAAGCCCGGCGAGCCGGGCTGGCCGTCGCCTGCGGGCATCGCTGTTGCGGGTCGGCCCGGCTGGCACATCGAGTGCTCCGCGATGTCGATGGCAAAGCTGCTGGTGCCGTTTGGCGGCGGGTTGCAGTGCGAGGACCCGCTCAGGAACACCTTCGACATCCATGCGGGCGGCATCGATCTGGTGTTCCCGCATCACGAGAACGAAATCGCCCAATCCTGCTGCGCTTTCGGCGGCCGTCGCATGGCGAATATGTGGATGCACAACGGCTTTCTTCAGGTGGAAGGCAAGAAGATGGCAAAGAGCGAAGGCAACTTCGTTACCATCCATGAACTGCTGGAGACCGATCGCTTCGGCGGCAGAAAATGGCCGGGGGAGGTACTGCGCCTCGCCATGCTGTTGACGCACTATCGCGAGCCGATCGATTTCAACCAGCGTCGACTGGAGGAAGCCGAAAACATCCTGCGCAAGCTGAAGCGCGTTTCCGACACGGCCCCTGGAACTGGTACGGATGTCCCGGCGACTATCGTGGAGGCGTTGGCGGACGATTTGGCGACGCCAACGGTCATTCAGGCGCTTTCAAATCTCGCGAGCGACGGGGTGACGGACCCTTCGGCGGCTGCGGCGCTGAAATCGGCATTGGCCCTGCTCGGCTTTGATGTAAGCGCCATCGCAGTCGATCAATCCTTGATCGACCGGGCGATTGCCGAACGGCTCGCCTTCTTTCGCGACAGGAACTATCCAGAGGCGGATCGCATCCGCGACGAGTTGCTGGAAAAGGGTATCCAGCTCAAGGACGGCAAGGACCCGGCAACGGGCGAGCGCATAACGACGTGGGAGCTTCGGCGCTAGAACGTCGCGAACGGCGCTTGTATGCTGGGCTGGCAGGTTGAGGAGGTTCGAGGATGATTGATCATACAGGCATTGCGGTGGCCGATTTCGAGAAGTCCAGAATGTTCTACGATGCCGCGCTTGCGCCGCTCGGGGCGTCGCTTCTCTACATGGTGCCGCCGGAGTTTACCGGCGGCGTCAAGGCAGGAGGATACGGGAGCGAAC
Organism: Rhizobiaceae bacterium; assembly: GCA_023953835.1. Classification (NCBI taxonomy): domain Bacteria; kingdom Pseudomonadati; phylum Pseudomonadota; class Alphaproteobacteria; order Hyphomicrobiales; family Rhizobiaceae; species Rhizobiaceae bacterium. The sequence continues at coordinate 261,611 of JAMLJB010000001.1, read as the reverse complement.
GTCCGCAATTCTGGCTGCACGAAAAAGCCGACGGTTCGCCGGGCAGGCACTACGCGTTCGGCGCAGCCAACCGTGCCGAGGTCGATGCCTTCTATGCTGCCGCCATCGGCGCGGGAGGCAAGGACAATGGCGGGCCGGGTTTGCGACCGCACTATCACGCGAACTACTACGGCGCATTCGTGTTCGATCCCGACGGCAACAATATAGAGGCCGTCTGTCACAAGCCAGAATAGGAGTGAATCGTGAGCCTCGACAATCAGCCAGTATATACAGGTGGCTGCCAGTGCGGCGCGGTTCGCTTTCGTGTTGAAGGCGCACTCGGCGAGGCTTCCATCTGCCATTGCCGCATGTGCCAGAAGGCGAGCGGCAATTTCTATATGCCCCTCGTTTCCGTACGGCAGGCGCGAACGATCTGGACGCGAGGCGAGCCGCAGCATTTTCGATCCTCGAACTATGCGCGGCGCGGATTTTGCCGCGAATGCGGCACGCCCCTGACCTATGAAGCCCCGGACGGCATGGCGCTTTCAATCGGCGCGTTCGATCATCCCGAGGAAGTTGCGCCTGTGGTGCAATGGGGTTTGGAAGCGAAGCTGCCTTATATGGACGATGTGGCAGGTCTTCCGGGCCATGGGACGCTGGACGACGCGGAGGCTGCAGATTTCATCAGTCAGATCGTATCGCACCAGCACCCGGATCACGATACGGAAACCTGGCCGCCGGAGCAAAGAACATGAGCGACGATGTAAGAACAGGCGGCTGCCAATGCGGCGCGGTGCGCTTCCGCATAAGGGGCAAGCTCGGGCGTCCATCAATCTGCCACTGCCGGATGTGCCAGAAGCAGTTTGGCTCATTCTTCTCGGCTCTGGTCACCGCTCCGGCAGACGGTGTCGAATGGGTGCGCGAGGAGCCATCCTATTTCCAGTCATCGGTCAATATCGATCGCGGCTTTTGCTCAAGATGCGGAACGCCGCTGACCTATCGGCATCCGGGCGGTCTGGAAATAGCAATCGGTTCTTTCGATGATCGCTCCGACCTGGCGCCCCAGATTCAGGTGAACTTCGCGTCGCGGCTGCCCTGGGTCGAAACCATATTTGACGCTCCTGTGCATCAGGACGCGGATTTCTACGCGCGTCAGGAGCAGGTTATTTCGTTCCAGCATCCGGACCACGAGACTGAAAACTGGCCGGCGCAGGGTTTGAGACTATGAGTGGTTTGCGCGGTCTCTATCCGGAAATCGAACCCTTCGATTCCGGATTGCTGGATGTCGGCGACGGGCACCGCATCTATTGGGAGCGCGTCGGCACCAAAGGCGCGAAACCTGCCGTCTTTCTGCATGGCGGGCCGGGTGGAACGATCTCTCCGCGCCATCGGCGGCTGTTCGATCCAGCACTCTATGACGTGATCCTGTTCGATCAGCGCGGCTGCGGAAATTCGACGCCCAATGCTTCGCTCGACGCAAACACGACATGGCATTTGGTCGCCGACATAGAGCGTTTGCGGACGATGGCGGGCTTCGGGAAATGGCTGGTGTTCGGCGGCTCCTGGGGGTCGACACTGGCGCTGGCCTATTCCGAGACGCATCCCGAACGGGTGAGCGAACTCGTCGTTCGAGGGATCTACACACTCACCCGGGCCGAACTGAAATGGTACTATCAGTTCGGCGTCTCCGAGATGTTCCCGGAAAAGTGGGAGCGCTTCCTTGCGCCCATTCCGGAGGCAGAGCGGGGCGACATGATGGCGGCCTACCGCAAGCGCCTGATCGGAACCGATCGGCAGGCGCAGATCGAGGCCGCGCGCGCCTGGAGCCTTTGGGAAGGGGAGACGATCACGCTCCTCCCCGAGCCTGAGACCAGCAGGCAATTCGAAGCGGATGAGTACGCGCTGGCTTTTGCTCGCATCGAGAACCACTATTTCGTTCATGCAGGGTGGCTTGAGGAAGGCCAGTTGCTGCGCGATGCGCACAGGCTGCACGGCATTCCGGGCGTCATCGTGCACGGGCGCTATGACATGCCTTGTCCGGCCAAATATGCATGGCTGCTGCACAGGGCTTGGCCGGACGCCGAATTTCATCTGATCGAGGGTGCAGGCCACGCCTATTCGGAACCGGGCATTCTGGATCGTCTCATCCGCGCCACGGACAAGTTTGCAGGAAAGATCGCGTGAACAAGGAACGCATATATCTGTTCGATACGACGCTGCGCGACGGCCAGCAGACACCGGGGGTCGACTTCTCGGTCGAGGACAAGATCGCCGTCGCACGTTTGCTGGACGAATTCGGCGTCGACTATGTCGAGGGCGGTTATCCGGGCGCGAATCCCACAGACACCGCATTTTTCGACAAGAAGCGCACCAGCAACGCCGTCTTTGTTGCCTTCGGAATGACCAAGCGGGCAGGGGTGTCTGCGTCCAATGACCCCGGCCTTGCGGCGCTTCTGGCGGCGAGCAGCGATGCCGTCTGCTTCGTCGCCAAGAGCTGGGACTACCACGTGAAGGTCGCGCTCGGCTGCACCAATGAGGAAAACCTTGAATCCATCCGCGCGTCAGTGAAGGCCGCCGTCGCCGCCGGCAAGGAGGCAATGATCGATTGCGAACACTTTTTCGACGGCTTCAAGGCAAATCCGGACTACGCCATCGCCTGTGCCCGCGCGGCGTTTGATTCGGGCGCGCGCTGGGTGGTGCTGTGCGACACGAACGGCGGGACCCTTCCACATGAAGTCGGTGAGATCGTCAGGCAGGTGATCTCGGCGGGAATCCCGGGTGATCGGCTCGGCATTCACGCGCATGACGACACCGGGCAGGCCGTCGCTAATTCGCTGGCCGCCATCGAGGCGGGCGTGCGTCAGGTTCAGGGCACATTGAACGGCATCGGCGAGCGCTGCGGCAACGCCAACCTGATTTCCATCGTGCCCACGCTCGCTTTGAAGCCTGCTTATGCGGATCGTTTCGCAATCGGCGTTTCGCAGGGTCAACTTGCGGGAATTTCTCGCCTTTCGCGCGCCTTCGATGAATTGCTCAATCGCGCGCCGGATGCGCAATCCCCCTATGTCGGCACATCGGCCTTCGCCACGAAGGCAGGAATCCACGCTTCTGCGATTGCGAAGGAGCCGCAGACTTACGAACACGTTCCGCCCGAGACAGTCGGCAATCGCCGCCGCGTGATGGTTTCGGACCAGGGCGGCAAGGCCAACTTCATTGCCGAACTGAAGCGGCGTGGCATCGACGTCCCGCGTGACGACAATCGTCTCGATGCGCTTATCGCGGTCGTGAAGGAGCGCGAGGCATCCGGCTATGCCTATGAAGGCGCGGATGCGAGCTTCGAACTTCTGGCACGGCGAATGCTGCACACGGTCCCGCATTTCTTCGACGTCATAAGCTTTCGCTGCATCGTCGAACGTCGCTTCGACGCCAACGGCAACCTCAAGACCGTGTCGGAAGCCATTGTAAAGGTTTCGATAGATGGCGAGGAGCATATGTCGGTGGCGGAAGGCCACGGACCCGTCAACGCGCTCGATCTCGCGCTGCGCAAGGACCTCGGCCGATACCAGCACGAGCTTCGCGACCTGGAACTCGCGGACTACAAGGTCCGTATTCTCAACGGTGGCACGGAAGCGGTCACGCGCGTTCTGATCGAATCTCGCGATACGACCGGAGCGCGCTGGTGGACGGTCGGCGTTTCGGACAACATCATCGATGCATCGTTTCAGGCCCTGATGGATTCGATCATCTACAAGCTGATGAAAAATCGGGAACTCGCCGGCCTCGTCGCCGCAGAATGACGAGATTCATCACCGAAACCATACGCAACCATCAGAAATTTGCGATGGTTTCAGGGGCGACTCTGCCGCATAGCCAATCGCATGACCGTCATGACCACACGAATTGACCCCGCCGTTGAGGCCGACCGCGCGGCAAGGCGCGGGTTCGTTCTGGCGTTCTGCGCCTATCTGCTGTGGGGCCTCATACCGTTCTACATGAAGGCTGTTCAGCATCTGCCGCTGATGGAAGTCATTGCACATCGCATCATCTGGTCCGTTCCTGTCGCCGGTGCGGTGCTTGTGTGGGCGGGTCGCACTGCGGATTTCAAAGTTGCGCTCGCAAATCCGAGAATGTTGGCCATGGCGGCTCTGACCGCGGTGCTCATCACCGCCAACTGGAGCATCTATGTCTGGGCTATCGCGGTCGACAGAACCATCGAGACCGCGCTTGGATATTACATCAATCCTCTCGTCAATGTCGTAGTCGGCGCAGTGCTGTTGAAGGAAAGGCTGGGCAGGCTCCAGATCGTTGCGGTCGTGCTCGCCGCGATCGCGGTTACGATCCTGACATTCGAGCAGGGCAACCTGCCGTGGATTTCGCTGGCTCTCGCTTTCTCGTTTGCCGCATACGGCTTTTTCAGAAAGACGCTGCCAATCGGGCCGAGCCAGGGCTTCCTGCTCGAAGTCCTGATCCTCTCCGTTCCTGCGCTCATTTATGTTGGCTGGCTCCAGATCGCGGGTCAGGGACATTTCAACAGCGGCTCAATCGACAACACGCTTCTGCTGATCGGCTGTGGGCCGATCACTGCGGTGCCCTTGCTGCTGTTTGCCTTCGGCGCGCGTGTGCTCAGGCTGTCCACCATCGGTATCATGCAGTACATTGCGCCGACGATCGTCTTCCTGATCGCGGTCTTTGTGTTCCACGAACCTTTCGGTACGACGCAGGCATTGGCCTTTGCGCTGATCTGGGTAGCGCTGGCGCTCTACACATTCGCAATGTTTCAGAACCGCGCGCGGAAAGACTGATGTACACGCTGCACATCGCAAACAAGAACTATTCGTCATGGTCGTTGCGGCCGTGGGTGTTGATGCGGACCCTCCGGATTGAATTTGAGGAACATCAGGTTCCGTTCCCAACCGGTTCGAGCTTTGATCTGTACCGTCCCTTTTCTCCCAGCGGACGCGTGCCCTGTCTGACCGACGATGGTCGCGCCATCTGGGATTCGCTTGCGATTGTCGAGTATCTCGCTGAAAGGCACGCGAGTGTCTGGCCGCAGGATGCAGGTGCGCGGGCGTGGGCACGCTGTGCCGCCGCCGAAATGCATTCGAGTTTCAGCGCATTGCGCAACGACTGCCCGATGAATTGCGGCCTGCGCATTACGCCGCATCCATTTTCAGAATCCCTCCGCCATGACCTGTTTCGGCTCAATGATCTTTGGAACGATGGCCTGACGCGTTTTGGCGGCCCGTACCTTGTCGGGAGCGATTTCACGGCTGTGGATGCGTTTTTTGCACCGGTCGCATTCCGCGCGCAGACCTATGGCCTCGTTTTCGATGGCGAGGCGGCAAGCTATCCGCAACGCCTGCTGGACCTGCCCGCCATGAGGGAATGGTATGCTGCGGGCCTCGCCGAACGCTGGCGCGAGCCCAACCATGAGAAGGAGTCGGCGCAAGCCGGCACGATCACAGCCGACCTTCGAACCGCCGTCTGACTACATCTTCTCGATCACGGAATCGACGCCCTCAGCCGGTGTGGCGTCCTCCGCCGCCGCCGTGAGCATAGCGGGCACGATGGCGCTCGGGTCATCGACCACCAGCGGCGCGACGAGATGGCCTGTATGTACGAAACCCTCCTCGCGCATGTGATCGAGCAGCGCCAGCATCGGGTTCCAGAATCCGTTCACATTGGCGAACACGATGGGCTTCCGGTGGTGGCCGAGCTGCGACCACGTCATGATCTCAACAATCTCCTCCAACGTGCCGATGCCGCCGGGAAGTGCGACGAAGGCGTCGGAACGTTCGAACATGATGTGCTTTCTCTGGTGCATCGTATCGACAATGATTGTCTCGTCGAGCTTTTCCAGCGCGCTTTCGCTTGCTTCCCTGTTCATGAGAAAGCGGGGAATGATGCCCGTAACGGAGCCCCCGGCGCGCCGCGTCGATTCAGACACCGCACCCATGATGCCCTTCGTGCCGCCCCCATAGATAAGGCGCAGGTCAGACGCGGCGAGCGCCGCTCCAAGTGTTTTGCCGGCGTTCAGATAGGCATCGTTGCGCCCCGCCGAGGAACCACAATAAACGCAGACGGATCGAATCGAGTTCATGGCGGTGATTGGCAACGCCAATCCCCTTTTGGTCAAGCTCCTTTGATGTGACCAATCGAATGGCTTTGTTGAAGCGCCCCGAAAAAGCGTCTAGACAAAGCAATGTATTAGGGGACTCGGGACAATGGCGGTCACTCCGCTTCGATTGCTGCTTTTCCTGGGCGGAGCGACCGCTGCCGCCTTGGGTGTCGCATACTATACTGGCGCGCTCGACCCGGTCCTTGGCACGCGTGAGGCCGCTGCGCCATCTGCGTCGATCACCGCTCCCGCGTCGCAGCCGGAAGCACCTGCACCTGATCTGCCGAAAGCGGATGAGCCGAAGCCTGAGCAGCAGGCGGCACTGCCGTCCGCCGCTGAATCGCCGCCAAAGCAGGAAGAGCCGCCCGCTGCCGCACAATCGGAGCCTCTGCCGCCAAGCTTCGACGTGCTGCGCGTCGAGCCGGACGGCTCGATCGTGATCGCAGGACGGGCGGCGCCGAATGCGGAGGTGGAAATCCTGTCCGGCTCGAAGGTGCTCGGCAAGGTTACGGCCACCGGCGATGGCGAATTTGCGGCCGCGCTGGACGATCCGTTGAAGCCGGGCGACTATCAGATCGTGTTGCGCTCCACGACGCCTTCCCGCGTGGTGGCCAATTCCAAGGAAACGGCAATCGTTTCGATTCCCGAGACGAAGGACGGGCAGGTTCTTGCACTGGTGGAACAGCCCGGTGCGCCAAGCCGCCTGATCACCAAGCCGGAAGCAACAACTCCGCCGGAACCCAAGCCGCCCGTGGAAACCCCGGCCGAGCCCGCGACGCCGCCTGTCGCGCAGGGTACGGCGCCCACCGGGCAGGCCGCGAATGCTGAGCCAACTGCTCCCGCACCGAAGGCGGGACGTCCGGCAGCCGGGGTCAAGGTGGCGGTCGATGCGGTCGAGATCGAAGGCAGGAAAATATTCGTGGCAGGTTCAAGCGAACCGGGAAAAACCGTTCGCATCTATGCAAACGACATTTTGCTTGGCGACGCAAAGACATCTCCGGAGGGACGATTCCTGATAGAGGCGGAGCGCGACCTGCCGGTTGGTGACTACGTGGTCCGCGCTGACGTGCTCGGACCGGACGGCGCCAAGGTCATTGCGCGTGCAGCCGTGCCATTCTCCCGCGAGCCGGGTGAGAATATCGCAGCGGTCGCGCCGCAGGAACCCGCCGCGCCCGGACCGGCTGCGCCCATGCCCCAGCCGGAGCGATCGCCGCCAAGTGACACCTCCACGGCTGAAGTTGCTCCTGCGACTGACGCGGGCGCGCAGCCTTCGGCAGGGGTCGTTGCGCCGGCATCCGGTTCGACCAAACCGCAAACGGGGACGGATGTTACGGCACCGGAGCAGGCTGAGCCCCAGACACCACAGCAAGCGCCTTCATCCGAAGAAGCTGGACTCGCGCCCAAGCTCAAGCCGGTTGACGGCTCGGTCATCATCCGTCGGGGAGATTCGCTCTGGCGCATTTCCAAGCGGGTCTACGGTCGCGGCGTGCGCTATTCGACGATTTATCTGGCCAATCAGCAGCAGATCAAGGACCCGGACATGATCTGGCCCGGACAGATCTTTCGCGTCCCCGAAAAGACGGATGAAGGCGAAAAGGCCGACATGAAAGCAATCGAACCACCGCCGCCGTCGACAGTCCAATAAACATCATTTCATGTGCCATATGGGTTCGTGGGGTTCAAAACCCGTGCCCAAGCGCATAGATGTGTGCGCGGATGAGGACACGCCAGCTATTCGCCAGCACGCCTGAAAGCACGCAAATTGGCCACGAAGACAGTATCCGCCGATAGCGGTTCGACATTTCAGACGTTGCGCAACCTGTGGCCCTACATGTGGCCGGCGGATCGCGCGGACCTGAAAGCAAGAGTGGTCTGGGCGTCAGTCCTGCTTGTGTTGTCCAAGCTCGTGCTGGTCGTCGCACCCTATTTCTTCAAATGGGCGACCGATGCGCTGGCGGGAGATGCCCGCACGACACCGCCGCTCCCGGCGTTCCTGCTCGCACCCGTCGTGCTGGTGATTGCCTACAACGTCGTTCGGATCGTTCAGAACGGCCTGAACCAGTTGCGCGACGCCTTGTTTGCACGCGTCGGTCAGCACGCCGTGCGCCAGCTCGCCTTTCGCACGTTCGTGCATATGCACGAGTTGTCGCTGCGTTTTCATCTGGAGCGACGCACCGGCGGACTGTCTCGAATCATTGAGCGCGGCACGAAGGGCATAGAGACCATCGTCCGTTTCACCATCCTGAACACGGTTCCCACGATTCTCGAATTCGCATTGACGGCAATCATCTTTGCAGTCACCTACGGATGGGTCTATGTGGCTGTCGTTGCAGTCACGGTGTGGCTTTACACATGGTTCACAGTGCGGGCCAGCGATTGGCGCATCTCCATTCGCCGCGAGATGAACGACAGCGACACCGACGCCAACACCAAGGCCATCGATTCACTCCTCAATTTCGAAACCGTCAAATATTTCGGCAATGAGCGCATGGAAGCCGAGCGCTTCGACCGTTCGATGGCGCGCTACGAAAGCGCGGCGACCAAGACCTGGACCTCATTGGGTTGGCTGAACTTCGGGCAGGGGGTCATATTCGGCATCGGGCAGGCAGTCGTCATGGTGCTTTCCGCCCGCGAAGTTGTCGCCGGAACCCAGACGGTCGGTGATTTCGTGTTCATCAATGCCATGCTGATGCAGCTTTCCGTACCGCTCAACTTCATCGGCTTCATCTATCGCGAAATACGGCAAGGCCTGACGGACATAGAGCAGATGTTCGATCTGCTGGACGTACCGCAGGAAGTCACCGACAAACCCGAAGCGGCGGCGCTCGCGATCGGGGAGGGCAGGGTTGAATTTCGCGACGTGCATTTTGCCTATGATGCATCCCGCCCGATCCTCAAGGGAATTTCCTTCACGGTTCCAGCCGGCAAGACGGTCGCAATCGTCGGTCCCTCAGGGGCCGGCAAGTCCACCATCTCGCGGCTGCTGTATCGCTTCTATGATATCCAGCAGGGTGCCATCCTCGTGGACGGCCAGGATGTCCGCGACGTCACGCAGGAAAGCCTCCGCGCTGTCATCGGCATGGTCCCGCAAGACACTGTGCTTTTCAACGATACCATTGCCTACAATATCCGCTATGGGCGCATGGGCGCGACGGATGCCGAAGTGCGCGAAGCTGCCGAACTCGCGCAGATAGGTGATTTCATCGAGGGCCTTCCGGAAGGGTTCGAAACGATGGTCGGCGAGCGCGGCCTCAAGCTCTCAGGGGGCGAGAAGCAGCGAGTGGCGATTGCCCGAACGATCCTCAAGGCGCCGCCGATCCTCATACTCGACGAGGCGACCTCCGCGCTCGACACGCATACCGAGCAGGAGATACAGGCATCGCTCGATCTCGTCAGTCGCGGGCGGACGACGATCGTTATCGCGCATCGTCTTTCGACGATCATCCGCGCCGACGAGATCATCGTCTTGCGCGACGGCGTGATTGCCGAGCGCGGCACCCACGCACAATTGCTGAAAGAGAATGCGCTTTATGCGAGAATGTGGGATCGCCAGCGCGAGGCAATCGAGGCGGAAGAAAAGCTGCGGATTGCGCGGGAAACCGACGAGTTAGGGGTCGTCGTCCGCAAGCGCCTGTCGGATATGTAGCTTCATGGCTTTGTGCGTTGCGGCACGACAGCGTTTCGGGTAAGCAGCCCCGCAATCAAATCGGAGCATCGATGGTTCCATGACCCTATCAGACACCATCAGGAATGCTTTCGTTCCGATCCACCGCGAAGGCTATATGTTCATCGGCATCTTTGCCGCTGTAACTCTCTTCCTCGGGCTGTTTTCGACCAGCCTGTTCTGGATCGGCGTCATTCTGACCGCGTGGTGCGCCTATTTCTTCCGGGATCCGCAGCGTGTCACGCCGCTAGACGACCGCATGGTCATCAGTCCCGCCGATGGCGTCGTTTCCTCCGTCACGACAGCCATTCCGCCGCGCGAACTGGCGCTCGGCCAGTCGGAAATGACCCGCATATCGGTGTTCATGAACGTTTTTTCCTGCCACGTTAACCGCGCGCCGGTTCGTGGCCGCATCCAACGGATCGAACACAAGCCGGGCGCGTTCCTGAATGCCGAGCTCGACAAGGCCAGCACCGAAAACGAGCGCAATTGCATGGTGATCGAAAGCCCTAACGGGACGATCGGCGTGGTGCAGATTGCAGGTCTTGTCGCCCGCCGCATTCTTTGCTGGGCTGAGACGGGTCAGACGATCGCAGTCGGGGAGCGCTTCGGGCTGATCCGATTCGGATCGCGGGTCGACGTTTACCTCCCAACTGACGCGACGCCGCGCGTTGCCGCCGGTCAGACCGCCATCGCCGGGGAAACCATACTCGCAGAGTTTGGCGGCGGGGCGATCACGCCGCTCGTTCGGGTCTCCTGATGGCGCGCCCGTTTCAGCCGTTTGAACCGCACGGACGCGGCGGCCCGCGCATCGGCGAGATTCCCTTGCGGCTGCTGGTCCCGAATCTGGTCACCGTGCTCGCAATCTGTGCGGGCCTGTCCGGCATCAGGCTCGCCTTCGAAGCCCGCTTCGAAACTGCGGTGGTCATGGTGCTTATCGCGGCGTTCCTCGACGGCATTGATGGTCGCCTTGCCCGCATGTTGAAGGCGAGTTCGAACTTTGGCGCGCAAATGGATTCGCTGGCAGACATCGTGAATTTCGGCGTCGCCCCCGCATTCGTGCTCTATCTCTACCTGCTCAAAATGGCGGCGCCCTTCGGCTGGATCGCGGTCCTGGTTTTTACCATCGCATCGGGCCTGCGCCTTGCGCGGTTCAATGTTCTGATCGACGACCATTCGCGTCCCGCCTGGCAGGGGGAGTATTTCGTGGGCGTTCCGGCTCCGGCGGGCGCCGTTCTGGTCATGCTGCCGATCTATCTGGGTTTCCTTGGCATCGACCGTGGACGTGAATTTGCCTATGTCGGCAGCGCTTTCGCCTTTTTCGTCGCGTTCCTGCTTGTCAGTCGGTTGCCGGTTTATTCGGGCAAGAAGATCAGGATCGGGCGCGACAAGGCCGTGCCGCTGATCTTCGCGGTCGTTCTCTTCGTGCTCCTGCTGGTGAACTATACTTGGCAGACCATCTCGGTTGCCGCGATCTGCTACCTGGCCTTCCTGCCGCTGAGCGCGCGCGCCTATTCGCGCCGCGCCCGGCTGGAGGAAGCCGCGCAGGCGACCGCAGCGGGCGAAGGCGCCCAATAATTTCCCAGCGCTCTTGCGTTGCCGCGATATTCCTGTATAGAGCCGCGCATTCCGCCGGTTCCGAATGGGGGCTGAACGGAGGGCCGAAGGTTTCCTTCGTCGTGATCGCAAAAGCGCTCCGCCTCCCGTGTCTCCGCTCTCGACCGTCTCGAACGCGCCTTTCTTCCCCACATGGGTCAATGAAGTCGCAGGGGCTTAGCCTTCGGGGTCCGGCTGATTGAGAGAAGAAAGGCAAGACAATGGCTCTTTATGAACATGTGTTCCTTGCCCGGCAGGACCTGTCGCAGCAGCAGGTGGATGAACTCGTTGAACGTTTCAAGGGCGTCATCACCGAAGGCGGCGGAAAGATTGGCCGGGTAGAGAACTGGGGACTGAAGTCCCTGACCTACCGCATCAACAAGAATCGTAAGGCGTACTACACGCTGATGGACATCGACACGCCTCCGGCGGCGCTCAACGAAATGGAGCGCCAGATGGGTCTGTCGGAAGACGTCCTGCGCTTTTTGACCATCAAGGTCGACGCGCATGAGGAAGGTCCGTCCGCGATGCTGCAGAAGCGCGACCGCGACGATCGTCCCGAGCGTGACGGCGGTGGCCGCGGGTTCGGCGATCGCGACCGTCCGCGTTCGACCAGCGACCGCGCTCCGCGCCGCCGCGACAATGAAGGGGATAGCGAATAATGGTCGACATCAACCAGATCCCGACCCGCCGGCCCTTTCATCGCCGTCGCAAGACCTGTCCGTTCTCCGGTGCGAACGCTCCGAAGATCGACTACAAGGACGTGCGTCTGTTGCAGCGCTACATTTCCGAGCGCGGCAAGATCGTGCCGTCCCGCATCACCGCGGTCAGCCAGAAGAAGCAGCGCGAACTCGCCAAGGCGATCAAGCGCGCCCGTTTCCTCGGCCTTCTGCCCTATGTGGTGAAGTGAGCAATTCTTTCGCGGGCGGCCTGCCGCCCGCTGCAACCGCTTCGGGCGCGGCTTTGCCCGAGTTGGACCCGCGATACGCGGGCCCTAACTGCCAGACAGGCAGGACAGCGAACCGGGTGCCATGCGCCCTTTCTCTTCCTTGCCTGTTTCCAATTTTCGCAGCTTGAGCTGCAAAGAAAAGGAACATGACGATGGAAGTTATCCTGCTTGAACGCATCGCCCGGCTTGGCCAGATGGGTGACACCGTAAAGGTGAAAGACGGCTATGCGCGCAATTTCCTCCTGCCGAGGGGCAAGGCGCTGCGCGCCAACGACAACAATAAGAAGAAGTTCGAAGGCCAGCGCGCGCAGCTCGAAGCCCGCAATCTCGAGCGCAAGACCGAAGCTTCGGCAGTTGCCGAGAAGCTTGACGGAAAGGCTTTTGTGGTCGTTCGCTCCGCGGGCGAAACGGGGCAGCTCTATGGTTCGGTTTCCACGCGCGATATCGCCGATCTGCTGACCGCCGAAGGGTTCACTGTCGCCCGCAACCAGGTCGAATTGAACCACCCGATCAAGACCATCGGTCTCACCAATGTCGCGATCTCGCTGCATCCCGAGGTCGAAGTGACCGTGACGCTGAACATCGCACGCTCTTCGGAAGAGGCGGAGCGCCAGGCGAAGGGTGAAACGCTGACCACCGCGGAAGCGATCTATGGCGACGACATCAATGAGAATGCCCGCCCGGAGAACTTCTTCGACCCCAACAGCGAGGAAGCCGAAGAGGCCTGATCCACCGCAATTCGCGATGAACAAGAAAGGCCCGGGCCAAACGGCCGGGCTTTTTTGTGCCAGGAGACCCGATGAGTTGACGAGTTCGTGATCGTATATGTACGATTTGCGGAGGTGGCAAAGGTCTTGTGATGAACATTTTCCTCCGTCGCGTTCTCGACCGCCTTGTGAAGACCGGAAACCTGACTGTTTCCGGCCCAGGTGGCACCTCGCACAAATTCGGTGACGGCAGCGGTGACCCGGTTCACGTTGCAATTCATTCGGCGCGTGCGCAGCGCGCGATTGCCTTCGATCCGATGCTCGCCATGCCCGAGGCATATATGGACGGTGAGCTCGATTTCATCGAAGGTGATGTGCTTTCGATGCTGCACCTTGCCTATCGCAATATGGGACCGAACGGCAGCATCGAGGCAAGCTGGACGCGTGCCGTCGAGGGTGTGCGCATTGCCTTCAGGCGGTTGCAGCAACTGAACTCGCCCCGGCGCTCGCGGCGCAACGTTGCCCGGCACTACGATCTTTCGGCGGACCTCTACCGGCTCTTTCTGGACGAGGACATGCAATATTCCTGCGCCTATTTCGAAAGCCCCGAAATGACGCTCGAACAGGCTCAACTCGCCAAGAAGCGGCACCTCGCCGCGAAGCTCGCGATCAGGCCGGGCCAAAATGTGCTGGACATTGGTTGCGGCTGGGGCGGGCTGGGCCTCTATCTCGCGCGTACTTTCGACGTCGATGTGCTCGGCGTTACTCTTTCAACCGAGCAGCATTCGATTGCTGTGCAGCGAGCGCAGGCCGAACATCTCGATGGCCGCGTTCATTTCGAGATGAAGGACTACCGCGAGATAAACGAACGCTTTGACCGCATCATCTCAGTCGGAATGTTCGAGCATGTGGGCGTAAATCACTACCGGACTTTCTTCGATCAGGCCGCGAAGCTTCTTAAGCCGGATGGCGTCATGGTGCTGCACTCCATTGGCCGTTTCGGGCCGCCGGTGGCCACCAATGCATTCATCCGCAAGCATATTTTTCCCGGCGGTTATATTCCGGCGCTCTCTGAAGTGCTGCCCGCAATCGAAAAAGCCGGCCTCATGACGACAGATGTCGAAATCCTGAGGCTGCACTATGCCGAAACACTGAAGCACTGGCGCGACCGGTTCCTGGCGAACCGCGAGAAGGCCAAGGCGATTTATGACGAGCGTTTCTGCCGCATGTGGGATTTCTATCTGGCCGGGTCGGAAGCTGCTTTTCGGTGGCAGGATCTCATGGTGTTTCAAATCCAGCTCACGCGTCGCAACGATACTTTGCCGATTGCGCGCAATTACATGGAAAAGTGCGAGAAGGCACTCGCGCTCCGCGACGCTGCAGAACCCGCGCCGCAATCGCGAAAGACGCGCAAGGCACGCAGCAAATAGCGGCTTTGCAGTTTTCGTTGACCCCGCTCGGACCCGACCGCTTAATTCTTGCATCCATGATTGCTCCCACCTATTCAGGCTGGGAGCAACAAAGGCGAAAAATGAGCTTCCTGATCTATGCTGCGGCGGCGTTGGCGGAAATTGCCGGATGTTTCGCGGTCTGGAAATGGTGGAAGCTCGGGCATTCCGCGCTTTGGCTCATACCCGGAGCGGCATCGCTCATCGCCTTTGCGTGGTTGCTGGCGTTGGTTGACAGCAACGCGGCGGGGCGCGCCTATGCGGCCTATGGCGGCGTCTACATCGCCGCATCGCTTGCATGGCTCTGGTTCGTTGAAGGTGTCCGCCCGGATCGCTGGGATGTGACCGGCGCAGCCATCTGCCTGATGGGTGCGGGCGTCATCCTGCTTGGGCCTCGTGGAGTTTGACGTGGAGCTTCCACCACGATTGCGCGCCGCAATTGATGGAATGCTGGAAGGCGTACCGCTTTCGGCATTGCAGGCGGCGAGCGCAAATCTTTCCCAACGGTACCGCTCCGAGGTTCGCGACGGACGGCTACACCTTTCCGACGCGCTGGCCATAAAGGCGTATCTTGCGGCGCGCATGCCTGCGACCTACGCGGCAATCCGGACGAGCTTTGCGATGCTCGACGACGCGCTGCCGGGTTTCTCGCCGTTGAGCTTGCTCGATGCGGGCGCTGGCCCGGGGACGGTGCTTTGGGCCGCGACCGACTGCTGGCCCTCGCTGGAACGGGCCGAGATGCTTGATGCCAGTTCCGAAGCCGCGAATATGGGGCGCACGCTGTCGCGGGATTTGCCCGGTATCGAAAGCCGCTGGTCGGAGGGTGACGCAACGCTTGCCCTTGAGACGGCACCGGCGGTGGATCTGGTGACACTTGCCTATGTGCTGGACGAATTGCCGCCGCAAGCGATTCCTGGCCTAGTCGTGCGGCTTTGGCGTGCAGCAAAGCAAGTCCTGGTCATTGTCGAACCGGGGACGCCCGCGGGCTGGCATCGCATCCTTCAGTCGCGCGATATTCTTCTCGGCGAGGGCGCGCACATTGCCGCGCCCTGCGCGCATGAAAAACCATGTCCGCTCAAAGCGCCTGACTGGTGCCATTTTTCCCGACGCGTGGCGCGGGCGCGCATGCATCGACTGGCGAAAGGCGGCGAAGCGCCGTGGGAGGACGAGAAGTTCATATTTCTCGCTGCGACGCGGACTGCGACCGCACCGCGCAGCGCGCGCGTCATCGCCCCTCCGCGACAGGGGAAAGGCCGCATCGACCTCAAGCTCTGCGCGCCGGATGGCCAGACGGACTACCGCACCGTTTCCAAACGGCAGAACGAAACATTCCGCATTGCGCGCCGCGTTGAATGGGGAGATGCTGTGGACGAGTTCTGAGCGCCTGAGATATTCCTGTTTT
The DNA here is from genome assembly GCA_023953835.1 of Rhizobiaceae bacterium. Lineage (NCBI taxonomy): Bacteria > Pseudomonadati > Pseudomonadota > Alphaproteobacteria > Hyphomicrobiales > Rhizobiaceae > Rhizobiaceae bacterium. Next base: position 245,748 of record JAMLJB010000001.1, on the reverse strand, counting down.
GTTCTGGTTTATTGCGCTATTCTCCCAATTCGATTCGCGTCAATCACCTGTTTCAGTTCGCCTGTGAATCAGTGTGAATCGCGGGCACCGCGCTATCACCGGTAAACTTTGGTGCAACATTGGGGCATTGCGTCTGATACCGCCATTTGGAGCGCGGGGACCGAAAGAGAAAAATGGCCGAGGCAGCACGCAAATTCCAGGTGGCGGAAACGCCACTTTATCGTGAGGCTCCCAATAATGTGGAGGCGGAACAGGCGTTGTTGGGCGCAATTCTGGTCAACAACGACGCCTATTACCGCGTTTCGGATTTCTTGAGGGCGGAGCACTTTTTCGAGCCGCTCCACCGGAAGATTTTCGAGGTTGGCGCTGAGCTCATCCGCATGGGCAAGATGGCCAATCCGGTGACGATGAAGAACTTCGTTCCCGCGGAAGAAAAGGTTGGCGACATGACGGTGTCGCACTATCTGGCGCGCCTTGCCGCCGAAGCCGTCACTGTGATTAACGCCGGCGACTATGGCCGCGCCATCTATGAGCTTGCCACGCGCCGCGCGCTGATTTCGGTGGGCGAGGACATGGTGAACGTCGCTTATGACGCGCCCGTGGATATGTCGCCGCGCGAGCAGATCGAAACGGCAGAGCGCCGCCTGTTCGAACTGGCCGAAACAGGCCGCTACGACGGCGGATTCGAGAGCTTCACCGATGCGGTCAAGACCGCCGTGGACATGGCCAATGCCGCCTATATGCGCGACGGCGGTCTGTCCGGCATATCGACCGGCATCCGGGACCTGGACAGGCGAATGGGAGGGCTGCAGCCCTCGGATCTCATCGTGCTCGCGGGACGCCCCGGCATGGGAAAGACATCGCTTGCGACGAACATCGCCTTCAATATCGCCCACGCATACGAGCCCGCGCAGCAGGCTGACGGATCGTTCAAGGCAAGCAATGGCGGCGTGATCGGCTTCTTTTCGCTCGAAATGTCGTCCGAGCAATTGGCCACCCGTATCATCTCCGAGCAGACGGAGATTCCCTCGTCCAAGATCAGGCGAGGCGAAATCACCGAATCCGATTTCGAAAAGCTGGTGGCTTGTTCGCAGACCATGCAGAAAATTCCGCTCTTCATCGACCAGACCGGCGGCATTTCCATTGCGCAGCTTGCGGCGCGCGCCCGACGCCTCAAGCGCCAGCGCGGGCTGGATGTGATCGTCATCGACTATATCCAGCTCATGACCGGCTCATCGAAGCGGGCGGGCGAAAACCGGGTGCAGGAAATCACCGAAATCACCACCGGCCTCAAGGCGTTGGCGAAGGAACTTGGCGTGCCGATTGTGGCGTTGTCACAATTGTCGCGTCAGGTGGAAAGCCGCGACGACAAGCGGCCGCAACTGTCAGACCTTCGCGAATCCGGCTCCATCGAGCAGGACGCCGATGTCGTCTTATTCGTCTATCGCGATGAATATTACCTCAAGAACCGCGAGCCCAAGCCCGGAACAGAGGACTATCTGAAGTGGGAAAATGAGATGAACGAGGCGCGTGGGAAGGCCGAGGTCATTATCGCGAAGCAGCGTCATGGCCCGACAGGAACGGTCCAGATGGGCTTTCAGGGCGAATTTACCCGCTTTTTCGACCTTGCCGACGACAGCCACCTTCCGGAACGGATGGAATAGGGCGGTCCGGCCTGAACCATGGCAAAAACGCGCGTTCAGTTTGTGTGCCAGGCATGCGGCAATGTCTCTTCGCGCTGGGCGGGCAAGTGCGAGGCCTGCGGCGAGTGGAACACGCTCGTCGAGGAAGGGACGGCAGGCGGCATCGGTTCCGGTCCCGCAAGCCTGCGCAGTCCGCGCAAGGGCAGGGCGGTGGCGCTTGCCACGCTTTCGGGCGACATTGAAGACGCGCCACGCATCGTCAGCGGCATCGGCGAGCTTGACCGCGCGACGGGCGGCGGCTTCGTTCGAGGATCTGCTTTGCTGGTGGGCGGCGATCCCGGTATCGGCAAGTCAACGCTTCTGATGCAGGCCGCCGCCGCGCTCGCGCGTCAGGGTCACCGGATCGTGTATGTTTCTGGCGAAGAAGCGGTTGCGCAGGTTCGATTGCGCGCACGAAGGCTGGGCGCGGCTGACGCCCCGGTAGAACTTGCCGCCGAAACCAATGTGGAGGATATCCTGACAACCATCGGGGAGGGCAAGCGCCCCGATCTCGTCATTCTCGATTCCATCCAGACACTTTGGACGGACCTTGCTGATTCGGCTCCGGGAACCGTCACACAGGTGCGCGCGGCGGCTCAGGCGATAATTCGCTACGCGAAATCCACAGGTGCCGCGGTGGTGCTGGTCGGCCACGTCACGAAGGAAGGGCAGATCGCCGGACCGCGCGTCGTGGAGCACATGGTGGACGGGGTCCTCTATTTCGAGGGCGAGGGCGGGCACCACTATCGCATCCTGCGCACAGTGAAGAACCGCTTCGGCCCGACCGACGAAATCGGCGTTTTCGAAATGTCGGACAAGGGCCTGCGCGAGGTCGCCAATCCGTCCGAACTGTTCCTCGGCGAGCGCCACGCGGCCGCGCCCGGCGCGGCGGTTTTCGCCGGAATGGAAGGCACGCGTCCGGTCCTCGTCGAGATTCAGGCGCTGGTTGCTCCATCACCGCTCGGGACGCCGCGCCGCGCCGTTGTCGGCTGGGACAATTCCCGCCTTTCGATGGTCCTCGCGGTGTTGGAAGCGCATTGCGGCGTGCGCTTCTCGACCAATGATGTCTATCTCAATGTGGCCGGCGGATATCGCATTGCGGAGCCCGCTGCCGACCTTGCCGTCGCGGCGGCGCTCGTGTCGTCGCTCACCGGTCTTGCCCTGCCCGCCGATTGCGTCTATTTCGGCGAAATCAGCCTCTCGGGCGCCATAAGGCCGGTTGCGCATGCGCAGCAGCGACTTAAGGAAGCCAGGAAGCTGGGTTTTGTTCAGGCTGTGTCGCCGGTTGCAGGCTCGCGGGACGACGAGCAGACGCAGTCGGCAGGTGTCGCCGAGTTCCAGCCGACGACCTTGGCGGATCTGGTGGCGCGCATTGCCGGGTCGAAACGGGGACGGGCGGACGGTTGACCGCATCACGAGGGTGATTATTCATGCCAATCACGCTGCTTGACGGAATTGTCGTCGGCTTCACGCTGGTATCAGCAATGCTTGCGATGGTGCGGGGCTTTTCGCGCGAGGTGCTTTCGATAGCCTCTTGGGCGGCTGCCGCTGCCGCAGCCTATTTCTTCTACAAGCCCGTCATTCCCTACGTGCAGCCCTATATCGACAATGAGCAGCTCGCGATGATCGCGGCGGCCGGCATTGTCTTTCTCGTCGCGCTGATCATCGTGACCCTCATCACCATGAAGATTGCCGACTTCATCATCGATTCGCGCATTGGCGCGCTCGATCGTACCCTCGGTTTCCTCTATGGCGCGGCGCGGGGCGTACTCGTCGTCGCCGTGGCGCTGCTGTTCTTCAACTGGCTCGTCGGCACAAATCCGCCTGCTTGGGTCGCGAACGCGAAATCCCGTCCTTTGCTCGACAGCGTGGGGGCGTGGATCGAAGGTCTGATGCCTGATGATCCTGAGAACTCGATCCTCAAGCGTCTGAAGCCCGGCGCGCAGACACCCGCCGAGGGCGAGCAGGGTGCGGCCCCGGAAGGGGCCAATGAAGCGCCAGCGGCTGACGGTTCGACCGAGCCCGCGCCGGATGCCGATGCGCCTGCGGATGATGCGGTTCCGCCTGCGACAAACAATTAGCTCGAACAATGATCGAATGCGCACTATATAGGCGCTTTCCGCAACTGGGACTCGATCATCATGGCTGATGCAGGCTTGGGCCAATCCGCCGAAGCGGACGATCATTTTCACGATGAATGCGGAGTGTTCGGCATCTTCGGTCGACAGGATGCCGCGGCAATTGTCACGCTTGGCCTGCATGCGCTCCAGCACCGGGGTCAGGAGGCGGCAGGTATCGTCTCGTTTGACGGTGCCCAGTTTCACATCGAGCGCCATGTTGGCCTGATCGGCGATACCTTCACCAAACAGGCTGTGCTGGACCGTCTGCCGGGCAGCCGCGCCATTGGCCACACGCGATATGCAACGACCGGCGGCGCGGGCATGCGAAACATCCAGCCCTTTTTTGCCGAACTGTCGGAAGGTGGCTTTGCGGTCGCGCACAATGGCAACCTCACCAACGCGCTCACCATCCAGCGCACGTTGCAAAAACAAGGGTCGATCTTTTCATCGACTTCCGACACCGAGACCATCCTGCATCTCGTTGCGACCAGCAAGGAACGCGGGCTGAATGCACGGTTCATCGATGCCGTGCGGCAGGTCGAGGGCGCATTTTCTCTCGTCGCCCTATCCTCGAAGAAAATGATCGGCTGTCGCGACCCGCTGGGCATCCGCCCGCTGGTGCTGGGTGATCTGGACGGCGCTTGGATCCTGGCATCCGAAACCTGCGCTCTCGATATTATCGGCGCGCGCTTCGTGCGCGACATCAAGCCGGGGGAAATGGTCACAATCACATCCAAGGGTGTCGAGAGCGAATTTCCGTTCGAGCCTGTCAAATCGCGCTTCTGCATCTTCGAATATGTCTACTTCGCACGCCCCGATTCCATGGTGGAAGGCCGCAACGTCTACGACGTGCGCAAGCGGATCGGCGCGGAACTTGCCGTCGAGAGCCCGGTGGAAGCCGACATCGTCGTTCCCGTACCCGATTCGGGCACGCCGGCGGCGATCGGCTTTTCACAAGAGGCCGGGATCCCATTCGAACTAGGCATTATCCGGAATCACTATGTGGGGCGCACCTTTATTCAGCCGGGAGATGCAATCCGCCATATGGGCGTCAGGCTGAAGCACAATGCCAACCGGCGCATGATCGAGGGCAAGCGCGTGGTTCTGGTCGATGATTCGATCGTGCGCGGCACCACCAGCCAGAAGATCGTTCAGATGGTGCGCGACGCCGGAGCGAAGGAAGTGCACATGCGGATCGCTTCGCCGCCCACGCGCTCCTCGTGCTATTATGGTGTCGATACGCCGGAGAAGGCCAAACTGCTCGCCTCGCGCATGTCGATTGAGGAGATGGCGGAGTTCATTCGTGTCGATTCGCTCGGTTTCCTTTCCCTGGAAGGACTATACCGGGCCGTAGGCGAGGCGGGTCGTCACAACGAGCAGCCCCAATTCTGCGACGCGTGTTTCTCTACGGAATATCCGACGCGGCTGACGGACATAGAAGGTTCCGACAATGTCCGTACCCTTTCCCTGCTTGCCGCCGGGAGCCAGTAAGAGTGCTGCATGAGCACGCCTGACCTTACCGGCCGCATCGCGCTCGTCACCGGCGCGTCGCGTGGCATTGGCTATCACATCGCAAGGCAGATGGCGGCGGCAGGCGCCCATGTCATAGCCGTCGCGCGCACCGTCGGTGGGCTGGAAGACCTTGATGATGAGATCAAGCAGGAGCACGCTCGCACCGGCAAGGGCGAAGCGACGCTGGTTCCGCTCGACCTTTCGGACATGCAGGGTATCGACCGCCTCGGCGCTGCGATAAATGACCGCTGGGGCAGGCTCGATGTCCTCGTAGCAAATGCGGGTGTTCTCGGTACGATTTCGCCAATCGGACATGTCGAGGCCAAGGTGTTTGAGAAGGTGATGAACATCAACGTCACCTCTACGTGGCGGCTGATTCGGTCTGTCGATCCGCTTCTTCGCAAGTCGGACGCTGGCCGCGCTATCCTTCTGTCGTCGGGCGCGGCGCATTCGGCACGCGCCTTCTGGGCTCCCTACGCTGCTTCCAAGGCGGCAATCGAGGCGATGGCGCGCTCCTGGGCCGACGAGGCCAGGACATTTGCACTCAGGGTGAATTGCGTCGATCCGGGCCGCACACGCACCGCGATGCGGGCGCAGGCTGCTCCCGGCGAAGACCCCATGACCCTGCCGCATCCATCTGAAATCGCTACGCGTATCCTGTTTCTGGCCGACCCGTCCCTTGAGCGCGCCGGGGAAATCTATCAGGCGCAGCCTGACCGCTGGGTGCGTCACCAAATGCCTTCCTGAATTTCGTCGAGCCAGTTGACCGCGACCAGCCAGCCGCTAGTTTACGTTCGGCGGGTGCGGTTGGGAGGTCCGAATGATCCTGACGGGAAAGATCCTGCTGCTATTGTTCGCAGCCTACACCGCGTATTGCGGCTGGCTGACCTACCGGCTCGGATTATCGTTCCGCCAGGCGCTGTTCTACGCACCGCTGAAACTGGCCTATCGCATAGATGACAGTAGCGTGGGCGGGATACGATCCGTGCCGCCTGCGGTGATCTATGTCATCAGCCACCGTTCGCGTCTGGAGCCGGCGCTTGCCCTGTCTCTTCTACCGGAAGAGACCTTGCACATTCTGGACGCCCGTTCGGCTAAGTCCGCACGGCTGGAGCCCTATCGCGAATTGGCGCGGACGATAGCGTTCAACACCGAGCATCTTTTCATCAACCGCAGGCTGGTGCGCCATCTGCGCAGGGGCGGCAGGCTGGCGGTCTATCTTCCGGAAGGAATACAACCCGACACCAAGGAATTCAGGCTGTATCGCGCCGTCAGCCGAATTGCCGAAAGTGGGCGTGCCGCAATCGTGCCCCTCCATTTCGAAGGAACGTGGCTCACGCCCTTTGCATTCAGGAAGCAGGAACGGAGGAAGCTGCTGCCGCGCATTCGCGTTGCGGCGCTGCCTGCAAAAACAGTCCTCGAACTTGCATCGACAAATGGACAGCGCGGATCATCGCACGCGCTCTATGCGCGACTGAGCGAGGTGTGCAAGCCTGAGGAAAACGCGAAAGCAGCCTGAATCAGATAGAATGATTCAGGCTGCATCGGCAGCCTATACCCCGTCAGGTCGCGGGGTCTTGGGGAAGAAGGCTTCCGTTCGGTAGGCATTGCCAAACATGGCGTCATACTGAAGTAGCCGAAAATCATTGATGCTCGGGTCGACATCCTTGGCCCTTGACCAATCCGGTGTCGGCTCTCCATTGGCCCCCAACAGCAGATGTCGCTCCACGACATGATACTTGCTGTTCAGTTCTCCGAGAAAGCCGGTGTAGTAGGGGTGGCTGATGCCGGCGGTCTTCAGCACATAGAAAGGCAGGAATGCGGGGCTGATGGTCCCGATATCCCGTATCGGTCCATCCTTGTTTGACCACACCACGAGTGGCGTTTCGCGGTGGAGGGCGAGCGCGTCCGGCGGTTCACGGCGATCCGGCACCGGCTCCTTGAGGAATTTCGTTTCCACATAGCCGAGATTCAGCGGCGGCAGGTGATCGCCGAAAAAGGCGATGACGGTGGGCCGGTCACGGTTCTGCGCCCAATCCATCAGCCGCTTCAATTCCTTATCGGCATCATGCGCGCCTTCGGCGTAGGAGAGTATCGATTGGCGGGTGGTTTCGGTCGTGGATGCCTCAACTTTGATGACTGGATCGGGATACCGATACGGCTCGTAGGGTCCGTGACTTTGCAGGCTGACGGCGAAATAGAAGAAAGGTCGATCCGCCTGGTCCGCATGCCGAATGATCTCGTCAGTCAAGGATTCGTCGGATATGAGCGGTCCTCGCGCCTTCATGGGCGGCAGATTTTCTATTGAATAGAAGCGATCGAAGCCGAAGGCATCGTAGACGGCCTTTCGGTTCCAGAACCACCCCTCAAAGGGGTGCATGGCCATTGTTTCATAGCCCTCTGACCGGAAGAAGCTGGCGAGCGAGGGGACGGCTTTGCGCACATATTGCTGGTAGGGAATGCTTCCATAGGGCAGGAACGCGTTTGAAAAGCCGGTCAGCGCCTCAAACTCGACATTGGCGGTCATGCCGCCGAACTCAGGCGAAAAGACATGGCCCGAATGTGCATTGCGAACATTCGGAATGGGATCGGGGCTGAAGGACACTCCGGGCAGCCGCGTGGGGTCCCAGAACGATTCGCTCATGACTATGATGATGTCCGGCCTCTGCTGCGGCAGCGCGACAGGCGCGTTCGCCGGAGGATTGATCGCCGCCATCGCTTTCTGACTGTAGCCGTGCGGTGCGTTGACCTTCGCCATCGGCACGTTCATTGCAAAAGCCAGCGCAAATCCGTTCGATGCGTAGTTTTCCTTCTGGTCCCACATGATGGGAATGATCTGCAGCCGGTCGCGCGTCCAGGAGAAGGTCGCGTAGTCCATAATGGATACGAAAAATGCAAGTGCGGGCACGGCAACCGCCACGCGCCACACGCGGCTCTTGTGGCTTATCCGGGGACCGTTGCGATGCCAGTGTCGCCATACAGAAAAGAGGGCGGCGATTGCGGCGATGCCAACAACCACCATGCCAACGGCCAGCCATGGCCGTTCCCTGACCAGGAGAGGCATAAGCTCCATGATCTGCCGGGCATAGAGGAAGTCAGTCGGATAGAGCGGGTCGCCCAGATAATGCGCCTTCTGGTGACCGATGAAGGCAAGGAGGAGCGTGAAAGGCGCAAGGATAAGGATGCCAATGTGCCGCCGCCCGAAGATTGCGTCAAGCAGCGTGAGCACAAGGGTAAAGACGATGATCGTCGTCCAGCCGGGCTTGAAGGGCTGAAAGAAGAACTGCACGGTCGATGCGACATCGCCGCGGGCGACGAGTTCGATCAGGAAAACCAACGCCGCTGACAGCAATATCGACGCGCCCAGCGAACGCAGGGAATCGCGCACATCGCGCTGGCGCAGCTTTGCCACCGCCGCCCTAAAGATGCCCGCGCCAGCGGCCCTTCTGATTTCGCTTTCTCTACGCTCCACTCCGAACTCCCGAGACAGCCGGCAAATGTAATCAAACTGTCATGTCTATGTCACAAATGCAGCTTTTTGGCGGAATTGAGAAGTGCCTCTTTTGTTCCATCCAAAAACCAATTCGGCTGAAATTCGGCATGCCCGGAATGTTGGCCGGTCTTGACTTGCCATGACGCTTGGCGTCAGACGTTTTCGAAAGACTTCAGGGCAGGAAAAAATGTCGATAGCTTTCACATTTCCGGGGCAGGGCAGCCAGGCGGTCGGCATGGGCAGGGACCTGGCGGAGCGGTTTCCTGCGGCAAGGGCGGTTTTTCAGGAAGTCGATGAAGCGCTGTCGCAGGAGCTTTCGAAAATCATCTGGGAAGGGCCGGACGAGACGCTGACGTTGACCGCCAATGCGCAGCCGGCACTGATGACTGTTTCCCTCGCCGCGATCAGGGCGCTGGAATCCCAAGGCTTTATTCTGGCGGACAAGGTTGCTTACGTCGCAGGGCATTCCCTTGGCGAATATTCGGCGCTCGCAGCAGCAGGAACCTTTTCCATCGCTGACACGGCCCGGCTGCTCCGCATTCGCGGCAACGCCATGCAAGCCGCGGTGCCCGTGGGCGAAGGAGCAATGGCCGCTATCATCGGGCTGGAGCAGACGGATGTCGAAGCGGCTTGCGCGGCGGCAGGCCCGGCGGTGCAGATCGCAAACGACAATGGTGGTGGTCAGCTTGTCATTTCCGGTGCGAAGGCCAATGTGGAGCATGCCGCGCGAATCTGCACCGAGAAAGGTGCCAAACGCGCGATCATGTTGCCGGTTTCCGCGCCATTCCATTCCCAATTGATGGCCCCGGCAGCCGACGCCATGCGCGAAGCCCTTGCGGATGTTGCGCGAAACGCACCTGTGGTTCCGGTCATCCCCAACGTGTCGGTCGCGCCCGTCACCGATCCTGACGAGATCGTGGCGCGCCTTGTCGCGCAGGTAACGGGCCGCGTGCGTTGGCGCGAAACCGTGGACTGGTTCGGCGCAAACGATGTGACCACGCTCTATGAAATCGGCGCAGGCAAGGTCTTGTCCGGCCTCGCGCGGCGCATAAATCGCGAGCTTACGACTGCAAATATCGGTACGGCGCCCGAAGTCGAGGACGCCTTGGCGGCTTTCGCCTGAACACCAACCGGATTGGATTTGAGCATGTTCGACCTGACAGGACGCAAGGCGCTGGTGACGGGGGCGACTGGCGGCATAGGCGAGGCAATCGCCCGCACGCTGCACGCGCAAGGCGCGACGATCGGCCTTCACGGAACTCGGGCAGGGAAGCTGGATTCACTGGCCGCCGAACTCGGCGAAAGGGTGAAGGTGTTCCCCGCAAATCTCTCCGACCGCGATGCGGTCAAGACATTGGGACAGAAGGCGGAGTCTGAACTCGAAGGAGTCGATATTCTCGTCAACAATGCCGGAATTACCAAGGACGGCCTGTTTGTGCGCATGCCCGACGACGATTGGGACGCGGTCATCGAGGTCAATCTCACGGCGGTATTTCGCCTGACGCGAGAACTGACCCACCCGATGATGCGCAGGCGGTTCGGGCGGATCATCAACATCACTTCGGTCGTGGGTGTCACAGGAAACCCCGGGCAGGCTAATTATTGCGCGTCCAAGGCGGGCATGATCGGCTTTTCCAAGTCGCTGGCTCAGGAAATCGCGACGCGCAACGTGACCGTGAATTGCGTCGCTCCCGGTTTCATCGAATCCGCCATGACCGACAAGCTGAATGAAAAGCAGAAGGAAGCGATCATGTCCGCCATCCCGGCGCGGCGCATGGGAACGGGTGAAGAGGTTGCGTCGGCGGTCGCCTACCTTGCGTCGAACGAGGCGGGATACGTCACCGGGCAGACATTGCACGTTAACGGCGGAATGGCCATGATTTGAAGGAAATGCGCCAGCGTTGCCTCAAACTCGGCTGTGCGCAAGTTGGAACGGACCTCTCACGGGCTTTTACAGGCTGAAAATTTCGTGTAATCGGCGTGGCGAGGAAATGCGCGGGCCGGTTTCTCCGGCCTGAAAGTCAAAAAATGTTTAGCGCTTGATTAGCGGCAATGGGGCCGCTAACGAAGGACATACAACATCACTGGAATAAGGATTGCCCACATGAGCGATACCGCAGAACGCGTCAAAAAGATCGTCGTCGAGCATCTTGGCGTTGATGCCGACAAGGTCACCGAAGGCGCGAGCTTCATCGACGATCTGGGCGCAGACAGCCTCGATACCGTCGAACTGGTGATGGCGTTCGAAGAGGAATTCGGCGTCGAAATACCGGACGATGCCGCCGAGACGATCCTCACCGTGGGCGATGCGGTGAAGTTCATCGACAAGGCTTCCGCCTGATCGACAACGTTCCGGCTGGCGCTGAATGAGACGTGTCGTCGTAACCGGCATGGGCCTGCTCTCACCCTACGGGGTGGGAGTGGATCATAGCTGGAAAGAGCTATTGTCGGCACGCAGCGCCGCACGCAGGGTGACCGAATTCGAGGTCGAAGACCTGCCTTGCAAGATCGCTCACGTGATCCCACGCGGCGACGGTTCGAACAATACGTTCAGTCCCGAAGCCGTGCTGGAACCCAAGGAGCTTCGCAAGATCGGCGATTTCATCCTCTATGGAATCGCTGCTGCGGATGAAGCGTTGAAAGACGCTGGCTGGAAGCCGGAATCCGAGGACGACAAATGCGCCACCGGCGTGATGATCGGCTCCGGCATCGGCGGCATCGAAGGCATAGCCGAACAGGCTTTGGTGCTGCATGAGCGCGGCCCCCGCCGTGTTACGCCTTTCTTCATTCCTGGCAACATCATCAACCTCGTATCCGGTCAGGTCTCCATCCGCCACGGTCTCAAGGGACCGAACCATGCGGTGGTCACCGCCTGCTCCACGGGTGCGCACGCCATCGGCGATGCTGCCAGGCTCATCGCGCTTGGCGATGCGGACGTGATGGTGGCAGGCGGCACGGAATCGCCCGTTACCCGCCTTTCACTGGCAGGCTTTGCCGCCTGCCGCGCACTTTCCACCGAGCGCAACGATACGCCGCAAAAGGCATCGCGGCCCTATGATAAGGACCGTGACGGCTTTGTGATGGGCGAAGGTGCGGGGGTGGTCGTTCTGGAAGAGCTGGAACACGCGAAGGCGCGGGGCGCAAAGATCTATGCCGAAATCACCGGATATGGCATGTCCGGCGACGCCTATCACATCACCGCCCCGGCGGAAGATGGCGACGGTGCGTTCCGGTGCATGACGATGGCGCTAAAACGTGCGAAGCTCTCGCCTGCCGACGTAGACTACATCAACGCACATGGGACCTCGACCATGGCCGACACGATCGAGCTTGGCGCGGTCGAGCGACTGGTCGGCAATGCCGCATCCAAGATTTCCATGTCGTCGACCAAGTCCTGCATCGGCCACCTTCTGGGGGCGGCAGGTGCGGCGGAGGCGATCTTCTCGATCCTTGCCATTCGGGACAATATCGCGCCGGCAACCATCAATCTGGACAATCCGGAGCGGGAAACGGCAATCGATCTCGTACCCAACAAGCCTCGCAAGCGCCAGATCGATGTTGCCTTGTCGAACTCATTCGGTTTCGGCGGAACCAATGCTTCGCTGATCTTCCAGCGCTATAACGGTTGAGATCGCCGCACACGCGCCAATTTTGGCGGCAATGAATTTATGTGCATTCCGGCATAGCCGATTCGAACTTGCGGATAGCGAGATGAGCACCAACTCACCGAACGAAGTTGAATTTGGGCGTCGCGCGACGGTACCGCCGACCGCGACTGCAAAGCCCGCCAGCGAAGCCTTGAGGCAGGAGGCGGCCTCCAAGACGGCGAAGCGCTCGCGTCATTCACGCAACCGCTTCGTCGTATTCTTCAACCTGTTGATTTCATTTGCAGTTCTTGCTGCGATTGCGGCCTTTGCGGCGCTCTGGTTTGGCAAGTACGAATTCAACGCACCGGGACCGACGACGGAAACACGAACGTTTCTGGTGAAGCCAAACACCGGTTTGAACCAGATATCCAACGGCCTTGAGGAAGAAGGCATCATCAGCAATGCAAAGGTGTTCCAACTCGGCGTCCGCGCCAGCGGCCATATGAGCGCTCTGAAAGCAGGGGAATACGAGATCAAGCCCGGCTCATCGATGCGCGAGATCATGGATCTCATGCAGAGCGGCAAATCCGTCCTCTATTCCATAACCATACCCGAGGGCCTGACCGTGGAGCAGGCATTGCAGAAGATCGCGGATACACCGGAGCTCTCTGGCGATCTGCCGTCCGAAACGCCGGCTGAGGGGACGCTCGCGGCTGATACGCAGCGGTTCACGCGCGGCACTGAACGCAAGGTCATTGTCGCCAAGATGCTTTCCGACCAGAAGGCGCTTGTCGAGGAGATCTGGGCGAAGCGAACCGATGGCCTGCCGATCAGCAATATCAACGACTTCGTCACGCTCGCTTCAATCGTGGAAAAGGAAACGGGGATTGCGGAAGAACGCCCCCTCGTCGCTGCGGTTTTCGTCAACCGGCTCAAGAAGGGAATGCGGCTGCAGTCCGATCCCACGATCCTCTATGGCCTGTTCGGCGGACAAGGGCGACCGGCGGATCGCCCGATCTACCAGTCGGACATCCAGAAGCCCACGCCCTACAATACCTATGTCATAGAAGGCCTGCCGCCGACCCCGATTGCAAATCCGGGCCGGGCCGCGCTTGAAGCCGTCGCCAATCCCGCAAGGACAAACGATCTCTATTTTGTCGCGTCGGGCGATGGCGGGCATGTATTTGCGGAGACGCTGGAAGAGCACAACAAAAATGTCGCTCGCTGGCGTGCCATCCAGAAGCAGCAGGGTGCGCCTGCGGACGAGCCGCAGCAGTAGGCTCGCGGGCAATTCCGGAGACCAATTTGGCAAACTTGCAGAGTATGACCGGCTTTTCTCGTGCGGCGGGTGATGTCCGCGGGACGACCGTCACATGGGAAGTGAAGTCGGTGAATGGCAAGTCGCTGGAAATGCGGCTGCGTCTGCCGCCCGGACAGGAGCGGCTGGAAGCCGCCGTGCGGCAAGCTCTCCAGAAGCGGTTTTCTCGCGGCACGTTTCAGGCATTGCTTACGCTGGTGCGCCCCGCGCAACTGCAAGTGCAGCCGATCGTCAACGAAACCTTCCTTCGGGACGTGGCCGAACTTGCACAGCGATTGGAAAATCAGTTCGGCGCTGCACCGGCGCGCGCCGACGGCCTGCTCGGCCTGCGTGGCGTGCTGGACATACCCGAACCGCTTGAATCCGACGAGGACCGCGCAATCGCCGATGCGGGGGCGCTTGCCGTCCTTGAAACCTCCTTGGAAGGACTGGAGGCTGCGCGCCGCGATGAAGGCAAATCCCTGGCCGTAGTCCTGAATAGCCATCTCGATGCGATAGCGCTGTTGGCCGACAGGGCGGAAGCCGATCCGGCGCGCGAGCCATCGGCGATCCGGGAAAGGCTGGCGGAGCAGGTGAGATTGCTGATGGACACGTCCGGCGGCAGTTTCGACGAACAGCGGCTTCACGCGGAAGCCATGCTGCTGGCGACGAAGGCAGATATTCGAGAAGAGCTTGATCGCCTCAAAACGCACGTTGCGGCTGCGCGCACGCTTCTTGATGCGGGCGGCGTGGTGGGCCGACGTCTCGACTTTCTGGCGCAGGAACTCAATCGCGAAGCGAACACGCTGTGTTCGAAGTCAAATGCGGCATCGCTCACTGCAATCGGGCTTGACCTGAAGGCCTTGGTGGATCAATTCCGCGAGCAGGTCCAGAATCTGGAGTAGTGGATGCCGCAAATGCCCCAAATGCTGCCCATTGCAAGGCGCGGCCTGATGCTCGTCATCTCGTCGCCTTCGGGGGCTGGTAAGTCGACAATTGCGCGAAATCTTCTCGAGGACAAAACGCTTGGCATGTCGCTTTCGATCAGCGTTACGACGCGTGAGCGCCGCCCCAGCGAAATTGACGGCGTGCACTACCATTTCATCACCAAGCGTCAGTTCGATCAGATGCGCGATAGCGACCAGTTGCTGGAATGGGCGGAGGTTCACGGCAATTTTTACGCCACACCGCGCGAGCCGGTCGAATACGCTATGTCGAAAGGGCAGGACATGCTTTTCGACATAGACTGGCAGGGTGCGGCCCAGATGCGTGACAAAATTCCTGCCGACGTGGTGTCGGTCTTCGTGTTGCCGCCGCGCATGGCGGAACTCGTTCAGCGCCTCAAGCGCCGCGCCGAAAACACGGAAGATGATATAACCCGGCGGTTGAAGAATGCCCGGTCGGAAATCCAGCAATGGACCGAATACGACTACATCATCATCAATGACGATCTTGACCGTGCCTATAGTGAGGTGCGTGCCATCGTGATCGCCGAGCGCCTGCGCCGGGACAGGCGTCCCGGCCTGTTCGATTTCGTCAACGGCCTGCTGGACGAGACAATCTAGAAAGCCGCCTCAGGGCGTCACACGCGCGAGCTGTTCGAGGTCAGGCAGGTCGGGCAGGGGATCGGGTGCGGAAACGGCCGCGTCGGCTCCGTACTCGTCAAAACCCTCGAACACGGTGCGACCCTGTTCCATTCGCGCCTTTCCCTCGGCGACAAGTCGCAACGCGGTCGGATAGATGCGGTGTTCCATCCGGAGCACTCGCGCGGACAGGGCGGTTTCGGTGTCATCGTGGAGAACGGGCACAGCCGCCTGTGCGATGATCGGGCCATCGTCCATGTCGGCGGTGACGAAATGCACCGTGCAGCCATGAACGCGCATGCCGGCATCCAATGCGCGGCGATGCGTGTTGAGGCCCTTGAACAAAGGCAGCAGAGCAGGGTGGATATTGATCATGCGACCCTGCCACTTCTGCACGAATTCCGCTGTAAGCAGGCGCATATAGCCTGCAAGCGCAACAATGTCGGTCCTGAAGGCGGCAAGGTGCGAATCGATGGCGGCATCGTGCGCTTCCTTGGATGCGAAATCCCTGCGCGCC
Organism: Rhizobiaceae bacterium; assembly: GCA_023953835.1. Taxonomy (NCBI): domain Bacteria; kingdom Pseudomonadati; phylum Pseudomonadota; class Alphaproteobacteria; order Hyphomicrobiales; family Rhizobiaceae; species Rhizobiaceae bacterium. The sequence continues at coordinate 229,957 of JAMLJB010000001.1, read as the reverse complement.
ACCACCAGCGTGGGAATGCCGCGCGAGGAAGCGAAATGCAGCCCTGCCGCATCCGCCTGGTCGGAAATGACGCAAACGATCTCAGCCGGATAGTCCTGCTCGGAGGCGGCCTCAACGAGGGCCCCCATGTTCGACCCACGTCCCGAAATAAGCACCGCAATGCGTTTACGCTCGGTCATAGCCCGATCGCTCCGCGATAGATGACGCCAGTTTCCCGGCGCGGGACAATGCGCCCGATCGGCGTAACCGTTTCGCCTGTTTCCTGGAGTACGGCGGCGACCTGGGCCGCCTGTCCGCTGGCAACTGCTATGACCATGCCGATGCCACAGTTGAAGGTCCGCATCATCTCCTCCGGCGCTACCCCTCCCGTCTTTGCCAGCCACGAAAATACCGGAGGAACCTCGATGGTTTCGAGATCGATCTCGGCGGAAAAGTCCTTGGGCAGGACGCGGGGTATATTATCGGGAAATCCGCCACCTGTGATGTGCGCAAGGGCCTTGATGCCATGCGTCGACCGGATCGCCTTGAGGATCGAACGCACATAGATGCGCGTCGGCTCCAGCAGCGCCTCGCCCAGCGTTTCGCCGGCAGCGAAAGGAGCCTTGTCGCCCCAGTCGAGGCCACTTGTGGACACGATTCGGCGGACAAGGGAAAAGCCGTTGGAATGCACCCCCGAGGACGCAAGGCCGAGCAGCACGTCGCCTTCGACGATATCGTCGGTCGGCAGCAATTGCCCGCGCTCTGCAGCGCCGACTGCAAATCCCGCGAGGTCGTAGTCACCTTCGCGGTACATGCCCGGCATCTCCGCCGTTTCGCCGCCGATCAGCGCGCAACCTGCCTGTCGGCAGCCTTCTGCAATGCCTTCAACGATGGCGACGCCCTGGTCGGGGTCGAGCTTGCCGGTCGCGAAATAGTCGAGGAAAAACAACGGCTCCGCGCCTTGCACCACGAGGTCGTTGACGCACATTGCAACGAGATCGATGCCGATCGTGTCGTGCTTGCCTGCGTCGATGGCGATCTTGAGTTTGGTGCCGACGCCGTCATTCGCGGCAACGAGGACCGGATCGGTGAAACCCGCAGCCTTCAGGTCGAACAAGCCACCAAATCCGCCAATCTCACCGTCTGCGCCGGGACGCCGGGTCGCCCGCACCAGCGGCTTGATCTTTTCCACCATAAGGTTGCCGGCATCGATGTCGACGCCTGCATCGGCATAGGTCAGTCCATTCTTTGTCTTCTGCATGGTGCCTCGCCGCCCGGTTCCTGTTTCCTGCCGCGCTATTTGCACGAACCGGCGCGAGCTTCAACAAAACACGAGCCATGGGCAATGGATAAATGTCTTCGGGCTGGTGGACCACTTGCCTCGCCGCATGCGCTCGACCATATCGGTCACAAACGGAGAATTGCGGGGAGCGTCGTTGACCATACCCAACTTCATCACCATCCTCAGATTTCTGCTTGTGCCGGTTGTGGTCTATGCCCTGCTCATCGAACAATGGGGGTGGGCGTTTGCAGGTTTCGTCGTTGCAGGCCTTTCGGACGCCGTGGACGGCTTCATTGCACGCCATTTCGGGCAGATTTCCAAGCTCGGCAGTTACCTTGATCCAGTAGCCGACAAGGTGCTGCTCGTTAGCGTGTTCATCGTGCTGGGCTACCTGAACGAATTGCCGCTGTGGCTTGTGATCGCCGCCGTTTCGCGGGATGCGCTCATCGTTTGCGCCGTGCTTTTGTCGTCGGTCATGGGCAATCCGGTCGAGATGAAGCCGCTCATGGTCTCCAAGGCCAACACCACGGTTCAAATCGTCCTCGCCGCATTCATACTGGGCGAGCAGGCTTTCAGCGCGGACACCGGCATTATGCGGACGATGCTGATTGCTGCGAGCGGCCTCTTGACCATCGCATCCGCCGCTGCCTATCTCGTGGCTTGGTTGAGGCATATGACAACAAATGGCGAAAACGCGCCCTCCAGCCGATGATGCCCTTGCCGAGGCTGCACTAAGCCTCGCATTCCGCCGCCAGATACGATTCTGGCTGTTGGCAGCGGCGCTTTTTGCGCTGTTTCTCTACGTGTTCAGCGATGTGCTCCTGCCGTTTATCGCGGGGCTCGCGCTGGCCTACTTCCTTGATCCGGTAGCGGATCGGTTGGAACGGCTCGGCCTCTCGCGACTCATGGCTACCGTCATCATACTGTTTGCGTTCCTGATCCTTGTGGTGCTCGGACTGGTCATTCTGATACCGCTTCTGTCTTCACAGCTCGCGGACTTTGCGGTCCGCGTGCCGCAATATCTCACGCAGCTTCAGGAGCTTGTGACCAATTTCAATCCGGAGTGGCTGAAACGCAATTTTGGTGTCGATCCATCGACGCTGAGTGAAGGGCTGAATTCCCTCTTGACGTCGAGTGTCGGCATTGTCTCGACTGTGTTCCAGTCGATCTGGAGTTCGAGCGTCAGGCTCTTTTCCATCGCCAGCCTGTTCGTCGTGACCCCTGTTGTGGCCTTTTACATGCTGCTCGACTGGGATCGCATGATTTCGGTGGTGGACAGTTGGGTGCCGCGGGATCATGTGCAGACAGTCCGACAGATCGCGCGTGACATCAACAGCGCGACGGCTGGGTTCGTGCGCGGTCAGGGTACGCTTTGCCTCATCCTCGGTGCCATCTATGCAATCGGACTGACGGTGGTCGGACTGAACTTTGCCATTCTGATAGGCCTTTTCGCGGGCCTCATCTCCTTTATTCCCTATGTTGGATCGCTGACCGGGCTTGCGCTTTCGCTCGGCATTGCTTTCGTGCAGTTCTGGCCTGACTGGTACATGGTTGTCGCAGTCGCCTGCGTGTTCTTTGCCGGGCAGTTCATCGAGGGCAATATCCTGCAACCGCGCCTTGTCGGCAAAAGCGTCGGACTCCATCCGGTCTGGCTTATGTTCGCACTGTTTGCGTTCAGCGCTCTTTTCGGGTTCGTCGGCCTGCTCGTCGCGGTCCCGGCGGCTGCGGCGATTGCCGTGCTGATCCGGTTTGGGATCTCCCGTTACCTTGAATCTCCGCTTTACACGGGTCACGCGGCCCGGGATCAAATCGAAGTGGTACGCGTCGAGGTACTCGAAGCAGAGACAGCGAAGAAAAGATCCGTCAGGACAACGAAGCCCGAACGGCGATGAGCAGTTCATCCGAGCCGCAGCAACTGCCGCTGGACCTTGCGGCGAAACCGGCATTTTCGCGCGACGATCTGGTCGTTACCCAGGCCAATTCCGAAGCCGTCAGGCTGGTTGACGGCTGGCCGGACTGGCCGGGACCGGTGGTCGTGCTTGCCGGTCCTGCCGGCAGCGGAAAATCCCACCTTGCGGAAATCTGGAGGTCGCGAAGCGGCGCATCGCCGCTCGACGCTTCGGCAATCGAAACGCGGCTTCCTCAATTGCGCGAGGCAGGCCCGTGGCTGGTGGATGATGTCGACTCCGGTAGCCTCGACCAGACCGGGCTCTTTCACCTGATCAACCTAGCTCGACAACAGCATTCGCACATTCTGCTGACGGCAAGGCGCTTTCCCGGCGCTTGGGGTGTGGAATTGCCGGACCTCGCATCGCGCCTGAAGGCGGCAACGGTGGTGGAGATACATGAACCGGACGACGCATTGCTTGCTGGCGTGATCTCGAAGCTGTTTGCCGACCGGCAGATCGAAGTGGAGCCGCATACGGTCGCGTATATTGTAAGGCGAATCGAGCGGTCGCTGGCTGCGGCAATCAATGTGGTGAACCGGCTCGACTATGCTGCCTTGTCGCAGAACACGCGCATAACACGAGCGTTGGCTGCGGACGTGATCACTTCACTTGACGAAGGGCAGGCCGAATTGCCTTTATAGGCACTTCGGCCGCTCCTCCCTGCGGTCCTCGTCTGCAATCCTCCCAAGGAAAGAACTGGAGCCAGCAATGTCCAAGCCCAAGATTGCCATCATTATCGGTTCGACCCGTGCCACGCGCTTTGCCGACAAGCCTGCGCAATGGGCGCTGGAGCATGCAAAGAAGCGCGCCGACCTTGACTTTGAACTGGTGGACTTGCGGGATTTCGACCTGCCCTTTTTCAACGAAGCGGCGTCAAACCTCTGGATGCCTTCCAAGGATGAGCGCGCGGTGAAATGGCAGCAGAAGGTTGGCGAATTCGACGGCTATCTGTTCATCACCGCCGAATATAATCGTTCCATCACGGGGGCGCTGAAGAATGCGCTGGATCAATGCTACAAGGAGTGGAACCACAAGCCGATGGGAGCGGTCGCCTACGGTAGCATGGGCGGCGCGCGCGCACTCGAACATCTGCGAACGATATCGATCGAGTTGCAGATGGTGCCTGTGCGAAATGCTGTCCATATAGGCGGGCGCGATTTCGTGACGGTCTCGCCGCTCGGTAAGAACGAGCCGATGTCGGCGATTGAAGACGTGCTGCTGCCGTCGCTCAAGAATACCTTCGACGATCTTGCCTGGTGGGGAAAGGCGACCATGGCTGCGCGAGCGGATGGCTAGGGTCAAAGACCTGCAACTGGTGATGCTTCGGTAGGCTTATCCGAGTTCCAGCGTCGTCACCCCAAAAACCCGACTGTTGGGGGCGAATAGCCCCCCCAGGTACATTCGAGTGGTCTGGAAAATGGAACGCAATCCATGCGCGCCCAGCAAGTCGATGAATTCCGACTGATATTCCGGGACGTCGATATAGACGCACCCGTCTGTCGCCTTGCACAAGGCGAAGAAGATTTCGGCGGCAATTGCTGGCCGGCACGCAAATAGAGGGCCGATCTTGTATCCTTCGAGGCACTGTCTCACCGTGCCGTAGCCGACGATACTTCCTTCGCTGAGGGCCGCAATTGAATGATGTGGTCGCGATATCCATTTGCGGAGGAATGTTTCGCGGTCCGCACCGAAAGCTTCGAGATCGAATGACGCCAATTCGGCGAAGTCGGATGAATTGCAGTTTTCGAGCTGGACTTGCGCGGGTCGGTCGCGAAGTTGAAAAGTGCCTGCAAATCGCAATGTTCGATAGACTTCCTGAAATGCGCTGGCCCGGTAGTTTTCGACCTGGGCCTCAACAGCGTCGAGGCCTATAGTTCGTCCCGACAACCGTCCAATCCCGGCGTTCCACAAACGCTTGCCGTAGCCCCTTCCGCGCAAATCTGCGCGAGTGATGTAGAGACCGATGAAGCCATACGATTCGCCATAGGCTATCGCCGCGATTCCGGCTGCCAGCTCGCCGCCGACATAGGTTCCTATGAACCCGTCGGGATCGGCGGATCGGAACATGGCTCCGTCCGATTTCCCGGGATTCCAGCCTTCACCACCGGCCCAGCCGACGAGCGTTTCAACATCGGCGGGCGACATCACCCGAACGTCCACGGTGGACATGGATCCTAGCTCCGCGCGAAATATTCCGGCATCCCGATCACGGGCTTGCGGATTGGCGTCGCGTAGGCCCCGCGCTTCGATGTGTTCAGGCCAAGCGAAACCAGCGCTTCCGCCTGTTTTACCGCTGCTGCCACTCCGTCGACAACGGGCAGACCAAATTCCTGACGCAGCGAACGCACCAGATCGGCCATGCCCGCGCAGCCCAGCACAATTGCCTCGGCTCTATCCTCGGCAATCGCGGTGCCGATTTCCCGGCGCAACTTGTCACGCGCACCGGAGGCGGGGTCCTCCAGCGAAAGCACGGCAATGTCCGCCGAACGGACCTTTGCACGTCCGGAGAATCCATAGCGGTGAACAAGATTCTCGATTGGCACCCTCGAGCGGTCCATCGTCGTGACAACCGACATTCTCGCGGCGATGAATCCTGCCAGAGACAATGCCGCCTCGCAGATTCCCAGCACCGGCACATCGGCAAGCGCGCGCGCCGCATCAAGGCCCGTATCGTCGAAACACGCAATAACGACGGCATCTATGGCATCGCCGGCTGCTACGACTTCCGCCAGCATGCCAGGCACGGCGAGGGCTTCGTCATAATATCCTTCAATGGAGGCTGGTCCCATGCGTGAGGTTACGGCGACGATCTCCGTACCGGCGGACGCCGCTTCGCGCGCTGCTTCCGAAATCGTTGCGGTCATCGAGGCGGTCGTATTCGGATTGACGACAAGGATGCGCATTGGGTTCCCGTTTCAGGCGCGCGCGCGGCGACGTCCCAGATAAAAGATCGTCCCGAGCGTGCCCGCGATGACAAGAAACGAGAACAGCGTCGTCACCGTGCCGAGCGCATAGAGCACGGGCGTCGTGACGTTGGTGGTCATCCCGTAGATTTCGAGCGGAAGCGTGTTGTAGGTGCCCGACGTCATCAGTGTGCGGGCGAATTCATCGTAGGACAATGTGAAGCCGAACAGGCCGACTCCGATCAGCGAAGGTGCAATCATCGGCAACAGGACGTGACAGAAGGTTTGCCAAGGCGTGGCACCAAGGTCGCGCGCAGCCTCCTCGTAAGAGGGCGAAAAGCGGTTGAAGACCGCAAACATGATGAGCACGCCGAAGGGAAGCGTCCATGTCAGATGTGCGCCAAATGCAGAGCTGTACCAGGCAGGCTGGACGCCGATCTGCTGGAACAGCACGCCTATGCCGAGCGAAATGATGATCGAGGGCACCACGAGGCTCGCGATGGCCAGATAGAATAGCGGGGTTGCCCCACGATATTTGCGCCTGAATGACAGGCCGGCCAGCAGGGATACCAGCACGGTCACTACCATCACCATCAGCCCAAGAATGAAAGAACGTCGGAAGCTGCCTCCGAAATCGCCGACGGCCTGCGTTTCAAAGAGGTTGGCAAACCAGTGCAGCGAAACACCATTCAGTGGGAAGGTCAGGCCCCCATCCGGCCCTTGAAACGACAGGATCAGGATCGCCGAAAGCGGGCCGTAGAGGAACAGCACGAAAAGCGCGAAGAACATCGCCAGGATGTAGAATTCGAGGCTACGGCCTTCATCGCGCATGTCTAGAGTTCCTTGCGTATATCAACGATCCGCAGGATGCCCGCGACCATCAGCAGAACCAGAACGAGCAGCACAACGGCGTTGGCCGCAGCAGCGGGGTATTGCAGCAACGACATCTGGTTCTTCATCATCAGCGCGACCGATGCGCTCTGTCCGCCGGACATGACCTGAACGGTTGAGAAATCCGCCATGACGAGGGTAACGACGAAGATCGTGCCGATCGCCATGCCGGGTTTGGCGAGCGGGATGATGACGTTCCAGAGTATTTGCCAGCCTGACGCTCCCGCATCCCGTGCGGCTTCAACCAGCGACCTGTCAATGCGCATCAGCGTGTTGAAGATCGGCGTGACCATGAACAGCGTATAGAGATGCACCATCGCCAGCACGACCGCGAAATCCGAATAGAGCAGCCACTCGATGGGTTGGGGAACGATCCCTGCCTTGACCAGCGCCGTGTTGACCAGACCGTTGCGGCCCAGCACTGGAATCCAGGAGATCATGCGAATGATGTTCGATGTCAGGAACGGCACCGTGCACACAAGGAACAGCACCATCTGCATGGCCGTCGAGCGTATATGAAACGCAAGAAAATAGGCCACCCAGAAACCGATGAACAAGGTTATGGCCCACACGATCAGCGCATATCTCAGCGTATTGAGATAGGTCTTCCACGTGACCCACGATCCAAGCGTATCCGAATAGTTCATGAGCGTGAAATCGGGATACATGCGCGCGAAATCGTAGTCCCAGAAGGATACGACGGCGATCATCAGGATCGGCAAGAGCAGAAAGAAGCCGAGGATGAGAGTCAACGGCAGCGCCTGCAGATAGGAAGCCATGCCGCTGAGTTTCAGCCACGAGCGCGCGGGCTTCACGACATTCGTATCTGGAATGACAATCGTCATGGACGGATCGGTTCCCGCGAGGTGTTGGAGCGTGCCGGCACCCCAGAAACGAGCGCCGGCACAGTAACTCGAATGCGCGTCAGGCGGCGATAAATTCGTTCCAGCGTTTGACCATGTAGCGATCCTCGTCCATGACCGAATTCCAGCACGCTACCTTGCCCATGCGCTCGTTGAAGGAGCCGCCGTCGCGTACAGCACCGGCCTTCTCCATGACCTTGCCTTCCGGCGAGAGAATATCGCCCTGTGCTGGTTTGCCCTCGATCCAGTAGCCCCATTCGTCTTCGCTCATGAAGCCTTTCGCGGTTTCCATGCAGGCCGAATAGTAGCCCTGACGGTTGAGATAGCCGCCAACCCAGCCGGAGGTGTACCAGTTGATATATTCATAGGCGGCATCGAGCTGTGCGCCGGACAGATGCGATGCGAGGCCGAGACCGCCGCCCCATGCGCGATAGCCTTCCTTGAGCGGCTGATATTTGCATGCAATGCCCTTGGCGCGGACCGCAGCGACCGCAGGTGACCACATCGACTGAATGACCACTTCGCCCGACGCCATGAGATTGACACTCTCGTCGAACGATTTCCAGAACGCGCGGAACTGGCCGTCCTGCTTGGCCTTGATCAGGAACTCGATCGTCTTGTCGATCTCGTCCGTGGTCATGTTGCCCTTGTCGGCATATTTGATGTTGCCCATCGCTTCCATGATCATTGCGGCGTCCATGATGCCGATGGACGGAATATTGAGGATGGAGGTCTTGCCCTTGAACGCCGGGTCCATGATATCGGCCCATGTCGTGATTTCTCGGCCCACGAGATCCGGGCGAATACCGAGCGTGTCGGCATTGTAGATCGTCGGCATCATCGTGAACCACTGAGTCGGCTCTTTTGCGAAGGTCTTGGAATCCTGTGCCTCGACAAATCCGACCGTGTGCGGCGCCGTGCCCTGCGCGATGACTGAGTCCGGCGTCAGCTTGCCGTTGATGAACAGCGGAACCACCTTGTCGAAATATTTGAGCTTCGAGGTGTCCATCGGCTGTAGAACGCCGCTTGGGAACACTTTCTTGCAGATCCAGTATTCGATATCGGCAACGTCATAGCTGTCGGGCTGTGTGACGGCGCGCTGCGCGGCTGCGTCGGAGTCCGTCGCGGTCATTTCAAGCGTGATGCCGAGGTCCTTCTTGCACTGTTCGGCGATCGCATTGATGTTCGACACGCCCGTTCCGAACTGGCGCAGCATTATGTTCGACTGCGCCCATATTGTCGGAAATCCTGTAATCATGCCGGAACCAGCGGCCAGACCGGCAGTTGCAGCGCCCGCTTTCAACAGTGAGCGCCGGGAAAGTCCCTTTGTTTCAGTTTTCATGGCTTTGTTCCCTGTTCTTGTGGTTTCTGTTCAAGCGTCGAGGCGTGCGAGCACGATTGCGTCCTGCGGGTCCCAGGCAAGCGGCAGGGCGTCTCCCGTTTTTATTGACCGGTCGAAGAAGTCCTTGTCGTCAGCGATAACGGTGAAGTCGTCGAAACCGGCCCCGGCCACGATCATTTTGACGGAGGAGCCGCGATACTCGATGTTCGACACGACGCCGTTGAAGCCGAGCCCTGCCTTTATGTTTTCGCCGATGCGAACATGATCGGTGCGGATGGCGACATCGATCTCTGAGCCGACTGGCCGCTCCTCGCCCGTGGCGAGGAACTTGCCACCTCCGGGGACTTCGAACTGCACCGAGCCTTTCCTGTTGGCGGTGACCCTGCCGGAAACAACGTTGTGATCGCCCATGAAGCGCGCGACGAATGCCGTTGCCGGCGTCTCGAATACAGTGCGGGGAGGTGCAGCCTGTTCGATGCGCCCGTCATTCATCACGACGATGAGGTCAGCCAGCGCCATCGCCTCTTCCTGGCTGTGCGTGACATGGACGAAGGTGATGCCGAGGTTCTGCTGGAGCTTTTTCAGCTCGGCCCGCATGCGGATCTTGAGAAACGGGTCGAGCGCGGACAGCGGTTCGTCGAGCAGCAATGCCTCGGGATCGGTGATCAATGCGCGGGCCAGCGCCACCCTTTGCTGCTGGCCGCCGGAAAGCTGCGCGGGCCGTCGCATCGCGTAGGGTTCCATTTGCATCAGCTTCAGCATTTCCAGCGCTTTCGCGCGGCGATCGGCCTTCTCGACACCCTTCATTTTCATCGAGAAGGCAACATTGTCGACCAGATCGAGGTGAGGGAACAGCGCGTAGGACTGGAACATCATCGCGGTGCCGCGCTTTGCCGGCGGCAGGTCCGTGATGATGGTGTTTCCGAGGCGTATGTCTCCGGAGGAAATGCTTTCGTGTCCGGCAATCATGCGCAGCGTCGAGGTCTTGCCGCAGCCCGACGGGCCAAGAAGGCAGCAATAGGTGCCCGCAGGTATCTTGAGGCTGATGTCGTGAACAGCCGTGAAGTTGCCGTAGACCTTGGAAACGGAAGCGATGTCGATCTCGGCAGCCTTTGTCATCCAGCACTCCTTGGTGCTTTCCACCATGCATCACGCGTGCCAGTTGTGCGTTTCCCGTCCAAGTTGTTGAAATATTGAAAGAAGATCATTCACGCCGCTTGTGCCTCCAATGAGAGCAAAGCGTCATGTTGCACAAAAAATGTGCGATTGTTGCCAATCACTTGCGCGATTGTATGCAATCTGGATGGCTTCCTGTTTTGGCACTCGCCAGACCGGGTGCTTGTCGGCTATGCAGGCAAAAAAGGTAAAACATCTTGGATTTGGCGCAGGCATCGACCCGAGCGGGTGAGCAGAAAGCGGATGATCGGGCAAGTTCCATTCGGGACCAGCTCAGGCTCGCGATCATAGACCGTCGTCTCGCGCCCGGCACCAAGCTGTCCGAGCAGGAAGTCGGGTCGATTTTCGACGTGAGCCGCACCGTCGCGCGCGCCGCTCTTCAAATGCTGACTTTCGAAGGCCTGGTACACACCGAGCGCAACCGGGGGGCCTTTGTCGCCAACCCGTCTCCAGAAGAAGCCCGTCAGGTCTTCGCTTCGCGCCGTCTCATCGAACCTGGAATCGTTGTCGAAGTCTGCAAGCGGCTGGAACTGCATCATCTCGCCGCCTTCCAGCTTCAGTTACAGTCGGAGGGAAGCCTCGTCGCGGCGCACGGCCCGGAAGCGCGGCGCGCGGAAATCAAGGCATCGGGAGACTTTCATCTGCTGCTCGCCTCCGTTGCCGGAAACGCGATCCTGCAAAAATTCATGGAGGAGCTTGTCGCGCGATCTTCGCTCGTCATCGCACTTTATGGCCGTTCGGGTGCCTCGGCGTGTGGCCACAACGAGCATGCTGAGATCGTAGCCGCGATCGAAGCGTCAGATACCGACAAGGCGAGCAGCCTGATCGTGGCGCATATCAACCATATTGAAGCCGACCTGGACCTGCGGTTCCGGGAAGGACCGAAGCTGCGCGACGTTCTGCTGCCATAGACGAACAAGCGGGGCAAGTCCCGAGCGTCTCAGCAAATGTGATTTCGAGATATCAGGATGAATATAGCGACTGAGCGCTGCCGCACGCCTGCCGTGCCGCCCTTGCTGGACATCAAGCCGGACCGCACATTGTTTGTGCCGGTCGCGCCGCCGCAAAGAGGTGATTTCGAAACCGGCTAGCGTATGAACCTTGCCGACCGCGAAGAATGCCAAGCAGGCGGACGAGAAGCTTTCGTTATGTCTACGTTGTTATAACGGCTGGAGTTGCTGACTTTCGATTGCGGCAAGGCTCAAAATCCGCGTGCAGATGGGATATGGAGGATGGTCAGCGCAATGCGAGGTGACGTGTGTCGGTCAAAGAGAAGCTCGGTCTAGAAAACAGGGTCGCCCTTATAACTGGTGGCGGGCGCGGACTTGGCTATGAGATTGCCAAGGTGTTCGCCGAGTTCGGTGCGCAAGTTATCATTACAGGCCGGGACGCTTCGACATTGGAGCGGGCGGCCCGTGAACTGGGTCGCGATGCGAAGGCGCCACCGCAGTTTCTCGCATTCGATGTGAGCGATGCCGAGAGCAGAAAAGCGGCGCTCGCCCAGATCCAGAAACAGCATGGCCGATTGGACATCCTCGTCAACAATGTCGGGGCGAGGGATCGACGTCCGCTTGCTGCCTTTACCGACGATGATGTGTTGAAACTCATCCAGACCGACCTGCTTGCGGCAATTTCGCTGTCCCGTGACGCCGCGGAGATGATGAAGCGGCGCGGCTATGGCCGGTTGATCGCAGTGACTTCCATACTTGGACACCAGACGATGCCCGACGACGCGGTTTATCCGGTGGCCAAGCAAGGCCTGACCGGCCTCATGAGGGCGTTAGCGGTCGAGTATGGCCCCTTTGGCATAACCAGCAACGCCATCGCGCCCGGCATGTTTGCCACGGAAACGAATGCTGAACTCGCCGGTAGCGCCGAAATGGTTGAATTTGCGCGCAGGCGCGTTGCGCTACAGCGGTGGGGCAGGCCGGAGGAAATTGCCCCTGCCGCGCTCTTCCTCGCAAGCGAAGCAGGGTCGTTTGTGACGGGGCACGTCCTCGTTGTGGACGGCGGAATGACAGTGAAATTCTAGGGTTCGGCCCACCCCATATGCCGATGGCCGGACACTCAGTATGTCTGATGGTTCACTGATTGATTTCAGGCTCAACCAGCGTTGCAAGGTTGCGAAGCGACTCTTGCCATCCGAGATAGCACGCTTCCGGGGGAATGGCATCGGGAATGCCCGCCTGCGTGATGTTGAGTTCCGTGCCGACGGAAATCTGCTTCAAGCTGACTGTCACCTCCATTTCGCCCGGCATATTCGGATCGTCGAATGAGTCCGTGTATTGGAGGCGCTCGTTTTCGATCAGATCAACATATCTGCCGCCAAACGAGTGGCTTTGGCCTGTTGTGAAGTTTCGAAACGACATTCTGAAGGTGCCGCCGGCTTTGGGCTCGAAATGATGCACGGTGCACAGGAAGCCGTTTGGCGGGAGCCATTTCGCAAGCGCGTCAGCCTCAAGAAACGCACGGTAGACCTTGTCCGGGCGCGTGGCCAGAACGCGGTGGAGTTTGATGGTGCTCGGCATCTTGTTCGATCCTTCATTTGCATGACTGTCCCAAGGACGTGCAGGAAGGAGGAATGCCGACATAGGGTCAAACAAAAACCAGTCCTTCGTTGGGCAAAAGCCCATAGAAAGTTTCACGGATTCCGCTAACCAATTGATTTGACTATGGTCGGAGTGGCAGGATTCGAACCTGCGACCCCCTGATCCCAAATCAGGTGCGCTACCAGGCTGCGCTACACTCCGAGGCAGCCCGACCCCCTAAAGAAACAGGGACCTTGGTGCAAGGGGCATTCTAGAAAAAGACAATCCGAGAGTGTGTGAATTGCGCTAGAACCTGTTTGGTATGTTTGAACTCGACCAGAAAAAGGGCTCGACCATCCCCGAAATTGGGCAAGAATCGTCCGAGGTATGTGCTCGCCCACCCAGGGCAGGCATGCGATCGCTTGCAGGGATGGCTCACTCGCAGTATGCAGCTTTGCATCGCGCGTTTCTTGGAATCGACAGAAGGTATCGAAATGTCCGCCCGCATTTTCAGCCCGGCCAAGACCGCCATGCAGTCCGGCAAAGCCAAGACCGGCTATTGGATTCTCGAATTTGATCCGGAACAGCCTTTGAAGATCGATCCGCTGATGGGATACACGTCCTCCGGCGACATGAAACGGCAGGTCAAACTTACCTTCGATACGTTGGAGGAAGCGGTCGCGTATGCCAAAAAACAGAACATAGCCTATCGGGTTGAAGAACCGAAGGTCGCCACGCGCCGTCCAATTTCCTACTCTGACAATTTCCGCTATGACCGCAAGGTTCCTTGGACCCATTGAATTCGGAGCAGGGAATTCTGACTGTCCAGACACCACATGGTCCCGTAGCTCAGCTGGATAGAGCAACAGCCTTCTAAGCTGTGGGTCGCAGGTTCGAGCCCTGCCGGGATCGCCACTTTCTAGCCACTGCTCGTTCCGGGAGCGCCGCGTGCCGCCTCGGGCCCGGAATTTCGATGATTTTCATGGTATCATGCGTCATAGCGATTCCGGCAGCCGTGTTTCCAATATATCTGCCGAAGCACTTCCGAAATTGGGAGATGAAAGGGGCTTGAATTAATTAGCCGGTTCATTAATTCTCATTGAATGAAACAGAAGAAAGCGACCAGCCTTATAAAAAAGGGCAAGGACATAAGGCAGATCGCGGCCTTGCCCTATCGCATTTCCGATAGGGGTGAACTCAAGGTGCTGCTGATCACTTCGCGAGGCACGCGAAGGTTCGTGATTCCCAAGGGCTGGCAGATGGACGGCCTCAAGGATTGGGAAGCGGCGGCGCAGGAGGCAAGAGAAGAAGCAGGCATCAAGGGCGAAATACATAAACAGCCCATCGGCGAATATCAGTACTGGAAGCGCCTCAAGAGTGCCTTTGTTCCGATTACCGTGGCCGTATATCCACTCAAGGTCACAGGCAGCATGCCACGTTGGCGCGAGGCGAAACAGCGCCGCCGCGGCTGGGTCGATTGGGAGCACGCCAAGGTGCTGGTCGACGAGCCGGAGTTGGTGACGCTCATCGATGCATTCGCGTTGGCCCACATCGTCTGACGAAGGAACTCACGCGTTTCGGGCTGCCGCCAACCCCCGCTCCAGGTCGGCCTTCAGGTCCGCCACGTCTTCCAGTCCGATTTGCAGGCGCAGGAGCGGGCCAGGGTAGCTTCCCCTGGCGATCATTCGATCCCCCAGAAATACGTTCACCGCGAGGCTTTCATAGCCGCCCCACGAATAGCCGAGGCCGAAGATTTCGAGCGCGTCCAGAAAGGCATGCGCCTGCTTCTGGCCACCGCCGTCCAGAACAATCGAGAAGATGCCGCTTGCCCCGCCGAAATCGCGTTTCCAGATGGCGTGTCCTTGATGGGACGCAAGCCCGGGGTGCAGCACTTGCGCGACACCTGGTTGCTTTTCGAGCCAACCAGCAATTTCGAATGCGCTTCTCTGGTGATGCTCGAGGCGCACGCCCATGGTGCGCAGCCCGCGCAGCACCTGATAAACATCGTCCGGCGCCGCGCAGCAGCCCATCGTCGTGAATGTTTCTTGCAGTGTCTTCCAGCAGGCTTCATTGGCCGAGACTGTGCCGAGGAGCACGTCGGAATGCCCGGCGGGATATTTAGTCGCCGCATGGATCGAAATATCGACTCCATGGTCCAGCGGGCGGAAGAAGAGAGGCGTTGCCCAGGTGTTGTCCATCATCACCACCGCGCCTACTGCCTTGGCCGCTTTCGCAATGGCGGGAATATCCTGGATTTCGAACGTGTTGGAGCCCGGTGATTCTGTAAACACCACACGTGTATTCGGCTTGAGAAGCGCGCTGATGCCGGCCCCGATCAACGGGTCGTAGTACTCCACATCGATCCCGAGACGCTTTAACATGGTGTCGGCGAAATTGCGCGTCGGATGGTAGACCGAATCGACGATCAGCACATGGTCGCCCGAAGACAGGAACGCCAGCAGCGGGATCGTCACTGCCGCCAATCCTGAGGGCACGACGATTGTGCCGACTGACCCTTCCAGCGAATCGATTGCCGCTGATAATGCGTCCGTGGTCGGAGTTCCACGCGTTCCATAGGTGTATTTCTGTGCACGGCGCGAGAGCGTGTCGGCGTTCGGGAAAAGCACGGTCGACGCGTGCACGACTGGAGGATTGACGAAGCCGAAGAATGCGTGCGGATCATTTCCCGCGTGCGCAAGCCGGGTGTTGATACCGTGCTTGTCTTTGTCGACCTTTGCCATGAGACGCCCCGAATGAATGGTGACGAAGGCTTTAGATCGGTCTGCTTGCGTTCGCAACACCACCTGGTTGAGACAGCAAAACTATAGATTGCATTCCAACAATTTGTTCGGAATTACCGTAGCTTGAGGGCAAATCAGCTTGACCTGACTTAAATTATGTCCTTGGTTATTTTTGTGACCGAAGCGCGAAACGCCGAGCAGGACAATGTTGCCTACGGGGTGCAGGGCCGGCAGGAACGTTCGCCTTCCAACGCAACGGTACATCTGAAAAACAACAAGGGTCAGAGGGTTATGAACAAAGCAAAAGTCATTCTCGGCGCAGCCGTGCTAGGCTTGATGGCCGGGGCCGCTTCGGCGGACACGCTGGATGACGTCAAGGCGAAAGGTTTTCTTCAGTGCGGCGTAAACACCGGTTTGGCTGGTTTTTCTTCGCCGAACGATAAGGGTGAATGGACAGGGCTGGACGTAGATTTCTGCCGCGCTGTGGCCGCTGCGGTGTTTGGTGACGCAACGAAGGTCAAGTTCACTCCGCTGAGCGCAAAGGATCGTTTTACTGCTCTCCAGTCAGGCGAAGTGGATATCCTGTCGCGCAATACGACCTGGACCATCAATCGTGACACGGCCCTCGGCCTGAACTTTGCCGGCGTAACATATTATGACGGCCAGGGCTTCATGGTGAACTCCAAGAAGCTGCCGGGAATCACCTCCGCGCTCCAGCTTTCTGGCGCTGCAATCTGCGTTCAGTCAGGTACCACGACGGAGTTGAACCTCGCCGACTACTTCAAGGCGAACAAGATGGAATACACGCCCGTCGTGTTCGAGAAGTTCGAAGAGGCCAATGCTGCCTATGATGCGGGCCGCTGCGACGCCTATACGACCGACCAGTCGGGTCTCTATGCCGTTCGCCTCCAGATGAGCGCTCCGGACGACCACGTCGTTCTTCCCGAGATCATCTCCAAGGAGCCTCTCGGCCCGTCGGTTCGCCAGGGCGACGACAAGTGGTTCGATATTGTGAAGTGGACCTATTTCGCGCTGCTCAACACCGAGGAAGCCGGCATCACGCAGGCGAATGTCGAGGAGATGAAGTCGACTGAGAATCCGGATCTGCGTCGTCTGCTTGGCGTCGAGGCTGACACCAAGATTGGCACCGATCTCGGCCTGACCAATGACTGGGTTGTCAACATCGTGAAGGGCGTCGGCAACTACGGCGAAATCTTCGAGCGCAATGTGGGCACGGGTAGCCCGCTCAAGATTGCACGCGGCGCCAATGCCCTTTGGACAAAGGGCGGACTGCAATACGGCATGCCGATCCGCTAAGCGGATCAGGGCCGGGGATGCGCTGAGCACCCCGGCCATCTACCGACGAGGCAAATATGTCCGTCGGGCAATGGAAGGGGAACGATATGGCAACACAGGATGTGTTACCAGCGGGGCGGACCGAAAAGGTATCCCTGCTCTATGATCCGCGAGCACGCAGCATATTTTTCCAGCTGCTGATTGTCGCGCTATTGGTGTTGGGTGGCTGGTGGATCGTGGACAACACGATCGAGAACCTTCGCCGTTCCAACATTCAGACTGGTTTCGCATTCCTGCGTGGACGCGCCGGTTTCGATATCCTCACCTCGCTTATTCCCTATTCGTCGGACTCCACGTTCGGGCGCGCAATTGTGGTCGGGGTGCTGAACACCGCGCTGGTGGCCGTTACGGGCATCATCGCCGCGACCATCATCGGCTTTCTGGTCGGAATCGGGCGCTTGTCCCAAAACTGGCTGATCCGGAAGCTCGCAACGGTCTATGTGGAACTCTTCCGCAATATCCCGCCGCTGTTGGTCATCCTCTTCTGGTATCAGGGCGTGCTCGCACTCTTGCCCAATGTGCGCGACAGCTACTCGCTTCCATTCAGTTCCTACCTCAACAATCGTGGCTTCTATCTCCCGATGCCGATCTGGGGCGAAGGGTCCTGGCTCGTCCTCGCCGGGTTGGTGCTGGGGGTCGTCTTCAGCTGGTTCGTCGCAAGATGGGCGCGGGCGCGGCAGATGGAAACAGGTCAGCAATTCCCCGTGATGTGGACAAGCGTTGCACTGGTCGTGGGCATGCCGTTGTTGGGCTTCGTGTTGGCCGGATTTCCGCTCACTTTCGATATTCCCCAAAAAGGCACCTTCAACCTGACCGGTGGTACGAACATCAAACCTGAATTTCTGTCGCTGCTTCTCGCTCTTTCATTCTATACGGCGGCGTTCATAGCCGAGATCGTGCGAGCAGGGATCATGGGCGTGCCGCGGGGGCAGACAGAAGCCTACTCCGCTCTGGGATTGCGCTCGTCCCAGGGACTGCGGCTGGTGATCATTCCGCAGGCAATGCGCATCATCATTCCGCCGCTGACCAGCCAATACCTCAACCTGACGAAGAATTCGTCCCTGGCGGTGGCGATTGGCTATCCCGATCTCTACGCGATCGGGGGCACGATCTTGAACCAGACGGGTCAGGCCATCGAGGTCGTGGTCATCTTCATGTGTGTCTATCTCAGCTTGAGCATCCTCACCTCGCTGTTCATGAACTGGTTTAACGGCAAGATGGCGCTGAAGGAGAGATGAGCCATGCAGGAACATGATCTTTCCTGGGTACGCACAGAAATGGCCTTGGCGCAGGCTGCTCCGAGGTCTGCCGTCGGGCCGGTGGCGTGGCTTCGCAAGAACCTTTTCGCCTCGCCGGTCGATTCCGTACTCACGCTTATTGCGGCAATCGCTGTTGTCTGGTTCCTGCCGCAGATCCTCAACTGGCTGTTCGTCAATGCGGTGTGGTCCGGCGCGGATCGGACGGCTTGCCTGACGACGGAGCAAGGCGGTCAACTTCCTGCGGGATGGTCGGGCGCTTGCTGGCCGTTCATCGAGGCGCGCTTCGGGCAATTCATGTTCGGACGCTATCCCATCGACGAACGGTGGCGGGTCATTCTGACCGGAGTGATCTTCCTGGCGCTCCTTGTGCCTCTGTTGACCCCCGCCGCGCCCTTCAAGAAGCTCAACGCGATCCTGTTCTTCGCCGTCTTTCCATTCCTCGCCTTTCTCCTTCTGGTCGGCGGCTATTTCGGGCTGCCCTACGTCGAAACGCCCCTTTGGGGCGGGCTGATGGTCACTTTGGTCATCTCCTATGTGGGCATTGTGGTGTCGCTGCCGCTGGGAATATTGCTCGCGCTTGGTCGCCGTTCCACCATGCCGATCATCAAGATGCTGAGCGTGATCTTCATCGAGGCAATCCGCGGCGTGCCACTGGTCACGGTCCTTTTCATGGCCAGTTTCATGCTCCCGCTTTTTGTGCCGCCCGGCATGACCTTCGACAAGCTCTTGCGTGCTCTCATCGGCGTGGCGCTGTTCTCCTCCGCCTATATGGCAGAAGTGGTGCGCGGCGGTTTGCAGGCGATTCCGAAGGGCCAGTATGAAGGCGCGGATTCCCTCGGCCTTGGCTATTGGCAGAAGATGGGCTTCATCGTCATGCCTCAGGCGTTGAAACTGGTTATTCCTGGCATCGTGAACACCTTCATCGGTCTGTTCAAGGATACGACGCTGGTGTTGATCATTTCGATGTTCGACCTGCTCGGCGTGGTGAAACAGAGCATTTCGGGCGATCCGACCTGGGCGACACCACAGACCGCAAAGACGGGTTATGTCTTTGCGGCGGGGATATTCTGGTTATTCTGCTTCGGCATGTCGCGCTATTCCATGTTCATGGAACGTCGCCTCGATACGAGTCACCGGAAATAACTGATGGCTGCCAAAGACAACAAATAAGGGAACACGCAATATGGCCACCGAAAATGCCGTCTCGGCGGAAGAAATCGCGGTCGATCCTTCAAGGATGCAGATATCATCCACCGATGTCGCGGTTGAAATCATCGGCATGCACAAATGGTACGGCGAATTTCATGTCCTGAAGGACATCAACCTCAAGGTAATGCGCGGCGAACGCATCGTTATCTGCGGGCCATCAGGTTCCGGTAAATCCACAATGATCCGCTGCATCAACCGCCTGGAAGAACACCAGAAAGGCAAGATTATCGTCGACGGAAAAGAACTCACCAACGATCTGAAGAAGATCGATGAGGTGCGCCGCGAGGTTGGGATGGTGTTCCAGCACTTCAACTTGTTTCCGCATCTGACGATTCTCGAAAACTGCACGCTGGCGCCGATCTGGGTGCGCAAGATTCCGAAGAAGCAGGCCGAGGAAACGGCCATGCACTTCCTGCGTCGCGTGAAGATCCCGGAACAGGCAAACAAATATCCGGGTCAGCTATCAGGCGGCCAGCAGCAGCGTGTTGCGATTGCCCGGTCGCTGTGCATGAATCCACGTATCATGTTGTTCGATGAGCCGACCTCAGCGCTCGATCCCGAAATGATCAAGGAAGTTCTCGAAACGATGGTGGGCCTTGCCGAGGAAGGCATGACCATGCTTTGCGTCACCCACGAAATGGGCTTCGCACGCAAAGTCGCCAATCGGGTTATCTTCATGGACGCGGGCCAGATCGTCGAGCAGAATACGCCGAAGGAATTCTTCGACCATCCGCGCCACGAGCGGACTAAACTGTTCTTGAGCCAGATTCTGCATTAAGCGGCTTTTCTTTGAGCCGATGCCACCGCATTGCTGGCCGCTTTGCGCATTGGCCACGGGGAATCGGTAGGGTCGAAAATCGACTCTATCCGTCCCAACCATAGAGCCAGTCCAGATCGCCCATCAGCGCTTGCTGGTTGCGCATCTTCAGCACTGCGTCGCGTGCGAACGCCACTGGGCCGCGCGCATGCCAGGCGAACTGGTTGAACGCACCACGACGGGCCACGCGCAGAACCCGCCGTCTGCGCTCCACGGTCCAGGCCTGCAGCGCGGTGGCAAGGTCACCTGCATGCGCTGTGCGCTCCGCGAGCGTTTCGGCATCTTCAATGGCCATAGCCGCGCCTTGCGCCGCAAAGGGCGTCATTGCGTGCGCGGCGTCTCCGATCAACGCCAGTCCAGCCGGTGCGGACCACGGGGCGTCCAGGTCCGCGACATGGAGTGGCCAAGCCATCCAATCCGGGTCGTCCGCCAGTGCGGCAAGGGCAGGGGCGGTCCCGCGCATTGCCTCGGCCAGCGCCCGATCCACGCCCTTTTCGCCCCAGCCTGGGGATATTTCGACACGTGTCGGCGTGAAAGCGGCGAGGTTGATCGCCATACCGCGCTTTACCGGATATGCGATCATATGGAACCGGGGATGCAGGAAGGCGGTGACGCAGCTTGCCGAGCGGCCTGCGAACAGGGCCTGCGCACGGGCAGTGTCGGCGTTGATCGTGCGGCGCCATGCGAGTTGGCCGACAAAGCGGCTTTCGCCCGTCTTGCCGGACAGTGCGCGGATCGTAGACCAGACACCGTCGGCGCCGACAATGAGACGTCCCGAAACTGCCTGCAATACACCTGATTTGTTGATCGAGAACGAAGGCGAGGTCACGTCAAGGTCGATATCCAGGACGGGTGTGCCTGTGTTCAGTTCGATCAGCGATTGCCGCCCAACTGCGTTCAGGAGCGCTTGTTGCAGGTTCGCGCGATGCGAAACGAGATAGGGCGCGCCCCAACGCTTGCGCGCCGTCGTGCCAAGCGGGATGCGTGTGATCTCGCTCAGGTCGGCGGCGCGTCGCAAGACAATGGCCTCCGGTTCGACCGCGGTCTCCATGAGTTCATCCAAAACGCCGAGCCTTTCCAGCAGGCGCGTTGCGTTTGGCGAGAGCTGCAAGCCCGCGCCGACTTCTTCGAGTTTCTCGGCACGTTCGAAGATGCGAACCCCAACGCCGCGCCGGGCAAAGGCGAGCCCGGCGGACAGGCCGGCGATACCAGCGCCGGCGATCAGGATTTGCTCAGTTTCGTCGCTCATATGCGGCCTTGCGGCCAACTGAATCAGGCCGCGTGGTCAAGATAGGCACAGCCTTCGGGCAGCGTCTGATCAGGCCGAAGCGAAGGATTGTAGCGATAGAGGGTCGAGCAATAGGGGCAAACCTTCTCCGTGTCATCGCCCAGGTCGAGAAACACATGCGGATGGTCAAACGGGGGATTTGCCCCCATGCACATGAATTCGGTCACGCCAATTTCTATGGTCGCATAGCCTCCGTCATTGTGAAAATGGGGAATCGCGCCCGCAGCCATGACCATGCTCCTTGCCCGTTTGATTGTACCAAGCGTTTGGAACAATTCAGCGCGCTTTGCAAGAAGCTGGCGCGTGCCGGAACCGGTTCCGACTGTCACATCTTTGAAACGAAACTGTCGCAAAACCCTGTCAATTGGATAGACTGCGCACAGTGCGGTTCGGTGCGACGCACTGGGAAGGTTCTCATGAATGAATTGAAGCCGTTGAAGGTGGATATCTCCGGCAATTTGGGCCCGGACGGCGAGCCTGCAGGCAATCCGGACCGCTTCGTCAATCGCGAATTTTCGTGGCTGCAGTTCAATCGCCGTGTGCTGGAAGAGTCTCAGAACATTTCGCATCCGCTGCTGGAGCGAGTCCGGTTCCTCTCCATTTCGGCGACAAATCTCGATGAATTTTTCATGGTTCGCGTGGCCGGTCTCGCTGGGCAAGTGAGGCAGGGCATAGCGATCCGCAGCCCGGATGGCCGCACGCCGCAGGAGCAGCTCGACTACCTTCTGGATGAAGTTGGACGCCTTCAGGAAGATCAGCACAAGAGCTTCGACAATCTGACCGGACTGCTGAAGAAAGAAAACATCGAGATCATCAATCCCGGCGCCTTGTCGAAGGAAGAGCACGCATGGCTTCAGGAACATTTCCGGGACCAGATTTTCCCGGTACTGACCCCGCTTTCGATCGATCCGGCGCATCCTTTCCCATTCATTCCGAATCTCGGCTTTTCGATTGCGCTGCAATTGCGCCATCTGCGCAACGGCGAGGAAATGTCCGCGCTCCTGCGCCTGCCGGTGGCGCTCAGACGATTCATCCGCCTTCCCGACAAGAAGAAGCATGTGCGTTTCATGTCGCTCGAGGCGGTCGTCAGCCTTTTCGTTGGCAAGCTCTTCCCGGGGTATGAGGTGACGGGCTCGGGGACATTCCGGATCATCCGCGACAGCGATATCGAGGTGGCGGAGGAGTCCGAGGACCTCGTGCAGCTTTTCGAGACGGCATTGAAGCGACGCCGCCGCGGCTCAGTGATCCGCATCGAATTTGACAGCCAGATGCCTGAGGAGCTTCGCGATTTCGTGTCGCAAGAGCTCGGCGTTTCGGGTAGCCGCGTCAGCGTTCTGAACGGCATTCTTGCAATCAACCAGATCTCCGAACTCGTTGCCGTGGCGCGGGACGACCTGAAATTCACTCCATACAATCCGCGCTTTCCCGAGCGCATCCGGGATCATGGTGGGGACTGTTTCGCGGCGATACGCGAGAAGGACATCATCGTCCACCATCCCTATGAGTCTTTCGACGTGGTGGTTCAGTTCCTGCGGCAGGCTGCAGCCGACCCGGAGGTCGTGGCCATCAAGCAGACGCTCTATCGCACCTCGAACGACAGCCCGATCGTACGGGCGCTGGTCGATGCAGCGGAGGCTGGGAAATCTGTAACGGCGCTTGTCGAACTGAAGGCGCGCTTCGATGAGGAAGCCAACATTCGCTGGGCACGCGACCTGGAGCGCGCAGGCGTGCAGGTCGTGTTCGGCTTCATGGAGTTGAAAACCCACGCGAAAATGTCGTTGATCGTGCGTCGTGAGGACGGCAAGCTACGCAACTACGTTCACCTGGGCACCGGCAATTACCATCCCATAACAGCGCGCATCTACACAGATCTGTCGTTTTTCACGACGGACAACCAGATCGCGCGGGATGTTGCGCTGATCTTCAACTTTATTACCGGCTATGCCGAGCCCACGCAGGAAATGTGCATCGCCGTCTCACCGTTCACGCTGCGCAGCCGCATCATCGGACATATAGAGCAGGAAATCTTGCACGCCCAGGAAGGTCGCCCGGCGCGAATCTGGATGAAGATGAATTCGCTGGTGGACCCGGAGATCATCGATGCACTCTATGCGGCCAGTCGCGCAGGCGTGGAGATCGAACTGGTGGTGCGCGGCATATGCTGCCTGCGACCGCAGGTTCCCGGCCTGTCGGACAATATCCGGGTGAAGTCGATCGTCGGACGCTTCCTGGAACACAGCCGAATCTACTGCTTCGGCAATGGTCATGGCCTGCCCTCCGAACAGGCGATCATATACATCTCCTCAGCGGACCTTATGCCGCGCAATCTCGACAGGCGTGTCGAATGCATGGTGCCCATCACAAACAAGACTGTGCATGAGCAGGTGCTCAACCAGATCATGCTCGGCAATATTGTGGACAACCAGCAGAGCTTTGAGGTACTTGCGGACGGCACTTCGCGACGCGTGGTGCTGGAGGAAGGCGAGGAACCATTCAACGCGCAGGAGTATTTTATGACGAATCCGAGCCTTTCAGGCCGCGGTGACGCCCTGAAATCCCATGCGCCAAAGCGAATCGCGCAGTTTAAGCGACGCAAGAAGGCCTAGCAGCTTGATTGAACGTTCCCAGGGCAGGCTCCAGGATCGCCGCCCGGTGTCTGTCATCGATATCGGCTCGAATTCAATTCGCCTCGTTGTCTATGAAGGTCTGGCGCGCTCGCCCACCATCTTCTTTAACGAAAAGATGCTGGCGGGCCTTGGTCGCGGCATCGTCACGACCGGCAAACTGGACCCTGAAGCAGTGACACGTTCCATCGGGGAATTCCGCCGATTTCGTGCGCTCTCGGAGCAGGCGGGCGCGAGCGACCTGCATGTTGTCGCCACGGCCGCCGCACGTGAAGCGAAGAATGGTCCGGATTTCATCCACCGCGTCGAGGAGATACTGGGGACCGAGATCAAGATCCTGTCCGGACGCGAGGAAGCGCGATACTCCGCGCTCGGAATCATTTCCGGCTTTTACCGGCCCGATGGCATCGTCGGCGATCTCGGCGGAGGCAGTCTCGAACTGGTCGACGTCAAAGGCGACGAAATAGGAGAGGGCATCAGCCTGCCGCTCGGCGGCCTGCGGTTGCAGGAAATGTCGAAGGCTTCGCTGGTGCAGGCCGCAAAGATTGCACGGCAGGAGCTTTCCGGTGCGCGGCTGCTTAGAAATTGCGAGGGCAGGGCGTTCTATGCCGTCGGCGGTACGTGGCGCAATCTTGCCCGGTTGCACATGCACGCGACGGGCTATCCGCTGGGTGTCATGCATCAATATGAGATGGACGCCGCGCGTTCAGCAGATTTCCTGGCTCTCGTAGCAGCCGGGAATATCGAGCGCATGGCAGGAATTGAAGCTGTGTCCAAGAGCCGGCGCGCGCTCCTGGCCTATGGCGCAATCGTGCTGCGCGAGATTATTGAGCGCATGAACCCGTCGAAGATCGTGATGTCGGCGACAGGTGTTCGCGAAGGGTACCTTTACTCGCTTCTTTCCCAGGAGGAACAACGCGAGGATCCTTTAATTGCTTCTGCGGAGGAATTGGCAGTGCTGCGTGCGCGGTCTGTCGAACATGCGCATGAGCTTGTGGATTGGAGCGCGGAGGCATTCAGGCATTTCGGGCTCGACGAAACGTTGGACGAGGCCAGATATCGAGAGGCTGCTTGCCTGTTGGCCGATATCGGATGGCGTGCGCATCCTGAATATCGGGGCACCCAATCGCTCAACATTATTGCCCACGCTTCCTTCATGGGAGTCGATCACCCCGGCCGCGCCTATATCGCGCTGGCCAATCTGTTCCGGCACGAAGGCATATTCAACGATGCGGCGGTGAGCGGCGATCTCCTGCGCCTTGCGACCCCGCGCTATCTGGAGCGCGCGCGCATCCTGGCCGGTCTTTTCCGGGTGGTCTATCTGCTGTCAGCCTCAATGTCCGGGGTTATTCCCCGCCTGCGATGGCGACCACGTGAAAATGGCGCCTTGGCGCTCGTCATTCCTGCCGATCTTGCCGGGCTTTTTGGAGAGCGCCCGATTGGCCGTCTTGCTCAACTTGCGAAGCTCACCGGTCGCAAGCTGGAGCTTGCAGTGGAAGGCGGCATATCTGTGCCGGCGAAGTAGGCCGGCAACAAGAAAGACCCGCCGGAGCGGGCCTTCATTTGGGATTCGACTTGTCAGCTGCGTTTGGCATCAACGGAATAGATGCCTGCGCCCAATGCCGCGAGAGCGAGGAAACCACCTGCTATTGCGAGGTTTTTCTGAGCCATGAGGAGTTGCATGGGGTCTGCGAAATTGAGATGGGCGATTGCCGTCGCAGCCAAGGTGAACACGGCCAATACGAGCGCGACAATTCGCGTCTGAAAGCCGACGAGAATTGCTAGCCCGCCGAACAGTTCAAGCAGGCCGACCAGCACTGCAACGATGGTTGGCGCCGGGAGTCCCACTGCCGCAAAGAACTGCGCGGTCCCTGCAAGACCCGTGAGCTTGGCGAAGCCCGAGAGAATAAACAGGACCGACAGGAATATCCGGCCGATCAAAGCAAAAAGGTTGGAGGACATGTGTGCGTTTCCGGTTGAATGGAAGCCACACCTAGCCTTCACGGCAGGAGTCGGGAAGACGGCAGCTTTTGAACGGATCGTTCTCTAATAGTGAACGCCAATAAGGCTGACGTTCACTTTTGGAAATATGCTCTGATTCATCCGCATTTGTTGGAAAGAACGTGCTGCCAAATCAGAAAACCGGAAACGGCAATGACTTATCCCGGCTGTGTCATAAGCTCCGCGCGAACGATCCTGTCATAGTCGGCAGCCGTCACGAGGCCGGTCTTGAGCGCCTCCTCGCGCAGCGTGGTGCCGTTCTTGTGGGCGGTCTTGGCGATTTTCGCAGCCGCGTCGTAGCCGATGGTCGGTGCCAATGCGGTGACAAGCATTAATGAGCGCTCCAGCGCGGCTTTGATGTTGTCTGTCCGCGCTTCGATTCCAACCACGCAATTGTCGGTGAACGAAATGGCAGCGTCCGACATCAATTGCACGGATTGCAGGAAATTGTAGGCCATCACGGGATTGTAGACGTTCAGTTCAAAATGGCCCTGACTTCCCGCGAAAGTGATCGCCGCGTGGTTGCCGAACACCTGCACGCAGACTTGCGTCATCGCCTCGCATTGTGTCGGGTTGACCTTGCCGGGCATGATCGACGAGCCGGGTTCGTTTTCCGGCAGGGCAAGTTCGCCGAGGCCGGAGCGTGGTCCCGATCCAAGGAAACGGATGTCGTTGGCAATCTTGTAGAGCGCAGCCGCCGCTGCATTGATGGCTCCATGTGAAAACACCATCGCATCATGCGCCGCCAGAGCTTCGAACTTGTTTGGCGCGGTCACGAAAGGCAGTTTGGTGATCTTTGCTATGCGCTTGGCGACCTTCTCTGCAAAGCCGATCGGTGCATTGAGGCCCGTTCCGACCGCTGTGCCACCCTGAGCAAGCTCATACAGGCCGGGCAGCGTGCTTTCGATGCGTTTGATCGACGAAGCCACCTGCGCGGCATAGCCGCCGAACTCCTGCCCGAGCGTGAGCGGCGTGGCGTCCTGCGTGTGGGTCCGACCGATCTTCACGATCTTCGCAAAGGACTTCGCTTTCTTTTCCAATGCCTTGTTCAAATGTTTCAAGGCTGGAAGGAGATCGTGGACGATGCGCTCCGCACAGGCGACGTGCATTGCCGTCGGATATGTGTCGTTGGACGACTGGCTCATGTTCACATGATCGTTCGGATGAACGGGCTTCTTCGAGCCCATCTCCCCACCCAGCATTTCGATTGCGCGGTTTGAGATAACCTCATTGGCGTTCATGTTCGATTGCGTGCCGGAACCCGTCTGCCAAACGACGAGCGGGAAGTGATCGTTGAGCTTGCCGTCGATGACCTCCTGAGCGGAATTGATGATGGCTTGGCCGATGGTGGGGTCGAGCTTCTTCAACTCCAGGTTTGCTTCGGCGGCGGCGCGCTTCACGATGCCCAGCGCACGCACGATGGCCAGCGGTTGCTTTTCCCAGCCAATCTTGAAATTGCCCAGCGAGCGCTGCGCCTGGGCGCCCCAATATCGGTCGGCAGCGACCTCGATTGGGCCAAATGTGTCGGTTTCGATGCGCGTTTTATTGGCCACGGCTGGCTCCTGATTGGGAAATGCTGTCAGCGAACTAACCCTTCGCCGCGCCGCATTCAAGCAGGTCAAGCGCCTGATAGGACAACAAAATCGGTTAGATAGCTGTGCGGACACGAATGGCTCACGCTTTTGTCAGTTGCCGGGAGGCATGGACTGCGTTCTTGCGTGATGGAGTGGCAACAAACCTTCAACGAGAGATCATGTTTATGGATTTTGCTTTTCTTCGCCCCTTTGCACCGCATCTTCTCAGCATTCTTCGTATCTTGAGCGCGGCAACGTTTTTCACCCACGGATCGATGAAGCTTTTTGGCTGGCCCGCTGAATTTCCCTACCCGCTGAGCGGACTTACGAC
The DNA here is from genome assembly GCA_023953835.1 of Rhizobiaceae bacterium. Lineage (NCBI taxonomy): Bacteria > Pseudomonadati > Pseudomonadota > Alphaproteobacteria > Hyphomicrobiales > Rhizobiaceae > Rhizobiaceae bacterium. The sequence goes on along the minus strand of JAMLJB010000001.1, from coordinate 201,844 downwards.
CACTGCGGGCGTGCTGGAAGTGGTCGGCGGCCTGTTGCTTGCGATCGGCCTGTTCTCGCGTCCAGCGGCCTTCGTGCTCTCAGGTATGATGGCGTTCGCCTATTTTCTTGGCCACGCGGGCGGTGGATTCTTTCCCGTCCTGAACGGTGGCGAAGCGGCCATGCTTTTCTGCTTTGTCTTCCTCTACATCGCTGCCGCAGGCCCGGGACCGATTAGCGTTGACCGCGCCATGGGTCGCGACTGATCGCATCTATGTGCGGGGGAGGCAATGTCTCCACGCGACAGCATGCCTGAAACGAAAAGGGCGGCCAAATGGCCGCCCTTTCCAAATTGAGCCCTGGGAGGCTTAGAAATCCATGCCACCCATGCCGCCCATGCCGCCGCCCGGCATTGCCGGCATCGGAGCGTCCTTCTTAGGAGCTTCGGCGATCATGGCCTCGGTCGTGACGAGCAGGCCGGCGACCGACGCGGCATCCTGAAGCGCAGTACGAACGACCTTGACCGGGTCGACGATGCCAAGGGCAATCATGTCGCCATATTCGCCCGTCTGTGCATTGAAGCCGTAGGTGTTCGACTTGTTCTCGAGGATCTTGCCGGCCACGATGGAAGCTTCCGCACCAGCGTTGGCAGCGATCTGGCGCGCCGGAGACTGGAGAGCGCGGCGAACGATGTTAATGCCGGCTTCCTGGTCCGCGTTTACGCCCTTGACTGTGATGGCAGCCCCGGCACGCAGCAGCGCTGTGCCGCCGCCCGGAACGATACCTTCCTCGACCGCAGCGCGGGTCGCGTTGAGCGCATCGTCGACGCGGTCCTTCTTTTCCTTTACTTCGACTTCCGTCGCGCCGCCGACGCGGATCACCGCGACGCCGCCTGCAAGCTTGGCGAGACGCTCCTGGAGCTTCTCACGGTCATAGTCGGAGGTGGTTTCCTCGATCTGCTGCTTGATCTGGGCGACGCGGCCCTGGATCTCGGCCTTCTTACCTGCGCCGTCGACGATCGTGGTGTTTTCCTTCTCGATGCGAACGCGCTTGGCACGGCCGAGCATGTTGAGGGAAACGTTCTCCAGCTTGATGCCGAGGTCTTCAGAGATGACCTGTCCGCCGGTGAGGATCGCGATGTCCTCGAGCATGGCCTTGCGGCGGTCGCCGAAGCCAGGAGCCTTGACCGCAGCGATCTTGAGGCCACCGCGCAGCTTGTTCACGACCAGCGTGGCAAGTGCCTCGCCTTCAACGTCTTCGGAGATGATAAGCAGCGGCTTGGAGGTCTGAACGACCGCTTCCAGAACCGGCAGCATCGCCTGGAGGTTGGAGAGCTTCTTCTCGTGCAGCAGGATGTAGGCGTCTTCGAGTTCGGCCACCATCTTGTCCGGGTTGGTGATGAAGTAGGGCGAGAGATAGCCGCGGTCGAACTGCATGCCTTCGACGACTTCGAGTTCGGTATCGGCGGTCTTGGCTTCTTCAACGGTGATGACGCCTTCGTTGCCGACCTTCTGCATCGCCTCGGCGATCATCTTGCCGACCGACTCTTCGCCATTGGCGGAAATCGTGCCAACCTGCGCGACTTCCTCGGAAGTCTTGATCTTCTTGGCCTTCTTGACCAGATCGGCGACAACTTCGGTCACCGCGAGGTCGATGCCGCGCTTGAGGTCCATCGGGTTCATGCCAGCGGCGACAGCCTTTGCGCCTTCCTGCACGATTGCCTGGGCGAGAACGGTCGCGGTGGTGGTGCCGTCACCCGCGATGTCGTTGGTCTTGGAAGCGACTTCGCGGACCATCTGCGCGCCCATGTTCTCGAACTTGTCTTCCAGTTCGATCTCCTTGGCGACGGTGACGCCGTCCTTCGTGATGCGCGGGGCGCCGAAGGACTTGTCGATGACCACGTTGCGGCCCTTGGGCCCAAGCGTGACCTTCACCGCGTCGGCGAGGATATTGACGCCGCGCAGCATGCGCTCGCGGGCGTCACGGGAGAATTTTACGTCTTTTGCAGCCATTGCTTAGCTCCTGGGCGAATGCCCGAATTCAGGTGATTGGTTGCGGGTGCGATCAGCCGATGATGCCCATGATGTCGGATTCCTTCATGATCAGAAGGTCTTCGCCATCAAGCTTCACTTCGGTGCCCGACCACTTGCCGAACAGCACGCGGTCGCCCTTCTTTACGTCCAGCGGAATGAGCTTGCCGCTTTCGTCACGGGCGCCGGAGCCAACGGCGATGATTTCGCCTTCCTGCGGCTTCTCCTTGGCGGTGTCCGGAATGATGATGCCGCCTTTGGTCTTCTCTTCGGAATCGACCCGGCGGACGACCACGCGGTCATGAAGCGGGCGGAACTTCGTTTTTGCCATTTGGAAATATCCCTAGTCGGATGTTCTGAAATGTCCTCCATCCGGCAGAACCGGATATGCGTTAGCACTCCCGATCAGTGAGTGCCAAAGCTTGCGCGGAGATAGTGGGAGGTCTGAAACCTGTCAAGGAGCAGCCCTGAAAATTTCGGAAATTTTCAAATCTTCAGGAGGCATTCCTATGTGCTGCGGTGCGGTATAAAAGCATTTGCGGATTCGAGGAGCGATGTCAGGGCGAATAGGGAAGCGTGCGGTCTTTTTCATCGGCGGCTACGATCCGAAGTCGCCGAAGGCATTTTTTGCGCGCATGGATAAGGAAATCGCGCGGTTCGAAAAGCTATGGTCCATCAGGACAAGTCGGTCCGCAATCGGCGGTGACCACGAAATCGGACGTGTCCTCATCGATGCGCGGATGGGTGAAAGTGCGGTTACGACAGAGTTCAATTTCTTCGTCCTGGACAGCCTTGTGCTGTCCGATTTCGCGCGTCCGCTGCCTTTGCGGCTGGGCAAATATCTCGTTGCCTTCGCGGACTTCGTGGTCACGGGAACGGCCTTTCGAATCTTCGCCCGCGCATGGCGTTTCGGACTTTATTTTCTGTTTCCATTCCTGATGATCTGCGCTTTTGCCTTGATGGGATGGGTCGCCGCACGGCTTGCAGAACCGTGGATGGGGCACTTTTCCGTAGTGCCGGGTCTGGGCGTGTTTGCACTGGCGCAATGGCTGCTCGGTGCACGGTGGCCCGTCAACCATCTCATGGACCTCTGGTCATTTTCGAGGAATTTCATTCGGGGCTGGCGCGGCGATGCCGACGCGCTGATGGGCCGTTTTGCCGATTGCATCGTGGAGCGCGCGAAAGCAGGGAGGTTCGACGAGATTGTGCTCGTCGGCCATTCGACGGGCGGGCTGCTCATTCTCGATATCGCCGCGCGCTGCCTCGCGCGCGATCCGGATTTTTCTGGCCACGCGCCGCACATCACACTTCTCACGCTAGGCTCCACAGCGCTGAAAGGCGGCCTGCATCCGGCAGCGAAGACGCTTCGGTCCGGGGTAGCGGAGCTTGAAGCGGATGGCGGCGTCCATTGGGTCGAAATCCAGTGCCTGACCGATGTGATCAACTTCTACAAGACCAATCCCGCATCCGAGATGGGCGTTGCCGTTCGCGCGGATTTTCCTCTGGTGCGCCGCATTCGGGTCAAGGATATGTTGGAAGCGGACACCTACAAACGCATCAGGAGAAGCTTTTTCCGCGTGCATTATCAGTACATTTTCGCCAACACCAAACCCTACTGGTATGATTTCTTTCAGGTTTGCTGCGGTTCCGTACCGCTTCTCGAACGAGCTGAAAAGATGATTGACGGGAAGGGCGATCAAATATGACGCCGATGCTGGCCGCCATTGTCTGGGCGCTCGGGCTGGTGGGATGGGTGGTTATCCGGCATCCCTACCAACGACGGGCGCGAAAACTCAGGACGGTCGCCGACGAGCGTTCGAAAGGGGACCGGCTGGCGCTGGGGGTCGCTTCCTTCTGCCTGACGATCGTGCCGCTGGTCCATGTTCTTACGGGTTTTCCGGCCTTCGCGGACTACGCGTTCCGTCCTTGGGTGGGATGGCTGGGCACCCTGACGGAAATCGCCTTCCTCGCGCTTTTTCTCGCCAGCCACAGGCAGCTCGGCAAGAACTGGTCTATCTCGCTGGAGATTCGAGACAGCCACGAACTGGTAACGGATGGCCTGTACCGTTTTGTGCGCCACCCGATGTATTCCTCGTTCTGGCTCTGGGCGATTGCCCAGGCGCTGCTCATACCGAACTGGATTGCGGGGCCGGCGGGGCTTGCAGGCGTGGGTATCCTCTATTTCACGAGGGTCGGAGCGGAAGAGGCGATGATGCGAAAGACATTCGGCGGCGCCTATGAAGAATATGCGGCCCGCACGGGCAGGGTCATCCCGCGCATTTATTGAGGCGAGAGCATGAGATTCAAAGCATGGGAATAAGCACGAGCCGACGCACCTTTCTCGCGGGCGGGATCGCAGTCGCGTTCGGTGGCGCGGGGCGAGCTGAAGCCGCCGCCTATCCGCAGGTTTACCTGCTGCGGGGCGGAGTGGTGGGCATTTTCTCGACCGGCATGAACCAGATGAGCGACGATCTGGCACAACGAGGCGTCAAAGCGGTCGTTCAGGGCCATACGAACTGGTCATCGGTAGCGCGCAGGATCATGATGGACCGGTCGCGGCTGGGACCTGGGCCGGTGGTGCTCGTGGGTCATTCTTTCGGCGCGGACGCCGTCGTCAAGATTTCGGAAACGATCCGACGTGAGAGTATTCCGGTTGATATGCTGGTCTCTATCGCCGCAACCAATCCAGATCCGGTTCCATCGAATGTGCGTCGTGCCGTGGGATATTACTTCTCCCGACATGGATGGGGGCTCCCCTTGGTCGCAGGGACGGGATTTCGCGGTAAGCTCTCGAACCGGGACTATTCGGACGTTTCCGAAGTCGGCCACTTCAACATCGACAAGCAGACATCCGTGCAGAACGAAATCCTGCAATTGGTGCTTTGGTCGCTCGGGAAGTGAAGCAAGTGCCAGTGACAGACCCGGACGGTTCGGTTAATCGCTCCATCTGCGGTTCGCACTTCAACAGATGTGAGACAATGCAATGCATATCGATGCGCTGAGCGAGATTTCGGGCCGCTATGCCGCGATCCTCTGCGACATCTGGGGGGTGGTCCACAACGGCGTCCGGCCGTTTCAACACTCAGTCGCCGCACTGCGGGAAGCCCGCGACAAAGGAATTGCGGTGGTGCTGATCACCAATGCGCCGCGTTCCAACAGCGCCATCGAGGGGCAGCTTGCCGGATTGGGCGTCGATCCGCAAAGTTGGGACCGTATCGTAACTTCCGGGGACGTCACGCGGGAGTTGATCCAGTCGGGACCACGCCGGATCTTCCATCTCGGTCCCGACCGCGACCTTGAGATCTACGACGAACTGGACATCGAACTCGTGGAGGAGTTCGAGGCGAACGGGGTGGTCTGCACGGGGCTGTTCGACGACGAGACCGAGACACCGGACGACTATGCGGATATGTTGCGGCGTCTGCGCTCGCGCAATCTGCCTTTCGTCTGCGCCAACCCCGACATTGTGGCCGAGCGTGGCCATAAGCTCATCTGGTGTGCCGGGGCGCTGGCGCGCGACTATGGGCAAATGGGCGGGAGGACGCTGATTGCCGGAAAGCCGTTTCGACCTATCTACGACCTTGCGATGCGGCGAGTCGCAGACGTGCGCGGCAAGCAAACGACCGTCGCCGAAACGCTCGCCATCGGCGACGGGATGCTTACGGATGTCAAGGGCGCCGCCGACTACGGCCTCGACTATATCTATGTCTCGGGCGGTATCCATGCGCGCGAATATGGCAATGCCGACTCCCCCGATCTCGAACGCCTCTCGCAATATCTCGCCGACCATGGGCGACAGCCCGTCGCGATCATGCACCGGCTGCGCTGAACCATGCCGCTCGCGAACATCTGCCGCATCGTGGATGCGAAGCCGCTGCCCGATGACCTTAGGGGAGGGGTGGTGGCGATCGGCAATTTCGATGGCGTGCATCGTGGCCATCAAGCAGTGCTGCAACGTGCGCTGGACGAGGCGGCCAGTCGCGACGTGCCCGCGCTTGTCCTGACCTTTGAGCCGCACCCTCGACGCGTGTTCCGACCGGAAACGCCCCATTTCGTGCTCACTGCGCCGCCACTGAAAGCTTGGATACTGGCCATTCTGGGTTTCAGGGCGGTGGTCGAATACCCCTTCACGCGCGACTTCGCGTCGATGTCGGCGGAAGCGTTCGTCACCGAAATTCTGGAGCGCTTGCTTGGCGTCAGCCATGTCGTCACGGGCTTCGATTTTCATTTCGGCAAGGACCGGCAGGGCGGTCCGGCGTTCCTTATGGAATCGGGAGCGCGTCACGGCTTTGGTGTGACGTTGGTCGACGCATTTCGTGATGAGGGCACGCACGTGATTTCATCGAGCCGGATCCGCGACCTGCTCGCAAAGGGCGATGTCGCGGAAGCGGCGGGCCTGTTGGGCTATCGGTATACTGTGCAGGCGCCCGTCATCGCAGGACAGCGGCTCGGTCGGACGCTGGGCTTTCCGACGGCCAATATGCAGCTCGACAAGGACACCTGGCTGCGCCACGGGATCTACGCGGTAAAGTTTCGCCGTGCCAACGGGGAAATGCACGACGGTGTTGCGAGTTTCGGTCGCCGCCCCACCGTAGCGGACAATGGCGCGCCGCTGCTTGAGACTTTTCTGTTCGACTTTGCTGGAAACCTCTATGACGAGGAATGTTCAGTGTCGTTCTTCGGATTTCTGCGCGGCGAAGAAAAGTTCAACGGGCTTGATGAGCTCGTCGCGCAGATGAATCGCGACGAGAGCGAAGCGCGGGCGCTAATCGCCGGTTGCAGGCCGCTCTCATCGCTGGATTCGAAAATAGCCTTCTAGGCCACTTTGCGCAGCGCAAATCCCGTTGCGATCAACGCCCATCCCTGGAAGGTCAGGTCGATTGCCAGAAACAGGCCCAAAATCCAAAGGCTGTTGACCGGCCAGCCGATGGCGATGATGAGACCCGCGAGGATCGTGACGATACCTGCCGCCAGCATCCATCCCCAGCTCTTGGTCGCCTTCTGGCCCAAGGCAAAGACGACGCGCAGCCCGCCAGACGCGATCAGCGAAATGGCCAGCATCAGCGTCAGCACTGCTGACGCGAGAAGCGGGTTGTAGAACGCAAAGAAGCCCGCCACGGTGTAGAGGATGCCGCTGAGCAGAAGCCAGAAAAAGTGGGACCACGTGCGCATATAGAATGCGTGCACGATTTCGGCGATGCCGGCGATGAGCATCATCGTGCCAACAACGAGCACCGAAGCCAGCGTTGCCGCAAGAACGTTGTAGAACGCGAAAAGCCCGAAAAGCACCAAAAGAACGCCGATGGCGACAAACCAGCCCCATTTGGAGCGGGCCTCGCCGATTTGTCCCTTCAATGCTTCAGGCAGATCGAGATTTGTCATGACTGTCCCTCCAGATGAGCTAAATCTCCATACCCCGCATCATGAGCAGCATTTTTGAGAGTCGGCAAGCCAAAGAAACGTCTTTATTCGTGGCCACGCATGCTCTAAAAGCGCCGCGCATGACGATCCGCTTCGCCATACGAATTATTGGCCCGGTGCTTCGGACGGCCTGATGCCGCCGCAGCCGCCGGGATTCGCTTTGAGCACCGCTTCTCGGTGCCTTCCCTACCAGAATTGAGTTTCAGCCCGTCGCGGCTGCGCGGGCGCAGCATATGGCCGGAAAATGACCGCTGAAAAGATCGACTATTCGAAGACCCTGTACCTGCCGCAGACGGATTTTCCGATGCGTGCCGGGCTGCCGGAGCGGGAGCCGCTGACTGTCCAGCGCTGGCAGGAAATGGACCTGTACAAGCGTCTTCGCGAGGACGCCAAGGGGCGGACCAAATATGTCCTGCATGACGGCCCACCCTATGCCAATGGCAACATCCACATCGGCCACGCGTTGAACAAGATACTCAAGGACATCATCGTCCGCTCGTTTCAGATGCGCGGCTATGATTCCAACTACGTGCCGGGCTGGGACTGCCACGGGCTGCCCATTGAGTGGAAAATCGAGGAGCAGTACCGCGCCAAGGGCAAGAACAAGGACGAGGTACCGATCAACGAATTCCGCAAGGAGTGCCGCGAATTCGCGCAACACTGGATCGCGATACAGTCGGCGGAGTTCCAAAGGCTCGGCGTGGTGGGCGATTTCAAGAACCCATATACAACCATGGCCTATCATTCAGAGGCGCGCATCGCAGGTGAACTGCTGAAATTCGCCATGTCCGGCCAGCTCTATCGCGGCTCCAAGCCTGTCATGTGGAGCGTGGTCGAGCGCACCGCGCTGGCCGAAGCCGAAGTGGAATATCATGACCACGAGAGCGACACGATCTGGGCGAAGTTTCCAGTTAGGTCGTGGCATGGTGACGCCAAGGAAGAACTTGATGATCTTCGAGGGGCGTTCGTTGTCATTTGGACAACTACCCCTTGGACAATTCCAGGAAATCGCGCAGTCGCTTATTCGCCCCGCGTTGAATACGGACTATATGAAATAGTATCTGCCGAGAATGATTTTGGCCCTCAAGCTGGCGAGAAGATGATACTCGCGAAAAGGCTTGCTGAAGAGTCATTTGCCAAAGCCAAGATTCAATCTAGGCTGGTCCGCAATCTTGATCCGAATGAAGTATTTCCTGCAACCCTTTTCCATCCGTTGAAAGGTCTTGCCGGCGGCTACGAATTCGCCGTGCCTATGCTCGCGGGCGATCACGTCACGGACGACGCGGGCACCGGCTTCGTGCATACAGCGCCGGGTCACGGGCGCGAAGACTTCGACGTCTGGATTGATGCGACCGCAGACCTTTCCAGTCGCGGGATCGTGACCGAAATCCCCTTCACCGTGGGGCCGGATGGCTTTTTCACCAAGGATGCGCCGGGCTTTGGGCCGGATCGCGAAGGCGGGGCGGCGCGTGTGATCGACGACAACGGCAAGAAGGGCGACGCCAATCAGGCGGTTATTTCCGCGCTGATCGAGCGGAATGCACTGTTTGCGCGCGGCAGGCTCAAGCATCAATATCCACATTCGTGGCGCTCGAAGAAGCCGATCATCTTCCGCAACACGCCGCAATGGTTCGTCTACATGGACAAGGAACTGGGAGACGGCACGACGCTGCGCAGCAGGGCGCTTTCGGCCATCGACGCCACGCGCTTCGTGCCGGCTGCGGGCCAGACGCGGTTGAGGGCGATGATCGAGGAGCGGCCCGACTGGGTTCTGTCGCGCCAGCGCGCCTGGGGCGTGCCCATTGCGGTTTTTGCAGATGAGAACGGAAACGTCCTCAAGGATGACGCGGTTAGTGCGCGCATCGTTGCCGCCTTCGAAGAGGAGGGAGCCGACGCCTGGTTTGCGGAGAACGCGAAGGAGCGTTTCCTTGGCAACGACCATGACCATACCAGATGGAACAAGGTTACCGATATTCTCGACGTCTGGTTCGATTCAGGCTCGACGCACACATTCACGCTTGAAGACCGCCCCGATCTGAAATGGCCGGCGGACGTCTACCTCGAAGGCTCAGATCAACATCGCGGCTGGTTCCACTCCTCCTTGCTGGAGAGCTGCGGCACCCGAGGCCGTGCACCATATGATGCCGTTGTCACCCACGGCTTCACCATGGACGAGGAAGGCCGGAAAATGTCGAAATCTCTCGGCAACACCGTCGTTCCGCAAGACGTAATCAAGCAGTCCGGCGCGGACATATTGCGGCTTTGGGTGGCGACGACCGACTATTGGGAAGACCAGCGGCTCGGCAAGAATGTGCTGCAAACCAATGTCGATGCCTATCGAAAGCTGCGTAACACGCTGCGCTGGATGCTCGGCACGCTCGCCCATGACGATGGCGAGGCGGTCGCGCCTGAAACCATGCCGGAACTGGAGCGGCTCATGCTCCACCGGCTGTCCGAACTGGATGAAGTGGTCCGCGCGGGCTACGATGCTTTCGAGTTCAAGCGGATTACGCGCACCCTTATCGATTTCATGGTCGTGGAGCTTTCGGCCTTTTATTTCGACATCCGCAAGGACGCGCTCTATTGCGACGCGCCGTCCAGCCACAAGCGCAAGGCGGCGCTTTTCGTCGTGCGGCAATTGTTCGAATGCCTGACCAAATGGCTCGCGCCGCTGCTGCCCTTTACCACCGAGGAGGCGTGGCTCGACCGGCATCCCGATGCGCAGTCGGTGCATCTTGAGCAATTCCCTGAGATTCCGGCTGCATGGCGCGATGAAGCGCTCGCGAGGAAATGGCGCGTGATCCGTCAGGTTCGCGGCGTCGTCACGGCGGCGCTCGAACTTGAGCGCGCAAAGAAATCGATAGGCTCTTCCCTTGAGGCTGTGCCGGTCGTCTATCTGGACGACGCGACTTTCAAGGACAGAATTTCCGCCACGGATTTTGCGGAAATCTGCATTACCAGCAATCTCGACTATGCAAGCGGACCTGTTCCGCAGGACGCATTCCGTGCCTCCGATGTACCGGGCGTCGCGGCGGTCATTGAGCTTTCGGAGACGCGCGGCCTGTCGAAATGTGCTCGTTCGTGGCGCTATACGGCTGATGTCGGGTCGGACCCCGAGTTTCCGGATGTGTCTGCGCGCGACGCGGCAGCGCTTCGCGAATTGAGGGCTCTCGGAAGGCTCTGAGACGCCATGCAATAGAGTGTGAGGGCGGCTTCCGTTGCCCTTCGGGGCCGATTCAGCTAAAAGCCAGCCATTCGGCGCGCCTAATTGTCGCCGGAATCCCAAGGATAAGCGGTGGGTAGTATGCCGGATTGTACGGCTGGCTCCCAGAACAAGGCGGAAAGTAAGTGTATTTTTCCAACGGAACGGCACTGAAGGCAATCCTTGCGGGATCGGCTGTGGCCTCGGCATTCCTCGTGTCCGGCTGCATGTCGTCTCCGACCTACGGCACCGACAAGACAGCTACCGAACAGTTAATCGACGATGTTTCGAACATCACAAAGCTGACGCCCGACGGCAAAACCTCGATAACTTATACGCCGCGCCCTGATCTTGTGAAGCCGACTGGCGCACGCGCCGCGCCCTTGCCGGCGCCGCAGGATTCGGTTGCCTCGACGTCTGGCGCGGCCTGGCCCGAGTCGCCGGAACAGCGCCGTGCGCGCCTGCGCGCCGAAGCCGACGAGCGCAATGATCCTGGAGCGTTTCGCAAAAATCCCGGCACCGTCGCCAGCGAAGAGATCGAAGGCGGGATCGAGACGACCTCAATCGATGAGTCTAGGGTCGGCCAATCGCCGCGTTACCGTCCCGGCACCGACATCGTAGGCCAGGAAGCGCGTCGCGCGGAATTCAAGCGCCGTTTGGCCGAAAATAATCAGGGCAGCCCCACTTCCCGCAAATATTTGAGCGAGCCGCCGCTTGAATATCGCCAGCCGGCGACTGATGCTCCCACTGATGAGTTGGGCGAGGATGAGTGGAAGAAGGAGCGCCGCTTGAAAGCCGAAGCTCGCAAGAAGGCGGGCAAGACGAGCTGGCGCGACTATATTCCGGGCTTCTGACGGCGGATCGCGAAGAACGATTTCAGCAATCCGGTCGATTCAGTTTCTGCCAGTCCGGAATAAACCTCCGGTGCATGGTGGCAGGTCGAAGAATTGAAAAAGCGCACGCCGCTCACCACCGCGCCACCCTTGTCATCCACTGCACCGAAATAAAGCCGCCTGATGCGGGCAAACGAAATCGCTCCAGCGCACATCGTGCACGGTTCCAGGGTGACGTACAGGTCCGCATCGAGCAGCCGCTCCGCCGAAAGATTGCGCGCCCCTTCGCGCAGCACCAGCATCTCGGCGTGCGCGGTCGGATCGTTCAGTTCGCGCGTCCGATTGCCTGCGCGCGCGATGACGGCGCCGCGCACAGTGAGCACTGCGCCGATCGGCACTTCGCCTCGCGCAGCCGCGGCCTTTGCCTCGTCAAGCGCCAACTCCATGAAATCGGGGCGTTTGGGCGCACCGCCCATGTGACATTCTCCTCGCGTGCATGATGCGAACTTGATATTTAACCGCCCAAACGAGCTAGGACCATATGGACGACAATCGAAAAAAGCCGAATCGTGGCAAGCCGCCGCGCGGAATCGGCAGCAACAGGCCGGCCAAGGGTGGTGACGGCGGCAAGCTCTTCAGGAAGTCCGATGGACCGCGACCCTTCCGCAAGAAGGAAGAGAGCGCGACCCGCTTCGACCGGCAGGAGCGCCCGCGTTTCAAGAAAGACGGCAGCGTGGGCGACAAGCCCTTCCGCAACCCTGACGGTGAGCGTCCTCGCTTCCGCAAGGATGGCGATCGCCCCGAACGGCGAGAGCGACCGCGCTTCAGGAAAGACGGCGATGAGGGCGTCAAACTGTTCCGCAAAGCTGATGGCGAGCGCCCCCGATTCCGTAAGGACGGCGATCGTCCTGAAAGACAGGACCGCCCGGGCGGCTTCGCCAAGCACAAATCGCCGCGCCCGGATCGAGATGGGCCGCGCCGCTTCGAACAGAAGTCCACTTTCAAGGACGCTCCGTTACGTGAGGAATCGTGGTCCGAAGGAGAGCGAATTGCAAAGCGACTGGCACGTGCAGGGATATCGTCCCGGCGAGATGCCGAAAGCCTGATTGAGGCCGGTCGCGTTCGTGTCAACGGCAAGCTCGTGGAAACACCTGCGCTGAACGTGTTCGCATCGGACCGCATCGAGCTGGACGGCAAGGAAATCCCGGCCATCGAGCGCACGCGTCTTTTCCTGTTCCACAAGCCGGCGGGAGTGGTGACCACCAACCGCGACCCCGAAGGCCGCAAGACCGTGTTCGAGGCGTTGCCGGAAAATTTGCCGCGATTGATGACGGTCGGGCGGTTGGACATCAACACCGAAGGGCTTCTGCTGCTGACCAATGATGGCGGGCTTGCCCGCGTGCTGGAGCTTCCGGCAACTGGCTGGCTGCGCCGCTACCGTGTGCGTGTGCATGGCGACGTTGATGAAGCGCGCCTTGCCGGGTTGAAGGAAGGTATTGCGGTTGAAGGCGTCTTCTATGGCGCGGTCGAGGCATCGCTTGAGCGGACGCAAGGCAGCAACGCCTGGCTGTCCATTGGCCTGCGCGAGGGCAAGAACCGCGAAGTGAAGAACATCCTCGGCGCGCTTGGCCTTGAGGTGACGCGGCTTATCCGCGTGTCATACGGCCCGTTCCAGCTTGGCGAACTGCCCGAAGGCCACGTGCTCGAAATAAAGGGACGCATGTTGCGCGAACAATTGGGCGAGCGTCTGATCGAGGAATCCGGGTCGAACTTCGAGGCGGAAATTGCGAAGCCGTTTCCGAACAAGCCCGTGCGGCGCGGTTCTGTCGACGATCGTCCGCGAGAGCCGGTCAGACGTTCGCGCGAACTGAATATTGGCGAGGGAGGTCTCGTGAAAGGCGGCTTCCGGCGCGACAGGGAACGCGAGCGCGAAGGCGCGCTGGACAGGTTGTCGACGCGCCCCGAACGGCCAGAACGTCGAGACGGCAAACCGCGCTTTGAAGGCAAGCCTTTCGGGGGCAAACCTGCACGCGGCGGTTTCGGCGGAAAGCGTGAACGGGAGGAGCAATCCTTCGAGCCGTCCAGTCCGCGCAAGGCGAACGTGTGGATGGCTCCGGGCGCGCGCCCGCAGGCAAAGCGCCCAAGCGAAAGGGCAGCCGAACGACGGGAACGCGAAGAGGGACAGGAAGCCGGCCCGCGTAAACCCTATCGTCAGGAGGGCAAGCGTTTCGAAAAGCGCGATGGCGCACCGCGCGGAGATCGTCCGGCAGGCCCGCGAAGCGGCAAACCGTCGGGAAAGCCCTACGGCAGGCCGCCTAGGAAGGGCTGATCCGTGCGCATTGTCGGCGGAGAGTTTCGGGGCAGGGCGCTGGCAACGCCACGTGACCAGTCCATCCGGCCCACGACAGACAGGACGCGGGAGGCGCTTTTCAACGTCTTGGCGCATCGCCATGCCGAACGGCTGGAAGGTGCGCGCGTGCTGGATCTGTTTGGGGGTACAGGTGCGCTAGGGCTTGAGGCCCTTTCGCGGGGCGCGGCGCATTGCTTGTTCATCGAAGAATCCGTCGAGGGGCGCGGGCTGATCCGAACCAATGTCGAGGCAATGGGGCTTCAGGGCCGAACCAAGATCTTCCGGCGTGATGCCACGCGGCTCGGCGAGGTCGGCACGATCCAGCCCTTCGACCTCCTTTTTGCGGACCCGCCTTATGGAAAGGGCATGGGCGAAGCAGCGCTGCAGTCCGCACGGCGCGGCGGTTGGCTCGTGCCGGGCGCACTTTGTATCGTCGAGGAAACGGCCATTGTGGAATTTAACCCCGGCGATGGATTCGAATTGCTGGACGAACGAACCTATGGGGATACGATCATCAGGATGTTCAACCTGACGTGAACGTCATCATCGCGCCACAGATCACGGACAATCAGGGGCGAAACAGGGTCGGTCTCTTGGCAACACGTTTTGGTATCGCGCTTTCGGCGCTCGCGCTCCTTGTATCGAATGGCTCGGCGTTTGCAGAGGACAGGCCGGACCATGTGAGCAGTTTCACGCTCGGCAACGGAATGGAAGTGGTGGTCATTCCCGACCATCGCGCGCCGGTCGTCACCCATATGGTATGGTACAAGATCGGAAGCGCCGACGAACCGCCGGGGAAATCCGGCATCGCGCATTTCTTTGAGCATCTGATGTTCAAGGCGACGAAGAACCATCCGACCGGAGAGTTCGACCGCAAGGTTTCGGAGATCGGCGGAGATGCAAACGCCTTCACCTCGGATGACTATACAGCCTATTTCCAGACGGTTTCACCGGAAGCGCTGCCGACCATGATGGCCTACGAATCCGACCGCATGCGCAACCTCATCCTGACCGACGACGTCATCGGCCCGGAACGCGATGTGATCCTTGAGGAGCGCGGCTCGCGCGTGGACAATGATCCCGGCGCGCTGCTTTCAGAGGAAGTGGACGCAACGCTCTACCAGAACCACCCGTACCGAATACCTGTGATCGGATGGAAACAGGAAATCGAGCAGTTGAATCGCACCGATGCGGTCACCTTCTATGACCGCTACTATGCGCCGAACAATGCCGTTCTCGTGGTTGCAGGCGACATCACCTTGGACAAGGTGAAGGAACTCGCAGAGCAAACCTATGGTTCGATTGCAAAAGGCCCCGATCTTCCGCCGCGGATTCGTCCGCAGGAGCCGGAGCAGAACGCAAGCCGCACCGTGACCTTGACCGACGCGCGGGTCAGCGTTCCGAGCTTTTCAAAGCGTTGGGTGGTTCCCTCATATCGTACGGCACAGCCGGGCGAGGCTGAAGCGCTCGATCTTCTGTCCGAGATTCTTGGCGGAGGCACGCGCAGCAGGCTCTACCAGAAACTGATCGTGCAGGATGGCTCGGCGTCGAGCGTCGGCGCCTTCTATCAGGGCACGATGTACGATTCGACTGCGTTCGGAGTCTATGGCGCGCCCCAGGGCGAAGACGATCTCAGCGGTATCGAAAAGTCAGTCGATGCGGAGATCGCACGCATCGTGCAGGATGGAGTGACAGAGGACGAACTGGCGCGCGCAAAGACGCGCTTCCGGCGCGGAGTAATCTTCGCGCGGGACAATTCGTCAGGCATGGCAAACCTCTATGGCAGCGCCCTCGCGACCGGCTTGACCCTCGAGGACATCGAAGCATGGCCGCAGCGCATCGAAGCCGTGACAGCAGATCAGGTGAAGGCAGTCGCCGCGAAATATCTCGTGCCGGGCAAGTCGGTTGCCGGTTATCTTCTGCCTTCGCCGGAGGCCGCGCAATGAACGCACATCCGACCCTGTTTTTCGTGCGTGTTGCGCTCGTCGCGCTGCTCCTTCTGTGCGGTGTGTCTGCCGCGTCCGCCGAAATGAAAATCCAGGAGGTCGTGTCTCCCAAGGGAGTGCGCGCCTGGCTGGTCGAAGACTATACCGTGCCGGTCATCGCCATGCGTTTTGCCTTTGAAGGCGGCAGCACGCAGGACCCGCCCGGCAAGGAAGGTCTCGCGAATCTTATGACTACCCTGTTCGACGAGGGAGCGGGGTCGCTTGATAGCGATGCGTTCCAGATCAAGCTCGACGACGCGGGCGCCGAGATGGGTTTTGATGCGGATCGTGATCGCTTCGAGGGCGGCATGCGTTTCCTTGCCGACCAGCGCGAGGAAGCGTTCGGCCTGCTGGCGCTTGCGGTCAACGAGCCGCGTTTCGATCAGAAGCCGGTAGATCGCATGCGCGCGCAGATCGTTTCAGGCATTGTCGCGCGTTCCCGCGATCCGGAATATGCGGCGGGCCTGAAATGGCGCGAGGCGCTTTATCCCGGCCACCCCTATTCGAGGGCTGCGCAAGGCACCCCCGAAACGCTGAAATCGATCACACCGGATGATCTGCGTGCGGCCCACAAAGCAATCTTTGCGCGCGAGAAGCTCTTCATAGGCGTGGTCGGTGCAATCGATGCCGAGACCTTGAAGGTCGAGCTGGATCGTGTGTTCGGCAACCTGCCCGCAAAGCCCGCGCTCGTTCCCGTTCCGGACGTTGCGCCGAAGCTCGGCCAGACACTATCCGTGGCCTACGACTTGCCGCAGACGACGATCGAGATGGCGTTTCCGGGAGTCGCGCGATCCGATCCGGACTTCTTCGCCGCCTTTTTGATGAACCACATTCTTGGCGGCGGTACTTTCACATCGCGTTTGTTTGAAGAGGTGCGTGAAAAGCGCGGGCTCGCCTACAGCGTCGATTCCTCGCTGTCATCAGCAGATCACGCGAACCTGCTTTCTATATCGACAGCGACGCGATCCGATCGTGCCGCCGAAACATTGGCAATCATTCGGCAGGTGATCGGCGAGGTTGCGGAAAACGGCGTTACAGAAGAAGAGCTGGCTGCCGCGAAAAAATATGTGGTCGGAGCATATGCGATCAACAATCTCGACAGTTCCGGTGCAATTGCCCGTACACTGGTCGAGTTGCAGGCAGAGAGCCTCGGGATCGACTATATGCAGCGGCGAGCCGCGCTGATCGACGCCGTGACGCGAGAGCAGGTAAATGCCATTGCCAGAAGGCTTTTGAAGGTCGATCCTGCGATTATGACCGTGGGGCCGGAGAAGCAGGGATGAAGGCCAGCAAAGCCAAGCCGAGCCCGGTGTCGCCGACTTTTGCGCTTGCGCTTGGCGGTGGCGGGGCGAGGGGCCTTGCACATATTCATGTCATCGAAGCGCTGGACGAATTGGGTATCCAGCCAACGGCGATTGCCGGTTCGTCCATCGGTGCGATCATGGCGGCGGGAATGGCCGCGGGCATGCGCGGAACGGAAATCCATGCCTATGCCCGGGAAATTCTCGGCCGCCGCGCCCAAGTCGCCAGTCGCATGTGGCGCGCGCGCCCCGGATCGTTTTCCGAGTTCTTCAGGGGCGGCATTTCCGTCAGCCAGTTTAACGTCGAGCGTGTGCTGTCCGCATTCCTGCCCGAGCAAATCCCTGCGACTTTCGAGGAACTGGCAATTCCTTTGCGGGTGACCGCAACGGACTATTTCGGTCACTGCCTGCACATCTGTGACAGCGGTGAACTCATTTCCGCGCTTGGCGCTTCCGCCGCCATACCTGCTGTGTTCAAGCCTGTGCGCCGTGACGGGCGGCTTCTGATCGATGGTGGCATCTATAACCCGGTCCCGTTCGACCTGGTGGCGGGCAGGGCGGATATCATCATTGCCGTCGATGTCGTAGGCGCGCCGACAGAAGGGCTGCGCAAGACACCCAGTTCCATCGACCTGATGTTCGGCGCAAGCCAGTTGATGATGCAATCGATCATCGCGAACAAACTTCAACAGTCGCGGCCCGATATATTGCTGCGCCCGCCGGTCTCGCGATTTCGCGTGCTCGACTTCCTCAAGATTGATTCGGTGATGGATGAGACGGCGTCAATCAAAGACGATCTCAAGAGGGCGGTCGATACAGCGCTCGCCTCCCGGAAGGCGGCGTAGGTCATGGACTCATAAATGCGATTGAAATGGTGTGAGGCCATCCGGCCCGCAACTTCGTCGCAAGGAACTTGAAAATGCTCATATTTCCTGCGTCCTTGCTCCTCGTATCGGACCGGATGGCCTCACACCATTTCGTCCAAACCAACAGGTCCTGACCCTAGATGTCTGACATGCTCGATACCAACCGGCTGACCGATCGGGTCTCCCAACTTGTCGACGCGGCAAAGCGCGCTGGGGCGGAAGCGGCCGATGCCGTTGCGGTCAGAAGCCGCTCCACCTCCGTCACTGTACGGCTTGGGAAGGTCGAAAGCACCGATTCTTCCGAAAATGACGACATGGCTTTGCGCGTGTTCATCGGCAAGAAAGTCGCAAGTGTTTCCGCTACTGCCGGTGCGGATGCCGCAGCTTTGGCCGAGCGGGCCGTTGCCATGGCCAAGGCTTCGCCGGAGGACCCGTTTCAGGGGCTCGCGGATGCGCAATTGCTGGCGCGTGCCACGCGAGATCTCGACCTATACGATCCGACCATCGTTTCCGCGTCGGAGTTGGCGGAACACGCCATCGCCGCGGAACAGGCCGCGCTTGCAGTCCAGGGTGTCACCAATTCCAGCGGCAGCAGTGCCAGTGCCGGATTTGGCGGACTTCTGCTGGTCACGTCGCATGGTTTCAGCGGACAGTACATCGCCTCGCGCTTCTCACGCTCTGTAAGTGTTATCGCGGGCGAGGGCACAGGCATGGAACGAGACTACGATTATTCGTCCCGGCTCCACTATGCCGAGCTTGAGGCCCCGGAAACGATTGGGAAAAATGCGGCCGAGCGTGCTGTTCGCAGGCTCAATGCGCGCCGGATGCCCACGGGGACTGTGGACGTGATTTTCGATCCCCGCGTTGCGCGCGGCATGGCGGGGCATCTGTCCGGCGCTATAAACGGCGCGGCAGTGGCCCGAAAGACAAGCTTTTGGCGCGACATGATGGGCAAGCGGATCGCCCATGCCGGAATCACCGTGACGGACGATCCGCTGAAATCGCGGGGCCAGTCGTCGAGGCCCTTTGATGGTGAGGGCGTGCAGGGTGAGCGACTGGTGATGGTGGAGAATGGCGTGCTGAACCACTGGTTCCTGTCGAGTTCCACCGCAAGCGAACTTGGGCTCAGGACGAATGGCCGGGGCGTGCGTGGCGGCACGTCGGTGACGCCGAGTTCAACCAATCTTGCCATCGAACCTGGCACGATTGCGCCCACGGACATGATTCGAAATCTCAAGACCGGCTTCTATGTTACTGAAGTCATTGGCCAGGGCGTGAACATGGTGACAGGCGAATACAGTCGCGGCGCGTCTGGATTCTGGATCGAGAACGGCGAACTTTCTTTTCCGGTCTCGGAAGTGACGATTGCCTCGAACCTCAAGGACATGTTTCTGCGCATGATTCCGGCGAGCGATATCGATCGCAATTTCGGGACCGCCGCGCCCACTCTCCTCGTCGAAGGCATGACCATTGCAGGCACCTGATTTCGGAGCGGTTGCCGACCTCGCTATCCTGCGCGAGGCGGCTGCGGAGGCAGGGCGCATCGCCATGCGCTATTTCGGCAAGAAGCCGGAAGTGTGGATGAAGGGTGGAACGTCGCCCGTCAGCGAGGCTGACTACGCCGCCGACCACTATCTTCGTGAAACTCTGCTCCTAGCTCGTCCCGGCTATGGCTGGCTCTCCGAGGAAACCCAGGAGCGCGTGTTTGGCACGACATCGCAGCGCAGTTTTATTGTCGATCCGATCGACGGCACGCGCGGGTTCCTCGAAGGCAATCCGCAATGGTGTGTCAGCGTTGCGATTGTTGAAAACGGAAGTCCGATGGCAGGCGTCCTCGAATGTCCCGCGACGGGCGAGACATTCGAAGCAGCGCGCGGGCTTGGAGCGAGGCGCAACGGCTCACCGATCAGCATCGGCGCACAGCGTGAATTCACCCGGAGCGTCGGTGGGCCGAGGGCCATGATCGACTTGCTGCCGCAGGCTTGGAAAGGTCGCGTGCGCCCGTTCCGCTATGTGCCGTCGCTCGCCTATCGGATTGCCATGATTGCGGACGGAAGGCTGGATGCGACTTTCGTCAAGCCGAACGCCCACGATTGGGATATTGCCGCCGCGCTGCTCATTCTGCAGGAGTCGGGTGGCCACATCTTGAATGCCAGGCACGCGCCTCCGTTGCTCGGCAATGAGGACAGCCGTCACCCGGCTCTGGCAGCTGGCAGCGGCCAATTGCTGGAAGCTATGGTCGATGTCCTCAGCGAATACCGGTGATTGAACCAAGAACGGCTTGAATTGCTGGCCAAATTGGCTCAAACCCGAGAAAAATTTGATCGAACGGATCCGCAGAATGAACAATGAAAAAAGCGGGAAGCAGCTGCTCCACCTGGTGTTTGGTGGCGAGTTGAAGAATCTGCGCGGCAACGAGTTCCGCAATCTCGACGAACTGGACATTGTCGGCATATACCCGGATTATCAATCCGCCCTTACGGTATGGAAGTCCAAGGCGCAATCAAGCGTAGACAACGCCCACATGCGTTATTTTGTGGTGCACCTCCATCGTCTTCTTGATCCGGACGCCTCCCCGGGAAAGCACACCTGAGGGGACGCTTCGACATTGAAGCAGCAATCCCTCAAGTCGTCGGAAAAGCGCGGCGCGCAGCGATCGCGTCCGTTGAAGAATGCGTGGCGCAAGATACGTAAGCCGCTCGCCGAATCGCGTGTCGTCAAGGCGGCGCTGACTGGATTGCTCGCGGGTGCCGTGCGCTTCGTGCGCTTCACCAATCCGCCGGTGAAGGGTTCCGTCTCAAAAATGACGCCTGAATGGGCGGCGCTGGAACCTGCCATCATGGCGCTCTGGCACGGACAGCATATTCTGGCGCCGGCGTTTTATCCGAGCAGCCGGAAGCTCGTGGCGATGGTATCTAAGAGCGCCGACGCCGAACTCAACGCCAAGGTGCTCGAGCGCTTCGGCGTTGCCACCGTGCGAGGCTCCGGCGGTCGTTTGGGCGCGAATAATTCCGACAAGGGAGGTGCGCGGGCGCTGATCCAGCTCAAGAAGGCGCTGGATACCGGTTCTAACGTTTGCATGATCGCGGACATCCCGCACGGCACGCCGCGCGACGCGGGCGAGGGGATCATCCTGCTGGCCCGAATATCGGGAAGGCCGATTATTCCTGCAGCGATTGCCACCAGCCGCCGCAAGGTTCTCCACAAGAGCTGGGACAAGACCACGATCAATCTGCCGTTCGGGCGCGGCATACTGCATTTCGGGAAGCCCATACATGTTCCGGCCGACGCGGACGCAAAGACGATGGAAGCCAGGCGGCGCGATCTCACGGACGCGCTGAACGAGACATTCGACACTGCATACAAGATGGTGGGAGGGAGGCCGTGAGCGAACGCTGGGCGCGCACCTTGCTGTCGATCTACAGGGTGGCCGGCGCTGCCGCTTATCCCGTGATTGGCGGGTACGTCGCCTATCGCGCGACCAAGGGCAAGGAGGACAGCTCGCGCCGCCGAGAGCGCTACGGCAAGACCAAGGTTCCCCGGCCTGCAGGTCCCTTGATCTGGATGCATGCGGCAAGTGTTGGCGAAACTCTTGCGATCACGGCCCTGATCGAGCACCTGCTCGGGCACGGTATCGCAATCGTGCTGACAACCGGCACGGTCACTTCCGCGAAAGTGGCGGATGAGCGCTTTCGCGGCAGAATCATCCACCAATATGTGCCGCTCGACCTGCAACCGGCAGTGCGACGGTTCCTCGATCATTGGAAGCCGGACCTGGCGATTTTCGCGGAGTCCGAAATCTGGCCGGTTATCATCACGCAACTGAGCGAGCGGCACATTCCGCAGGTTCTGGTCAACGGGCGGCTTTCGGATCGCTCTTTCAATTCGTGGAAAAAGCGCGCCTTTCTTGCCGAGGCGCTCTACGAGAACTTCGCGCATGTGGTCGCGCAATCGGACACCGACGGAGAACGCTTTTCCGAATTGGGTGCGCGCCCCGTGTCAGTGTCCGGCAATCTCAAGACCGATGCACAGATGCCGAAATTCGATGACGCGCAGGTCGACAGGCTGAAGGCGCAGATCGGTGACAGGCCGGTCTGGGTGGCCGTATCCACGCATGAAGGCGAGGAACTGATCATCTCGCAGGTGCACCGCGCACTCAAGAAGAGGTACCCGCACATCCTGACCGTGATTGTGCCGCGCCATCCCAATCGCGCGGGCGCATTGGTCGAGCGCTTCCAGCGCGAAAAGCTGAACGTCGTGCGCAGAAGCAGTGGCGAGCGGATTGCCTTAGCCACCGACATCTTTCTCGGCGATACGATTGGCGAAATGGGAACATATCTGAAGCTTGCCGAGATTGCATTTGTCGGGCGGTCGCTAACGGCGGAGGGTGGGCAAAATCCTCTTGAGCCTGCGATGCTTGGCCTGGCCGTGCTTTCCGGACAGAACGTCCAGAACTTCCGCGAAGCCTACCAGCGTCTGATTGACAATGGAGCGGCGAAGATCGTTCGCGACGGGCAGATGCTTGCCAAGGCGGTGAACCACCTGCTGAGAAACGACGAGGCGCGCCACAAGATGATGGTCGCAGGCATCGCCACAGTCGATGAAATGCGGGGCACGCTGGACCGGACGCTGAAGGTGCTTGACCCGTTCATTCAACCCTTGATCGTCCAGACGCGCCTGAAAGGCAGGCGGTGAGCAGCGCACCGCCGTTCTGGTGGGAAAGGCCCGGTTGGCAGGCGGTCATTCTGTGGCCTGCTTCGAAGCTGTATGGCTGGATCTCCGCGCGCCGCATGCGTCGCGCACTTCGTACGCCCGTCGATGCGCCGGTCATTTGCGTCGGCAACTTCACCGTTGGAGGTACCGGCAAAACACCGACGGTCATTGCGCTTGCCGGAGCGGCGGTCGAGCGGGGAATGAAACCCGGAATTGTCTCACGAGGCCACGGAGGTAGCACGACGCGTGCACGGTTGGTGGATGCCACGAACGACACCGCCACTTTGGTCGGTGACGAACCCCTTTTGCTTGCGCGCCACGCATCCGTTGCCGTTTCGCGCAACCGCGTCGAAGGCGCTGCACTTCTCCTGAAAGAGGGTTGCAATCTGATCCTGATGGACGATGGCTTCCAGAGTGCGCATCTGGAAATGGACCACGCCGTGTTGGCGATCGATGCGGGGACCGGTGTCGGCAATGGTCATATCATCCCCGGCGGCCCGCTGCGCGCGCCATTGGTTGAGCAGTTGCGCTATGCGGATTCGGTGCTGCGGATCGGCGAAGGCAAGGCTGCCGATGAGATTGTGCGCATGGCGGCGCGGGCGGGCCTGCCAGTCTATGACGCTCGCAACGAACCCGTCGATCCGCTGGCCGTAGCGGGCAAACGTGTTCTGGCGTTCGCGGGCATCGGCAATCCGCAGCGCTTTTACGACGCACTCTCCGTTGCCGGCGCGCATGTGGTCGAAACCCGCAGTTTCGACGACCATCATCCTTTCAAGCTCGGCGAATTGCAGCAATTGATGTCGGACGCGAAGCGCCAGGATCTGCAACTCGTCACGACGGAAAAAGACGTCGCGCGATTGCATGGGGGTATCAAGCCTGACGGATTTCTCGAGAAACTTCTCGTCTTTGCGGTGGCAACACAGTTCGATCCGCCCGACACGGCTGAACGCATCATCGAAGATGCGGTCGCAGCCTGGCGCAAACGAAGATTCTCTGCTTGATTCCGGGAAATTTCCTAATCGCGCTTGCGCAGGTCAGGATTGCATTCGAGTTCGCGCGCGAGTGAAACTTCTGCGTTCAAATACGGTTCCTGCCGTCCAACGTTCCAATAGCGAAGTTCATCGATCGGGATTGATTCGCCGGTAACCGCGCAACGAACGAAAGCTCCCGGACTGGTCACCTGAAAATCGCCGTCAAGATAGCGAATGCGGGCCTCGCGCGCTCCCGGACCTTCAAACCTGTTCATTGCCTGACTGTTCTCCTTGCCACGGCAAGATAGCGATGCGCCACCTGCATCGCAATGCGCGCAATTGTCTACCTCCGCCCGAACAGCCGCTCAATGTCCGTCAGCTTCAACTCGATATAGGTCGGACGGCCATGATTGCACGTACCCGATCCCGGCGTGGATTCCATCTGGCGAAGCAAGGCGTTCATTTCGTCGGGTTTCATCAGCCGCCCGGATCGAACCGAGCCGTGGCAGGCCATGGTCGAAGCGATCCGGTCCAGCCTGCCTTTGAGGGTCTCGACCGTATCATTGTCCGCGATCTCATCCGCAAGGTCGCGCAGCAAGGATTGGACATCGACCTCTCCAAGCATGGCGGGCGTTTCCCGCACCGCTACCGCACCGGGTCCGAAACGTTCAAGACGAAGCCCGAAGCGGGCCAGCGTGTCCACATGATTCGAGAGCCGTTCGACATCATCCAAAGACAGATCCACTATCTCCGGCAGGAGCAGCATCTGCGAGGGTATGGGGCGTGTGTGCATGGCCTCTTTCAGGGCCTCATACACAAGTCGCTCATGCGCCGCATGCTGGTCGACGATAATCAGCGAGTTTTCCGTCTGCGAGACGATGTAGTTTTCGTGAACCTGTGCGCGTGCGGCGCCGAGGGGATGCGCCGTGAGTTCAGGCGCTGCGGTTCCCGTTCCTGAGCGTGTGTCGGCGCTCAGCGCCGGTCCGGTGTCGAAATGCGCCTGAGAGCCGTTGGAAAAGCCGTAGGCATCGGCAGTTTCCAGCGGCCGCTGAAATGAACTGAGCGGATCGAAGCCCGGCGACCGAGGCCGCATCTGCTCGAAACCGTCGGCGGGAGACGGGCCCCATTGGGCTGCATTCGCGCCCGAGAACGCTCCGGGACGGAATGCATCGGCCATCTCCATGCCCGCGCCGGTCGCGGGGCGTATGCCCGCTTCCGCGAGCGCCTGTCGGATTGCTCCAACAATGAGGCCGCGCACGACGCCGGGATCGCGAAAGCGCACATCTGCCTTGGCCGGGTGAACATTGACGTCCACGTCCGCCGGATCGAGCGTGAGGAACAGCACGACGACAGGGTGGCGATCGCGCGCGAGCGTGTCGGCATAAGCGCCGCGAATTGCCCCCGCGATCAACTTGTCGCGGACCGGCCTGCCATTGACATAGGCGAACTGGTGCAACGCGTTGGCGCGGCTGAAAGAGGGTGTGGAAACAAAGCCCGACAACCGGATTCCCTCGCGTTCGGCCTCGACCTGCAGCGCGTTTTCAGGAAACTCCTTGCCAAGAACCTGAGCGATGCGTTCGAGGAGGTCGCCCGTCTCGGGAAGGTCGAGCGTTCCGCGGTCAGGACCCGAAACGGTGAAACGCACGCCGGGAAATGCAATTGCCACACGCTTTACCACATCGTTGACGGCGCTGGTCTCGGCTCGTTCGCCCTTCATGAATTTCAGGCGGGCAGGGGTTGCAAAGAAGAGGTCGCGCACCTCCACAAGTGTACCGCGATTGGCTGCTGCCGGGCGCGTGGCTGCTAGCCGCCCGCCATCCACGCTGATCTCATAGGCGCTGTCACTGTCCTGCGTTCGAGAGCGGATCGTCATGCGCGACACAGATCCGATCGAAGGCAAGGCCTCCCCACGGAAGCCAAGTGAGCGGATGTCGCCGATATCGTCGGAAAGCTTCGATGTGCAGTGACGCGCCACGGCCAGCGCAAGTTCGGAAGACGCGATGCCCGCGCCGTCATCCCCCACGCGGATCAGGTTCAACCCGCCGCCGACGGTGGCAACCTCTATGCGCCGCGCACCTGCATCGAGTGCATTTTCGACGAGTTCCTTCACAACGCTTGCCGGTCGTTCGATGACTTCGCCAGCGGCGATCTGGTTTATGATTGTTTCGGAAAGCTGGTGGATTGGCATGTTACAGCATAGTCGATTTTGGCGACCCGGTCATGTTTTGTTCGCGTTGTGAACAGGATATCGCGTAGCCGTGGCCCGGCTGCAAACGCCATCTGGCCCTTTTTGTCTTGACTGTCCCTGCATAGCGGACTTTGACGTTTCCACCGGCGGCGCAAGCGCCTAAAATGCGTAAAACTTCGAGGATGCGATGAACATCGAGCAGCAAGGGCTGAAGCCCGCAACCTTCGTCTGGGATGATCCCTTTCTTCTGGAGGATCAACTCACCGAGGACGAGCGGATGATGCGCGATGCGGCAGCCGCATTTGCCGTGGACAAGCTCGCGCCACGCATTGAGCAGGCCTATCTCGATGAAAAGACCGATCCTGCGATCTTTCGCGAGATGGGTGACAGCGGTCTGCTGGGGATCACCATCCCTGAAGAATATGGCGGGCTGGGCGCGGGTTACGTCACCTATGGTCTCGTCGCGCGCGAGGTCGAGCGTATCGATTCCGGGTACCGTTCGATGATGAGCGTTCAGTCCTCGCTCGTGATGTTTCCAATCCATGCCTATGGCAGCGAAGAACAGCGAAGGAAGTACCTGCCGAAATTGGCTTCGGGCGAGTGGATCGGCTGTTTTGGCCTGACCGAACCGGATGCGGGTTCCGACCCGAGCGGCATGAAGACCCGGGCTGACAAGACTGCGAACGGCTACCGCCTGTTCGGCTCGAAGATGTGGATTTCAAACGCGCCGATTGCCGATGTTTTCGTCGTCTGGGCGAAGTCGCCCGCGCATGACAACCAGATACGTGGCTTCGTGCTGGAAAAGGGCATGAGGGGACTTTCCGCGCCGAAGATCGACGGCAAGCTTTCGCTGCGCGCGTCGATTACCGGCGAGATCGTGATGGACGGCGTCGAAGTCGGCGAAGATGCGCTGCTGCCCAATGTGTCGGGCCTGAAAGGTCCGTTCGGCTGTCTCAACCGCGCGCGCTACGGCATTTCCTGGGGAGCGATGGGGGCGGCAGAGGATTGCTGGCATCGCGCGCGGCAATATGGACTTGATCGCAAGCAGTTTGGCAAGCCGCTGGCGGGCATGCAGCTTTATCAGAAGAAGCTGGCCGACATGCAAACTGAAATCGCGCTTGGTCTTCAGGGCTCGCTGCGCGTCGGACGCCTGATGGACGAGGGCAGGATGGCCCCCGAAATGATTTCCATCGTCAAGCGCAACAATTGCGGCAAGGCATTGGACATCGCCCGGATGGCGCGCGACATGCATGGCGGCAACGGCATTCAGATCGGCTATCATGTGATGCGTCACGCGCAGAACCTCGAAACCGTGAATACCTATGAAGGCGCCCACGATGTTCATGCGCTGATCCTTGGCCGTGCACAGACCGGGTTGCAGGCGTTTTTCTAAAAGTGCGGTGCTGAGCGATGGAAACCGCTGCCAATCCGCGTGCAGAAGTGCTCGAACTGGTCACATTGCGCGATGTGCTGCGCTATGCCGTGAGCTGTTTTTCAGCATCGGAACTCTACTACGGTCATGGCTCGGCTACTGCCGTGGACGAAGCGGTTTTCCTCATCCTCGAAAGCCTGAACCTGCCCGTTGGCGATTTTAATGCCTTCGCGGACGCAAGGCTGACGGAGCGCGAGAAGGCGTTGCTGGGCGAGCGCATTGCGTTGCGGGTCGAACAGCGATTGCCCGCCGCTTATCTGACGGGACGGACCTATCTGGCGGGCGTGCCGTTCAGGTCCGATGCACGGGCGCTTGTGCCGCGTTCCTATATCGCAGACCTGCTCGCATCGCCTTTTTTCAACGGCTCCGGCGATCCAATTGCGTTGATCGCAGATCCCAAGACCGTGACATCGGTCCTCGACCTATGCACGGGCGGTGGGTCGCTTGCAATTCTCGCAGCGTATGCTTTCCCGGAAGCGGAAATAGATGCGGTCGACCTTTCTCCGGATTCATTGATGCTTGCTGCCGAAAATGTGGAAGATCATGGTCTGGGCGACCGGATTTCGCTGTTGCAGGGCGACCTGTTCGGGCCGCTGGTTGGCCGCACCTATGACCTGATCATCACCAATCCTCCCTATGTGGGGCGCGATGTCATGGAATTGCTTCCCGGAGAGTTTCGGCACGAGCCGGCGATGGCGCTCTATGGCGGGGAGGATGGCTTCGACATCGTTCGCCGCATTCTTAGGCAGGCGCGCGAGCATCTCAAGCCCGGTGGTGGATTGCTTTGCGAGATCGGTACGGATCGGGAAGTCCTCGAACGCGCCTATCCCGAAACATCATTTCTCTGGCTGGATACTGAAAACAGCGATGGTGAAGTGTTTTGGCTGACGCGCGAGCAGCTACCCTAGGGACCCTCGTCGGCAGTTGCCCTGAGGGCCGCACAGTGTTAGCCAGCGCTCAATTAGGGAGGTCTGCCTCATGGCCGGAACTTTTGTCGATCATTTGAAGCAGGAACTGGAAGCGCTCAAGGCGGCCGGCCTTTACAAAAGCGAAAGAGTGATAACCTCGCCGCAGTCGGCGGAAATCACGGTCGCAGACGGCGGCAAGGTCCTGAATTTCTGCGCAAACAACTATCTCGGATTGGCGGACAACGAACAATTGCGCGACGCGGCCAAGACCGCGCTCGATCGCTACGGATACGGCATGGCGTCGGTGCGTTTCATCTGCGGGACGCAGGAAGAGCACAAACAGCTTGAGCAGCGCATTTCGTCGTTTCTGGGCATGGAGGACACGATCCTCTATTCGTCCTGTTTCGACGCCAATGGAGGTCTGTTCGAAACACTTCTCTCCGAGGAGGATGCCGTCATATCCGATGCGCTCAACCATGCCTCGATCATCGATGGTGTGCGGCTCTCCAAGGCAAAGCGATTCCGCTACGCAAACAACGACATGGCCGACCTTGAGGCAAGGCTGAAAGAAGCAGGCGATTGCCGGTTCCGGCTTATCGCCACGGACGGCGTGTTCTCGATGGACGGCATCATCGCCGACCTGCGCGGCGTGTGCGATCTTGCGGAAAAATACGACGCGATGGTGATGGTCGATGACAGTCATGCGGTTGGGTTCGTGGGCAGGCACGGGCGTGGCTCTGCGGAACATTGCGGCGTCGAGGGCCGTGTCGACATCATCACCGGCACCTTGGGAAAGGCTCTCGGCGGCGCTTCCGGAGGCTACACATCTGGAAAGCGAGAAGTGGTCGACTGGCTGAGGCAGCGCTCGCGCCCGTACCTTTTTTCGAACACACTGATGCCGGCAATCGCAGGGGCGTCGTTGAAAGTCTTTGACCTCGTCGACCGGGGCGATGCGTTGCGTGAAAAACTCTATCGGAATGCGGACAGGTTTCGGGCATCCATGACGAAGGCAGGCTTTACGCTGGCCGGAGCGGACCATCCGATCATCCCGGTGATGATCGGCGATGCGGCGCTCGCGCAGGCGATGGCGGCGAAGATGCTGGAGCGGGGTATCTATGTCATCGGCTTTTCGTTCCCTGTGGTGCAGCGCGGCCATGCCCGTATTCGCACGCAGATGTCGGCGGCGCATTCCGACGCCGATATCGACCGCGCGGTTCAGGCCTTTGCCGAGGTCGGCCGCGAACTCGGCGTGATTTGAGGAAGGACCGGACACATGTCCAACATGATGCGTGCGCTGGTGAAGGCGAAGGCCGAGCCGGGCATATGGATGGAGCGCGTACCTGTGCCGGAAATCGGTGCGAACGACGTGCTCATCAAGGTTCGCAAGTCTGCGATCTGCGGCACCGATGTTCATATCTATAATTGGGACGAATGGGCACAAAAAACCGTGCCTGTGCCCATGGTGACCGGCCACGAATTTGTCGGCACCGTCGCAGAAGTCGGCTCGGCGGTAACCGAATACAAGGTCGGCCAGCGTGTTTCCGGCGAGGGGCATATCGTGTGCGGCCATTGCCGCAACTGCCGCGCGGGGAGGGGGCACCTGTGCCGCAACACGAAGGGCGTGGGCGTCAATCGGCCCGGCTCGTTCGCGGAATATGTCGCGATACCCCAGCACAACGTCGTGCCGATTCCCGACGACGTCCCGGATGAAGTCGCGGCCATTTTCGATCCGCTCGGCAATGCGGTTCACACCGCACTGTCGTTCGATCTGGTTGGTGAGGACGTGCTGGTAACGGGCGCCGGGCCAATCGGCATCATGGGAGCGCTGGTGGCTCAATGCGTCGGCGCCCGCAAGGTCGTCATCACTGACATCAACCCTGTCAGGCTCGATCTGGCGCGCAAGCTTGGAATACAGCATGTGGTCGACGCTTCGAAGCAGAAATTGCGCGACTTTATGCCGGAAATCGGCATGACCGAGGGGTTTGACGTGGGGCTGGAAATGTCGGGTGCGGCTCCAGCTTTCCGCGATATGATCGATACAATGAACAACGGCGGCAAGATCGCCATTTTGGGTATCGCTCCGACCGGTTTCGAGATTGACTGGAACAAGGTCATCTTCAAGATGCTGCATCTCAAGGGCATTTATGGGCGCGAGATGTTTGAGACCTGGTACAAGATGATCGCGCTGGTTCAGGGACCTTTGGATGTGACGGGATTGATAACCCACGACATCGGTATCGACGATTACAAGGCCGGCTTCGAAGCCATGAAGAGCGGGAATTCGGGCAAGGTGGTGATGGACTGGTAGAGCCGCTAATTAGGATGACGCATGGCTGAAAATATTCAGGGAATCCTTGGCAAGGTTGGCGCGGTGGTGCTGACTGGAGCAGCGATACTCGGCGTTGCCTATTCTGGCGCGAAGTACATTGCTGCTTTCGAGGCCGCGCAAGCTGAAATCCAGAATCTGAGGGGGCAGGTGGCGCAGTTGCAGGACCTGCTCTCGAAAGCGCAGACGAGCTGGGACCCAGCGCGGCTGGAACGCTTGGAAAAGCAGGTCGCGGAACTTTCCGTGCGTGTTGACAGCGCATCGCAGATCGGCGGACATGCTGCAGAAACGCATGCGTCTATTGAAGATCACCTGAGGGCGGGTGGCTTCGGCGGCACCGCTACCGACACAAAGACGGTGTGGCCGTTCAGGGTGACGAACCTCACAATGACGCCGGATTTCCAGTTTGAAGGCGAAATCGAATGGGTGACGCTCAAAGCCACCCATCGCATCCGTGGAAATTTCTCCGACAAGAACCTCTATTTCAAGGAGGTCGAGATCATCAAGCAGGGCAACAATGTGATCGGCTGCGAGTACAGCCTGAACGAAATCCAGCAGGATGGAATGGCCGGCAGCTACCAGAATTGCGACGGCGGCGCCACGGGTGGCACCGTCAGTCTAAAATGGTGGTGAACTGCGGCCACAGGGCGCTTCATTCAATATCGAATGAAACGCCTTGCGCGAGTGGAAGCGCGCGCGAATAGTTCACCGTATTCGTTGCCCGGCGCATATAGCCCTTCCACGCATCGGAGCCGCTCTCACGACCGCCTCCGGTTTCCTTTTCGCCGCCAAACGCGCCGCCGATCTCTGCGCCCGAAGTGCCGATGTTCACGTTGGCAATGCCACAATCGGAGCCGTCCACAGACAGGAAGCGCTCGGCCTCCCGCAAATCGAGCGTGAAGATCGATGACGACAGCCCAGCTCCAACCGCATTGTGCAGCCGCAGCGCCTCGTCGAAATCGGAGTATTTCATCACATAGAGGATCGGGGCGAAGGTCTCCTCCAGAACCGGTCCGACCTGCTCCGGCATCTCCACCAGCGCGGGGCGCACATAATAGGCATCGGTAAGCCCGGCATCGTAGCGCTCGCCGCCTGTGACTTTGCCGCCATGCTGCTTTGCCGCAGCCAGTGCCTTCTGCATCCCGTCAAATGCCGCCTTGTCGATCAGGGGGCCAACGAGGGCAGATGTTTCGAGCGGATTGCCGATGGACACGCTTTCATACGCCTTGCGCAGACGCGGCAGCAACTTGTCATAGACGCTTTCATGTACGATGAGGCGGCGCAGCGTCGTGCACCGCTGGCCCGCCGTGCCCATGGCGCCGAACGCGATGGCGCGCAACGCCATGTCGAGGTCGGCGCTTGGGCAGACGATGCCAGCATTATTGCCGCCCAGTTCAAGAATGGCGCGCGCAAACCTCTTTGCTAGCCGCGGGCCGACATCACGGCCCATGCGCGTCGAACCCGTGGCGGAAACCAGCGGAACATTGGAGTGGTCTACAAGCACCTCTCCAATTGTCCGGTCGCCGATGAGAACCTGACTCAAATTCTTCGGAGCTTCGCCGAAGCGCTTGATTGCCTTATCGAAAATCGCCTGGCAGGCAAGCGCAGTAAGCGGCGTTTTTTCGGATGGCTTCCAGACAACCGAATTGCCGCAGACGAGCGCGAGGGCGGCATTCCACGACCAGACGGCGACCGGGAAGTTGAAGGCAGAAATGATTCCGACCACGCCGAGCGGATGCCAGGTTTCCATCATGCGATGGCCGGAGCGTTCGGTGGCGATGGTAAGTCCATAGAGTTGCCGGGAAAGCCCCACGGCGAAATCGCAAATGTCGATCATCTCCTGAACCTCACCAAGGCCTTCCGAGGTGATCTTGCCGGCTTCGATCGACACCAACCGCCCGAGGTCCGCCTTCGCGAGGCGCAGCTCCTCGCCGAGCAGACGCACAAGCTCGCCGCGCTTCGGACCTGGCACAAGCCTCCACTCGCGGAACGCGGCGTCTGCGCGTTCGACAATCTCGTTTGCCTCTTCGATGCTGGTGGTCACGAGGTCGGCAAGCTTCTCGCCGGTCACAGGCGTATGCGAAGCCATTGTACCACCGGAATGCGCGCTTTCGGCCACTCCAAGACGGGCGAGGAGTTCGCTTGTTTCTTTTGCAACGCTCATTTTTCGTTCCTGTTTATGCCGCTGAACGTCTGTTCGTGCGAATGGAATGGTTTGATTGCGGCTGCTTTATCGCATCGACACCATCCGCGTCGAGGATTGTCCTCTGTGCCAGATGCACGCGCTCCAGAACTTTACGCCTGAATGTCGGAACCTTCTGAGCTCAGACGTCCTTTGGCTTCGAGAGAAGCAGAGGAGAAAGACTATGACCTATGTTGACGGATTCGTTCTGCCGGTGCCTGCGGCGCAATTTTCAGACTACGTGAAGATGACCGAGATCGCCAAGACGGTCTGGATGGAGCATGGCGCACTATCGTATGTCGAAGCGCGCGCAGACGACGTTCCAGACGGGGAGATCACGTCCTTTCCGCTGGCCGTGAAAAAGGAAAAGGATGACATCATCATCTTTTCCTACGTCACCTACAGGTCTCGTGCCGATCGCGACGAAATCATGAAGAAGGTCATGGAGGATCAGCGCATCAAGGGCTCAATGCCGACGATACCTGCATATATGAAACGCATGATCTATGGCGGGTTTGAAGTTTTCACCCAGGCTTAACGGGATATCACGCCGGGGTCAGCCTTTGATCTGTTGAACGCCTGCGTACAGATTTGCGCTGCGCGTGCCGGAGCGGCAATAGGCAAAAACAGGCGAGGGAACCTGTTCGAGCGCGGCGGCCTGGTCCTCGACATTCTGGAGCGTCATTTGGCCGCTGACGATCGGCACCCAGCGAAAGGCGAGACCCGCCGCTTCCGCAGCCTTGCGAATGTCTTCCGAAGTCGGCTGGTCCGGTTCTTCTCCGTCCGGCCGGTTGCAGATGATGCTCTTGAATCCCGCTTCCTTGATCAGCTTGACTTCTTCAACGCTGATCTGGGGAGAGACGGCATAATCTTCGGCGATCGGGCGATATTGCATTACCAACTCCAAAAAAACAGAACCTTCGAGCGAAAGCGTTGTGCCACCTTGGCACCTTGCGCGCAACCGCCGGCCTTTCTTGGCTGTTGACTCAGCGCTATCGAACTTGCTTTATGGATAAGTAAGACCTAAATTATAAAAAACTGGAATCCAGAAGCGCTAATGTCAGGTGCTGGCTATGTTGAACGCTTTGCGTTCGGCATTGAGCCTGATTGCGGTGTGCTGCTTGTCGATAAGGAGGCGGTTTTGGCGGTTTACATTGACTTTGAAAAGTTGCTGGCGGCAACAGCCGAAATGGGCAGGCCCGTTATCAGCGACCTTTTGGAAGTTCGCGGCAGCTTGCCTGTGACGGGAGGATATTCACTTGTCTGAACACAAGACCTCGTCCTTTCTCGCGAAGTTCCTGGGTCGCGAAACCACCGCTGACCGCAAGGAAAGCACGGCAATGCCGTCAACCGGCGATCTTGCCGAGACTATCCTGCAGCTGCGCGACGATGCGCTGCAAATACACAATGACTATCGTGACAGCTCGCACGATCTGGAAAACCGGATTGCGCGGGTGTCTTCGCAGCTCTCCAAGCTCTACCCCGTCATCAACACGATCTACCGGTCGTTTGTGGACAAGTCCGCGGTTGCGACCGACCTTGAGCGCGAACTGGACCTTGCGAAGCAGAACTTGCACGCAGCCACCGAAGATCTTGACGATCACAAGGCACGGCTCTCCGAACGTACGAGCGAGATCGAGATGCTGGTGCAGGAGCGCCAGCAGATCAGGGGAGAGCTTGAGCGCTATGAGAAAGAGGCTGACGAGCATCGCCGGCTCCGGGAAGCTGCCGAGCTTGAGCTTCATGCGGGGGCGAGGCGAACCAAAGAACTCGAAAGGCGGATCGTTGAGTTCTCAGAGGAGAAGAACCTGCGGGACACTGCCTATTTCGAGGCAAAGAGGAACATCGCCCGACTGACGAGCGATCTCGGAGAAACGAGGCTGGCGCTTGAGGCGCGCACGACCTCGTTCGAAAAGCTGAAAGCGGAGATGGCGGACGAAGAGGCGAGCAAGGCGCGGATCAATTCCGAGCTGATCCGCACGACCAATGAGTGCCGGTCATTGCGGAGCCAACTCAGCCAGCTTGAAAAAGAGCAAATCGGAACGCGCAAGCGGTATGACGCGCAGGCAAAGCGGCTGACGCTGAAAGCCGCCGAGCTTGAACGGGAACAGGAAACGCTGCGCGCCCGGTTGGCAGCGAATGAACGGATCACACGTTCGCAGCATATGAAGCTTGAACGTGCGCATGACTATATCGGCTATCTGCAATCGACGCTGCGCCGGCTCACCGACTCCAAGCAGGTCGATGGTCCTTTGGGTATCGATTTCGACTATGACTTCGCGCTCGATGGAGGACATTCCGTCGGATCGTCAGCAAATCTACGTGCGGAGACCTATCCCAATCTCTCTGTCGAGGATGCCCAAGGGGCAGTCGACAATGAGATCCGGCATGGCCAATCCGAGGTCATCAAGCTTACGCCCCGGCCTCGCAAATAGACAGTTGGGCCAAATAGAGAGTTGGGCATCACAGGCTCGAAAAATAAATGCAGCCGGGCACCCCTGGGGCTGCCCGGCTGCAAGTCAGTTGCGAACTGTAGTCCTGACCCTAGCTGCCGAGTACAGCTCCCCTGATCGTGGTCACGTTGTGGCGCATCATATCGATGTACGTGGATGCCGGCTCATCGGGGCCCGACAGAGCGTCGGAATAGAGCGTGCCGCCGATCTTGAGGCCCGTTTCATCCGCAAGCTGTCTGGTAAGCCGGGGATCGGTGATGTTTTCCACGAAGATCGCGGCGGCCTTGTCTTCGCGCACCTGCTCGACCAGTCGCGCGATATCTGCGGCGGAAGCCTCGGATTCGGTTGAAAGTCCTTCCGGCGCGAGGAAATGAATGCCGTAGGCATTCTCGAAGTAGCCGAACGCATCGTGGGAAGTGATGATCGTTCGCTTGCCTTCGGGAATGGACGCAACGGCTGCTTTCACTTCGGCATCAAGCGCCACCAGCTTGCCGATATAGGACGCCGCGTTTTCCTTGTAGGTGCTGCAACCTGTAGCGTCGGCCGCGCAGAATGCATCCGCGATATTCTGAACATAGATTTCCGCATTTGCGATCGACTGGAAGGCATGCGGATCAACGCCACCCTCATGCCCATGCTCCTCCTCAGCAGAGGCTTCGTCATGGTGGTGATCCTCTTCTTTG
This sequence comes from Rhizobiaceae bacterium, assembly GCA_023953835.1. NCBI lineage: Bacteria > Pseudomonadati > Pseudomonadota > Alphaproteobacteria > Hyphomicrobiales > Rhizobiaceae > Rhizobiaceae bacterium. Next base: position 166,022 of record JAMLJB010000001.1, on the reverse strand, counting down.
GCCTCGATGGGTGAAATACCCTTGGTCAGTTCGACCACGTCGGCCTTTGTCGCGCTCGAATCGACGAGACGTTGCAGGAAGCCTTCGAAATGCAATCCGTTGACCAACACCACATCGGCGGCCTGCATGGCTACCGCGTCGGTCGGCTTCGGTTCGTAAACATGCGCGTCGCCGCCCGGACCCACGAGGGTCGTGAGATCAATGCGCTCGCCGCCGACTTCATGGGCAAAATCTCCAATGATCGAAAAGCTGGCGACGACGTGAAGCTTGTCTTGAGCGGTTGCTGGGAATGCCAATGCAAGCGCGGCAGCTGAAACGGAAATACGGAGCAGAGATTTCATATCGAGTTCCTATGCTGTTCGATGACGATGTCTTGCGAGATGCGTGCGGATGGCACCACGCGTTCCAAGCAGAACCGAGCCGATGTAGATCCCGCCTGCAAAGAGGATGATTGAGGGGCCAGAGGGCAGGGCGGCGTGATACGAAATCAGCAATCCGCCGACACAGGAGATCGCCCCGAAGAGCACGGCGAGCAGGCACAATGTTTCGACGCGGTTCAGCCAGAAGCGCGCCGCCGCCGCCGGCAGCATCATCAGTCCCACGGACAGAAGCGTGCCGAGCGCCTGAAATCCGCCGACGAGATTGAGCACCGTCAGCGCGAGGAACACAAAATGCACCGTCGTGCCCAACCGGCTGACAGACCTGAAAAAGAGCGGGTCCAAGCATTCGGCGACGAGGCCGCGCCAGAAAATCGAAAGTCCTGCAAGCGTCAATACGGTGATCGACGCGATGAGCATGAGGGCGGAATTATCCAGCGCCAGAACAGTTCCAAACAACACATGCATCAGGTCGACGCTCGATCCGCGCAGTGAAACGATCATCACGCCAAGCGCGAGAGAAATCAGGTAAAAGGCAGCGAGCGACGCGTCTTCCCTCTGGAGGGTGAGGCGTGAAACGACCCCGGCCCCGAAGGCGACCACCAACCCGGCAACCAGGCCGCCCACGGTCATTGGAATGATTTCCAGCCCGAACAACAGGAAACCCACAGCCGCACCGGGCAGAATCCCGTGTGAGATTGCGTCGCCGGTAAGGCTCATCCGCCGCAGCATCAGGAACACACCCACCGGGCAAGCGGAAACCGACAGCATCAACGATCCCGCCAGGGCTCGCTGCATGAAGCCGTACTCAACGAAGGGCGCGAGCAACAGTTCATACATGGCGCGACCTACACGTGCTCATGATGTGTATGATCGTGCTTGTGATCATGATGCGCGCCCGAAGGCGATGATTGCGCTGTCTCGTCGCCGCACCAGGGCGCATCTTCCTGCCATGCCTCCTCGAAATGACGGGCGGCAAGCATGCGTTCGGGAAGAAGCGCGTCGCGGGCAGGTCCCCACGCCACGGCCTGCCGCGCGAGAAGAAGGGCCTCCGGAAAGTTCTCGCGCACCATCTCAAGATCGTGCGCGACGACCATCACCGTTCGACCCTCTCCATGCCAGCGCCTGATGATGTCCAGAAGGTCCCTGACGGTCTTGGCATCGATAGCGTTGAATGGTTCATCGAGCAGGATCAGGTCTGCATTCTGAAGGAGCACACGCGCAAACAGCGAGCGCTGCATTTGCCCGCCTGACAATGTATCGAGGGCGCGGTTCTCAAACCCCTCAAGCCCGACGGCTAGAAGCGCTGCGGAGAGGTGTGCCCGGTCCTCCGAAGTGTACCGCCCGAACAGCCCGCGCTTCGGCCAGAGACCGAGCGCAATGAGGTCGGCAACACGTGCCGGAAAGCTGCGGTCGATTTCGGACTGTTGCGGTAGATACGCAATGCGCGTGCCGGGCCGCGCGGCAATCGAGCCGGACATTGGCTTGAGCATGCCGACAATCCCTTTGAGCAGTGTCGACTTGCCTGAACCGTTTGCCCCGACAACAGCGGTCAGAGAACCCTTGCGCAATGCGCCGTTCAAGTGGTGAATGGCTGCATGGCTGCCATAGCCCAATGTCAGATTGTTGAATGTGAGACAGGTTTCGGTCATGCGATATGCTTGCAACGAAGATGTAATGTTATTACATTGCTAAGTGATGTTATTACATACGTCAAGCTTGCGGCTGGCACTTGACCGAAAAAATGATGTAAATGAAGCATGGCCGAACTAACGAAGAACCAGTCCCTGGTGTTTGAAGCGCTGAGCCGGGCGCATGCGCCGCTCAGTGCCTATTCGCTGCTTGATCAGTTGCGCGAGCATGGGTTCCGTGCGCCGCTTCAGGTTTACCGCGCGCTCGACAAGTTGCAGGAAGCGGGACTCGTGCATCGCCTCGAAAGCCTGAATGCCTTCGTCGCCTGTGCGCACAAGCACAGCGACCATGATGCGCACTGCCACGGATTGGTGGCATTCGCGATTTGCGACAAGTGCGGGCAGGTGGCGGAGTTTGCGGATGACGAGATCGAAGCGCGTCTCGATGCCTGGGCCAATCGCTCCGGCTTTCGTGCCGAAAAGACAACCGTCGAAATTCGTGGTCTTTGCGCAAGCTGCGCATAGGAACCGCCAACCGAATTTGTAGCCTTAACAGCACCGGCACGTATTCTCTTTATTTCAGATCACCAGTGAGGACTATTGAATGACCATCCGTCGCATTGAGACCGGACCACGCATGAGCCAGGCCGTCATACACGGCAGTACCGTCTACCTTGCCGGGCAGGTCGGCAATCCGGGAGACAGTGTGGCGCAGCAGACGTCGGATGTGCTTGCCGCGATAGATCGGCTCCTGGCCGAGGCAGGCACCGACAAGACCCGGATCCTGCAAGCCATCATCTGGCTGTCCGACATCAAGAATTTCCCCGAGATGAATGCCGTCTGGGACAAGTGGGTGCCGCAGGGCCACGCTCCCGCCCGCGCAACAGGCGAGGCCAAACTCGTAGCCCCGGAATACCTTGTCGAAATCATCGTGACCGCGGCCATTTGAACCGCAACGCAGCCGGATTTTCCGGCGCTGCGCTCAGTTTGGCTCGAAACGGGCCACAAGGCTGTGGCTTTCGCCAGGGTAGATGAAACGGGCGAAAGTCACGGGCAGGTCCGCAGTCCATGTGCGCCGTTCGATGACAAGGCAAGACGCGCCTTCGTCGATGTCCAGCGCTAAGGCAGTCTCGGCGTCGGCGCTCGCGGCGCTGATGCGGTGTTCGGCGGTGCTCCAAGGCACGCGGTCAATGAGCCATGGCCCGGGCGCAATCTCATCGAACGGCTCGTCGGCGGCCTCCGGCACGGTGGAAAGGCTGATAAGGCGGTGCTCAAGACAAAACGGGCGTGAACCCGCGCGATGAAGGCAGGTCATCGCCAGCAGTCTGCGCGGTCGTTCCGGCCCAAGCAACTCCTTGTCTTCCGGCACGCTGCGGCGCAATTCCCGATCTGCGAGCTTGTAGCGATATGGCAGGCCGAGCGCCTCGACTTCCGATCGGATATCGGTGATCTCGAGCACGGCTGCCTGGCTGCGCGGGCTGCGTACGAAACTGCCCGACCTTCGCCTGCGCTCGATAAGTCCTGTCTTGGCAAGCTGTGACAGCGCTTTGTTCACCGTCATACGCGAGCAGCCGTATTGGACGGTCAACTCGTGCTCGAACGGAATGCGATGACCGGGCGGCCATGAGCCGGATACGATCTTTCCGCGGATGTCGTTCAGAATGCGTTGATAGAGAGAGGTGGCTTCCTCGCTCTCTGCTGTTGCGATGGGGGCGGATTCATTCATTGACCCAGCCATAGACCTATGCTGCAGCCAGTTCCATCATCGCGGCCCGGAATCTTTCGGCAATGCGCTCGCGGTGGAGGTGGCGCCCGCCTTCCACAACCTTGCTGCCGTGCACCCAGACGCAGTCGATGGATGTGCCATTGCCGAAAATCCACGCGTCCAGAATGGCGTCGCCGGATTTTCCGGCAAGGCTCGGGCGGTCGGCGTCGAGCGAGATAAAATCGGCATTTGCGCCTGCCACCAGCCCTCCGTGTGCGCCGAGCGCCTGGCCGCCACCCGACAAGGCCGAATCGAAGAGGTAGCGCCCATTTGACTGGCCGGGCGTAGCGAGCACGTTGCGCGCGCGATGCTGAAGGCGCTGGGAATATTCGAGCTGGCGCAGTTCGTCGGCGAGCCCGATCAACACGTTCGAATCGGACCCGACGCCGAATGCGCCGCCCATGTCTGTGAATGGCCGCGCAGGGAAAATGCCGTCGCCGAGATTTGCCTCGGTGATCGGACACAGACCCGCCACCGCACCGCTTCCTGCCATGTTGCCGGTTTCGGTGTCGGTCATATGAGTTGCGTGGATCAGACACCAGTTCCGGTCAACCCGCTGGTGGGCGAGCAGCCACTCAACGGGACGCATGCCGCTCCAGGCAACGCAATCCTCAACTTCCCTGATCTGCTCGGCGACGTGGATGTGGATCGGTGCACCGTTCGCAAGAGCGACGACTTCGGTGAGTTCTTCTGGCGTCGCCGCGCGCAGGCTGTGCGGCGCGACGCCGACAATTGCCTGATTCAACTTATCAACGGATTCGCGCGACTTCTCCACAAGACGAGCGAAGCGATTCACATCGTTGATGAATCGCCGTTGTCCGTCATTGGGGGCGGCCCCTCCGAAGCCGGAATGCGCATAGTAGACCGGCAGCAAGGTGAGGCCGATACCGGTTGCCGAAGCGGCGGCCGCGATGCGGTCGGCCATTTCCGAGATGTTTGCGTAGGGCTGTCCGTCCCTGTCGTGGTGAAGGTAGTGAAATTCGCCGACGCGAGTGAAACCCGCCTCCAGCATTTCCACGTAGAGCTGCGCTGCAGTCGCCTCGACCTGTTCCGGCGACATCGACAGGGCGAAGCGGTACATGACGTCACGCCATGACCAGAAACTGTCCGTGCCCGGACCTCGCGTCTCCGCAAGTCCGGCCATGGCGCGCTGGAAGGCGTGGCTATGAAGGTTAGGCATGCCGGGAAGAAGGATCGCATGGCGCTCGTCGCCGGGCTGTAATTGCTGATCCGGCTCCACGGAAATGACCTTCCCATCCTCCATGCCGATGCGGACATCGTTCCGCCAGCCCTTGGCCAACAAGGCTTGTGCCGCAAAAATGTTGGTCAACACATTCTCCCGTGCGACTTCATTGAATGAAACCAGCATGTGCCTCTTGCGCAACTCTGTCAATATGTATATACATAAATGACAATCTTGGGGAGAGGCATGCCCGATCAAGAGCACAATGGTTCCCGGACGACAGTCTGGCGTAATGCGCGGCTGGCGACCTTTGCGGAAGATCTGCCCGCATTGGGAATTGTAGAGCGGGGCGCCATCGCCGTTAATAGCGAGCGCATCGTCTATGCCGGACCTGAATCGGAACTCCCTACCGGCCTGCTCGGCGCGCAGACAGTGGATTGTTCTGGTCGCTGGATCACGCCGGGCCTGATCGATTGCCACACCCATCTGGTCTATGCCGGAAATCGCGCAAGCGAATTTGAAATGCGCCTTGCCGGGGCCAGCTATGAGGAAATCGCGCGGTCGGGCGGCGGCATTGTTTCCTCCGTGAAGTCCGTGCGCGCAGCGAGTGAGGACGAGCTTGTCAGAGAGAACACGCCGCGCTTGCAGGCGCTGATCGCCGAAGGGGTAACGACGGTCGAAATCAAGTCGGGCTACGGTCTCGACCTCGACAATGAGCGCAAGGCCCTGCGCGCCGCACGACGGCTCGGACGCGAAAATCCGGTATCGGTCAAGACCACGTTCCTTGGCGCGCATGCCCTTCCGCCGGAGGCACGCGGCGACAAGGACACCTATATCGGAAGTGTTGTCGATGTGATGCTTCCGGCGATTGCCGCCGAAGGGCTGGCTGACGCGGTGGACGGTTTTTGCGAAGGCATCGCGTTTTCGCCGGACCAGATCGCGCGGGTCTTCGAAAAGGCCCGGTCGCTCGGCCTGCCGGTCAAACTGCATGCCGATCAGCTTTCCGACCTCGGAGGCGCGGCGCTTGCCGCCCGCTATGGTGCACTCTCGGCTGACCACCTCGAATATACGAATCAGGAGAGTGTCCAAGCGATGGCGAGGGCTGGGACCGTCGCGGTGTTATTGCCCGGCGCATACTATTTCATTCGCGAGACGAAGAAGCCGCCGGTCGATCTGTTTCGCAAGCATGGCGTGCGTATGGCGCTGGCAACCGACAGCAATCCGGGCACATCGCCCCTGACCTCGCTCCTGCTCACGATGAATATGGGCGCGACGCTGTTTTCGATGACTGTCGAGGAATGCCTCGAAGGTGTGACGCGCGAGGCGGCGCGGGCGCTTGGGGTTCTTTCCGAAACTGGCACGTTGGAGGCCGGCAAGCGGGCCGACCTTGCGATCTGGGACATCGAGCAGCCTGCTGAACTGGTTTATCGCATGGGCTTCAATCCGCTGCATGCGCGCATATGGAGAGGGCAATGACCGAGATCGTCTTGAAGCCGGGCAAAGCGTCGCTGGCCGATTGGCGCGCCATCTATCGCGGCGCGAATCCGCGACTGGATCACTCCTGCAGGCCGGTCATCGAGGCTAGCGCAAAGGCCGTGGAACGCATTGTCGCAAAGGGTGATCCGGTCTACGGCATCAACACCGGCTTCGGTAAACTTGCCAGCGTTCGTATACCGACGCAAGACCTTGAAATATTGCAGAAAAACATCGTGCTGAGTCATGCTGCGGGGGTTGGCGAGCCCATGCCTCCCGCCGTTGTGCGTCTGATGATGGCGCTCAAGATGGCAAGTCTTGCGCAGGGTGCGTCGGGTGTCCGGGCGCAGACCGTTGCGCTGCTGGAGGCAATGCTTGCCGCAAATGTCATTCCGGTCGTGCCCTGCCAGGGTTCGGTCGGTGCGTCGGGGGATCTCGCGCCGCTTTCCCATATGACAGCCACCATGATCGGGGTTGGCGAGTGCTTCACGCCGCACGGTCGCTTTCCGGCCCACGTCGCCTTTGTGACCCATGGTCTGGAAACGCTGACGCTCGGCGCGAAGGAAGGGCTCGCCCTGCTCAACGGCACGCAGTTCTCGACCGCCTATGCACTCGCCGGCCTATTTGAAGCGGAAACATTGTTCCAGTCGGCGCTCGTCGCCGGAGCCCTGTCCACAGATGCTGCGCGCGGTTCGGATGCCCCGTTCGACCCGCGTATCCATCTCCTGCGCGGGCACGCGACCCAGATCGAAACGGCTGCGGCATTGCGAAACCTTATGGCCGGCAGCGCAATTCGCGAGTCCCATCGTGTCGGCGACGAGCGCGTGCAGGATCCTTATTGTCTTCGGTGCCAGCCACAGGTCATGGGTGCCGCGCTCGATGTGCTTCGCAAGGCTGCCGGGACGCTCGAAATCGAAGCCAATGGTGTGACCGACAATCCGCTGATCTTCGCGGAGGATGATACAGCGCTTTCCGGTGGCAATTTTCATGCTGAGCCGGTCGCGTTCGCGGCAGACATGATCGCCATGGCCGTGTGCGAGATTGGCTCTCTGTCGGAACGTCGGGTTGCGATGCTGGTCGACCCGGCGCTCTCGGGCATGCCCGCATTTCTCACGCCAAAGCCGGGACTCAACTCCGGCTTCATGATCCCGCAGGTAACCGCGGCGGCGCTCGTTTCGGAAAACAAGCAGAAGGCATTTCCCGCGAGCGTGGATTCGATCCCCACATCTGCCAATCAGGAAGATCACGTATCGATGGCTGCGCATGGCGCGCGGCGGCTTCTGGGGATGGTGGAAAACGCGGCAGGCGTTGTCGGCATCGAATTGCTGGCGGCGGCGCAAGGATGCGACTTCCATGCTCCGTTGACCACAAGTCCCGCGCTCGAGTCCGTGCGCGCGCTGGTCCGCAGCGAGGTCCCGCATCTTGACGAAGACCGGCATTTTCATCCCGACATGGAAAAGGCGATCGCAATGGTGCGCGACGGTCGATTGGTTGGGGCTGTTGGCAGCGTGGGGCTGCCGGGAGTGACGGCGTGAACGTGCAGTGGCTCACAGTCAGGCGCGGGGATGCGCCATTGGTGGTCAGCCTGCCGCATACGGGCACGGAACTGGCCGGGCTGGAATCGCGTGTCGTTTCGCCGTGGCTTGCCCGGCGTGATTGCGATTGGTGGATCGACCGGCTTTATGATTTCGCATCCGATCTCGGTGCAACGATCGTCCACACTTCCATCTCGCGTACGGTGATCGATGTGAACCGTGACCCATCGGGCGTATCGCTCTATCCGGGGCAGGCGACGACCACGCTTTGCCCGTTGGATACGTTCGACGGTGACCCTCTTTACAAAGCTGGCGAAGAGCCGGATGAGCGGGAAATAGCGGGGCGCCGCGCTGTATATTTCGAGCCCTATCATCAGGCGCTCGGCGGTGAGCTTGCACGGCTGCGCAGGAAGCACGAAAAGGTCGTGCTATACGATTGCCATTCGATACGATCCGTCCTGCCGCGCCTGTTCGACGGTGAGTTGCCTGTGTTCAACCTTGGCACCAATGACGGCAGGAGCGCCCACCCGGTCTTGCAAAGGGCCGTTACCAGCCTGATTTCAGACTCCGGCGAAAGCTGGGTGGTCAATGGCCGCTTCAAGGGCGGCTATATCACGCGGCATCACGGCCGGCCGGAAAACGGGGTCCATGCGCTCCAGATGGAACTCGCATGCCGTGGCTACATGCGCGAGCCGCAAGGCAAGAGCGACCCCGGCAACTGGCCGTCTCCCTATGACACCGAGTATGCCGCGCCGATCCGCGCGAAACTGGTCGAAATTCTTGAAACCGCCCTTGCGTGGGCGCGCGGCTGAGCCGCGTCAACCGATTGAGGACTGCGCAATGACAACACATACCCGCATCGACAATGAGCGCGTGATCCGCGCGCCGCATGGCACCGAGCTTTCCGCCAAGAGCTGGCTTACGGAAGCCCCGCTGCGCATGCTCATGAACAATCTCGACCCGATGGTGGCCGAACGTCCCGGCGAACTGGTGGTCTATGGCGGGATAGGCCGCGCCGCGCGCGATTGGGAAAGCTATGACCGCATCGTACGCGCGCTGAAATTGCTTGAGGCCGACGAGACATTGCTGGTCCAGTCCGGCAAGCCGGTGGGTGTGTTCAGGACGCACAAGGATGCGCCGCGCGTGCTGATCGCCAATTCGAACCTCGTGCCCCATTGGGCGAACTGGGATCATTTCAACGCCCTCGATCGGAAGGGCCTGATGATGTACGGCCAGATGACCGCTGGGTCGTGGATATATATCGGCAGCCAGGGCATCGTGCAGGGCACCTACGAGACTTTCGTCGAGATGGGCCGCCAGCATTATGACGGCGACCTTGCGGGCCGGTGGATCCTGACTGCCGGTCTGGGTGGCATGGGTGGCGCACAGCCGCTGGCGGCAACGATGGCCGGGGCATCATGCCTTGCGGTCGAGTGCCAGCCAAGCCGTATCGAGTTCCGGCTGAAGACCGGCTATGTCGACGTCGAGGCAAGAGGCCTCGACGACGCGCTTGCCATCATCGACAAGGCCAAAAAGGAAAAGAAGGCAATCTCGGTCGCCTTGTTGGGCAATGCCGCGGATGTTTTCCCCGAACTGGTGCGGCGCGGCGTGCGGCCCGATTGCGTGACGGACCAGACTTCGGCACACGATCCGGTGAACGGCTACCTCCCGCAGGGCTGGACCGTGGCAGAGTGGGAACAAAAGCGCGAGCGCGACCCCAAGGCCGTCGCGGCGGCTGCGAAGAAGTCGATGGCGGTCCACGTCCGGGCGATGCTGGACTTCCACAGGCAGGGCATCCCGACGGTCGATTACGGCAACAACATCCGTCAGATGGCGCTGGAAGAAGGCGTCAAGGACGCTTTCGATTTTCCCGGCTTCGTACCGGCCTATATTCGCCCGCTGTTCTGTCGCGGCATCGGCCCGTTCCGTTGGGCGGCGCTCTCGGGCGATCCGGAAGACATCTACAGGACCGATGCCAAGGTGAAGGAACTCCTGCCGGACAACAAGCATCTTCACAACTGGCTGGACATGGCCGCACGGCGCATCAAGTTCCAGGGGTTGCCCGCACGCATCTGCTGGGTGGGTCTGGGCGACCGCCACCGGCTCGGGCTGGCTTTCAACGAAATGGTCGCGCGGGGTGAGTTGAAGGCGCCCGTGGTGATCGGGCGAGATCATCTGGATTCCGGTTCGGTCGCTTCGCCCAATCGCGAGACCGAGGCCATGAAGGACGGCTCTGACGCGGTGTCCGACTGGCCGCTGCTGAATGCATTGCTGAACACCGCCAGCGGGGCGACATGGGTTTCCCTCCACCATGGCGGGGGCGTTGGAATGGGCTTTTCCCAACATTCCGGCGTCGTGATCTGCGCGGACGGCTCGGAGGATGCGGCGGCCCGCATCGGTCGCGTGCTGTGGAACGATCCGGCGACAGGCGTCATGCGTCATGCAGATGCGGGCTATGAGATCGCCATTGACTGCGCGCTGGAAAACGGGCTCAACCTGCCGGGGATTCTCGGATAGGAAAGCAGCAATGCGGCTCATCCGCGCCAAGGACTATCGACACATGCCGTGGAAAAACGGCGGCGGCGAAACCATTGAAATCGCGGTATTTCCAAGAAGCGCGGACATGCACGGTTTCGACTGGCGGGTGTCGATGGCGCGCGTGGACGGCGACGGGCCGTTCTCCTCTTTTCCGGGGGTCGACCGCACCCTTGCGGTTCTCGATGGACGAGGCATAGAGCTTGAGGTCGAGGGAGAAGGTGCGTGCAGTGTCGGGCGCACGCCGCACAGCTTTCCGGGCGATGCGCCGACAAGCGCGCGGCTGATCGACGGTCCTGTCACGGACCTGAACGTGATGACGCGGCGCGGGAAATACATGCACCGCGTCACACCGGTGGAGCTTTCGGCTGCGCGCGAGATCGTCGTGATGTCGCCGGTCGCTCTTGTCTACTGCCACGAGGGGCAGGTGACGATCGAGCAGGAATTCGTGTCGCCCATCAGTCTCGCGGCGGGCGATACGCTGTTTATCGAGGCCATGCCGAACGGGCTGGAATTGCGTCCCCAACGGCCTTCGCTTCTGTACCTGATCGAGGTGAGCCCAATTCGGGAAGGATGATGGACGCCCGTTCGATCAGAGCCGGTGTCCACGTTCAAAGAGCTTGATTTCCTCCATCACAGCTTCCCGCACGCCGTCGCGGCCAAGCGCCATATGCAGGTTCGCGCCGACGAAGCCCGCAGGCGAACCGCAATCGAACGTGCGTCCCGAGAACTCGAACGGACGTATCTCCTGACTGGCAAGCAACGAAATGATCGCATCGGTCAACTGGATCTCGCCGCCTGCGCCGGGCTTCTGGTTCTCCAGATAGGAAAACACCTCGGGCTGGAGGATGTAGCGCCCGGAAATGAAAAGGTTGGACGGAGCGGTTCCGGGCGCGGGCTTTTCAACCATTCCGGTAATCAACGGCCCGTCCTTCCCCTCGGTCAGGGACACGATGCCGAACTTGTGGGCCAATTCGGGGTCGACCTGTTCGACTGCAATGACGTTGCCGCCGTGTTGGTCGTAGATGTCGATCATTGATTTCAGGCAGGGTTCGGAATCGACCATGAGCATGTCCGGCAGCATGACGGCGAATGGCTCGTCTCCGACAATGTGGCGTGCGCTCCAGATAGCATGGCCAAGGCCCTTGGCCTCCTGCTGCCGCACAAACGACATTGCCCCGACAGTCGGAACCTTTTTTGCAAGCGATTCGGCGATGGCGTCCTTGCCGCTCCGTCGCAAGGATGTGTCCAGCTCGAATGCATGGTCGAAATGGTCTTCGATGGCGGCCTTCATGCGGCCCGTGACCATGATGATATGCTCTATTCCAGAAGCGTAAGCCTCGTCCACGATGTAGTCGAGAACGGGGCGGTCGACGATCGTAAGAAGCTCCTTCGGAACGCTCTTCGTCGCCGGCAACATTCTGGTGCCGAAACCGGCGACTGGGACAACTGCTTTTCGAATTTTCTTCTGCATACTCAAATCCCGTCTGAAATTAGCCCTGTTTGGGCGCAACCACGAACGTCCGCAAGCGTTTCTTGCCGCTAAGTCAAACTGATGTAGAAATTATGTCGATAGACGTTGCGATTGGATCAATCGCAGGTAAGACGGAAATTTCCCGCCAGCGTCCCCGGACGCAAGCCTGTTTCGGAACGGAAATGTTTTCATGAATGTTCATGCGCGTACAGATGCGACCGCCTCACCATCGGCGCCGCTTCTCCCCGTGGCTGAAGTCGCAATCCGGGCAAACTTCCTCGACGAAGAAAGATTGCGCAAGCTGGGCGAAAGCCTGGCTGCCGGTGAACTCGGTGACTATTTCGGTTTGACGGAAACGAACTACCTCGCCCGAAACAAGGAAAACGCACAGAAGATCCTCGACGTCTACCTTTCCACCAATGCCGCGCAGGCCAGGGGCGAATCCATCACGCCTGCCGCGCAATGGCTGCTCGACAACAATTATCTCGTCGAGGAAACCATTTTCCAGATCAAGCGCGACCTGCCCCCGCGCTTCCTGCGCGAATTGCCCAGGATGGACATCGGCAATGGCCAGCATGTGCCGCGCACGCTGGCGATTGCCTGGTTATATGTCGCGCATGTGGACAGCACGGTTTCGTCCAACAGCTTCAAGGCGATCGTTGACGGCTTTCAGTCGCGGCAACCCCTGCAAATCGGTGAACTCTGGGCGCTGCCTTCGCTGCTGCGCTATGTGCTGATCGAGAACCTGCGCCGCCTTGCGCAGAGGGTTGGTCGTGCCCGAAATATGCGCCATCAGGCGAACGATCTGGCGGACAAGCTGCTCGCGCTTGATGACGAGGGCGATGTCGAGCTTCTGCGCAATTACACCGCACACGCTCGCGACATCACCTTTGCCACCCAGCTTCTCTACAGGCTGCGCGACGGGTCCCAGAATGCGGGCCGGGCGCTGATGTGGCTTGAAGGTGAGCTGGAAGCGGCGGGCACCGACGCTGAGCAAACCATTATGAGCGAACATCGCCAGCTTTCCAGCGGCAATGTCACGACCGGCAACATCATCCGCGGCTTGCGCCTCATCAACGATGTCGACTGGACCGTCTGGTTCGAAGGGGTCAGCCGCATCGACGCGCTTCTTCGCGAGAAAACCAATTTCGAGCTGCTTGATTTCCAGTCCCGCGACCAGTATCGCGCGGTGATCGAGGAACTCGCACGGCGCGCGAGAAAATCCGAATATGAAGTGGCGAGCAAGGCGATCGAACTGGCAGGCCAGGCCGCCAATGCCGCGCTGGCGGAAGGGCAGGAAGACACGCCCGCCGCGCGGCGTTCGGATGTCGGTTTTTTCCTCGTTGGCTCCCGGCGCAGGGAACTGGAGCAGGCCATCGGCTTCAGGGTGCCTTTCTACCTTCGTTTCCGTCGCGCGTTCCAGCGGGCCGGCTGGATAGGCATCTTCCTCCCCGTCATGGCCATCACGATGCTGCTGCTTGGCATGACGACGGCAGCGCTTTTAGCGGCGGGCCTGCCGACGGCGACAATTGTCGTGCTGCTCCTGCTGTTCGCGCTTCCCGCCGGGGAGGGCGCGATGAGCATCTTCAATACGGTGGTGCTCCTTTTCCTCAAGCCGACGCGGCTCATCGGCTATGAATACAAGGGCGGCGTGCCCGATGACGCACGCACGCTGGTCGTGGTGCCTACGCTGATCGGATCGCGCGACGATGTGGACGAAGCGATCCGCACCATCGAGGTGCATCATCTTTCCAACATGCACGGCGACCTGTTCTTCGCCTTGCTATCCGACTGGCCGGATTCGCAGGTGGAAATAAGACCTATCGACAAGGAAATCCTCGAATATGCGCAAGGTGAAATCGCCAAGCTGAACGCGCGTTATGAAAGCGACGCGCCGCGCTTCCATCTGCTGCATCGCCGCCGCCTCTACAACAAGGCGGAAGGGTGCTGGATGGGCTGGGAGCGCAAGCGCGGCAAGCTGCACGAACTGAACCAGCTTCTCCGCGGAGACAGCGACACCACATTCCTGCCGACGGCAAATCCCGTCCCGACCGGCGTGGTGCACGTCATGACGCTCGACGCGGACACCAAATTGACCCGCGACACGGTTGCACGGCTCGTCGGCAAGATGATGCATCCGCTCAACAAGCCGATGATCGACGAGGTGCGAGGCAAGGTGAAGGCGGGCCATGCGATCATGCAGCCGCGCATCACGGCCTCGCTGACGACCGGCGACAATGCGTCGTTTTTCCAGCGGGTCTTTTCCGCCCATCGTGGGCTCGATCCATATGTATTTGCCGTCTCCGACCTCTATCAGGACGTGTTCGAAGAGGGCACTTTCACGGGCAAGGGCCTCTATCACGTCGATGCGATGGAAGCCGCGCTGCACGGAAAGATCCCTGAAAACGCCATTCTCAGCCACGATCTTCTGGAAGGTTCGCTGGCGCGCGCTGCATTGGTGACCGATATCGAGGTCGTTGAGGACTATCCGACGCGCTATGCGGTGGACGCCTCGCGCCAGCATCGCTGGGCGAGGGGTGACTGGCAGCTTCTGCCTTTCATATTCGACAGCAAGCTGGGCATTCCGGCAATGTCCCGCTGGAAGATGATCGACAATCTTCGCCGTTCCCTGACGCCGATTTTCTGGGTGCTGGCTTCGATCGCGGGCTGGAGCCTTCTTCCCTTCACTTTGGCCGCCCAATGGCAGGCGCTGTTGATCCTCAGCCAATTCATGGCCCCCACTTTCGATATTGTGAACTCGATCATTCCCAAGACGGGGGAAATGACTTTCCGAGGACATGTCTCGGCGCTCGCGCGGGATGCCCTCTATGGAACCGCCATGGTGGTGCTCAAGACCGTGCTGATGGCGCATACGGCGTGGATGATGGGAGACGCCATCGTCCGCACCTTCTACCGGCTGCATTTCAGCCACCAGCATCTGCTAGAATGGCGCCCGGCATCGCAGGCGCAAAGAAACGGCGGCAACACGCTGAAATTCTACTACAGCCTGATGTATGGGGCGGTCGCCATTGCGGTCGCCGGCCTCCTAATCCCGCTGGTCGCGCATTCTACCGGCGCTGTCGTCGCTGCGTTTTTCGCCGTGTTCTGGGCCGGATCGCCGGCATTTGCCTGGCTTATCAGCCGCTCGGCGGAGACGGAGGACCGGCTCATACTGGAGCCGGACGATCGCCGTCGGCTGCGCAATATCGCCAGGCGTACCTGGCACTATTACGAAACCCACGTGACCGCCGAGCATTCATTCCTGCCGCCCGACAACATGCAGGAAGTGCCGGTGCCCGTGGTTGCCAACCGAACCTCTCCGACCAATGTCGGTGTCTACCTTCTCTCCGTGGTTTCAGCGCGCGATTTCGGCTGGATTTCGATGCGCGACGCAGTGGAGCGCATGGAGGCCACGCTCGGAACGCTGGAACGCATGGAGCGCCATCGCGGGCACCTTTACAATTGGTACGACACAAAGACGCTGCTGCCGCTCCACCCGCTCTACATTTCGAGCGTCGATAGCGGCAATCTCGCCGGCCATCTCATCACCATGGCGGGCGCATGCGGCGAATGGGCGGAAGCGCCGTCGGTCTATCTGCAAGGCGACTTTGAGGGAATGCTCGACGTTGTGGACGTGCTGGAGGAAAGCCTGCGCGTGGTGCCCGATGATCGCCGGACGCTCCGTCCCCTGCGCCAACGGCTGAGCGACCGGATCGAGGGCATGCGCCGCGCGGTTCAGACGGTGCGCAGCGAGCCGGAAATGGCCTCCATCCGCACGATCAACCTCGCGGTTCTCGCAGGTGAAATACGCAAGCTCGCCGATGGCATACATCACGAGGCGGGCACAGTGCAGAGCGAGCAACTCGCCGACTGGTCCGCCATGCTTGAACGAACCGCAGAGGCGCATGTCGACGATTCACACGGCGACAAGGAGCGCGTGGACGATCTTCGCAAGCGGCTCGACGCTATTCGTCATCGGGCGCGAGCCTTCGCGCTCGAAATGGACTTTTCTTTCCTGCTGAGCCGCGACCGCAAGCTGCTGTCCATCGGCTATCGCGTCGAGGAGCATCAGCTCGATGAGAGCTGTTACGACCTTTTGGCGTCCGAATGCCGGATGACCAGCCTCTACGCCATTGCAAAGGGCGACATTCCCACCGACCACTGGTTCAAGCTCGGTCGCCCCATCGTCGAGATCGGGTTCTCCGGCGCCCTGATGTCCTGGTCGGGGTCGATGTTCGAATATCTGATGCCGCCGCTCGTGATGAAGGAGCCAAACGGCGGGCTGCTTAACCAGACCAGCCACCTCATCATCAAGCGCCAGATTCAGTATGGCGACTCCAAGGGCATTCCGTGGGGAATTTCCGAAGCCGCTTACAATGCGCGCGATCATGAGATGACCTATCAGTACACCAATTTTGGTGTGCCCGGACTTGGCCTCAAGCGCGGACTGGCGCAGAACACCGTCATTGCTCCCTATGCAACAATCCTCGCTTCGCAGTTTATGCCGCGCGAGGCCGTGCAGAACCTGGAGCGGCTGGCTTCCATCGGCGGGCTTGGCCGCTACGGATATTACGACGCCATCGATTTCACCCCGCAGCGCGTGCCTGAGGGTGCGGATTGCGCGGTCGTGTACAACTACTATGCGCACCATCAGGGCATGTCGATCGCAGCCATTTCGAACATCGTCTTTGAAGGGCGGTTGCGCGACCGCTTCCACAGCGATCCGATCATCGAGGCCGCGGAACTGCTGCTTCAGGAACGCGCGCCACGCGACATTCCGATCGCAACCGTCCGCACGGAGGCGGACGAACGCGTCAAGGTGGACGTGGTCGAGCATACGCCGGACACGCGCCTCGTCATCGAGCCGCTTTCCGCCATGCGCGCGACCGGCATCATGTCGAATGGCAGCTATCAGGTCATGGTCGCCGCAACGGGTTCGGGGTACAGCCGCTGGAACGACCTCGCCGTCACGCGCTGGCAACCGGACCCCACCGAGAACCGGATGGGAACGTTCATCTTCCTGCGCGACGTGGCGACAGGCGACTGGTGGTCGGCCACCGCCGAACCAAAGACCGCGCCGGAAGAGAAGGCGAATGTGCTGTTCAGTGATGACAAGGCAACGTTCAGCAAGCTCGTCGGGACGCTGCGGTCGGAGGTGGAGTGCATCGTCGTTTCCGAGGGAAATGGCGAGGCGCGCCGCGTGACCCTTTTCAACGAAGGCGACAGTGACCGCCACATCGAACTCACATCCTATGCCGAGTTGGCGCTCGCCTATGAGGCGAATGACAATGCGCATCCGGCGTTCTCGAAAATGTTCGTCAAGACCGAGATCGCGGAGAATGGCGGCGTGATCTACGCGGAGCGCCGCAAAAGGTCGGCAGGCGAGCCTGATGTCGCACTGGCGCATTTTGTGACGGAAACGTCGGGCGGCTCCCGCGAAACCGAAGCCGAAACCGACCGCCGCGCGTTCCTCGGGCGAGGGCGTACCATTGCGGACGCGGCTGCATTCGACGGTCCGGGACGGTTCGCGGGCAATCAGGGCTTCGTGCTCGACCCAGTGATGGCGCTGCGTTGCCGGGTACGGGTGCCCGCCAACAAGAAGGTCGTAGTCACCTTCTGGACAGTGGTCGGGAAGGACAAGGCCGAAGTTGAAGGCTACTATGCGCAACTCAACCACCCGGACAGCTTCCAGCGCCAGATGACGTTGTCGTGGACCAGATCGCAGGTCCAGACGCGCCATTGTGGCTTGAGCCTTTCGGACGCTGCCAATGTCCAGAAGATTGCGGGATACCTGCTCTATCCGGACCGCAACCTGCGCATGCCGCCCGAGACCATAGCCCAGGGCATGGGCAGCCAGTCGGCGCTCTGGCCAATGGCGATCTCCGGTGATTTCCCGATTTTCGCGCTGCGCATCGCGGATATTGCGGATATCGAAATCGTCGCGCAGGCGCTGCGGTATCAGGAATACATGCGCGCGCGTGGGCTGCTTGCCGATCTGGTGATCGTGAACGAGCAGGCGTCCTCCTATGTGCAGGATCTGCAGCAAGCAATTGAAAACCTATGCGAAAACAGCCGTTTGCGGGGCCACGAATTTGGTCCGCGCCAGCATATCTTCGCTGTTCGCCGCGACCTGATGGACCAGCATTCCTACAGGACTTTGCTCGCGGTCGCGCGCATTGTCCTGCACACGCGCAACGGCACGATCTTCGACCAGATCGAACGCGCGGAGGCCGCCATCATTCAGGAGCGTGAGACGCAAGCGGTCGAAGTCGTCAAGGTGACGAACAATGACGCCGTCAACCTGCCGATTGCGCGCCAGCCGCGCAGGGCGACGGGACAAGCGGCGCCCGCGGACGGTTCCGACCTGACCTACTGGAACGGCATAGGCGGCTTTGACAAGCACGGCTCGGAATATGTCGTGCGGCTCACCGGAGGACGCCACACGCCGCAGCCATGGATCAACGTCATGGCGAACGAGAACTTCGGCTTCCACACCTCGTCCGAAGGTGCGTCCTTCACATGGAGCCGCAACAGTCGCGATTTTCAGCTCACCCCGTGGTCGAACGACCCTGTTTCAAACCGCCCCGGGGAGGGCATCTACGTGGTCAACCGGGAAACGGGCACGGCCTTGTCGCCCTTTGCCGCGTTGCTGCGTGACCCGTCTGTCACCTATGAGGCGCGCCACGGACAGGGCTACAGCATCTTCACCGCTTCCCGCGGCGGGCTGACGGTTGAAGCGACGCAGATCGTGGATTCCGCCGATCCCGTGAAGATCACGCGGCTGCGGCTGGTCAATTCAGGCCGATCGACCCTGCGCTTGCGTGTCTACTCCTATGCGGAATGGGTGATGGGCAACAACCGCGCCCGTTCGGGACCGGCAATCGTGCCGTCGCTCGATGCGGCGACCGGCGCGGTGCTCGCGGCCAATCCCTACAGCCTCGATTTCGGCGACCGCGTTGCCTTCCTCGGTTCCGACCGGGATACACACTCGTTCACCGCCGATCGCGCGGAGTTTTTCGGCCGCGAGCGCAGCGTGCTTGCACCGGGCGCTGTGCTGAACTGCCGCGACCTGAGCGGGAAAGCAGAAGCGGGGGTCGACCCATGCGCCGCCATGGCCCACGACATCGAGGTGCCGACCGGCGGTGAAGCGTCGATCCTGCTGCTGCTTGGCGACGCCGGTTCGATTTCCGAAGCAAGCCGTCTTGTGGCCCACCATCGCGCGCGCGATTTTGGAGAAAGACTGGGCGAGATCGAAAAGAACTGGCGCTCATTCCTCGACACGCTGCAGGTGCACACGCCGGATCTGGCGTTCAACGCGATGGTCAACAACTGGCTGCCCTACCAAAGCCTGTCGTGCCGCATTCGCGCGCGATCCGCTTTCTACCAGTCCAGCGGCGCATTCGGGTTCCGCGACCAGTTGCAGGACACGCTTGCGCTGATGTTGCAGGACCCGTCGCTGGCCCGTGGCCAGATACTCAATGCGGCCCACCGGCAATTTGCAGAGGGCGATGTGCAGCACTGGTGGCTGCCGCGCACGGGTGCCGGCGTGCGGACAATCATATCGGATGATGTGGCATGGCTCGGCTACGCGGTCTCGCACTATATCGCGACCACAGGTGACGTCGACATATTGAAGGAACAGATACCTTTCATCGAGGGTCAGGAGCTTCAATCCGGCCAGCACGATGCGTTCTTCACACCTGAAATATCCAAGACGAAGGTCTCGCTCTACGAACATTGCGCCCGCGCAATCGATCTTGCGGTCAAGCGCACCGGCGAGGGCGGACTTCCGCTAATCCTGGGCGGCGATTGGAACGACGGCATGAACAATGTCGGCGCGCAAGGTCGGGGCGAGAGCGTCTGGCTTGGCTGGTTCCTGTTGAAAGTCCTGACGGAGTTTGCCTCGATCGCGCGCGAGCAGGGCGACGGAAAGCATGCGGATGCCTGGAAAAAGCACGCGGGCCGACTGAAGCGCGCGCTTGAAAATGTGGCTTGGGACGGCGAATGGTATCGGCGTGGCAGCTTTGATGACGGCACGCCGCTCGGATCGCGCGGTTCCGCCGAATGCCGCATCGATTCCATTGCGCAGTCATGGAGCGTGTTGTCCGGCGACGGCGACGAGACACGCTCGCGCACGGCAATGGAAGCAGTCATGCGCGAACTCGTCGACGACGATCTCAACATCATCAAGCTGTTCACGCCGCCATTCTCTGACGCCACGCAACTCGATCCCGGCTATATCAAGGCCTATCCGCCGGGCGTGCGCGAGAACGGGGGGCAATATACCCATGCCGCGACGTGGGTGGTCTGCGCGCTTGCAGAACTCGGACAGGCCGACGCGGCATACAGGTGCTTCTCCATGCTCAATCCGGTCAACCACGCTCTGGACGCGGAGAGTGCTGAGCGCTACCGCGTCGAACCCTATGTGGTCGCGGCGGATGTGTATTCGGAAGACGACAAGGGGGGCAGAGGCGGCT
Organism: Rhizobiaceae bacterium; assembly: GCA_023953835.1. NCBI lineage: Bacteria > Pseudomonadati > Pseudomonadota > Alphaproteobacteria > Hyphomicrobiales > Rhizobiaceae > Rhizobiaceae bacterium. The sequence goes on along the minus strand of JAMLJB010000001.1, from coordinate 145,572 downwards.
GGACCTGGTATACGGGTTCTGCGGGCTGGCTCTATCGGGCAGCGGTCGAATATATCCTCGGCATCCGAAGGGCAGGGGACAGGTTGACCATAGATCCTGTCATTCCGGGCGATTGGAAAGGGTTCTCGGCTACACTCCATATCGCAGGTGCGAAATTCCGCATTTCGGTGGAGCGGAAGAAGGGCGTAAAGGGCCGCAAGATCCTGGTTGGCGGTAAGGATGCCGGAACTTCAGTTCCGATTGCCGAGGGCAAATCGGTCGAGGTTGTCGTTCAAATTCCGGCGTAATTTCTGCTTTGGATAGGGCGATTGGCCCTATCCTTGCCATTTTGATCTGCTTTGAAGGCATTCCGACGGGCACGTGCTGAGGGTATTGCAAAAACTGCATAGGCCCAATGCAACGGTTGCTGATGTCGGACATTGATTTTTGCCAATGAAAACTGTATCTCAGCATCCGATGGTGCGGTGCACAATCCCCGGGAGAGGGAAGAGACGGTGACTTTGCTTCAGGTCTATTTCCGGGCTTTGCGCTATCTTGGCGCCGACAAGAAGCGCACCTTCTTCATTTGCGCCGCCAATGTGGTGCTTTCGCTCGTGGTCATCGCCGAACCAATCCTGTTTGGACAGGTTATCGATGCGATCACCGAAAAGCGCGACGTGGTCCCCACGCTTGCGCTTTGGGCGGGCCTCGGCGGCTTCAACATCATAGCATTCGTGCTGGTGGCACGCGGGGCCGACCGTCTGGCGCATTCATTGCGCGCCGATGTGATGACGCGCGCCTATGAACGCGTGATCTCGATGCCGCTGTCCTGGCATACGGGGCGGGGCACGTCGAACTCCCTGCACACCATGTTGCGGGCAGTGGATTCGCTCCAAACACTCTGGCTGGAATTTCTGCGTACCCAGCTTGGCACGGCGGTGACGCTTGTGCTGCTGGTTCCCACCGCCCTTGCGATGGATGTGCGCATGTCCTGCGTGCTGCTGGTGCTCGCGGTGGTCTATATCGCGATCGGACGGCTGGTTATGCGTAAGACCAAGCAGGGCCAGCAGCGTGTCGAGCAGCATCATCACAATGTGTTCTCCCATGTCACCGATACGGTCGGAAACGTTTCGGTGGTGCAGGGCTTCAATCGTGTCGCGATCGAGACCGAGTCACTGCGCAATCATTTTCGCAAGCTGCTCTCAGCACAGAATCCCGTGCTCGACTGGTGGGCGCTCGCCAGCGCGCTGAACCGGCTTTCCGCAACCATCTCCATGATGGTTGTCCTCGTCATTGGTTCCTATCTTGTGATGCGCGGCGAATTGCCGGTCGGCTCGATCATCGCATTCACCGGCTTTGCGAATCTTCTGATTGCCCGCCTCGACCAGATCACGACCTTTGTGAACCAGATTTTCGATGCGCGTGTGAAACTTGAAGACTTCTACGCGATGGAAGAGGCGGCGACGCTGTCGAAGGAACCGGCCGGGCTTCCCGAACTCGAAAACGTCAAGGGTCGCGTTGCGTTCGAGGACGTCACTTTCCACTTCGAGAAGTCGGGACAGGGCGTCGAGCATGTATCGTTTGCTGTAGAACCCGGCCAGACGGTTGCCATCGTAGGACCGACCGGCGCAGGGAAGACGACGCTGATCAACCTCTTGCAGCGCGTTCAGGAGCCGGATGAGGGCCGCATTCTCGTGGATGGTGTCGACATCTCCAAGGTGACGCGCCGGTCGCTCCGCCAGTCGATCGCCACCGTGTTTCAGGACGCAGGCCTGTTCAACCGCAGCATCGAAAGCAACATCCGCGTGGGTCGCGAGGATGCCTCGCGTGAAGATGTGCACGGCGCGGCATCCGCTGCTTCTGCCGCTGATTTCATCGGCGCCAAGAGCGACGGCTACGACACGATTGCGGGCGAGCGTGGTAGCCAGCTTTCCGGCGGTGAACGCCAGCGCATCGCAATCGCGCGCGCTATGCTGAAGGATGCGCCTATTCTCGTGCTGGATGAAGCGACCAGCGCGCTTGACGTCGAGACCGAGGAAAAGGTCAAAATGGCGATTGACGGCCTCCGTTCGAACCGCACGACCTTCGTAATCGCGCACCGACTTTCGACCGTCCGTGATGCCGATCTGGTGATTTTCATGGACAGCGGCAAGGTGGTCGAAATGGGCGGTTTCGATGAGCTTGCCGCACAGGGTGGCCGCTTTGCCGGTCTGCTTCGCGCTGGTGGCCTCCTCGCCGAGGAGCCTCTCGCAAAGCCGTTGCGAGCGTTGGAAAGCGCCTAAGGCGGCTTTAGGCGCTCTCGATTTCTTCCTGCAATGCGTTGAGGTGGGAGAGCGCCGCGCTTGTTGCGGCGCGTTCGATTGCACGGAAGCGTCCAACGACTGACAGCCCAAGCGGCGTGAGCTGCGCGCCGCCGCCGTGCTTCCCGCCGGTTTGCGCCGCAATCAGTGGCTTTCCGAACAGCTTGTTCATTTCCTCGACCAGATCCCAGGCGTGCTTGTAGGACATCTGCATTTCACGCGCGGCAGCGGAGATGGAACCGAAGGAGGCGATGTTTTCCAGAAGTTCCACTTTACCCGGGCCGATGCGTCCCTCCGGGTCGAGATTGATGCGCAAGCTGAGCGAGGGCATTTCAGGCATCTCCGTTCGTCGGTCCGCCGAGCGTCAGGCTGGACCTGTCGAAGCTTACTGTCTTTACGATCGCAAATACATCGCTGCCGACCCCGAGTTTGAGCGTCGCTTCCGACTGGCGCGTGATGCGCGAAAGCACCACGGTCCCACCGCAGTCGACCTCCACCTCAACCTGCGTGGGGCCGGTCGGAACAATCGAGCGGATGCGCCCGGGAAATACATTGAGCGCGCTTATTCCCTGCGGCTTCCTGGTCGCAATCATCACGTCGCGGGCACGGATCCGCACGCGCAGCTTCGTTCCCGGTGCGGCGTCGAATGCGGGGAGGGATAATTTACCTGCTGCGCTGTTCAGCACGGTCATGCCGAATGCATTGTCCTGCGCCAGCACCGTTGCCGCCAGCAGGGCGCCGCTCTCCCCCTGCTCTTCGATCGGCAGCAAATCTGGTCGCCGCATGATGTCGGCCGTGGTGCCGGCAATCACCACGCGTCCCTCAGACAGCACGACAATGTCGGTGGCGAGCCGCGCGACTTCCGCAATGGAGTGGCTCACATAGACCACGGGGATGTCCAGTTCGTCGCGCAGCCGCTCGATATAGGGCAGAATCTGCTCCTTGCGCGCGTCGTCCAGCGAAGCCAGCGGCTCATCCATCAGCAGCATCTTCGGGCTTGTGAGCAGGGCTCGCCCGATGGCCACGCGCTGCGTCTCTCCCCCGGAAAGCGTGGCGGGTTTGCGGGCCAGAAGGTGGGAAATGCCCAGCATCTCCGCTATCCGCTCGAATGTCGCGTAGCGGTCCGTTCTCGGGGCGAACCATCGTCCATATTTGAGGTTCTGTTCGACGCTCATGTGCGGAAACAGCCGCGCATCCTGGAATACGTAGCCGATCCGCCTCTTATGGGGAGCCACGTATATGCCCTTTTGCGTGTCGACAAGAACGCGGTCGTCGGTGGCGATGCGCCCCTTTGTCGGCCTCAGCAGGCCGCTGATCATGTTCGTGATCGAGGTTTTCCCGGAGCCCGACGAACCGAAAATCGCGGTAAGCCGACCAGCGCTCTCGAAGCGCGCTTCAATCTCGAAATCTCCCTGTCGGTGACGGACATCCACGGAAAGGGTCATTCGACGATAAGCCTGCGGCCCGCGCGCCTTGCGAGATATTCGGACACGATCAACGCGGCCATGGCAATGACGATGGAAATGAGGGTAAGCCGAAGCGCGCCGGTTTCACCGCCCGGCACCTGTGTGAACGTATAGATCGCGGAGGGCAGTGTCTGCGTTTCCCCGGGGATGTTCGAGACGAATGTGATGGTTGCGCCAAACTCGCCCATGGCCTTGGCGAAGGAAAGCACCATCCCCGCGATGATGCCGGGAAGGATCAGCGGCAGGGTTATGGTTGCGAACACCCAGGCGCGCGAAGCGCCGAGCGTCGATGCTGCGGCTTCGAGCCTCTGATCGACTGCTTCGATGGAAAGCCGCATTGCACGCACCATCAGCGGAAAGCCCATGACCGCGCACGCAAGCGCGGCGCCGGTCCAGCGAAAGGAAAACACGATGCCGAAATAGTCTGCGAGGAATGCGCCCACCGGGCCGCGCTTTCCGAAAGTGAGCAAAAGGAGGTAGCCGGTCACGACGGGCGGCAGGACCAGCGGCAGATGGACAACGCCGTTCAGGATCGACTTGCCCCAGAATTCGCGGCGCGCAAGCAGCATCGCGATGGCGAGACCGAGCGGCAGGCTGCCCGCCATTGCCCAGAAGGCGACTTTCAGCGACAGCCGCACCGCCGTCCATTCCTCCGGCGTCAGATGCATCGAGTGAATCCCCTATATCCATTTGAATATAGCCATCGCGAAGATCGCCCCGTCAAGCAAGGTGAGCGCTCAGATCTTGCGGCTTAGAAAGGGTGAACCCTCCAATCCGTAGCGCCAGGGCATTTCCACGGCGCGCGTGATGCCGATACGCTTGCCCGTCGCCACGGAAACGCGTGAGGGCGGTTTCATGAGCCGCATCGGTTCGGCATCGACAGGCAAGCCGTTCAGCGCAAGGTCGATTGCGAGCGCCTGGCACAAACGTCCGGGACCCGAACAGAGCAGGCGCAGTCCGTCGAGTCCGCGCCGGATGCGCATCGCCTCCACATGGTGCAGCGGTTCGAGCGCGCGCAGCAATACCGCGCTGCCGGGCCTGCACACGATATTGAAACACCAGTGGATGCCGTAGGAGCGGTAGACATAGGCGTGGCCGGGCGGTCCGAACATCGCGCCGTTGCGGGGCGTTTGGCCGCGATAGCTGTGCGAGGCAGGGTCGTCCGGCTCATAGGCCTCCGTTTCGACGATCATGCCGCCGACACCGTTCACCGTGAGCGTGTAGCCTATCAGGTCGCGAGCGACTTCGGTGCTGGATCGGTCAAAGAAATCAGGATTCATCGTCCGTAGATAGTTCTGCGGCGAAGTAATTTCGACTGCGTTGTGCGAGGTTCCTGAGGCGGCTATCCGATTGAGCTGCGCCGAAATCCGTGCTCCACCTCGATGTGGTGCTTGGCAGCCGCAGCTTCGAGCATTCGGATCAGCTTCGGATCGGAAAGATCGCAATTCGGCAAAACAGTGCGAATGGCGAGCAACGCCCGATCGATCGAAAGCGGCTGGCTGTAGGCGAGCCGTGAATGGACATAGTGGTTCACGACATCCGAAGGCAGCCGCTGATCGAACCCCAGCATTGTGCGCATGCGCCTTCACCCCCTTGAAGGACAATCTATGCGTCGGCTCTCAGCCGATTGCAGGGGCGATCATAGCATCGATGCGCACGTGTCAGGCCTTGATCGTTCGCTCGACCATCGGCAGCTTGATGAGGTATCGCACCCCCCAAGGGTTGAACTGCCGGTCGATTGTTGCATCGAGTTCGTAGGCCAGCGTGCGCTGGACAAGCTCGGTGCCGAATCCTGTGCGGCGCGGTGAGGTCGGCAAGCCGCTCAGCCCGCTTTCCTCCCATTCGAAAATCAACGTCCGGTCGTCGCCATCGTTCACGATCTTCCAACTGATCGCGATCTTGCCTTCCGGCACAGAAAGAGCGCCGTATTTCACCGCATTGGTGGCAAGCTCGTGAATGGCCAGTCCCATCGTCTCAGCCGCCTTCGGCTGCAACCCGAGTTGCGGGCCCTCGATGGACACCTGGTCGCTTTCGCGCGCGGTTGCGGCAAGCAGCGTGTCGGCAACAAGCAGGCCGAGATCGATGCCGGCGGTTGGATCGCGCGTCACTGCCGCCTGCACGCGCGCGAACGCCCCGATGCGGCCATCGAGATGCATCGCATAGTCCTCGACCGTTTCGCTGGTCTGGGCGGTACGCCGTGCGATGGAACGTATCACGGAGAGCGTGTTGCGCACGCGATGCTGCAATTCCGCCGTCAGAAGCTGCTGGTGCTCCTGCGCCTGCTTCAAGGCGGTCCAGTCATGGTTGATGCCGCCGATGCGCTGCACGTGCCCCTCATTGTCGAACATGGGAAAGGCAGTACTGCGAAGCCATCTGATCTGTCCGTCCGAAGGACGACGGATGCGATATTCGAACGCGACGCGTTCGCCGTTGCGCGCCCTTTCGTGATTGAGCCATGCGTCTTCCCGATCCTCCGGCACAATCAGGTCGGACCATGAGGCAACATGCGTTTCGCCAAGCATGGACTCGCGATCCACGCCATAGACCTTCTCAAAAGCCGGGCTGAGGAATTCGCACTCCATCGTCGCGGCATCCCTGATCCACAGCACATCGGAAGACGCGTTCGTAAACTGGCTGAGGCGTTCTTCGCTCTGGCGCTGGGCGGCCTCCGCGTTCGTGCGCTCCATTGCTGACCAGGTACGCTCGCCGACCTCTTCCGCGAGAATGATTTCGGCTGGCGTCCAGCGCCTCGGCGTGAGGCTGTGAACGCCAAGCGCTGCACCGCTTTGGCTATCCTTGGTCAGCATGACCGCGATGAATGCGCTGACGCCTGCATCACGATAGGCGCCGAGGTCCGCATCCGAAAGCTGCGGATCGTTTGCGACATCGTCGACCACGACCGTTTCTCCGCGTCGCCAGGCTTCGGCGAGCTTGCTCCCATACAGTTCCACAGGAAAACGCCCCGTGATCGAGGGTGCGTTGTGTGTGTAATCGTTCTGGATATAGGCCGCACCGTCGACAATCTCGGCATAGGCCACGCGATTGGCCGAAAGCCGCTCTCCGAGCAGCCTGGAAGCCACGCGCTGGATCTGGTCGGGTTCCGACACAGCGCGCAAGGCATCGCTCAGGCGCAGGAGAAAGGCGTGGCGCTCCTCGCTTTCCCGCAGCGCTGCCTCGATGCGCTTTCTGTGAGTGATGTCGAGCACCGCCCCAGTCATTCGCGCAGGTGTCTGGTCCTCGAATTCGACCTGCCCGGTAATGGCCAGCCAACGGACAGTACCGTCCGGCAGACGTATGCGGATATCCTCCTGAAGCACGCCGTCGCCATCGGGATGGCACGCGCGCGCCACCGCGGCGCTGTAGCGCTTTCGGTCCTCCATCACGATCTTGTCCATGCGTTTCGGATCGAGCGACAGCACCGCGTCCCAAGCAACACCGAACAGCGACCGCATCTGGCTGTCGGGCTCGGCGCGCTCCTCTCCTATGTTCCAGACGAATGTGCCCATCTGCGCCGCGTCGAGCGCCGAACGCAGGCGCTCCTCGCGGTCACGCAGGACAGCTTCGGCCTCGATGCGCTCCGAGATATCAATCAACACGGCGAGAAACGGCGCACTGGCTCCTTCGCCTGCAATGCGATGCAGGCGCACCTCGACGCGAACATTGCCGCCGGCGCGGTCGAAGTCGACCTCAAGCGATTGCTCCTTGCCGCCTCGCGCGATGGCCGCGAATGCATCGAGCAGCGTCGTGCGGTTTGACGGCGCGGCCAGATCGGCAAGCGGCCTGCCAATCAGGTCCTCGGCCTCGCGACCCAGTATTCGGGCGATGGCTCCGTCTGCGCTGGCAATGCGCCCATTGGCTGCAAGGCCCGCCAGGCCGACCGGCGTTCCTGCCGGGTAAATGCCCTTTTGAGGATCAGTCATTGGCATCGAGGTGCGCCCCGTCACGACCAAGGTGAAGATAGTTCGGATTAAACATAGCCTGCCGCATCAGCGCATCCAGATCGTGGATGACCAGACGCTTGTTGTGAAGCGTAATCAGTTCGGCCGAACGCATCTGCTGAAGCGTGCGGTTGACGTGAACGGTGGAAAGGCCGGTTGCGTCTCCCAGTTCCGCCTGCGTAACCGGAAACTCGCAACTGTTGCCCTGCGCGCGTCCCGCGCTCTGCTGGCGCAGGAATATCTCACAGAACAGGTGCGACATGCGTTCCACCGCATCGCGCTGGCCGAGGTTGATTGTCCATTCGCGCTGGATCGCCAACGAGACGAGATTATCCCACCACAGCGCCTGGGACAGGCGCTGCGAGGTATTCATGAGGCTTTCAATGCTCTCGCGCGAAATGTCGGCGATCAGGACTTCCGTCAACGAGCCGATCGAATGATCCATTTCCTTGAGAATGAACACGTTCAGGTCGCAAATGTCGCCGGGAACGAAAAATCCGACAATTTGCCGGCGTCCGTCTTCGAGGTATTTGTAGCGACATGCCCACCCGTCCACGATCAGCTGCACGCCGCCCGGCTTGTCACCTTCGCGAATGATGTCCTCGTGAGGTCCGATCCGCCTGACCCTCTCGCTACCCGCGCGCTCGAGCGCGCGCTGGTCCATTGCTGACAGCTTTACAAAGTTTTGTAATTTGCGAATGAGTGCCTGGGACACAGATCACCTGGTGGACTGTGGGCCTTCAAAATGAGTAGCCCGTCGTAAATCTTACTCTATTCACATAGGTTAGTTTCTCAAAATGGATGCATGCGTAGACTGCATCATACGGGGTTTGGGTTAATGGGCGCTGATCTTGTGACGGGCGTACTGCGCGGAAAATTCGTTCTCGTCATGGAAGACGAGTATTTCATCGCCGACGATATTGCGAGGGCGCTCACCGATTCCGGTGCGCAGGTCGTCGGACCGTTCGGGCATGTGCAGCAGGGAATTGCCCGGCTGAAGATTGATCCCAGGATCGATCTGGCCGTGCTCGACATTAACCTGAACGGTGCGAAGGTCTTTGATCTGGCTGCTGAGCTTCAAGAGAAGGACATTCCTTTCATCTTCGCGACCGGATACGGAAATGATTTCTTGCCCGAGCGCTTTGCCGATACGCCGCGTTGGGAAAAACCTTTCGACATCACATCTCTTGCCCGGACGCTTGCCAGGCTGTCGGGGGCGCGCTGACCGGCTGCATAGCCGGCAATATCGGTTGAGTACCGATCTACGCCGACGGGTGAAGATCGAAGGCGGACGATTTCGCAATATCCTTTGGACGTAAACGGACTGGCCATGTTTCCCCGGCGCGATCGTTCATGCCTGCTGCATGCATGGGCAGTTCTGCGCAAAAAAAATATCACAAAATATTAACTTGGGAGAATTTCGTTGCGTGTTTTGGTCCATCGGGGAAGCGTGTTGCGATTGGGAAATAAATCCGAAAACTCAAGGCGGATTGATGTGTGTTAATGCGGAGGTGATAGGAAGTAGTTAAATCAGCTTAAATCAAGGTGCATGGGGTTAGTTGCTGACTACGGAAATACGGGCGGGGCGGTAAGTCAAATACGGCGTTAAGCCGAACAATTCGCACATGGTATCCATACGGTTCTGGCGATGTTGCCTTGGGTTGGCGGCGGCGCACGTCAGAATGCTGCGCATTGTCATATCGCTTCTCCTTCTTTGTGCAAAACCAGCGATCAAAAGGGGTAAGGGCTATGGGCATCGCAAACACATCCACACTGAAGTCGGGCGACGTACTTTCGATGTCGTCCATGCAGGCAAAGCAATTCGCGCTTCATCATGACTATGACCGCATGCTGGCGCTGATCGATCCGCGTGCTCTGGATCGCGAGTGCTTCGCGCAGAGCCTTCGTTCGCATGATGCGACGACGGAGATCACGCCGTTTGCGTCGATCCAGGACTGGAAGCAGGCGCGTGATCGTCACGCGCAGTTTTCGGCGATCCTGTACAATATCGGCGGTCGGCGCGTGACCGACCCGGCTGTCGGCGAGGAACTGGCGAAGCTCGCGGCGGAGTTCAAGTCGATCCCGGTGATCGTGCTTGCCGACACGGACGATCTGGCGCAGATCCTGAAGGCGCTCGAATACGGCGCTCGCGGCTATATCCCGACCTCGGTCGGCATCAGCGTGTGCGTCGAGGCCATCAGCCTCGCCCTTGCAGGCGGCGTGTTCGTTCCCGCCAGCAGCGTGCTCGCGATCCGGCAGGTTCTGGAATCAGGCAGCGAAACGGCGCGCCACATGGCCGGCATGTTTACGGCGCGCCAGACGGAAGTCGTCGAGGCACTGCGCCGCGGCAAGGCGAACAAGATCATCGCGTACGAGCTCAACCTGCGCGAGAGCACGGTGAAGGTTCACATCCGCAACATCATGCGCAAGCTGAAGGCCACCAACCGCACGGAAGTCGCCTGCAAGATCAACGATCTGTTTCCGAGCGATCTCACGGCGGCCCGTCGCTGACTTTCGAATAGATTGGTCACAGAGAAATGGCCCGGATGTCCGGGCCATTTTTTTGAATTGCATAGTTTGGCCGAGAATGTTCGGCCTTCAGCCAACGGGGCGTTTGGCCGCCGCGATCATGGCTTCCATGCGCGTTGCCAGAACATCCGCCTGCGGACCGACGATAAAGTCGAAGTGGTTCCCGTTCAACGGCACGACGTTGAGCTTGCCATCGACGTAATTGCGCCAACCATATTCGGGATCGACTTCCAGCATCATCCGTGTGGTGACGCCCTGCGCCTGCGCAAGAAACAGCGTGAGATCACCCTTGTAAGGGCCCGGCCTGTAGCGTGCTTCGAGGTCCCACCATGCGCGCGACAATTTGCGCAGACGCGCATATTCAGGGCGTAGCTGGCCGTAAATGTTGAGCAGCCATCCGGATTCGAGCTTGTCGCGAAGCTTCAACTTCGCGCGAGAGAGAAAAACACCGATGCCGTCTTCGGCCAGCGACTGGATTTCGCGACGCAATCGGTCCGATGCGGGGACTTTGACCTTCTCCGCGAATTTCGGTGCATGCATGTCGAGAACGCCGATGAAGTCGACGCGCTCGCCTGCGACCTGAAGCTGTCGCGCCATCTCAAACGCGGCGTAGGAGCCTCCCGAATAGCCCGCGATAAGATACGGCCCCTCCGGCTGATGCCTGCGAATGTTGGCCAGATGGTCCGCCGCCGTTGCCTCGAAAGTTTCGTGAAGATTGTGACCCATCACGCCACGCGTCTGGAGGCCGATCAGCGGCCTGTATTTTCCGACGGCTTTTCCAAGCTCCAGCAGATTGTTCACATTGCCGCCAATGCCTCCGACAATGAATAGAGGGCGCTCGTCATTGCCGGGGCCTGGATGGATCACGGCCGTCGTGTCCCACGGCGAATCTTCAAGTTTGCCGGAATGAAAGGCGACGGGCGAAGGCGTGGCAATCCTCTCTGCCAGCATCTTTCCGAGACTGCGGATCGTCGGGTGAACAAGCAATGTTGCAATGGGAACGTCGACGCCAAGGCGCGATTTCACAGCGGCGAACATTTTCACCGCCATCAAGGAATGACCGCCGAGCGCAAAATAGTCTTCGTCCACGCCTATGGACGGGATGCCGAGCAGCCGCGACCAGATCTGGTGCAACTCGTTCTCGATCTCGGTTGCGGGCTTCTCGCGCGCCTCGCTGACCGGCTCCCAGGGCAGCGCTGCCAGCGCCGTACGGTCGGTCTTGCCGTTGGGGTTGAGCGGCATTGCCTTCAAGGCGTTGATCCGCGCCGGAACCATGTAGTCCGGCAGCCGCTTCCCTAGCTCGGCTCGCAGGGCGGATGCATCGAGCATCGCCCCGTCACGACCGGTCACGAACGCGACGAGACGTGTATCGCCCTCGGCATCCGGTTGCGCCACCACCACAGCCTCGGCAACGCCCGGCAGGGCCGCGAGATTTGCCTCTACCTCGCCCAGTTCGACGCGCGCGCCGCGAATCTTGACCTGATGGTCCATGCGACCCCGGAACATCAGCCGACCGTCCGCAAGCCAGTTTACCCTGTCGCCTGTCGCGAACATGAGCGCGCCCGGCGTCTCGCTGAACGGGTCGGAAATAAAGCGCTCCGCCGTGAGGTCGGGCCGATGCAGGTACCCGCCTGCGAGCACATCGCCTCCGACATAAAGCTCGCCGGCCTCACCATCGGGAACAGGCTTGCGGGATTCGTCGAGCACGTAGAGCCGCGAATTGTCGATGGGTTTCCCGATCGGCACTTCATCGGTGTCAAGTACCGAGACGATTTCGCAGGTCACGTCCGCCGCTACCTCGGAGGAGCCGTAGAGATTAACCAGAACCACGCCGGGCGCTGCATCCAGCACCTTTTGCGCAAGTGTTTTCGGCAGTCGTTCTCCCGAGGCGAACAAGAAGCGCAGGTGTGGTGCGCTGCCGGTGATATCGATGCCCGCTTCAAGAATAGTTTTGAGCAGCGAAGGCACCACCAGGAGCCGCGTGACCTTATAGGTGCCGAGCGTTGCAAGCAGCGCTGCCGGATCGCGCACGGTGGCGTTGCCGATGATGACCTGGGGAACACCTGCAAGAAGCGGCCCGAAAATCTCCCAGACGGAATCGACAAAGGAGATAGCGGTTTTCTGGCACATCACTTCGCCTGGCGCGAAAGGGAAGGTCCGCCACATCCAGACAAAACGATTGACGGTCGCAAGATGCGTTCCCATCACCCCTTTGGGCTGCCCGGTCGAGCCGGACGTGTATGCGATATAGGCGGGAGAAAGCGGGTTCGTTGAAACGACAGGGACAGGGGCCGCGGCCTCTATCTCAGCTTCGTCGAGGTCGTCCAGCGTCAGCGCGTTGGCATAACCCAGGCGTGTTGCGATGATCTCCGTCGTCAGGATTGTGGTCGCACGGCTGTTTTCGGCGATGTAGCGCAGGCGCTCGGCCGGATTTGATGGGTCAAGCGGCAGATAAGCCGCGCCAAGCCGCATCGCGGCCAGCATGGCGGCAACCATCAGCGTCGATCGCTCTAGCGACACGCCAACCACGTCGCCGGGCTGCACACGCTTCGAAATCAGGCGGCGCGCGATGGTGTCGACAAGCCGGTCGAGTGCGCTATAGCTGACGGCCTCGTCACCATCGATCAGGGCAACGGTATCGGGATTTGCGGAAACCTGTGCGGCAAACAGCGTCGCGAGCGTCGCGTCGCGCGGAAAGTCGACGACCGGGCCGATTCCGAATGCGTTCTGCTTCGCCGGAGCCTTGCTCCGTCGTTGAGGGCGCCGCGTCGCCGTCTTGGACAAATCGGTCAGTGGCATGGAATCCATCGTCACTCCGCGCTGATACCTTTTGTTCTTTGGCCATCGGCAAACATCCGTGCTGCCCGGCAAACCTAACCATCCAGCCTGCACACTATTCGAATTGGGTGCTCGCAAACAATTCTGTCGTCAGGCCAGCCGGACACCATTCTTTGCCACCCTCGGCCATCATTCGGGTGTATGCATTCGTCAATATGGGTACGCATTCTTCTATTCCTCCGCGAGAACAGGCCGCATGAGCGCCACAGTGCTGAGCCTTTTTGAGTTTGAACTCGGCGATCCACGTCCGCAGGATATCGAATGGCTGTCGCCGGATGAGAGGGAGCACGCCGCCCGTTTCAGCGCAAAGGAGGCGCGCGTCCTTTTCATTGCCGGACGGATCGGGCTGCGGCGCGGCCTTTCCATGGTGATGGATCGCCACCCCGCCGCAATCGAGATTACCCGAAATGCGTGGGGCAAGCCCGAGGTCTCAGGGGGGCCGCAGTTCAATCTTTCGCATTCGGGCAACTACGCGGTCCTTGTTGTTGGCGGTGCCGCACCATTGGGAATCGATGTCGAGGCGAAAGGTCGGTTGACCATGCCGGAACTGGAGATCGTCCTTTCCCCCGAAGAGATCGATGCGACACGGACGACCCCAATAGACGAACAAGGAAGGTTGCGGCTCTGGGTGCGAAAGGAAGCGGTTCTCAAGGCATGGGGGAAAGGTTTGTCCGTCGGTCCCCGCCTTGTGTCCATCGGCTTCGGCGACCCGGACTTTGAAACGGCGCAGGTGGTCCGCTGCGCTGATTCGGATGGGCAGAAGGTGTTCAGCCGGCTCGACCTCGAATTGGGTGAGGGACGGACATCAGCGCTGGCGCGTCTCGGCAGCGGCGAATTTCGATGTGAACGAATCGGCTTGCCGCGAGATCCGAAGCGGTGACCTTCGCTGCGCCCGTATTTCCCGTCGGACAAGCGGCCACGCACGCCCAAGCGTATAGGGAACGCTTCGGTGTGCGTGACCGCTCGATTGCGCGGGGCGAGGGCGCGTTATCTCAAAGGCCGGTGCCGCGAAGTACGACCAGGGGCGTCATGACCAGAATGCGCATGTCGGTGGCAAGGGAAAGTGCCCCCGCATAGCGATTGTCGTAGATCGCCCGCTCGGCAAACGTGGTCTGGTTCCGCTCGCTGATCTGCCAAAGGCCGGTCATGCCGGGCCGAAGCTCGAAATAGGCGGTTCCCGGATACTGCTGGCGCTGGTCCGGGCACATCGGTCGCGGACCGACCAGACTCATATCGCCGACAAAGACGTTGAAGAGCTGCGGAAACTCGTCGATTGAGTATTTGCGCAGGAAACGGCCGATACGCGTGATGCGCGGATCGTTCGCCAGCTTCTGGTGTGCATCCCACTCGGCCTTCGCCTCGGGGTTCTGTTCCAGATAGGAGGCCAGCACCTTGTCGGCATTCGGCACCATTGTACGGAGCTTCCAGATAAGGAACTCCTTGCCGTTCTTGCCGAGTCGCGGCTGCGAGTAAAATGGACTGGCTCCATCGCGACGCACCAGCATCGCACACAGACCAACCAGTGGTACAGCCGCCGGCGCCATGGCCAGCGTAACTGCAATATCGAATGCGCGCTTGACCGCAGGATAAATTGACCACCGGCGTCCCGTGCCCGAAAGCTGGGATACCGCATGCAACTCCAGCGGAAGTGTCCTGGATTCTGCCCCCGACATATAATGCCCCAAAATCAAATAAGCCCGACATGCAGTCTCAATATATTCGGGGCGTCGAGCAATAGACCGTCCATAGATAATAGTTACTAGTTGAGGACATGTCTTGCGTATTATTCAGGTTGCACTAGGTATATACAGAGAATAGCTGTAAGTATATTTTGGCAATACATTACTGCACGTTTGCATAATGGCAGATGGTTGTCGAATAGGTGAGCTAGCCGATAGAAGGGTAGCCATCATCCAATGGTGGAAGCAGTGCGATGCGGCTCTGGAAGATGCGAATAGACGCCGTCGAGCGCTCATAGAACGTCGCGCCGGTCCGTCCGTTCGACACATCCGCTTCGGGGACCTCTACGCGCAGGATGCGATTTCGCGCGACCTCTTGTGCTGCAACTGGATAATTGCGCGGAAATCTGGTTGCATATCCTCACGATGGCGGTCGGACGTGCAAGCGACGTGACACAGGCGGTACCTGGCGGACTTGCCAGGGTGAGGGTGGTTACCCAAACGGCTTAATCCGTTTGCTCCTAATCGCCCATATCAAGCCTATCAGCGATCTAGTCTCTCGCTGTCTGGCGTGAAAGATCGGTGCAGGGTTTCAAACGGGCAGATTGGGCAAACGGGCTTATGGGAGATATCGATCTCAAATTCTATGCATCATTGCTGTTGCGCAGGCTTCCGATTCTTGTCGGAGCGGCGGCAGTGTGCACTGTGCTGGCAGTGGCCGTCGCGCTTCTGATTCCAAAGACATATGAGGCAAGCGCGCGTCTGGTGGTCGAAGCGCCCCAGATCCCTGCGGAAATGGTTCGCACCACTGCCCCGACCAATGCGGTCGAGCAGTTGCAGATCATCGAGCAGGAAATCATGACCCGGGACACCTTGCTCGGGCTTGCGAAGCGCCACGGCGTCTACGACGCCTATCTCAAGGTCGACGAAAACGACATCGTCGATGACATGAGCAGCCGGCTTCGGTTCAAGCAGCTTGAACTCGATTCGGCCCGCGACAGCGCAGCGACCGTTTTCAGCATCTCCTTTCGTTCCAAGAGCCCGGTTCAGGCGGCAGACGTCGTCAACGATGTCGTTTCGTTGGTGCTGGAACGTAATGTTCGGCTGAGGACGGAACGCGCGGCGGACACGCAACGGTTCTTCAATCAGGAAGTGGACCGTCTCAGCCGTGAACTGGCGGGACTGGACAAGCAGATCCTGGAATTCAAGAACGCGAACAAGGACGCGCTTCCGGACAGCCTGGACTTTCGTCACAATCAGCAAAGCAGCCAGCAGGAACGTCTTGCGATGCTTGAACGGGAGGAAGCCAGCCTGCGCAGCCGTCGTGAAAATCTCGTGCAGATTTTCCAGCAGACAGGTCGCGTGGCAACTGGCCCTGTGTCGCCCGAGCAGCAATTGCTGGATGACCTGAACAGGGCTCTGTCCGAGCAGCTTTCGATCTTCTCGGAAGACAGCCCGAACGTGATGAGCCTGCGCAAGCGCATCGCCGATCTTCAGAAATCGCTCAAGGAAAAGAGCGAGAAGGGCGAGGGCAAGAAGGGCATGTCGGAACTCGACCTGCAGCTTGCCGATGTCGACGAGCGGCTCCAGTTCCTGACCAATGAGAAGGCGTCGATCCGCAAAAATCTGGAACACCTTGCGGAGACCATTGCCGCGACACCAACCAACGAGACGGCGTTGAACTCGTTGGTTCGGGCGCGCGACAACACCCAGTTGCAGTACAATACTGCTGTCGCCAAGCTGGCCGAAGCCTCAGCGGGCGAGCAGATCGAGCTTCACGCAAAGGGTGGGCGACTGGCAGTCGTTGAACGTGCCGTTCCCCCCGTCGATGCAGTCAGCCCGCGCCGGAAACTTATAACGGCGCTCGGTCTGGTGGGCGGTGGTGGCCTTGGCTTTGCCTTTATCGTGCTGATGGAATTGCTGAACAGAACCGTTAGACGCCCGAGCGAACTTGCGGCGATTATTCCTGGGCAGCCTTTTGTGACGCTGCCTTACATTCCTCAGCCTGGCGAGCAGGTCCTGAGCGACTTCTGGCAGGGCTGGCACAATGCACAGCAATTCTTGCGCACCCTGAGCGCGCGGCTTCCATGGCCTGCGACGGACAGCGCCGGTCTGGAAAGCAGGTAAGAGACAATCATGCTCAACATTCAACTTGCGCTTCAAAAGGCAAAGAGCAATGCCACCGATCGGTGGCGGCAGTCGGCATCACCCGTGCCGAGGCAGCCGACGCCTGTGCCGCCGACTGCGCCTTCATCTGCGCCGGCGCCGGTCCACCCGCTCCCCGTCGCGCGTCCTCTTGACGGCCAATGGACGAACCTGCCGAGCTGGGCACCGGACCAGCGCCTGCTCAAGCAGAATCGCGTGGTTACGCTTGACCATTCGGATCCGGCGCGCGGCTCCTTCGACATGCTTCGCACCAAGATACTTCAGGAAATGCGCCAGAACGGCTGGAAGACGATTGGCATCACCTCGCCGACGGCGGCGTGCGGCAAGTCGACCGTCAGCGCCAATCTCGCCTTTTCATTGTCGCACCAGACCGATTGCCGGTCGGTTCTGATCGACCTCGATCTCCGCAGGCCGTCCATCGGCAAGACCATGGGGATGACCCAAACTCCGTCGATCGAAGACTTCTTGACGGGAAACGCCGGTATCAACGACACCTTCGTGCGCTTCGGATCGAATCTCGCGATCGCGGCGAACAGTCGACCCGTGACGCATGCGTCGGAATTGTTGCAGGGCGCCGCTGCGAAATCGGCTCTGGCGTCGATGCAGAGCCGGCTTGCGCCGGATGTGGTGCTTTATGACCTGCCGCCGATGCTCGCCTTCGACGACGTGCTGGCGTTTGCACCGAGCGTGGATTGCGCTCTCATCATTACGGCGGCTGAAATGACCACCGGAGCGGAAGTCGATCTCTGCGAATATGAACTTTCGCAGCGAACCAAGGTGCTTGGAGTCGTGTTGAACAAGTGCCGCTACACTCCTGAAAAGTATGGGTATTGATAAATGTACGAGGCTCGTGTGACGCAGGCGCCGCAACGGGATGCCGGGCAAGATCCGGCTGCCGCTCTGAACTCCTATCTCATCTATGCGCAGTTTTTTGGCCTGCGGGAACGTCCGTTCAGCCTGCTGCCCAATCCCGACTATCTCTACTGGACCGAAGGCCACACGCTTGCCTTCGCCATGCTGGAATATGGCCTGGTGACCTTTGCACCGATCACCGTCATCACGGGTGAGGTCGGCGCTGGCAAGACGACGCTGATCCACCATCTGCTGCGATCGATCCCGCGCGATCTTCGCGTCGGCCTGATTTCCAACGCGCAGGCGGATCGCGGCAAGCTGATCGACTGGGCGCTGCATGCGCTCGGCGAGGAAACCGACACGCGCACGTCCTACGTGAAGCGCTTCAAGCTGCTCGAGGAAATCGTCCGCAACGAATATGACAGCGGGCGCGGCACGGTGCTGATCGTCGATGAGGCGCAGAACCTGTCGCGCGCCATGCTGGAAGAGCTGCGTTGCTTCTCGAACATGAACGGCTCAAATGAGGAAATCCTCCAGATCGTGCTGGTTGGACAGCCGGAACTGCGGCGCATGATCAGCGAGCAGCGCATGCCGCAGTTCGCGCAGCGTGTCTCGGCCCAATTCCACCTGACCGGCATGCCCGAAACGGCAATCGGTGCTTATGTGACCCATCGTCTCAAGGTTGCAGGCGCGGACCACGAGATATTCACGCCGGACACGTTTGAGCCCATCTACAGGGCAAGCCGGGGCCTGCCGCGCATCATCAACCAGATTTGCGACTATGCGCTGGTGTATGCCTTCGCGCAGGAGCGCCACACGATCGACGCCGCTCTGATCGAAAGCGTCATCGCGGATCGACGTGCGCAATCGCGGCCAAGCCAGGGTCCGGTCGGCTGAAACCGGTCTGAAATTCCGCAGCAAAGAACAATTAAAAGCGCGCCTCACTGAGGCGCGCTTTATTTTGGCTTGACGTCCAGGTCCTGAGCATCTGTGCAAGCGCCCTTCGTTGGCAGGGCGCGATGCATGTCAAGCATATGCAGCGTCGACGAACGTCTTCGTGTCGCGAATGTTCTTGCGGCTCGAAGCACCGAAAACGATCGCCTCGATGCCGTCCTGTTCCGCGACCCATTCTATCGCTTCCCGGGGCGCGATTGCGCCGGAAGCAAATACCGACATGGCGATTGCTCGGACCTTGCGCCTCTTCAGAGTCTCGAGGTAGCTGTCGATCCCGCCGCTGAGGCGGAAGCCGATCTTGTTGATGTTTGCACAGACGATCGGATTCTTGATCCCGACCTCGTCGAGCGTATCCAGCAGCATGGGCAGATTCATCGTGATGAATCCGGCTTCGGCATTGTACTTTTCGCGCACATAGTCGTGGAAAATGCGGAAGCTGTCCTTCATGCCCATGCCGAGCAGCAAATCGACCACCACGTTCTGAAGGAAAATGACCGGCGTCTCCAGACCCTTGAACATCTTCATTTCCATGTCGATAAGGATCGTTGCGAGACCTTCTATGTCCTTTTTCGCCAACGACAATCCGCCCTTCAACGCTGTTTTCACGAGACCTTCGTCGGGCATGAAATGGCTGATAGCACCCATCATGCCGTGATCCGTGACGGCGTTGGCGTATTTGTGAGCATAGGGCATGCAGGGATAGAACTTGAAACCCTCATAGCGCTTGGGGTTTGCGCGGATGTGGTCGCAGACCAGCGCGATGCGATCATGCGTGGTGCACATGAAGGTGCGGATGCCTTCATCATATGCGGCATCGAGAACCGCGATGATCTCGGACAGGTCCTGAAACTTCATCGCCTGGGCGCGGGCTTTCTCCTCGGACATATGGTTGATGCCGAAGAACTGGTTGTCGCCGAATAGCAGTCGATCCATTGCCGAAATTCCTTACCTGGCCAGCCCGAACCAGCGCTTGCGGGCCGGAGCCTGCCGCACGATTTCCGGAGCGTTTGTCTTTTCCCGTTCTGCGTCGTCAATCATCAGCGCGATGGTGCGGTCCGTCACGGCCGCAGACCAGAAGTCGTTGATCACGTCAGTGCGTCTGCCCTGAACTAGGTTGACGAAATCGTCGAGCTGGGCGGAGTATTCCTCACCGCGAAGGTAGAAGCGCACGGTTTCCGTGAGTTCAGTCGTGTATTTTACGTTCCAGCCTTCATGGTAGTCCGGCAGGGCCGCCACGGGCTCGCGCAGATACGCTTGAAGCTCCTGTCTGTCGGCCGTGATCCTGCCTTTGGTGCCAACCAATGTAATCTTGGTTGACATCTTGCGATAACTTTCATCGCTCCAGTTGACTGAAAGATGAACGCTTCGCCCGCCGGCATAGGCAAATGTCGAATAGACTTCGTCATCGGTGTCTGAAGAAAAGATGCTGTTCAAGATCGTGCCCGTCACCTGATCGGGCAGGCCGAAATACCAGTTGATTAGGTTGATGGGATGGGCGGCGTAGTCGTAAAGGCAGCCACCGCCCGCCTGCCTGTCGGTGCGCCATGTGGTGCCCTTGGGCTTCAGGACGACCGGCCCATAAGCTTCCGCCAAAACATGCGTGATCTCGCCGATGGCTTGCGCGTCCACCAGGCGCTTCATTTCCCGGAAGGCCCCGACATAGCGGTAGTGGTATCCGACCTGATTGACCAGTCCCTTGCGGTTGGCGAGCGCGGCCAACTCTTCAGACTCGCGCCAATCGAGACAGAACGGCTTTTCACAGAAGACATGCAGGCCGTGTTCGAGCGCGGTGCGGACCATCGGGGCATGCAGCTTCGAAGGCGTAGCGATGATAACTGCGTCAAGGCCGCCCTTCTTGAGCATCTCGTCGTAGTTGCGCCACGTCCGCGTGGACGTGTAGCGTCCAATCGTATCGACCACGAGGCCGGATGCGTCGCATACGTCCACCTTGGCGTCAGGGTTCGAATTGATGATGGCGAAATGGGAAATGCCCATCTTGCCGAGACCGACGAGGCCGACCTTTACCATGGAGATTCCTTACCTGTTCAGGATTGGCCGAATATGTAGCCGCGCAGGCGCGCAACGAATTCCGGCTGTGCATTGGGTGAAAAAATCGGCGATGCCGAAGTGTCCGTTTCGAGCGCGTCAGCTATCCTCGGCGCAAGCTCCGCATCCGTATCGGCTATGAATACGCCGGGCTTGGTCCTTAGCCAGTTCGCGGTCGCGATCTGATGGTCGGTCGTGTGCTCGCCCCATTCCTGAAGCCGGGGCAGCATCACGATGGGTTTTCCGTACTGGCTTGCGGTAATCACCGAGCCCATCCCGGCATGCGCCACGACGAGCTTCGCGCGCTCGACCGTGCTGGAAAATTCGGATTGGGTGAGCTTGCGCACATAGGGCATGTGGGCGGGCAGGTAAGAGCCGGTACCGATCTGCGCCAGCAGTTCAGTTCCGGGATTGGATTGTGCCCAGCCGTCCATGACCCGGATCAGCCGGTCGAATGGAAACATCGATCCGATGGTTACGAAAATCACAGCACAGCCCCCCAATATTTCGGGCCATCGGGCCGGGCGAGATGCTCCCATTGCGTGAGCCAGAGGTCCGCTACCCGACGGGCCTGTGACCCCGACGTCGAAAGACGCTCCGCATTGGCTATCGAGTCGATCCAGATCGTGCGCGCCCGCAGCAGGTGCTTGGCGAGGCCGAGCGCAATCAGGCAGGGCGCGGATCCGGTTGTAATCACGACATCGGGCCTTTCGCGCAGCAATATATGAAGAAGCTGCCCCGCCAGTATGACAAAGCCGATGCGGTCGCGCCGGCTGACGTCGCGGATCGAATAGTAGCGGTGACCGGGTACATCGGAAGCCGATGAAGGATCGACGCTGGCGAAGAACACCTCAGCGCCCTCGAACACCGGCATCAATCGCCGCATCTGCACCCAATGCCCGCCGCCCGAGGCGATTGCCATGATTTTTTTTGAAGCTTTGCCCATCTTTGAAATACCGTCAGACGCTTTGACTTTGAACACTTACAAGCGGTTGGAGTGGGGAAGGGGACATCATGCGGTCTCCCGCCGCGCAACCGATGCACGCGCGCGCTCCCGCCGAACCGTGCTCCGCTGATGACGCCGCCTCCCGGTTGCCAGGGCAGGGCTGTCATCTTGCGCAGCGCTTTTGCTCTCGGCGCCAGGTTCAAGCATCCATGGCCCGCTGCCGAGGAGGAAGAAGAACCACGCGAGCGCACCTGCCCAGAAATGCACGGTCGAGCCTGCGAATACATATCCGGCAATGACGATCAGGTAGCCGACCCGATAGTCGTTGAGTTCTTCATTCTCGCTTTTCCGCAGCCCGATGGCGATGCTCAGGGTGAGGATGGCAATGGCGAGTATGGCGAATGCCGGAATGCCATGGCGCATGGCCATCAGCAGCCAGAAATTGTCCACGCTGTCCGAATGGAGCCACCATGGCCTGACCCAATCGGCAAATCCGATCCCGAACCATGGATGGGCGGCAACCGATGCCGAGCCATAGTCCCAGATCCACAAACGATGCCATCCCGTTTGCATGTCGAAGGTGAAGTATCGAATGTAGAACTGGATCGGAGTCTGGTTGGAGCCGAATTCCACGACCAGATAGCAGCAGAACAGAATGCTGAAGAGAAGTATCCAGCGGTAGGGCATGCGCTTGAACACCCACTTCCACGACAGGAGCGCGGATTGCAGCGCAAGCACCGCCAGAGGCGCGGAAGAGAGCGAGAAGATCGCGGCGAGCGCGATCCCGCCGGTTATCACGGCCTTGCGCAGCTTGGTGTATGCGGAATGGCCGACCGCGAGAAAGGCGAGAGCGAATATGCTGACGCAGTTCACGCCAAAGATGATCGAGTGGTCGAACGGACCCTGCACGCGCCAAAGGCCCGACCTGAACATTTCCGTGCTTCGCACGGTTGGAAAGACGAGGCCGAAAATGGACAGCAGCGGCTTGGCGCCCGTGACCAATTCGATGAGCGCGAAGGGCAACAGCAGCAGCACACCGGCGGCAGCGACAAGGATCAACCTGCGGAAATCGTCCATCGTGCGGATGTAGACGCGCGCCAGGAAATAGGCGCCCAGGGTCTCGACCGCGAAAATGCCGGAAGGCTCGACGGAGGTGACCAGTCCTTCCGTGGCAATCAGGCTGATCGCAGACCAAACCCAGAATGCGATGACCAGGAAATCCACCGCCCGCTTCGGCCCGGCCTTTCCCGAAAGCCAGGCAATGAAGCAGGGAACGATCGTGATGAGCAGTACGATACGATAGACGGAGAGGTTCAGGATGCCCAGCGGGATGATCCATGGGATAATCAGCCCGACGAGAAACACCATGACAGGCGTGCGCAATCCATCGCTGGTTGCAGCGTCAGCCGCGCCTCGGCGGCCAGAACTGTATTCGCTTGCTCGCACCGGAACGGAGCGAGGATGTGCCATGGTTCGCACGAACGTCTTCCTGTTCTCGGCTGCGATTATCTTCAAGGGCATCGGCGCTCGCAACAGAGTAGACAAAGCCGTTAGTGGGCTCGGGGGTACCTGAAATAGCCTAATGGCTAATCCGTTTGATTTAGATTTTCCGCTCCGGCCCTCGGCATTTGCCTCCATTCGGCGGCGCTGCTACCCGATCCTAGCCACCATGAGGGAATAGCTCGCCTGGTTGTTTAGATTGATTTGCGAGCAGCCCGATCGTAATTCCTCACAACGACCATGCGGGGCGAGTTCTGGAATGCTCTCAGACTTTTTCACTGGCGCCATACATCAGACGGCGCGTAGGGGGCGGCAGATCAGCGCGATCCTCGCCTCCGAGGGCGGCCGGGGGCTGAAGAATCGCCTGCGTCGCTTTGCCTTCGAGAAGCTTCGGCCGAAATCGGTTGTCTGGGAGGTTTTTCCCGAGGATGTCATTGCCGCCGACCTTACATCGGGAATAGCTTCCAGCCCACGACCGCTGCGCGACAAGGAACCGATTTCGGTGAACTGGATCGCGACGCCAGCAGCCCCGGGATCGGGCGGGCACACGACCCTTTTCCGGATGGTCAACTACCTTGAGCGCAACGGGTTCCGGAACACCGTCTATCTCTACGACGTCTACAAGGGGGATCATCAATACTACACAGACATCCTTCGCAGTGCCTATGGCGTCACATGCGCCATCAGGAGCTACAAGGATGGCCTCGATAATGCGCATGCGGTCGTCGCGTCGAGCTGGCCAACCGCTTACGCAGCATATAACTCGAAGTCCGACGGCGCGCGGTTCTATTTCGTGCAGGACTATGAACCGTCCTTCTATCCCGCCAGCACAAACAACCTGCTGGCTGAAAACACCTACCGGATGGGATTTCACGGAATCACCGCCGGCAGATGGTTGTCGGAGAAGCTGGCGGCGGACTTCGGGATGGAGTGTCACCATTTCGATTTCGGGTGTGACACGAGCCGTTACCAGCGCACCAATGACGGGCCTCGCAACGGGATCGCATTCTATTCACGCTCGACAACGCCTCGCCGGGGAGTGGAACTGTGCCTTCTTGCGCTTGAGATTTTTGCCCAAAGGAATCCTGGCATCGAGCTTCATTTCTACGGCGACGAAATCGCAGAGATGCCGTTCAAATTCGTGAATCACGGCACCGTTTCGCCGGCCCGCTTGAACGAAATATACAACCAGTCTTTCGCCGGACTGAACCTCTCGCTCACCAATGTCTCTCTCGTGCCGCATGAAATGCTGGCGGCAGGGTGCATTCCGGTTGTCAACGAGGCCAGGCACAACAGGATCGTACTCAACAACGACCATGTTTGCTATGCGGAACCAACGCCGCACGCTCTCGCGCAGGCCCTCGAGCAGATCGTTCGCAATCCTGAATTTCAGTCGGTTTCGCGCGCGGCATCCGAGAGTGTGTCATCCGTCTCCTGGGATGCCGCGGGGGCTGCCGTCGCGAATGCGATCTCGGAGGTGGTCCGCCTCAGGGCCCCGCGTTCTGCCTGATTTTCCGGCGGTAAATGAAGTGAGGCCCGGCTCAGGGAGCCGGGCCTCACAACCTTTGTTATGTGAAGCTATCAGATGATCTGGAAGTGGTCGTGCGTCAGCGAGAGATTCGGCGAAACCTCTGCGAAGTCTACGCTACGGCTGTTCCCGGATCCGTCCGAGTCATAGCTCAGGCTGCCGGTCTTCGAGTTGTAGAAGATAGTTGCATGCGAATCATGTGCCGAAGAGCCGGTTTCAAATGAATTCGCAGGCAAAGTTCCCAAATCTCCAAGACCCTTGAAGATGTTGTGATCAAGCGCGATCTTGTCCGCAAGGGGATCGAAGTCTGTGATCGTGTCCTTGTTCCAACGTGCGTTGGGAAGGGTGTCGAAAACGAAAGTGTCCCGACCACCATTGCCCGTCAGCACGTCATTGCCACGGCCACCGGCGAGAACATTGTTCCCATCATTTCCGATAATCGTGTTGCTCAAGGAGTTTCCACGTCCATCAATGGAGGCGGAACCCGTCAGCACAAGCTTCTCAAGAAAGCCCTTCACGTTCGAACCGCCAAGGTCGAAGGAAACGCTCGCCTTGACCGTATCGAAGCCGCCAAATCCTCGCGACGATTCCACGATCTTGTCGCCGGAATTGTTCACCAGGAACATGTCGGCGCCGCTCTTTCCGAAGAAGGTATCTGCACCCTTGGTGCCCGTGTGCTCGGTAACCTTGATGCCGAACTTCGTGTCGGAAGAATGGTCGTCCCGCGAACTGGGCTTGGTCGAAGTGTCGGTCGGCGTCGTGGGGACGGTCGGCTTTGTGGGGGTGGTTGGCGTGGTCGGCGTCGTCGGGGTGCTGGGAGAAGTCACCACCGGCGTGTCATCGACCGGAGTGTCAACAACCGGCGGAGTGGTAGTGGTGTTGTCGAAGATCAGCGAAGCTGCCGCACCCTTCTTTGCACCGTCGATATATCGCGCAGCATCATAGTCGATATTGCCCGATACCGTCACGTTACCCTCGAGATTGTAGAATGCTCCAGGATAGCCTTTCTGGATCACGTTATCGATGATCTTCACATTGGTAGGAATTCCACCATTGTTCCCGGCAATCGAGTAGACGGGGTAGCCGGTTTCCTGGCTGGAAGACTGGTTGACCAGCAAG
Organism: Rhizobiaceae bacterium; assembly: GCA_023953835.1. Taxonomy (NCBI): domain Bacteria; kingdom Pseudomonadati; phylum Pseudomonadota; class Alphaproteobacteria; order Hyphomicrobiales; family Rhizobiaceae; species Rhizobiaceae bacterium. Next base: position 119,732 of record JAMLJB010000001.1, on the reverse strand, counting down.
TTGTTCTTGATAGTGATGTCGTTGATCGGCCCGAAATCGGTTTTGATGATGATGTCGGACGTATGCCAGGACAAAATGGTGTTGTGCTCGATCAGGACACCGTTCTGTCCGCCCTGTACCGAAATTCCGTCCACGTGCCCACCTGGCGCACCCTGCAGGTCATGGATGTAGTTGTCCCTGACCACGCTGGATCCGCCTTTGAGAACAATCCCGTTCTCGGATCCGGAAATGTCCAGACGCTCAAACGTACCGCGTCCGAGAATAGCCGCGTTCGGCTCGCCTTTGGCGCCGGGTCCTATGAAGGTGGAGTCTGTGACGGTAAGTGTGTACTTCTCACTGTTGCTGTTGATCGCCCAATAGTCATTGTACTGGAACAGGCTGTTCTTGATGACAACGTTGTCGGCGAGAATCGTCAGCATACCATTGATGATCTTGCCGTCGATGACAGTACCCGCCTTCGTTATCGTCATAGGGCCGGTATACGCGGTAAGTTTTACTCCGTCCGGAACGCCGGTGTTGCTGCTATCGGGAAATCCGCTCGGTATCGTCGTAGCCACTACAAGCTCCTTTATGCTTGGGCCAACGAGCGTGTGTGAAGGCGCAAAACGTCCCACACCGCGCGCCGTAAGCCGCGTTTCAAGTGCGGGGAAATCCCCGCATCCCGCCTCGCCCCATTGAGTCAAGTGGTCGCTCGAATCCACGACCAAAGGATGTTGTCTGATCACCCGATGGAGGGATGAAACAAGTTCACCTTCCACCAGATGCGGTAGCCTAGAGACCTAAGACGTAAGCTACCTACGCGACCACTCCACACAGATCAATAATTTTGTTTGAAAAAGAAGTGTAAAATTCAAAGCATCTCAGCATTACGGCGAAAAAAGATGCCAAGAAGATCGACCTCCCAATATCGACAAATATAAAACACAATTTTGTCGCAATGCGGTCGCGAATTGTTATTGATCTCCTTGTGCGCTGATCCTCTGGAGATTCGCAGGACGTGCTTGCGAATCGCGCACATCTATTCATGTATATCGTTGTACATGTAGCTAGATCGAATGATTTATTCCCTAGGTTGATTCGTTACTGTGACCGCGGGGGAATAAGCCCGCCCGAATTCACGTGCGGGGAATCAATCTGTGTTGATTCTCAGGTGTCTTGTTGAATCAAACTCGGAGCGATCTTGCCCGGCAAGATCTTGAGCGCGCTGCTCCCGAACCTTCAGACAGGACGGTTAGCGAGGAAGTTGACGACTGTGCCTTCGGGATTGAGCACGCTCTTCAATCCCGCGCGATGCACTTCGCGCCTGCATCGAGCGATACCGCCCAGGCCGATCGCCGCGCGGAAAAGCAGCGTACTGACCGGACCGTGATGGCGCCTGAAATACCTGATCCGGTTTGCGGTCAGAAGGGCGAAGAGCTTGGGATTGACCCCGCTGTCACCGCCCTTGTGCATGACCTTGGCATTGGGTTCGTAGATGATCTTGAAGCCTGCCTCGCGGACGCGACGCTGATAGTCGACTTCCTCACTGTAGAGGAAAAAGGATTCGTCCCATTTGCCGGCCGCGGTGCGCGCTGCCGGTGAAACCATCAGGGCTGACCCCGTCGCCCAATCCACGGACTGTTCGGATTCATAGAGGGCAGGATTGCCCATGACCTCGCCGTAGCCAAGCCGTGCCGCACGATGACCGCCAAGGACGGCTTCGGCCCAGACACCACGCAGGGTCGGCTCCTGCCGAATTGTCTTCGCGGTCGAGCCGTCCTCCTTGTAGTTCCGAGGAACGGCAATGCCCACCGTCGGATCTTCGAGCCGTTTCAGCAACGCCTTCGCCGCGCCCGGATGCATGCGCAGGTCGGGGTTCAGGACGAGCAGGTAGGAGTTGCGATCCATCCGGTCCATTGCCGCATTGATCGCAGCGGCATATCCGGCGTTCGATCCCATCTCGATCACGATGGGTTTTTCCGGATGCTGGCGGGCAATTGATACCGAGGCGTCGCGCGAATTGTTGTCGACCACGATGACCTGATAGGGACCTGCGCCTTCCACGCCAGCCGAAATGGAGTCGAGCAGACCCGGCAGCATGGCCGAGCTGTTGAATGTCACGATGACGGCAGTGAGAGGCGCTTGCCCTGGCATATTTCACCTTTTGACCTTGGCGCGCGTCACAACTCCCGTTGGTGCGAACATCACGCCGGTTGGCGGCCAAATTCCACATTAATAGCTGGGAAACACACTTACCTTCAGTCCCGGCTGCGCTGTAGCACCCCAATGGTCGTATCGGATTACCCAGTTTGCGGATTGGAGTGTCAGGCCCACCGCTTTCCGGCAGAGCGAGGGCGCGACCTAAATCCAAAGGATAGGGCGTTGATCCCGACTGGTGCGACGCGCGCTTGCGAAGGGGCGTGTAGGATAGACTGGAGCTATATTATCGCATGCTCCTCGCGAGGGGACGGAGCGAAGGAAGGGAACGACGCATTGATCAGCATCATAGTCCCGCATCTTGAGCAGGAAGATCAACTGCGCCGCTGCCTCACATCGTTGGCGCAGCAGCAGGGCGTCAGCCAGCCTGTTGAGATATTCGTCGTCGACAACGGTTCCAAGAGGATGCCGGAAGGCGTCTGCAAGGAATTCGCAAATGTCACCCTGCTTCAGGAGAGGACACCCGGACCGGGGCCCGCTCGCAATCTCGGGATCAGCAAGGCGAAGGGCGAGATACTTGCCTTCATCGATGCGGATTGCATCGCCGACCCGCATTGGCTTTCCGTCATCGAACAACGCTTTGCGGAAGATCGCGACCTGAACATACTTGGCGGAGACGTCCGCATTGCGATGCAAGACCCCGAGCGACCAAGCCTCGCCGAGGCCTATGAGAGTGTCTATGCGTTTCGCATGAAGGAATATATCGCGAAGCAGGGGTTCACTGCCACGTGCAACCTTGCAATGCGAGCAGAGGTTTTCGCCAGGGTCGGCGAGTTCGGCGGCATCAACATCGCCGAGGATCGTGACTGGGGCCAGCGCGCGTTGGCGCTCGGCTTGCGGACGGTGTTCTGCCCGGAAATGCTGATCTACCACCCGGCCCGGAAAAACCTTACCGAACTGGGCGTGAAGTGGCAGCGGATCACGGCGCATGATTTCGCGAAAGCGCAATCGAAATCGTTCTGGCGTGCGCGCTGGATCCTGCGCGGGCTGGCGATCGCGGCATCGCCCGTGGCGGAGGTCCTCAAAATCGGCTTTACCGACAGGTTGACCGGCCTCCGTGCGCGGGTGAGAGCCTTCGCGGGATTGATCTACATCCGCCTCTATCGCGCCTCGCTCATCCTGTCCCTTGCATTCGGGGCTGACGCAGCGACCTATTATGGAAGATGGAACCGCGGCTGACCGAAGTCGGCCCCGGAGATTCCCATCCGTGTCGTAATTGCCTGGTGGCCGGACCGGCCTGTTTCTCAGAGATTGACGGCTTTCCCGCGTGCGTACCAACTTGTGCGCCAGGTGCTCCTTGCGCCGGCCGATGCCGCGATCATTCGATCGGGTGAGCGACGCCCAAACCGGCTACATCAGGCATAGACGCAGTACTAGAACTACCCCTTTAGGCGGCGATCTTACCGCGTTTTCGGCGGTTTACTCCGGGCACGAAAAACCGTCCTGTGGCGGCGTGAGGTTCTGCTCGGTCCTCACACTGTGAAGCTCAGGCAATGGGACCGGCGCCGAGCCTATGAATTCGGTATCGGGGTTGGGCGCCGGCTCATGGCGCCGGGGGCATTTGGGATCGAATGATTTCTTCAGACGTGGTTCTCGGACCTGACGTTGTCATCTTTCAACGCGATCAGGTCAATCTTTACGGCTGCACTGTCGGCAACGGCACGCGCATAGGGCCGTTCGTCGAGATACAGCGCAATGCCTCCGTCGGCCAGAACTGCAAGGTCTCCAGCCACAGCTTCATTTGCGAGGGAGTGACCATCGAGGACGGCGTGTTCATCGGGCACGGCGTGATGTTCACGAACGACCTGTTTCCGCGCGCCGTCAATGATGACGGGCGGTTGCAGGGCAGCGACGACTGGGCGGTGGTTCCGACGCGGGTGAAGGCCCGCGCCTCCATCGGCAGCAATGCAACAATTCTTGCAGGGGTGACAATCGGCGAAGGCGCGCTGGTGGGCGCGGGCGCTGTCGTCACGAAGGATGTCCCTGACCATGCGGTGGTCGCCGGCGTACCGGCGCGCATCGTGGCGAAGCACCCTTCGGCAGTAGCGAACAAGAAAAGTGCGGAGAACCATAGATGATCGGAATTGCTGTTGTAGGCTACGGCTATTGGGGGCCGAACCTGGTCCGCAACATCGCCGACTGTTCCAATGCGAAGCTGGTTGCGGTGTGCGACCTTCGCAAGGAGCGGCTGACGGCTGTGAGTGCGCGTTATCCCAGCGTACAGATTACCGATGATTTCGAGCAGATGCTCGCAAATCCGGAAGTCGATGCCGTGGCGATTGCCACGCCCGTTTCAAGCCATTTCCGTCTCGCCATGCGGGCGATGATGGCGGGCAAGCACGTCTTTATCGAAAAGCCGATCGCCTCTTCCGTCGAGGAAGCACAGAAGCTGGTCGATGAAGCCGCTCGCCGCAACCTCGTGCTGGCCGTGGATCACACCTTCATCCACACCGGCGCGGTAAGGAAAATGCACGAGCTGGTGCACAACGGACTGGGCGACATCTACTACTACGACTCGGTCCGCGTGAACCTGGGTCTGTTCCAGCACGATGTGAGCGTGATCTGGGACCTCGCCGTCCACGATCTGTCGATAATGGACTATGTCCTGAACGAGCGCCCGGTCGCGGTTTCGGCGGCAGGCATGTCGCATGTTCCGGGCCAGCCCGCGAACATTGCCTATCTGAACCTTTTCTTCCCGGGCAGCCTCATCGCTCATATCCACGTCAACTGGCTTGCACCTGTGAAGGTGCGCCGGACCCTGATCGGCGGTTCCAACAAGATGATCGTCTATGACGATCTTGAACCGTCCGAGAAGATCAAGGTCTACGACAAGGGCATCACCGTGAAGCAGAACGGCGAGGCCGAACGGCAGAGCGTATACCAGCAGCTCGTGGGCTATCGCAGCGGCGATATGTGGGCCCCGCAGCTCGATATGACCGAGGCTCTTTCAAGCGAGCTTGGTGAGTTTGCGGACTGCATCATGAACAAGAAGACGCCCACCGCCGATGGCCATGCAGGTCTGCGCGTCGTGCGTGTTCTTGAGGCCGCAAGTCAGTCTCTCGCCCAGCGCGGGCGAGTAATCGAACTCGATGAAGTTAGGCGTGTAGCATGATCCCGTTTCTTGACCTCAAGGCGCAGTACCAGTCCATAAAGCCAGAAGTCGACGCCGCCGTTCTCGGCGTTCTCGGCTCGGCTCAATACATCCTTGGCGATGAAGTCGCAGCGTTCGAGCGGGAATTTGCAGCCTTCTGCAACGCCAAGCACGCGATTGCCGTGAACACCGGCACCAGTGCGCTCCATCTTGCGCTTCTGGCGGCTGGCATCGGACCCGGCGATGAAGTCATCACCGTGCCGTTCACCTTCGTCGCAACGGTTTCGGCCATCTGCTACACCGGCGCCAAGCCGGTTTTCGTGGACGTCGATCCGGTAACGCTCTGCATGGACGCCACCAAGCTGGAAGCGGCAATCACGCCACGCACAAAGGCGATCATGCCGGTTCATCTCTACGGCCAGATGGCCGATATGGACCCAATCATGGAGATTGCGGCCCGTCACAGCATCCCCGTGATCGAGGACGCGTGCCAGGCGCACGGCGCGGAATACAAGGGGCGTCGCGCGGGCAGCATCGGCCTGTCAGCAGGCTTCAGCTTCTATCCGGGCAAGAATCTTGGCGCCTGTGGCGAAGGTGGCATTGTCGTTACCAATGACGACAAGCAGATGGAAACCATCCGCATGTTGCGCGACTGGGGCCAGAGCGAGCGCTACCATCACGTGATGAAGGGTTTCAACTACCGCATGGACGGCATCCAGGGCGCGATCCTCCGCGTCAAGCTCCGCCATCTGGAGAACTGGACCGAGGCACGCCGTTCGCGCGCCAAGCTTTATGACGCGGCGCTGGCCGGTTCGACACGCGTGACGCCGCCGGCGCAGGCCGCCGACCGCAGGCATGTCTATCATGTCTATGCCGTGCGCAGCGCCGAACGCGATCGCATCCGCGAGGAACTGACCAAGGCGAACATCCAGAGCGGCCTTCACTATCCGATCCCCGTTCACCTCCAGAAGGCGCACGAGGATCTCGGTCACAAGGCCGGGGACTTCCCGGTTTCGGAAAAGGCTGCGGCGGAAGTCCTGTCGCTCCCCCTGTTCCCGGAGATGACCGACGAGCAGGTCCGCACCGTGGCGGAAGCCATCGAAAACGGTGGCCAGCGCATCGCGGCCTGAGCAATCGGCGCGCGGTCGTGCCGCGCGCTTCCATATTATTCAAGCATTTATCTGGGGCAGGGCAAATGAAGGACAAGCGCATTCTCATCACTGGCGGTGCGGGGCTGATCGGCTCGCACATCGCCGATCTTGTCGCGCTGGAACAGCCGCGCGAAATCATCGTCGTCGACAATTTCACGCGCGGCAACCGCAACAATCTTCGGCAGGCGCTTGAAATCGCGCCGGTAACCATCGTCGAAGGCGACATCCGCGATCGCGAGCTTCTGGACAAGCTGTTCAAGCGTGCGGACATCGTGTTCCATCAGGCCGCAATCCGCATCACGCAATGTGCGGAAGATCCGCGCCTGGCGTTCGAGGTGCTTGCCGGCGGAACGTTCGACGTGCTGGAAGCAGCCGTCAACAATGGTGTCGAGAAGGTGGTGGCCGCGTCGTCGGCTTCCGTCCTGGGCCTTGCCGAGTCGTTCCCGACCACGGAAAAGCATCATCCCTACAACAACCGCACGATCTACGGCGCGGCGAAAGCCTTCAATGAAGGACTGCTCCGTTCCTTTGCCGAGATGTACGGCCTCAAATATGTGGCGCTGCGCTATTTCAACGTATACGGCCCGCGAATGGACGTGCATGGCGTCTATACCGAAGTCCTCATTCGCTGGATGGAGCGCATTGCAAACGGCCAGCCGCCGCTGATCTTCGGTGACGGCAAGCAGACGATGGATTTCGTTGATGCGCGCGATATCGCCCGCGCCAATATTCTTGCAGCCAAGGCCGATGTGACCGATGAGGTTTTCAACGTCGCAAGTGGTACCGAAACCAGCCTGCTGGAACTGGCGCAGATGCTCTCAAAGGTCATGGGTTCCGATATTCCACCGGAGCATGGGCCGGAGCGCAAGGTGAATGGTGTGACACGCAGGTTGGCCGATATTTCCCGGGCGCGCGACATGATCGGCTTCGAGGCGAAGATCAGCCTTGAAGAAGGCCTGCGCGATCTGGTCGAGTGGTGGCGTCGTGAGCGCACGGCAAGCATGGTGGCCGCCGAATGAGCCAGGAACGCAAGATGATCCCGATTGCCAGGCCGACGCTTGACGAACGCGAAACTGAAGCGGCCAGCAAGGTCATCCTCTCCGGCTGGCTGACACAGGGACCGCAGGTCGCCGCCTTCGAGAAGGAATTTGCCGAACTTGTCGGCGCGCCGCATGCGTGCGCCGTCTCCAATTGCACGACTGCGCTTCATCTCGCGCTCCTCGCCGTCGGCGTGGGGCAGGGCGACGAAGTTATCACCGTCAGCCATTCCTTCATCGCAACTGCCAGCGTCATCCGCTATTGCGGCGCGACGCCGGTGTTCGTGGACATCGAGCAGGCCGGGTTCAACATCGACGCGACGCAGGTCGAACAGGCGATCACGCCGAAAACCAAGGCGATCCTGTGCGTGCATCAGCTCGGCATGCCGTGTGACCTTCGCCGCATCGTCGATATCGGCAAGAAGCACAATATTCCGGTGGTCGAAGACGCCGCCTGCGCCATCGGTTCCGAAATCCAGTGGGGCGTCGAGTGGCACAAGATTGGCCGGCCGCATGGCGATATCGCCTGTTTCTCGTTCCATCCGCGTAAAATCCTGACGACCGGCGACGGCGGCATGATCACGACGGGCAGCAAGGAACTGGACGCGAAGGTTCGCCTTTGGCGGCAGCATTCGATGAACGTACCGGACACGGTGCGCCACGGATCCGCGCAAGTCATATTCGAGAACTATCCGGAAGTCGGCTTCAACTACCGCATGACCGATGTTCAGGCCGCAATCGGCCGTGAACAGCTCAAGCGGCTGCCTGAAATCGTTGAACACCGCCGGCGCATCGCGCGCTTGTACGCGCAGCGCCTGCGCGACATTCCCGGCCTTGGCATCCCAACCGAACCGGCTTGGGCACGCACAAACTGGCAAAGCTATTGCGTGCGCCTTCCTGCAGGCGCCGACCAGCGCGCCGTGATGCAGTCCATGCTCGACAATGGCGTTTCGACCCGTCGGGGCGTTATGTGTGCGCATCGTGAGGCGGCCTACCCGACCGGCACCTACCGCGCGGCGTCACAGCTGTCGCGCAGCGAAGCCGCACAGGACAACTGCATCATCCTCCCGCTCTATGGGCAGATGACGGAAGCCGACGTCAACACGGTCGCCGAGGCGCTTGAATACGCCCTGGCAAATGCGCGTCCGGCAGCACTCTCTGCCTGACGCGGAGTCTCCAATTGCATAGCCTCCGCGGGCATTCCCTGCGGAGGCTATTTCTTGTGCACCTGGGAGAATTGCCGGTTGAATTCGCATCCAGCGGTCCAAACGTTGTTAGTACCGCCCATACCTCCAAAGGAGACGGAAAAATACCATAGGATAACTAGTACTTAGGACCTATTTCTGTGACTATCTCCTCAACGAATTCAGCTCATTGGAAGCGAGGATAAGAATGCGCAAGATCGTCGCCGGCAAGCTACACGGCATCCACGTAACGTCTGCCAATATAGACTATCATGGTTCCATTACACTCGATCCAGATCATTGCGAAGAAGCTGGAATCGTCCCGATGGAATTCGTGGAGATTTGGAACAAGAATTCGGGCGCAAGAATTTCGACTTATGTCATTCTTGGCGAACGGGGTTCGCGCTGCTGCATTCTTAACGGCGCGGCTGCCCGCACCTGCCAGACCGGCGACCAGGTCATCATCTGCAATTCGGTCTACGTGAACGACAACGAGCTTACTGAAATCAAGCCGCGTGTGCTTACGTTCGACAAGGCCAACCGCATCCGTGACCGCCTGACATACTCGGTTGCCCGCGATGGAGCCGGAAACTTCACCTTCGCGATCCTCGACGAAGCAAACACCCGGTTGCCTATTCCTGCGCTGGTCGGTTGCGATTGACAGCAGCCTTTGGCGTCCAGTCAAAGCCGGTGGCGCAGTCACCGGCTTTTTTTATATCCTGCGATGGTTCGGACCAAAGGCTTGTCGATGCGCGCCGCAGGGACGGCCCGCATCGCCCGGCGGATCGTTGCCGGTTCAAGGTGCCATGATGTCGACGCGGTCAAATCAGACCGCTGTCAACTCTGGCTTCTCTATTGTGAAGGTTTGTGAGCGCCGGGCCGCGTACGGCAAGGCGCGCGGGCCTATTGGCTGACGTTGCCCTGGGCCTTGGCCTGCTTCTTTGGCGCAGGCGTTCCCTTGTCGGTCGCTGGGGTGGCGCTTGCCTGCTGGCCCGCTTTGATCACCTGCGTGACATTCAACACATCCCCGGGGCGAAGCATGGTAGAGCCGGTCGCGTCGACGCTCGACTGCTTCCCGTCGACCTCACGAGTGATGAGATAGGCGACAGTCTCGTCAAGCGACTGGCCGGGAACCGGCGCGTTGCCGAGCATCTGGAAGAGCAGGCGCTGCGCCACGTCGCGCTCGGTCTGCGCGCGCTCGAGGTTCGCCTTCCAATCCTGCAATTCGGCGGCTGCATCCGAGCGACGCCGGTCCTGCATGCTGTCGATGTTGCGGGTTGCTTCTGCAATGCCCTGGCGGGCGCGCATGATCGCCGTTGTCTGATCGAGCGTATCGCTCCGCATTCCAGCAACCACGCGCTCCATCTCCGATTTCCGACCCGCAACTGCGAAGCCCTTGTCGACCAGCGTTGCTACACCGGCCAATTCCTTCTCGGCATTCTTGACGGCCTGCTCATTCGCGGAACGCTTTTGTTCCAGCACCCCGATCTCTGCCGTAAACAGGTCGCGCAGCTCTTTCAGCGACTTGGTCTGACGGTCCAACTCCTCCATGCGCACCTCGAACAGGATGCGCTCGCGTTCGAACACGCCCGCTGCAGCCTCCGACATGCCGGCCTTTCCGGCATCGGGGAATTCGATATGGTCTGCCCCGTTCAACTCTGCGTCGAGGCGAGCGATGCGCGCAGTCGCGAGGAGAATCTCGTCGTTCTTCGACTTGATCTCGCTCAGCAGCTTGATGCTGTCGGCATCCTCAAGTTGATGCCTCGGGCCGCCGCTCAATGCCACTGCCTGCGTTACCGTGATGCCTTCCCGATATGGGAATTCGCCAGGTTTTGCGATGTTGCCCGTCACATAGATCGGAGGATACGAAATGATCTCGATGGTCACTTCCGGCTTGCTGACGAGTCCCGTCTTCTTCTGGAGACGGTCGGCGATTTCGGTCGCCAGCGCCTCGCTGTCGATGCCTGAAACCGTAATCGGCCCGACGACCGGCAGGGAAACCGATCCGCCGCTTGAAACGACGAACTCGCCGCCCAGCGCGTCCCATTGCTCATAGGCGCTCTTGACGGGCATCCACTGCACGATCTTCAGCCTGAACCGGGTTTGCGGCACCAGCTCGGCGGCATCCGCGAAAACTGTCCCGAATGAGCATGCGAGGCCGACCGCAAGCGCGGTTGCCGCCATCTTTCCGGTGCGGAATGATTTGAATATGCTGCCTTTGATAGCCATCTCGGTTACCTGTCCTGAAATGCGCAGGGGCGGCCTGTCGCCGCTTTCACACTGCAATTTGCGGGATCGGCCCGCTTTTTGTTAGTTGGCGCCTGGGTGGTCAGGCTAATCCTTTGTGCTAGTCTGAACGGATTAGCCTACTCCCGGAGCACGTTACGCGGCGCGCGTGCCTCCCTTTGCCGGGGAGGGCAAGCGGCCCAACTCATCGAGAACCTTTCGCAGGCTGACGCGCCAGTCGGGCCGGTCGATGCCGAATACCTTCGCCAGCGACGTACAATCAAGGCGCGAATTTTGCGGGCGCTTCGCAGGCGTTGGATAGTCTTCTGTTGCAATGTCCTCGACGTGGGTCGGCAAGCCCGCCTGCATGAAAATCTCGCGCGCGAACTGTGCCCAGTTCACATCTGGCGCGCCCGAAAAGTGAAAGATACCTCCGACCTTGGGGCCGGTGGTCATGCGCATCGCCATGCGATAGATCGCATCCGCGATGTCCGCGGCGGCAGTCGGGCCTCCAAACTGGTCGGCGACGACGCGAAGCCGGTCGCGCTCGCCGCCGAGCCGCAACATAGTCTTCACGAAATTCCCGCCATGCGCCGAAAAAACCCAGGACGTGCGCAGGATTGCCCATTGGCCGCCTGCGGCCAGAATGCCTTCTTCGCCGCGCCGCTTGGTGCGGCCATACGCGTTCAGGGGCGCCGTGCGATCGTCCGGCTTCCAGGGCGTGGAGCCGCTGCCGTCGAACACATAGTCGGTGGAAATATGGATCAGGGGGATACCGCGAAGCGCTGCCGCGTTTGCGATTGCGGCGGGCGCCTGTCCATTGATGATGTTCGACAGGACCTTGTCTTTTTCCGCCTGATCGACGGCGGTATAGGCGGCGGCGTTGACGATAATGTCGGCCTCCGCCTCCTGCACGATCCGTGCGCATCCGCGCGGGTCGACCAGATCTGCTCCCGGCCTTCCGAGCGCCGAAATCGTCACACCCTCCGGCGCGCGCCGGACCATCTCGGTCGCCACCTGACCGGAGCAACCGAACATGAGGACATTCATGCGACTCTACCCAAACGTTGGTTGACACCCGGGCGATTCTGCAAAGCCCGCAGCCACAGCTCGTTGCTCAAATACCAGTCGACGGTCTGCTCCAGTCCTTCGGCAAGTGTGAAAGATGGTCGCCAGCCAAGCTCGTCGCGCACGCGCGTCGGATCGATCGCGTAGCGGTGGTCGTGGCCGGGGCGGTCGGTAACGTAGGTGATGAGGCTTGAATGAGCATGCGCAGCCGGGCGCTGTCGGTCAAGGATCTCACACAGCATCCGCACGAGGTCGATGTTGCGCGCTTCACTGTCGCCGCCGATATTGTAGCTGCGGCCCGTTTCGCCCTTGGTCAGCACCGTGAGTAGCGCCTCCGCATGGTCTTCCACATGCAGCCAGTCGCGCACATTCTCGCCTTTGCCGTAAACAGGAATCGGCTGCCCCGCGAGCGCCTTCAGGATGACGACGGGGATCAGCTTTTCCGGGAACTGGTACGGCCCATAATTGTTCGAGCAATTGGTCAGGACCACAGGCAGGCCGTAGGTTTCATGCCACGCCCGCACGAGGTGGTCGGACGATGCCTTCGATGAGGAGTAGGGGCTACGCGGCGAATAGGGTGTTTCCTCGGTGAACGCGCCGGTTTCGCCAAGCGAGCCGAAAACTTCATCCGTCGAAACGTGGTGGAAGCGAAAGCCTGCCGGGCGACCGTTGGCTTCCCAGTATGAGCGGGCGGCTTCGAGCAGCGTGCCGGTGCCGATGACATTGGTCATCAGAAAGGCAAGTGGGCCGTCGATGGACCTGTCGACATGGCTTTCGGCGGCAAGGTGCAGCACGGCGTCAGGCTGATGCGTCTTGAAGATGCGGTCGAGCGCCGGGCGATCGCATATATCCGCGTGCTCGAAAGAGTAGCGCGGGGAGTTTGCGACCGAGGCGACATTGTCGAGACAGCCGGCATAGGTGAGCGCGTCGAGGTTCACGATGTCGAACCCGCGCGCAATTGCCCTACGGATGACCGCCGAGCCGATGAAACCGCAGCCGCCCGTGACAAGAATCTTCATTTGGAAACCTCGCGGGTTGAAAGGTTGCGCAACAGCGGTGCGTTCGCGTCCTTGTCGGAGAGGATTGCGTCCTTAGGGTCGATGCCCCAGTCGATGCCGATTTCGGGGTCGTCGAAGCGCACCGAGCGTTCATGCGTCGGGGCGTAGAAATCGCTGCACTTGTAAAAGACTTCCGTGTCGGGTTCCCGCGTCACGAAGCCGTGCAGGAAGCCCTCCGGAATGAACAACTGGTGCATGTTTTCCGCGCTCAGCAGCGCCCCGGTCCACTTTCCATAGGTGGGCGAGCCGGGCCTGATGTCGACGGCGACGTCGAACACCGCGCCGCGAACAACACGCACGAGCTTGGCCTGCGCATGCGGATCAAGCTGGCAATGCAGGCCGCGCACCGTTCCGACCTGGCGCGACAGCGATTGGTTCTCCTGAACGAAGTCCACGTCGATGCCGCCTTCGGCGAGCTTCTGGCGGTGCCATGTCTCGGCAAAGAAGCCACGCGCGTCCTCGAACTTTCTGGGTTCGAGGAGCGTCACCCCCGGCAGGTCGGTTGGGATGATCTTCACGTCCGTTCACCCGCGCGCCTGGTTCTGCCTGTCGTCTTCCGAACTGTTGGCAGGGGCCCGGTATTGCGCGAAATGGCTGCGGAAGCGCGCCGCGGCTTCCGTGCGATTGTGCGAACCGAGCTTGCTGATGATGTTGTGCAGGTGGATTTTGACCGTGTGCTCTGAAATCTGGCACTCGGCTGCAATCGCCTTGTTCTGCAAGCCCTGCGAGACAAGTGCGAGTATCTGGGTTTCGCGGTTCGTCAGGTTCGCGAGCTCTCCCGGCCTGTTGGCCGGTGATGCGAACGGGTCCGGTCCCGGAAAAGGTTCCGGCTTGCGCGCCTGCGATACATAAGACTGCATCAGCGCGGGCGGCAGATACTCGCCACCGCTCAGCAGCAAGCGCACCACTGACAGCCACACATCGAGGTGAAGGTTCATCGGTAGGATGGACTTCACCGCCCTGTGGCCGACCATCTCGCGGAGCGTAACGTTGGAATTGACCGGATCCGCCTGCATCAGCGCCATGATCGCATATGGATGGCGTCGCGCAATTGTTGGCGCGTTCGCTTCGGCTTCCGAAAGGAAAACCGGATCGACCAATATCAGTGAGACGGGATGCTGCGTAGCGCCCATCGCCTCCTGCAAGGTTGACGCCTTTTCAACCGTCACCCAGGAGAACTCGCGCTCCAGCGCTCCGACAATGCTGTCCGAGACATTCAGTGAGATGAACAACAAGGTTCGGCGTGACTCGGCACGTTCCGCGTTGTTCGATAGTATTCCTTCCATTCGATCACTCGTATCTGACGCTTCATGGTAACCGAGGCTCATTGCTTTCGGTCCCTCCCTACAATCTGGGGTCGAATAATAGAGAGAACGGCCCGCAAGTTCGACGGAGCCATTGGGATGAAAACCGCGCTTTTGGCCTAGGTCGTGGGGAGGTGTAGGGGGCCATACAGCTTAGTCCAAAGGGACTAGGTCATGGACTCATAAATGCGTTTGAAATGGCGCCTGAAACGGCAAGAAGCTGCGAGGAGAAGCGCGAAGGGCGATGGGGTTCCATCGTCCGAGCGGTTCGACGCGGCGGCTTGCAGCCGTTTCGGCGTCCTTCGGATGTGGTCCATCGGTCCGGCTGCTTTGTCGGAAAGACTTGAAAATGAACCACATTTCCTGCGTCTATCCTCCGCGCATCCGAACCGATGGCCTCACACCATTTCAATCGGATTTATGAGTTCATGACCTAGGATGGGCACATGATGCGACGTGCAGGATGGAGTCTGGAGACGGCGGGTTCGGTGCCGTTCGCTTCGGCACGGCCTACCTGTCCAATAGGCGCGCGCACGATACTACATCCTTCAATGTGTGTAGGAAGAGACGAGGATTTTCGCCTATTGGCAGCCTACTTTGAGGGAACGCCCGCAGCTATGTTGCAGGCGACCAAAATGGCTCGAAAAATGACCGCGTGCTTGCTGGTCGCATCGATTGTGGTTGAAGGAATCCTAGATGGCGACGGTCAATGTCCTTATACCTTGCTATAATTACGGACGTTATCTTGTCGATTGCGTGCAAAGCGTCCTTTCACAAGAAGGCGTCGAGGTAAGTGTGCTTATCATCGACGACTGTTCGAGCGACAACACGCCAGACGTGTGCATGGACCTTTCACGAAAGGACAGCCGCGTGAAATTCATTCGCCATGAGGTCAACAAAGGCCATATCGCGACTTACAATGAGGGCATAGCCCTCGCGCGTTCCAAATATTTCACCCTCCTGTCCGCCGATGATCTGCTGACGCCGGGCGCACTCGGCCGTGCGACGCGAATCATGGAAGAAAACCCTTCGGTCGGGCTGGTTTACGGTCACCCCATTCCGTTCAGCGACGATGTGCTTCCGCCCGCGCGAACCTCCAGCTCAAAGTCCACAATCTGGAGTGGGCGCGAGTGGGTGAGGATGGTCTGCAAATCGGGCAAGAATTTCATAACGTCGCCGGAGGCGGTCGTCCGCACCAGCGTCCAGCAGGCGGTCGGGGGCTATACGCCGGAACTTCCCCACTCCGGGGATATGGAGATGTGGCTGCGCATCGCGGCGATTTCCGATGTGGGCCATGTCAATGATGCCGATCAGGCCTACTACCGCAGGCACCCCAAGAGCATGCAGCGCACAATCCATGCTGGCTTCCTGTTCGATCTGGAGCATCGGTGGAAAGCCATCGACTCCGCGTTCCGCAAGGAAGCCGGCGGGCTGCCAGATGCTGACGAGCTCTTGTCCATTGCAAAACGGACGCTCGGATTGACCGCAATCAGAAATGCCTATCACATCCGCCAATGCTGGCGTGACAGGAAGCAGCCCATCGAGAAGTACCGGAGCCTTGCCTTGTCGCTGGACCCGACGCTCGCCGGGACGAGAGAACATCGGTGGCTGCTCAAGACCGACTCGAAGACCAAGAAGACGCTTTCCCGCTGGATCGGGCGGGGTCAGGCGTTGGTGCGCGAAGCGTTCATACGGGAAGTGCTTGATCGGATTGAGCGCTATCGCGCGCGCCAGACGGGCATCTTCTTTCCTCGCAGGGTCGAATAACAATCTTGTAGAGAGTTGGCGGCGGGGCGAAACTTTTGCCCTGCCTGCCCCGCGTTCAGCCGTGCGCCAGAACGCTCGCCGCACGCCCCAGCCTGCGGCCGATGCGTACGATTGCCGATGGCTGCTCGACTTCCCAGCCCGCCCAACGGGTTCTCGCAAGCGTCTGGAACCAACGGTCGGCATAGGGATGGCCCTGCTTGCCGTTCCATGGCTTGCGATAGCCGGTGTAATGAATGATCGCGGGCGCTTCTATCGCCGTCTCGACATCAGCACGCCACAGCGCCCATGACAGGCTCTTGCCTTCCGCGTCAGCGGTTTGAAGATTCCACTTTCTCGGAAGCTCGCTCCATTTTCCTCTCGCGGCTATGTTGAGCGCGTCCTGATCGCCCCACGGCATTTTTCGCGCGCGAAGAAGGTCGAGGGTCTTGTTCCCGAATCCCTGTTCGCGCCACTTGTCCAGCGCAAGCAGCATGACGCCCGAGTTGAAATAGGGCATGTCCGGTTCCAGCCCCAGCTCTTTCCAGTCAGTGCCCGCCGGTCCCGCGGGAAAAGGCGCGCCGGCGTCTCGCACGGCAGCCAGAAAATTGTCGCCCAGCCTTGTGTTCCACAGATCGCTCAAAGACCCGCAAACGACCGTATCCGCATCGATGTAGAGCGTTTTCGAAAGGCCGGGCAGGATCTCTGGAAGCAGGATGCGAAACAGGGCAGCGGAGGAAAGACCAAGCGTAAAATTCGCGCCTGTCAAGCGTGCAGGGTCCACTTCGATCCAGTCGATGGTTAACTTGCCTTCGGCGTCGCTTTCGATCTTGCGGCGGGTTTCCAGGTCCAGGCCGCTGCAAAGCACGGCAACACGGCAGTCGAGTCCAGCCTGTGTTTCCGCGATGCTTCTGATGCAGACGCCAAGCGGCACTTCGAAGCCATGATCGACTGCCAGGGAAATGTGAAGACTGTCACTCAAGCCAATCGCTCCTGACCCTATGCGCCCACGCGTCTCAATCGTTCCGCGAGAGGGATCAGGCGCCGAAGCGGCTTTGGCCAGTCCTCTGTCGGGACCCTTTGAATGATGGCGATCAGACTGACCACCGAGATCACACAGGTGAAGGCTACTCCAAACAATGTCGCGTACCAGAAGTCCATCAGATAAAAGCTGCCGAGCACCAATACGACCGACACTGACAGCGCTGATATCAAGCCCAGATTGACGGCCGTGTATCTGAAACCGCTCATGCGTCGCGCGACGATGTAGACGATGGCCGTATGCCAGATATACATGCCGAAAAAGGCACTGGCGGCGCCATCGACCCCGAAGCGCGGCACCAGAAAATAGGTCAGTCCAAGCTGAGCGACGGTTGCCGCAATCTCCAGCGAAACAAAAATGCGGCGAGCGCCGCGCGCAATAGGCAGGAAGCCCAATGGCCAAGACATGATACGCAGCGCCATCCCGAGGCATATCCACCGCAAGGCCGAGGCGGCGGGGCTGAATTCCGAGGAATAGAGCAGCGTCAAAATCGTCGGCGCGAGAACAAGTGTCGCGATCAATCCCGGGCCCCCGATCAGAAGGCCGATTTCGGTCTGTTCATTGATGAGCTGGTTGCTCCGCTCGTCGTCGCGGGCTTCGGTCAATCGCGGATAGAAATCCGCGCCCATAGCTTGCAGGATGAAGCCGATATAAATCCCTCCGAGCGTCCACGCAGCCTGATAGAGGCCTGCTCCCACAATTCCCTCATGCTGGATCAGCAACAGGCGAACCACGAAAGCCGTGGCCATGGTCAGCAACTCGCCAACCATGAACGCCACACCAAGCGCGAGCAGTGGCCGCGCCTCGGCCACCAGTTCGCCGCGGCCGAAAGGAACGTTCTGGATCTTCACCTTGCGCACATACCACCAGGACATGAGCAACATGGACGCGGTGCCCACGACAATGGACGCAACTATTCCGTCCTCGCGCCAGAAATAGATGATGGCGATGGTCAAAGGCGTTCCGATCGCCGTTCCGAGAATGCCCAGCATGGCGACATCCGAAATGCGCCGCAGACCAAGAATGAGCGCGGTTTGGCCCGCTGCCGTGAGGCGGAAAAAGACCGCCAGGCCGAGGCATGCGATGCCGAGTGCAAAAGCGCCATCCGAAAAAGTCAGGTGAGACAGCGGCAGTGCAAGGAGCGCCAGGGCTAGGCCGCCCAGGCAGCCAAGCGCAAACGTGGTCCATTTCAGTGCAATGGCCGTGCGCGCGACCTGCGTTTCGTCGTGCGTCGAATTGGCCTCCGCGATCTGGCGCACGCCACTGTTGTTCACACCAAGGCCCGCAAGGCACACGCTGAGGTCGACGATGAGCGTATAGACGCCCAGATACCCGATGCCCGCCGGCCCGATCAGCAGCGCCATGGCCTTGCTGCGAATGATGCCGAAGGCAATATTGATCAGCGACGACCCGCCGATGAGTATGCTCGAGCGCAGAACCTGTCCGTAGCTTGTATCCTTCGCACTCATATTCAGTCTTGCTCGGTTTTCCTGTGTGCAACGCAGGCGCGCTCGTTCACATCCCGTGCCGGAATGTCATCGCCGCCCGGTCAAACATACCTTGTAAATGCCGTTCTTCCGCAACCCGGCCTATCGAAGGCTGCTTTCATCTGTTGTGGGAGCAGATACCAAAAAAGTCGAATTTGCGCGGACCGGAGGCAAATCGAAACGGTGTGCAAGCACAGCTTCGTTGCAAACAGCTCCGAGCCCGTTCCCGTATTGGCCAATATGGGTAAGGTGTGCTTACGAGAATATCCTATTGGCAAACTGTGTATCGGCGCGGTCTTCGAATATGCTGGCGTCTGAACAAACCGCAGTGGAAACAATAGGCAGTGATCGGCGTGAGCGAAACCTTGGACCTTGGGACAGGATTTGCGAGGGAGCTTTTTTCGGCCGATCCGCAATCGGCCAGAACGCGCAGAAAAGTCCGCGTGACCCCGATCGGGGGAACGACCGCTGCGACCGTGACGGTCGTCATTCCCTGCTACAACTACGCGCGGTACCTGCCTGATGCGGTGGATAGCGCGCTTTCGCAGGAAGGCGCACTCGTCAACGTCATTGTGGTGGACGACAAATCCACCGACAACAGCCTTGAGGTTGCCGAACAGCTCGCCGCCTCCGACGAGCGCGTAACGGTTATCGCGCATCGCACCAACAAGGGGCCTGTCGAGACCTTCAACGACGGTCTTTCCGTTGCCGATGGCGAATATGTCGTTCGGCTGGACGCCGATGACCTGTTGACGCCCGGTTCGCTGAAACGCGCGATCGCCGTGATGCAGCGCTTTCCGAGTGTCGGCCTCGTATATGGCCATCCGGTTCATTTCAGTGGCGACCGGCTGCCGGGACATCGCGGCAGGGCGACCGCATGGACCATCTGGAGCGGCCGAAGCTGGCTGGCCGCAAGATGCCGCCATGGCTACAACGTCATAACCTCGCCTGAGGTGCTGATGCGGCGAACCGTGGTGGATCATGTCGGCGGACAAAAGCCTCTGGCGCACACGCACGACATGGAAATGTGGCTGCGAATGGCTGCCTTTTGCGATGTTGCCTACATCCACGGAGCGGACCAGGCCTGGCATAGGGACCATGCGCATAGCCTGTCCGCGCGGGAAATGAACGCGATGCGCGACCTTTCCGAACGCAGGGAGGCCTTTGAAACGCTCTTTTCGGGCGTGGCGGGAAATATACCCGAGGCGCAGGCGTTTCAGGATCTCGCTAAAACGGCGGTAGCCGAACAGGCAATCATACTCGCCATGGAAAAGTTCGACCGAGGCTCGCCGGAAAAGGCGGAAATCGATGCGCTGTGCGAATTTGTACGCTCGACGGTCGCAGACGCGGAGTCGGTTCGCGGCTGGTCGGGTCTCCAGCGTCGCATTGAGATCGGACCCGAGCGCACCCGGAGACATCCGCTGTTCATGGTCGAACGATTTCTGCGTGGGCTGGAAACGCGCTACGCCTTCTGGAAGTGGCATCGGACGGGCGAATTCTGACGCCGCTCAGCTATATCGGTCTATACGATTGGCTGCCGGATAGCGAATAGGGGTAGCACATCCCGGCATCGCTAAATCCAATGGATTAGTCCCCCTCGCCAAAGCTCCGGCTTACGCCTCGCGCCAAAGTGCAGCAAATTCGGGCTCGGGCGAAGGGAGCTAAGGTGGCAATGAAGGGTATAATACTGGCCGGCGGTAGCGGCACGCGCCTCTACCCGCTGACGATAGCGGTGTCGAAGCAGATCCTGCCGATCTATGACAAGCCGATGATCTATTATCCCCTCAGCGTGCTGATGCTGGCGGGCATCCGTGAAATCCTCATCATCTCGACCAGCCGCGACCTGCCGAGCTTCCAGGCGTTGCTCGGTGACGGCTCGGAGTTCGGCATCAAGTTGGAATATGCGGTGCAGGAACACCCGAACGGTCTGGCCGAGGCGTTCATCATCGGCAGGGATTTTATCGGCGACGGTTCGGTCGCCATGGTGCTCGGCGACAATCTGTTCTTCGGCCACGCGCTTCCGGACGCCTGCCGCGAAGCGGCGCAGCGCACGAGCGGCGCGACCGTCTTTGCCTATCAGGTCGACGAACCGGAGCGCTACGGCATCGTCACGTTCGACCCGAAAACCGGCGTGGCCCTCGACATCGAGGAGAAGCCGGAAAAGCCGAAATCCAACTGGGCGGTCACGGGCCTCTATTTCTACGACAACGACATCGTCGACATTGCTGCGACGATCAAGCCGTCGGCGCGCGGCGAACTTGAGATAACGTCGGTCAATAACATCTATCTCGAACGGGGCGACCTGAACGTGGCCCGGCTTGGTCGCGGCTATGCGTGGCTCGACACCGGCACCTGCGAGAGCCTGTTCGACGCGGCGTCCTTCGTGCGCTCCATCGAACGCCGGCAGGGCTTCCAGATTGCCTGTCCCGAAGAGATTGCGCTTGGCCAGAACTGGCTTGAACCGCAGCAGGTGCTGCGCCGCGCAGACCAGTTGGGCAAGACCGCCTACGCGACCTATCTGCGCAACATCGCCACGGCGACGCAGGCGTAGTCCGTTCCTAGCTCTTGACCTTGGCCCACTGCACGCCTTCCAGCCATTTGCGAAGCGCGGCGGCCAGTTCATCGACTGAAAACGGCTTGTGGATGATCGGGTAGTCCGCCCATTCAGGGTCGAGATGCACCTGGTCGTATCCCGTGCAGAAGATGAAGGGCAGGGCGCGTTCCCTGAGTATTTCGGCTGCGGGGTAGACTTTCTCGCCCTTCACATTGACGTCGACCACAGCGAAATCGGCATCGACCTTGCCGGCCCATTCGACGGCTTCGGCGAGCGATCCGGCGGCGTGGCAAACTTCATGACCGAGTCGTGCCAACGCATCCCGGATGTCGAGAAGGACGAAATACTCGTCCTCGACCACAAAGGCCTTGCGGTGCTGCGCCTGCATGATGCGGCCCTCAAATCCGCGAGGGCCGAGATGTATCACTTTCGCGTGCTAAGCGCCATCGGTGACAACGGCGCGGATCGCTTTTCCGGCGTATTCTGGGGCCGTGAATGCCTTGTGATGCGCCCAGATGCGGGCAAGCGCCGGCTTCAATTCGGCGCCGATCTCGGAGGTGGTCGATTTCCTTGTATCGACGTGCAGCAGCATATGCTCGGCTGTGGCCAGTAGCTCATCCTGAGGGCCGCCGTACATCTCATGCACGATGCGGATTCGCTTGGCATCGTATCCGAGCAGCCGAGTTTCAACGCGCAGCGGCTCCCCCATCCTCACCTCGCGAAGGTGCCGGATGTGGGTTTCCACCGTGTAGATGGAGCGGCCGCTGTCGAGATAGGCCTGATCCATTCCGATGTGCTGGAAGAATGCATCCGTGGCATCGCCGAACACCTGCAGATAGCGGCTTTCGGTCATGTGGCCGTTGTAGTCGACAAAATCCTCCCTCACACGGTCCGTGTGGAGCGAAAGCGGGCGGGAAGGATCGGCGGTACCGGACGCCGCCCCTGCATGGGCCTTGGCGTAAAGGCTGTCCTCATAGGATTTCAGCGTCTGGCCCGCACCCCAAGGCTTTGCCTTGAGCGCCTGCATGATGGCGACGAGGTTGTCGTCGCGGATTTGCTCAAGCTCGCGGATGGAATACATGCCCGACTGCGCGTCGGACTGGCTCGCAATCGTCGCGATCAGTTCATCCGTCATTTCGGGAACGTCCATCAGCTTCGTCCACGGCCACTTCAGCGCCGGTCCAAACTGGGCGATGAAATGCGCCATCCCCGCCTCGCCGCCTGCGATGCGATAGGTCTCGAACAGGCCCATCTGCGCCCAGCGCAGGCCGAAACCGAAACGGATCACGTCATCGATTTCCTGTGTGGTGGCAATGCCGTCATTGACGAGCCACAGGCCCTCGCGCCAGAGCGCCTCCAGCAGGCGATCTGCGATGTGCGCATCGATCTCCTTGCGCACCACCAGCGGCTTCATGCCGAGCGTGGTCAGGAATACGCTTGCGCGTTCCACCACGGCGGGCGAAGTCTTGCCGCTCGGAACCAGTTCCACGACCGGCAGGAGGTAGACCGGATTGAACGGGTGCGCGACGAACAGCCGTTCGGGCGTTCTCAATCCTTCCGCGAGTTGGGAAGGGCGAAAGCCGGAGGTCGATGACCCGATCATCGCATCCGGCCTGGCATATTTTTCGACCTCTCCAAGAATCTTGAGCTTCAGGTCCAGCCGTTCGGGTACGCTTTCCTGAATGTAGTCGGCGTCCCTCACTGCGTCCTCGATGGTGGAGACGAAGGTCAATCTGCCCTTTGCTGGAAGCGGCGCCAGCGTCAGTCGGCGCAACGCGCGTTCGGCATTGGCGAGAACTACGCCAACGAGGCGCTGCGCATCGGGATGCGGGTCGTAGACATTCACGTCATGCCCGTTCAGCAGGAAACGGGCGATCCAGCCGCCGCCGATGACACCACCACCGAGGGCGGCGGTAACCGCAACTTTTTCAGTCATTTATGGCCGCTTCTTCAGTTTGAGTTTCTTGCGGACGTCCTCCGGGCCGAGGATATTGACGTTCATCGCCGACAAGATCGTCGCGGCGCGCTCGACCAGCTGGCCGTTGGTCGCCAGCTTGCCGCGCGACAGCATCAGATTGTCCTCCAGCCCAACCCGCACATTGCCGCCGGCCAGCGCCGCCATCGCGACATAAGGCAATTGTATGCGCCCGATCGAGAAAGCGGAAAATGTCCACCCATCCGGTATGGATTTCGCAAGCGCCATCAGCGTCAGCGGGTCATCCGGCGCGCCATAGGGAATACCCATGCAGAGCTGGACCATCACCGGATCCTCGATCAGCCCCTCCTTCACCAATTGCTTCGCAAGCACGAGATGGCCCGTGTCGAAAACCTCGATTTCCGGCTTCACGCCGCATTCCTGAATGCGCCGGGCCATTGCCCGCAGCATTCCGGGCGTGTTGGTCATCACGTAGTCCGCTTCGGCAAAGTTCATTGTGCCGCAATCGAGCGTGCAGATTTCGGGTAGCAGTTCCTCAACATGCACGAGGCGCTCCGTCGCGCCGACCATGTCCGTCTGGGCTGGATTGAGGGGCAGGGGCTTTTCAGGGGGACCAAGCACCAGGTCTCCGCCCATTCCGGCGGTGAGGTTGAGCACGACATCGACGCCGCTGTCGCGGACACGCGCAACGACTTCGCGATAAAGCGCAGGATCCCGCGAAGGCCCGCCATTCTCGGGGTTGCGCACATGAACATGGGCGATTGCGGCGCCTTCCTTCGCAGCCTCCACGCAAGCCTCTGCGATCTGCTTAGGTGTGACAGGCACCTTGTCGCTCTTGTCGGCGGTCCCGCCGGACCCGGTCACCGCGCAGGTGATGAAAACATCAAAGTTCAAGGCATTGCTCCTCGCTTGTCCGGAGCTGACTATCGCGCTGGCATATTCGCGTAATATTGCGTAATCTGCCAATAAGTTTGCATCTTTGGCCAATCGACGGATGGATCACACCACTTCCTTGCGCTGCGGTTTCCTTGCGCTGGACGGCTTTTCCAACATGGTGCTGGCAAGCGCCATCGAGCCGCTGCGCGCCGCGCGCGATTATGGCGGCGAGGACCGTTTTGCGTGGCAATTGCTGTCGGCCACCGGACAGGACGTGACAAGTTCGAGCGGCATCGTCATGCGCTGCGATGCGAGCCTGTCACAGGCGCGACATCTGGACATTCTATTCGTTGTCGCCGGTTATGGGGCCCGCGCGCACGCCAACCCGGCGCTGGTCAAGGCACTGCAACTGGCGGAACGGCGCATCGCGATCATGGGCGCACTGGATTCTGGTTCCTGGCTACTGGCCGCGGCGGGATTGCTGGACGGCTACAGGGCGACCATACATTGGCAGGACCTCGGACAATTCGCCGAAACGCATCTCGCCACCGAGGTCGTGACCGACCGCTACGCAATCGACCGTGACCGCGTGACGGCGGGCGGTGCGGGCACGGTAACCGACCTCATGCTCAAATTGATCAGCGACAGGGGCGGCGGCGCGCTGGCCTTCGATGTTTCGAACATGTTCGTCTATGACAGCCGGCAACGCCCGACGGAGCAGGGGGTCGGCGTGGACACATCTTCCCCGCGCGCACCGCAGATCGCCCGCGCGGTCGCGGCCATGCGCACCAATGTCGAGCGACCTGTCGGCCTCGCCGCGATTGCAGCGCAGGCAGCCGTCTCCGAGCGCACGCTTGCGCGGCTTTTCGCGCGCGAGTTCGGAATGGGGCCGGGGCGCTACTATCAGAGCATCAGGCTTGATGCCGCCCGCTCCCTCGTGCAGGAGACGTCATTGAGCGCAAGCGAGATTGCGGCGCGCACCGGCTTTGCCTCCAGTTCGTGCCTGTCACGAGCCTACAAGGCACAGTTCCGGCACAGTCTGCGGGATGCTCGCCGTAGCCGTAGGGTGATGAGCCGGGCATAATTGGGTAGTGTTCACTCAAAAGTGGACATTGCAAACATATATGAGTTTGTGATGATAAGATTGGTGACCATTGGCGGATCAGGGATGCAGCTGTGCAACTGACGATTTTCGGAACCGGATATGTCGGGCTGGTAACCGCGGCCTGCCTCGCGGACGTCGGACACAACGTCGCGTGCATCGACATCGATGCAAAGCGCATCGCCGCGCTGAATGACGGCTATATCCCGATTTATGAACCGGGCCTCAAGGAGCTGGTCATTCGCAATGCCGAGGCCGGACGCCTGAGCTTCTCGACAGATTCAGCCCGTGGCGTGCGTCACGGCGAGATCATTTTCGTGGCCGTCGGGACGCCAGCCATGGAAGACGGTTCGGCGGATGTCCGGGCTGTCCAGGCCGTGGCCGATACGATCGGCAAGCATATCGAGAGCTACAAGGTCGTCGTGAACAAATCGACCGTGCCGGTCGGTTCCGCCGAAATGGTCGAGGCACGCATTCGCGACGCCCAGCGCGCGCGCGGCGCAAATGTCGAGTTCGACGTTTGCTCCAACCCGGAATTCCTGAAGGAAGGCAGCGCGGTCGAGGATTTCATGCGGCCTGCCCGCATCATTGTCGGCACGTCGTCGCAGCGGGTCCGCGATGCGATGCAGGAGTGCTATGCGCCCTATAACCGCAATCACGACAAGCTGATGACCATGGATGTGCGCGCCGCGGAGCTGACGAAATATGCAGCTAATGCGATGCTTGCGACCAAGATCAGCTTCATGAACGAAATCGCCAACATTGCCGAACGCCTCGGCGCCGACATCGAGCAGGTGCGGCGCGGCATTGGCTCCGATCCTCGCATCGGCTACCAGTTCATCTATCCCGGCTGCGGCTATGGCGGATCGTGCTTCCCGAAAGACGTGCGCGCTTTGGCAAAGGTGGCTCACGACAACGGCCATCGCCCCGAACTGCTGGATGCGGTGGAATCCGTCAACGAACGGCAGAAGAGCCAATTGTTTGACAAGCTTTCGCTCGCGTTGGATGGCGAGATCAAGGGTCGCCGGATCGCGGTGTGGGGGCTGGCGTTCAAGCCCAATACGGACGATATGCGCGAGGCGCCGAGCAGGGCGCTGATCGAATCGATCTTTGCGGCGGGCGGCTCCGTGAGCGCCTTCGATCCTGAATCGATGGACGAAACCCGGAAGATCTACGGCGAGCGCCCCGACCTGCAACTGGCAAAGAATGCCGAGGACGCAGCGAAGGGCGCGGACGCGCTGGTCATCTGCACCGAGTGGAAGCAGTTCCGCATCGCCGATTTCGAATGGCTCAAGAAGAACCTTCGCAATCCTGTCATCATCGACGGACGCAACCTGTACGACCCCGAACGGGTACGCCAGCATGGCCTGCTCTATCTCGCGGTCGGTCGCGGCGATTCCCTGCGTCTGGGGGAAGTCAAATCATTGCAGGACCAGCGCAAGCGCAATGTCGCCTGACTCGATCTGATTTTAACCCCTCATCCGCCTGCCGGCACCTTCTCCCACAAGGGGAGAAGGCGGATATCACGAACGCCGGCACGAATCGCTGACGTTGCAGAACGAGCAAGACGTCGCGGCAGTTTTCCTTCTCGCCTTGCGGGAGAAGGTGGCGGTAGCCGGATGAGGGGTAGTCCCGCCGGAATATTCCTAGCCTGTCTCACCCTTTTCATACGACCTGAACCATTCGACGAAGTCGGCCATCCCGGCTTCGATGGAGGTTTTCGGCGAGAACCCCAAGTCCCGTTCGGCTAGCGAAATATCCGCATAGGTCACCGTCACGTCGCCCGGCGGCTTCGGCTTGAACTCGACCACCGCCTTGCGTCGCGCCGCACTCTCGATGGCGGCGATGAAGTCAGCCAGCTTGACCGGCTTGTTGTTGCCGAGATTATAGACGGGTTCGAGGGCAAGCGTGGCATCCGCTGCCCGGTCTGTCGCGCCAACCACGCCAGCGACGATATCGCTGACATGGGTGAAATCGCGCAGCATGTCGCCGTTGTTGAACACCGATATCGGTTCGCCCTTCAGGATGGCGTCGGTGAACAGCCACGGCGCCATGTCGGGCCGCCCGTACCGTCCGTAGACAGTGAAAAAGCGCAGGCCCGTGGATCGGATTCCGTAAAGCTCCTCATAGGCATGGGCCAGCATCTCGCCCGCGCGCTTGGTTGCAGCATAGACCGATATCGGCTTGTCCGCACGCGCACTCTCGGAAAAGGGCGTGCTCTCGCCCAGCCCATACACCGAAGACGAACTGGCATAGACGACAGTCGGGCGCTTGGGCAGCCTCGCCGCCAGTTCCATGATCGCCACCTGCCCAAGAACGTTGGAATGGACATAGGCGTAAGGGTTCTGCATCGAATAGCGGACACCCGCCTGTGCCGCGAGGTGCACGATAATGTCGACATCGTCGACATTTGCGCCGATGGCGTCGAACAGGTTGGGGGTTCCAATGTCGAGCCGAAGGAAACGGAAGCGTGGGTGCCGCTCGGCTATGGTCAGCCGGTCCTGCTTGAGGCTGACGGCATAATAGTCGTTAAGATTGTCGATCCCGACGACGGCATCACCGCGCTCCAGCAGGCGGATCGCGGTGTGATGACCAATGAAGCCGGCGGCTCCGGTGAGCAGGATCTTCATGCGCGTTCATTGGCACAGGCACGGCGCGCTGTCCAACATTTGCCTTGACGCCTGTGCGGCGCTGCGGCAGGTCGGGCACAATGCTATCGGGGATGCAAATATTGAAACTGACGCGTCTCGACAAATTGCGGCTGCGCCTCGTCGCACAGGATGCCTGCCTTGGCTGGGCATTCAGGGAAATCGAAGCCATGCCCGGCGTGGTATTCGAGTTGGGGCTGGGGCATGGTCGCACATATGACCATCTGCGCACCCACTTGCCCGACCGTGACATTTATGTGTTCGACCGGGAATTGGACTGCTTCGAAGATTGCACTCCTCCGGAAAACAGGATGATCGTCGGCGACATGCGCGACACGGTGCCCGCCGCGGCCGAACGTTTCGCGGGGCAGGTTGCGCTGCTGCACGCCGATACCGGGTCTTATGGCGACGAGCACAATAGCGCCATGCAGCAATTGCTGAGCGCTGCGGTCGCCCCGGCGCTGGCGCCCGGCGGGCTGCTGGTATCGGACTTGAATCTCGACGTTCCGGGAACACAGCCGGTTCCCCTGCCGCCAGGGGCGACAGAGGGAAGATATTTCATCTACCGCGCTCAGCGGTAGGGGTCGGCCGCGTCGCGCAACCCGTCGCCGAGGAAGTTGAAGGCGAGGATGACGAAGATCACCGGTATCATCGGGAAGAGCAGCCACGGATAAAAGGCAATGGTGCTGACGCTGCGCGCTTCGGTCAGCAGGATGCCCCAACTGGTGATTGGGGGCCGCAAACCGAGTCCGAGGAAGCTCAACGCCGTTTCGCCGAGGATCATGCCCGGAATTGAGATGGTCGCTGTGGCGATCAGGTGAGACATGAAGCCGGGAATGAGGTGTTTGCCGATGATCCGGCTTGTCTTCGCCCCCATCAACTGGGCGGCAAGCACATAGTCCTCCTCGCGCAGCGCGAGCAGCTTCGAGCGCACGGCGCGTGCAAGTCCGGTCCAATCCAGCAGGCCGAGAATGAGGGTAATGCCGAAATAGATCAGGATCGGGCTCCAGGTGACCGGCATGATGGCCGCAAGCGCCATCCAGAGCGGAATGCTGGGGATGGATTGAAGGACCTCGATGATGCGTTGGACGATCAGGTCGAAAATGCCGCCCTTGTAACCGGCCAGCCCACCGATGACGATGCCGAGCAGGAAGCTGAAGGCAATGCCGACAAGGCCGATCGTCAGCGATATGCGCGCTCCGTAGATGATGCGCGAGAGCACGTCTCGTCCCAGGCGGTCGGTCCCCAGCAGGAACATATTGCCGTTTTCCGCCGGGCAGACGAGATGGAGGTCACCCGGAATCAAGCCCCAGAAATAATACGGATCGCCGCGGCAGAAAAAGCGAATGGGCTGCACGTCGCTGGGATCGTCGCGATAGATGCGACGCAGGTTCTCTATGTCGAGCGTCATCTGCCGCCCGTAGACGAAAGGCCCGATGAAATTGCCGTTGTCGAACAGCCGGATGCGTTGCGGCGGCGAATAGATGTAATCCACGTTGCGCGTGTGCAGATTGTAGGGCGCAAGAAACTCGCAAAACAGGATCATCGTATAGAGGCAGAGCAGGAAGATGCCCGACCAAAGCGCCAGCTTGTGGCGTCGGAACTTCCACCACATGAGTTTGATCTGCGATGCCTGATAGACGCGTTCCTGCTCCGCTGTCATTGCTTCGACCGACATCGGATCGAATGGCGCGGTAGAGACGTAGTGCTTGAGCGGTGCGCCCGGCGCGGGAAGGGATGAATCCGTCATTTCGTGCTTCCGCCCTGCAAGCGTATCCGGGGATCGAGCAATGCCAGGGCGAGGTCGGAGATCAACACGCCGATGACTGTAAGGAATGCGAGGAACATCAGGAAGGACCCTGCAAGGTACATGTCCTGGCTTTGCAGGGCCTTTATGAGCATGGGTCCGGTCGTTTCAAGGGAAAGCACGATCGCCGTGATTTCCGCACCCGAGATGATCGCGGGAAGGATCGAACCGATGTCCGAGATGAAGAAGTTCAGCGACATGCGCAGCGGATATTTGATGAGCGTCCGGAAGGGGGAAAGACCCTTGGAGCGCGCCGTCACCACATATTGCTTCTGCAATTCGTCCAGCAGGTTGGCGCGCAGCCTTCGGATCATGCCCGCAGTCCCCGCCGTGCCCACGATGATGACCGGAATCCATAAGTGATCCATGATGGACCTGGCCTTCGCCCAGCTCATTGGCTGGCCGAGATATTGCAGGTCCATCAGGTGCCCGATTGAAACGCCGAACCAGATGTTGGCGAAATACATCAGGATCAACGCGAGCATGAAGTTCGGGATCGCGATGCCGAGAAGGCCGAGAAACGTCAGGCCGTAGTCGCCCCAGCTATATTGGTGGGTGGCGGAATAAATGCCGATCGGAAAGGCGATCAGCCAGGTGAAAAGGATCGTGACGAACGACACCAGCACGGTGAGCCACATGCGGTCGCCGACGACCTCCGTCACCGGCAACTGATATTCGAAAGAATAACCGAAATCGCCTTGCAGCATGCCACCGAGCCAATAGAAATATCGGATCACGGGCGGTTTGTCGAAATTGTACTCCTTGCGCAGGGTATCGAGATATTCCGTGTCGACGTCTTCGCCCTGCGCCTTGAGTTCTGCCGCATAGCTTTCGAAATAGTCGCCGGGCGGCAGTTCGATGATTGTGAACACCAGCGCGGAAATGATCAGCAATGTGGGGACCATCATTGCGATGCGCCAGACGATATAACGCAGCATGAGGAGCCCTATGCCTCCTGGTCGGAAAGCCAGAACGTGTCGGGCGACAGCGTTCCGAAATAGGCCGTGGGGTCGAATCCGAAGAAGGCTTCCTTGGGAAAGTTCTGGAGGCGCGCCGAACGAAGCACCGGCTGCGGCGTGGTGTTGACAAAGCCGATGGAAAACACCTGATC
Source organism: Rhizobiaceae bacterium (assembly GCA_023953835.1). NCBI lineage: Bacteria > Pseudomonadati > Pseudomonadota > Alphaproteobacteria > Hyphomicrobiales > Rhizobiaceae > Rhizobiaceae bacterium. The sequence continues at coordinate 89,111 of JAMLJB010000001.1, read as the reverse complement.
GGCGTAGAGCGCCAGGATGGACGCCCAAAGCCGTGCGCGTTCCTCGGTCTCAGTGGTCCTGCGCCAGCGCACAGCCAGATCCAGCAGGGTTTTGGCGGCGGGAAGATCCGGCGCCGTGCCGCGTTGGCCGCGTGACAGATAGTGCGCGCCCCAGACCGGCCATTGAAGCTGGTCGTCGGTCATTGGCGCGAACTGCCGCGGATTCATGTCGGCGTTGGGGATTCCGTTGTCGACGCCGGACCACATGGACATCATGATCTGGCCCGCCATGCCCCGGCTGCGGAACACGTCGCGCTGGGACGTTCGAATGAACAGCGCGATGCCTATCTTGCGCCAGTGGTCGGTGATCAGTTCGAGCACATCGGTTTCCTGCGTGCCTTCACCCGCCGTTTCGACCACGATCTGTGCGGGACGGCCATCCGGCAGAATACGAATCCCGTCGTCGTCGAATTCCGTCAGCCCGGCCTGAACAAGCAGTTCGTTGGCGAGGTCGGGATCATGCTGGCTCCATGCCTGCGCAAACTCCGGTCGAAACAGGGGGCTTGCCTGCAGCACGGTGTCCGAACTGACGTGGCCGAGACCGTAGAAGACCACCTTGTTGATCTCGTCACGATTGACGGCAATCGACAATGCGCGGCGCACTCTTACGTCGCGCAGCAACGGACCCCAGGCCGGATCGGCGGAGTTCATATTGGGAAGCAAAGCGAAACGCGAGCCGATGGTACGCTTCCACAAATGTACCTTTACCGGAAAACGCTTCTCAGCCTCTTTCAGGTAGGTGTAGTCGGCGAAGTCAATGCCGGTTCCCTGTAAATCAGAATCGCCCGCGCCGACCTTGGCCGGCAGGATCGCTGATGACGAAACGTTGAGGATGAAGCGGTCTATATATGGGAGCTGCAACCCGTTGGGATCGACACGATGGAAATAAGGGTTGCGCTCGAACACGAATTGCTCGGCCGGCGGCTCGGTGGTGTTTCGCCAAGGGTCCAGCATTGGCAGTTCCGGGTTCTCGGGTCGGTATGAACGAGCCATCTTGATATGCAGCGATGACCACCGCTTGGCGCGATAGGTCTTGAGCAATTCCTTGAGCTTGTCTGGCGACTGGTGCTTCTCGTGGAATTGTTTGAGATAGGCAGAAGGCTGCACGATCACCAAGGCTTGCGCGGCGGCCAGCGAGGGAAGAAAATCCGGGTTTGGAGCGTCCCAGCTGTATCGCACCGTGAGCGGATCGAGGATCTCGAATCTTGGTGTCTTGTCGTCAACCACCAGCGAGGTTGGCGGGCCGACCGGCGACAAATCCTCGTTCAGCCAGACATCTTCCAGCGCGTACCGGAAGTCTTCCGGCGTCAGCGGGCTGCCGTCAGACCATTTGTGCCCGTCCCGCAGGCGAAACGTGAATATGCGATCTTCCTCTTGCTCGAAGCTCTCAAGAATATCGGCATGAAGATTGAGGTCATTGTCATAGCCGACCAGTCGCGAATATCCGTTAATGGTCATGTAACGGATGTCTTTCTGGCTGCCGATCAGCATCCTGACCTGTCCGCCATATTTGCCGGGAGTGCGATCCAACGCGGCAAAATCCATCACGCGCGGCACTTTGGGAAGGCGCTCGGCCATCGGCGGCAGGGCGCCGGACTTCAGCTCTTCCGCGAATATCTCCGGCTCGTTCTCCGCCGCCAGAACGCGATGCGGGACGAGAGAAGCGGCTAATATGCCAAGGGCTGTGCGGCGATCCATCATGGGCGTAGCTCCCGTGCATCGACATTGCGGCGCGCCAGCACGAAATGGCCGTCGCCGAGGTCCGCAGGTGAAAGTCCATCCGCTGCATCGGCGCGAAACTGCGGCGCCCAACCCTTTTCCATTGTGCTGGTCGCGCGGATCTCGCCGAAATCCAGCGGTCGGTCGAGGTCCGGAAAGGGCACCGCCGCGAGCAGCGCGCGGGTATAGGGATGAATTGGCCTGCGCATCAGGATTTCACGCGGGGCAAGTTCGACGATGCGGCCCGCATACATGACCGCGATGCGATCGGCCATGTAATCCACCACCGCAAGGTTATGCGATATAAACAGATATGTTAGTCCAAGAGTCTTCTGCAAATCCTTGAGAAGATTCAATATTTGCGCCTGCACGGAGACGTCGAGCGCGGAGACCGGTTCATCGCAGACGACCAGGTCCGGCCCAAGTGCAATCGCACGAGCGATGCCGATGCGTTGGCGTTGACCGCCTGAGAAGCTGTGCGGATATCGCTTGATGTATCGCCGGTCGAGGCCAATTGCCTCCATCAGGGATTTCACCTTTTCGAGCCGTTGGCGCGCATCGCCGCGATTGTGAATTTCAAGCGGCTCGCTCAGTATGTTTTCAATCGTCATGCGCGGCGAAAGCGATGATACGGGGTCCTGGAACACCATCTGGATTTTGGTGCGGACCGTCCGCAGGTCTTCGCCTTGGGCGTTGAGAACATCGATAGGACCGTTCACGCCATTATAGACGACCGATCCGGCGTCCGGCGTCAGCGCGCGCATTATGATCTTGCTGACCGTCGTCTTGCCGCAACCGCTTTCGCCGACGAGACCAAGGCACTCGCCGCGCCTGATGTCGAAGCTGACCCCGTCAACGGCCTTGACCGGCGGTTCGCTTCCTTTGCCGAACCAGCCGGAACTGCGGGAAACGAAGGATTTCGAGAGGTCCCGAACCTCCAGCAGCGTATCGCTCCTGGCGCCTTCCTCCTTCTTGCGCCCCAACAAATGTTCAACGTTTACAGGGATTTCACGCAGCGCCTTCAGACGTTCGCCGGGCTTCATGTCGAAGTGCGGTACAGCAGCCATGAGCCCCTTGAGATAGGGATGCGTCGGATGGCGAAAGATTTCTTCGACCGGACCCGCTTCCATGACCTTGCCATGGTAGAGCACGACCACCTCGTCGGCGACATTCGCGACCACGCCGAGGTCGTGCGTGATGAGCAGCATCGCCATGTTGAGCTTCTGCTGCAGTTCGCGCAGCAATTGGAGAATTTGCGCCTGAATGGTGACGTCCAGCGCGGTGGTCGGTTCGTCCGCCACCAGCAGGGCAGGCCGGCATATCAGCGCCATCGCAATCATGGCCCGCTGGCGCAAACCTCCCGACAGTTCGAACGAGTACATGTCGTGCGCGCGCTTGGGATTTTTGAAGCCGACATGGCCAAGCATTTCCTCAGTGCGGGCGCGCCGCTCTGCCTTTGGCAGGTCGGTGTGGATTGCCAGAACTTCTCCGATCTGGTTACCGATTGTATGGAGCGGCGACAGTGAGGTCATCGGCTCCTGGAAAATCTTGGCGATACGGCTGCCGCGGATCGCGCGTATCTCTTCACCGTCCACCGGCAATTGCAGGATATCCACCGTCGTGCCCGGCTTCTCCGGGTCGGAAAACAGGATGCGGCCGGTGGTGCTTGCCGTGTGGGGAAGGATGCCGAGCACGGCCTGACTCGTGACTGACTTGCCCGAACCGGATTCTCCCACCAGGGCGGTAACCTTGCCGGGCAATACGCGCAGACTCGCGCTGCGAACGGCGTGAATCGGCCCACCCATCGTGGCAAATGATATGCCAAGATCCTCGATCCTCAGAAGATCGGTCGCATCGGCCATTCAATACCCCAACATTCGTGCAAACGCCTGTGCTGCGGGGCAGACTAACGAAAGGAATCGGGGATTCCTAGGTCCTCAACTGAACGTTGAGCGAGAGTTTCTAAAATTGTGGGCAGGTTCCACCGACAAGCACGTCGGCGCAATCCGGTGAACGCCTGAACTCGTCATAATAGACTGTCCAGTCCCCGGAATGGCCCGCACGGTAGGGACCGAACTTGAAATACTGGTTCTTGCCGAGGTCTTTGTCGCTGTGTCCGATCATCCCGGTGACGGTTACGATCGGCTTGCCGTTGGCGAAAAGTTCGATGCGCCCGTCGCCTTGCGGTCCGGGGCGCGAATAGATCACGAAGTCGATCCAGCCTGAATCCGGCGTGGGCAGTGGATTGTGCTGTGCGACCGTCATCTTGTCGGTGCAACCGTCATAGAGAGCGCCATCCTCGAACTTCCAGTTCGGATCGGCAGCCACGAGCGCGCGCATCTGGTTGGTGCCGGGTCGGAGCCAGACCGGCACGCCGTTCGGCGAACATGTGCCGGGGCCGGTGGGTTTGGCTCCGTCCAGACCGGGACGATAGTTGGTTTCGACTGTGACGTGGAGTCTTCCGTTCAACAGGCGCAGCGCCAGAAAGGGGCTGAAATCGCCATCCGCACCCGGGTCGATCTCCCGTTTCCACTGCGCAATGAGGTAGCGATGGTCGTCCATCGGAATGGGATCGGCGAGTTTTACCGCAAAGCCACGCCAAACACCCTGGTCGTAGGGCACCCTGAGATCGGTCTGTTCCCATATCTCGGCGCGCTCGCTGCATCTTTCATCTTCAACCGGGCACAAGGCGCGCACGCTGAGCTTCAGCGCGCCTTTGCCCTTGAACACCACGTCGTTCTGGAACTCGACCTTTCCCGCCTGTTGCTCGGAGTTTTCGCGATAGTATAGGCCGCCCTCCGGGGCGAAATCCGTGCCTTCGAATCCGTCGGTCAGCTTGGTGCTCTGTGCAGCCGCCGGCAGGACTACCAAGGCAGCAAGAGCCAGTGCCGGAAGGCCGGCGCAGAGCCGATGGATCATTGAGCTTCCCCTATATTGCCGTCCCCACAGGGTTGCGATGCAAAAGGATCAGGCGTTCAGCGTCCGACATGCGTTCGATGGGCTCGTATCCGAAGCCGTCTTCCGCAAAGTCCTCGATGCTTGCCGTTTCGGGCGTGAGGACGGTGACCTTGTTCCGGATTCCCGCGAGCTTTTCCCTGCCGAGCGTGCGCCAATTCTCTCCGCTGCAATAATTGGCAAATTCCTCGCTTGCGATCAATCGGTTCGGGTATTTCTTTGTCAGGCTTTGCAGGCGGTCGGCTTCATTCACCGCCGATCCAAAGACTGAGAAGGTCAGCCGATCCGATAGCCCGACATTGCCGAACATGACATTGCCGACATTAAGACCAATGCCGAAACCGATTTCGTGCTGCCCCTGTTCGCGCCGCTTCAGGTTCAGCGTGTCCATTCGCGCAGCAGCCTGGCGAGCCGCCGTCAATGCAGCGAGACACGCGGCTGTCGAAGGCTCGGCGTGCCTCTCGCAGGGAAAGAGCGCAAGAAAGCCGTCGCCCATGAAACTCAATATCTGGCCGTTGGCGCGGTGGAAGGGCGCGGCAATGGCGTCGAAGAACTGGTTGAGCGTATCGATATAGACTTCTCGGCCTGCCGTTTCGGCAAGCATTGTCGAGCCGCGCATGTCGGCGATTACCAATGCAGCGCGGATCGTGTCGCCTTCTCCGCGCTTGATTTTTCCGTTCAGGACACGCCTGCCGGCTTCGCCGCCCAGATAGGTGGACAGCATGTTGTCGGCGAGCTTGCTCAACACCGCCATCTTGCTCGCCATCGCCAGATGGTTTTGCAAACGAAGCAGTTCCGCGATCATCTCGTCGCTGAAGCCGGTCGGATGATCCGTCGCCCACGATCCGATCATGCCGCGATCCTCATTGCGATCGAATGCGTGACGGAAGGCGAGGTAGTCCGTCGCGCCCATCTCCTTGAGTTCCTCGAAGATCGGAAATTCGGTCGGGATGCCTGGTTCGATCCTGCGTCGCAAATGTTCGAGGTCGTTTGCGAAGAGGTAGTAGTAAGGGCTGAGCAGAAAGCGATCCGACTTGCCGTCGGGGCCTTTGCGGTATCCTTCTATCTCAAGGGGCTTGCCGCGCACCCAGGTATAGCCCAGCGCGTCGTACAGCGGATGCAGCATAGAAAAGCTCATATGCGCGCGAAGCAGCGGCATGCCTGCCGCGGCGAGCCGGTCACAGAAACCTCGAACGATGCTGTCGAGGTTGTCGCCGCGAAGGGCGGCGCGTGTGAGCCAATCGGATACGCGGTCGAGCATGATGCGTGAAACTTCGTTGGAGGAGGACATGATTTTCCTGCCGGGGATTTGAACTTGTACCCTAGGTAGGCAGCGGTCCGGCCAAGCTCAAGCAGCAGCCTTCGATTTCAGATTCATTGCTGCCATCGCATAGCCTCCGGCCCCGCCATCCACGAAATGGATGTGGTCGGGGGCAAGCGGTGTCGCGACGATGCAGGTCATCAGCGCGGTCTTCTGCCTGTGGATGCCATAGCGGCAGACGCCTTCGGCCTCTGCGCGCATGAGGCGCTGCTCGATCTTCGAGAGTGCCGCAGCATCGACATCTATCGTCATCTTCAGCCCGTCGTCGAACTTGCGGAAATCGGAATTGCTTGCGACGTCGCGCTTGTAGCGCGCGGCATTGAAACGGCCCAACGACCTGCCGGTCTTGTCCGAATAGATGTTCAGGGCGAGCTGGAACAAAATCCATAGCTTGGGAATCAATCGTCTGCCCCTTGGCGCAAGCGCCCGCGCTTCGATGTCGAGCCCGGCGGGAGGAAAGCTGTGACCGGGTCCTGATACCGGAACCGGGTGGCCGGCCCGGTCTTCGCCTGTAAGCTCGATCAGGTCGGCGACGAGGGTGGCGAAGCCCGGCAGGCTGTCTTCCCCATTCGGGACGGCAATCACGGAGACGATTTCGCCGTGGCGCGATTCGATAGGGTCCCAGCGGCAGGATAGCCCTGTCAGGTCCGGGCGCGTGCCGGGCGAAGCAGGCTGCACGCGATAGCGTCCGGCCTTCATCTCCGCTTCTCCCCAACTGACGCCGCCACCGGCGAACATGGCATATGTCACGTGCTCCGACACGCGAACGCGCGAAACACGCACATCCAGACCCTTTGCGCGGATGTCCCGCACCGGAACAAGCGCACCGCGCAGTTCGAGGTCCAGCTCTTCCGCGACCCAGGTCTGCACGGCAGCGAGGGCTTTCCGCGCGCCTTCGATACCTGGTTGGGGCAGTGCGACGACGGCACCGTCTCCGCCAAACGCAAAGGGCAGATCGCGTGCGCCCGTTCTGTTCAAAAGTGCGGATATGACGCTTGCGCCTGCCGTATTGACCGACTTGTAGCGTCCGGCGGCAATGGCCTGCGTTGAATTTACTATATCCGCCGTGGCAAGCGTCCAGTCGTCGGGCAGGGGCCTGTAGCGGGCAAAATCCGTCACGTCCTCAAACGCGGCAAAGACCGGCAGAGTGTCCAGAAAAGCCTTGTCCGCACTCACTATGTCCATGCCCATCTGAGTACCACAAGTTGAAGGGGCAGTCCCTGCCAATCGAATTTGACATGGTTGCCGTTTCGGACAATGTGCGGTCGCAATGCGCATCGCCTTTTACGCTCCTCTCAAGAGTCCGGATCATCCGGTGCCGTCCGGCGACCGCCAGATGGCGCGGCAACTCATGGAAGTCCTGAAATTGTGCGGCCATGAGGTTGAACTGGCGTCCGACCTTCGAGCTTTCTCATCGATGCCGGATGCGGCGCATTACGCGGCGCTGGCCATCAAGGCCGACCGCGAGGCGAACCGTCTTCGGACGCTCTGGGCGCGACAGGGCGCGCCGAATTTGTGGTTCACCTATCATCCCTACTACAAGGCGCCCGACCTGCTGGGTCCCGGCCTTTCGCGGGAGTTCGGACTACCTTATTTGACTGCCGAAGCCTCCTATTCGGTGCGCCGCAATGAGGGCGTCTGGAAGGAGACGCAGGGTTTCGTGGTGGATGCGGTGCGGCTGGCCGCCGCCAATCTTTGCTTCACCGGGCGCGACCGAAGCGGGCTGGAAATCGCGGATGCAACTGTGCGCCTTGTGAATTTTCCGCCATTCATCAAGCCGGTTCTGCTTGAGAAGAAGCCGCACAACGATGCGCCGCATCTCATCTGCGTGGCCATGATGCGAACGGGCGAAAAGCTGCAAAGCTACAGGATGCTAGCCGCCGCGCTGGTGCGGCTGGCCGACCGGCCATGGTCGCTCACGGTCGTGGGCAACGGCGGCGCGGAACGCGAGGTGCGCGCGGCGTTCGCGGCTATCGCGCCGGAGCGCATCGAATGGCTGGGGCAGGTCGAGCCGGCTGACGTTCCGGCCTTGCTCGCGCGCGCGGACATATTTGTCTGGCCGGGATTTGGCGAAGCCTATGGGCTCGCTTATCTTGAAGCGGGCGCGGCGGCGCTGCCGGTCGTGGCGCAGCGCATCGCAGGCGTGCCCGCGGCAGTGCTGGACGGCGAGAGCGCCTTGCTGACCGCGCCCGACGATGTGGATGCTCTTGCGCAGGCAGTCGCCCGGCTTCTGGAGGATGAGGGTTTGCGCCGGGCGATGGGTGAACGGGGAAGGGCATTCGTCACCGCCGAGCGTTCCTTTGACATCGCGGTGCGTCGCATGAACGCCATTCTCGCGGAGATCGCAGGTGCCTGAAGCGAACGCCATATGGCGGCCGCTGGTCGATGAGTTGGAGCGCCGTGCCCGCCCGGCCCGGTTCTGGTTGCGCGACGACGACGCCATTGAGCCGACGCCCGCGCTGGAGCGCCTGCTGACGTTTTGCGAGCGCACACATGTGCCATTGGTCCTGGCGGTCATTCCGCAGCCGACCGGACAGGCGCTTGCCGACCGACTTGAAACGACAAGGAACGCCAGCGTTGCTGTTCACGGATGGGCGCACCGCAATCACGCTGGCGCGAGCGAAAAGAAGCAGGAACTTGGACCGCATCGACCGCGCGCGGAAGTGCTCGGCGAACTGCGCGAAGGTCTGCTCAAGCTTAAAACGCTACACGGGCCACGCGCGCTTCCCATGCTCGTTCCGCCGTGGAATCGCATTGACTCCAATCTTCTGCCGCACCTGGCTCACATCGGCTTTGAAGCGCTTTCCGCATTCGGCCCCGCAAAGCCGGCACCGATCCGCACCATCAACAGCAATGTGGACCTGATCGACTGGCATGGCACGCGCGGCTGCCGCGAATATTCACTGCTTGTCGACGCCATCGTGGCGCAACTGCGCTTGCAAGAGCCGGTCGGCATTCTCGGCCATCATCTCGTGCATGACGAAGCGACGTGGCAATTCCTTGAAAAGCTCTTCGAGGTGACGCGACCTTTCGGTGTCGAATGGTTGCGGGGCGAAGATTTGCTCAAATGTCCAGAATAAGCCCGTCACTTGCGGCAAAGGCACCCTGAAACGCGGCCTTGGCGGCGCGTTCCTGCTCTGCGAGTTCTTCGTCCGTGCGGGCGGGATCGTGATGAAACAGGGCAAGGCGTCGTGTGCCTGCGGCCCGGCAAAGCTTTACGCCATGTTCCCAGGTCGAATGACCGAACCCCACCCGGTGCGGCATCTCCGCTTCCGTATAGGTGCAGTCGTAAATCGCAAGGTCAGCATCCTTCATCAATCCGAGAACCGCCGGATCGAGCTTTTCGCCGACATGCTCCGTGTCGCTTACATAGGCGACCACCTTTCCATTCCACTCGACCCGGTATCCGATGCAGCCGCCGGGATGATAGAGGCTTGCCGTGCGGATCGTGACGCCTGGCTGTGGCGTCAGCACGTCGCCGGAGCGGAAGTCGTTCCATTGGAATTTCGCGCGGCAGATGCCGATCTTTCCGGGAAACCACGGGGGCGTCATGAAGCCCTCGACCATTTCCTGCGTGCTCATCTTGCCCGCGAGATGTCCGGACCATGTGGTCAGCATCGTCTGACGGTCGTAGATCGGCGCAAAGAACGGAAAGCCGAGTATGTGGTCGTAGTGGCAATGGGTGAAGAACAGGTCCAGCTTGCCGATGCCTTCGCGGTGCAGCGCCTCACCGAGCGGGCGAATGCCGGAACCTGCGTCAAAGATAAGGAGATGGTTTCCGCACCGCATTTCAATGCATGCGGTGTTGCCGCCATACTGAAGAAAATCCGGGCCGGAAACGGGTACTGAACCACGCACACCCCAGAACTTCACTCGAAATGCGTCGGCAACCATTCGACCTCGACTTTCGCTCACGAGATCACCATAGAACGGCAATTCGGGAATGGCGAGACTGAGGGCGGCTGGCCAAAGGGTCAGTGATGGCTCGACCGCTCCTCGGCAAGCTCTGCGGTCGTGCTGGACAGCCGCATGGCAAGCACGCGGACAATCTCTATGGTCATTTCCGGAAACTCGCGCAGCATGCGCAGGAAATGGTCTTTCCTGATGCGCAACGTCTCGACCGGCCCTTTTGCGCGCACGGTCGCCGTTCGCGATACGTCGCACAGGATCGCGATTTCACCGACGATGGAATTGGGCTCGACATGCGCGACCGTGATCGGGCCGGTGTCTGACTCGACAATCACATCGGCCTCGCCCGATAGGATCACATAGGCGGCATCGCCCTCGTCGCCTTGCTTGAAAAGATCTTGCCCGTCGCGATATGAAACGCGATCCGAGGTGAAGGCCAAAAGCTTCAGCTTCGCCGGTTCAATTCCGGAGAAGAGCGGCACCTGCCGCAACATTCCGACCTCTTCTTTCAGCATCATGGCAGGCCTCAACTTACCAGCGATTTGAAGATACCGTTATCGGCGCTCAGAGTCTCGCTTGTTCCGTCACCGGCAAGCTGGCTCCCGTCGAACACCAGCACGCGATCGAAATATTTCGCCATGGAGGGCGCGCCGACGACCCAGAGGACAGCCGGATTGCGCCCGCCGCGCCGCACTTCTTCCAGTACATTCTGCAATATTTGTTCCTGCGTCCGGCTGTCCAGAGCAAGGAGCGGCCTGTTGACGATCAGGAAATCGGCGCGCTTCAATACCGCGCGTGCAAGATCGAGCTTCTGACGTTGCGCACCGGAGAGCCTGCGTCCGCCCACGCCGACATTATAGCCCAGCCCGATGTCCAGCACCTCGTCATAGACATCGTATTCGTCGAGTATTTCACAGACCATCGTGCGTATCTTCTCGGCCCCATCAGCCTGATTGTGGCTGATACGACCGAAAAGTATATTGTCCATGACACTCGCGGCCGCCGTGTAGCGGGCCGGATCATAGCGCTCTATCGCGCCTTTCAGACTGACGGGAAGATTGCGGTAGAAGGTCTCCCGTACCTCCACGATCTTCTGCATGAGTTCATCGGTGAGAAGGCCGAAACGGTGGCGCGGCTCGATATAGGCAAAGCTGAGGGAGATGATCGCCGCGCGGTCTTCGGCGCTGACCGACGCAATTTTCTTGCCCTTCACTTTCTGCAGCAGCGCCTGAAAAGCAGGGATTTCTTCCGGCGTCATGAAGGTCAGTTGCTGGAAGAAGGGATGGTCGGGCGGCAGATCGGCAAACAGTTCGATCGCCTGCTCGGCGATGTCGATTCCCATCTCATAGAGCCGTTCGCCCAGGCCCGATTCCTTAAGCACGGAAACGAAGTACGGATTGTCCGCAAGTTCCTTGCCCCGCAGCCCAGGCCCGGTCGCTGCGCCGAACAACAGGTTTTCGCCAATGGTTGCTTCACGGTTGTAGGTGCCGGGCTCGAACGGAACGACCATGTCGCTCATGCCGGACCGATCGAGCTGCGACCGCAACGCGCCGCGCAGTTCGCCTATTCGCTCAACGAGCTTTGCATGATGCCCGGGGTCGGCAGGCGCGCGCAAGCCGAGATCGAGAACGTCGCGGGAAAGAAGCACCGTCTCAAGCACCGGCCTGATTGCCTGGTAAAGCTCCTCCGGACCGCCAACGCCGGCAGCCTCGTAGTCAATCCAGTCGCTCAGGATGTCATAATCGGGATTGCCCGCGCTGCGTGCTTCGGCAATCTCCCATTTTCTGTGCGCGGCGGCGTGTTCGTCATAAGTCTTGGGTCGCAATGGCGCGTGCTTCAGACCATAGAGAAGGTTATCGCGAAGCGTGCCCTGAAACATCGACACGTCGGAGGATGCATAGGCCATGCGTCGCCCGGTGACGGCCTCTGAAACGTCGAGCAGGTCGGCTTCGCCGGACGTTATGCGGCCCGAGGCCGGCTGGGTCAGGCGCGCAAAGGCTTCGGCGAGCGAGTCCACTCCGCCCGCAACCGTACCCACGAGCGCGACACGCTCTCCCGGATGCATCTCGAAGGACACGTGTTCCATCAGCGGTGCGCCGCTGTCGTCGTGAATGGTCAGGTTGACGGCTGCAAGCGCGCCGTTCATCGGCGCGATGGCGTCGAGCGTCACCTTCTGATGTTCGGCGTCCAGCACACGGTCAACCGTGAATTGCTCGACCACCTGCGCATATTTGACCTGCACATCCTGCCGCATCTGGTCCCAGTCGATCAGGTCCTTCATCGGCCCGGGAAGGTCCTTGTAGGCTGCTATGACGGCGACGAGCTGGCCGACATCGAGCCGCCCCTCCAGTGCCAGATAGCCGCCGATCATGTAGAAGAGGAACGGTGTGACCTGCGCCAGGAAGTTGTTGATGAACTTCACCATGAACTTCCACTGGTAGAGGTCGTAGCGGATCTTGAAGATGCGCCCGAGCCGCGCCGCGATATCCGCGCGCTCAAAGTTGGACGTGTCGTTGATGTGGATCGCACCTATCCCGTCCACGATCTCGCCGACGCGGCCCGAAAGCTCGCGGGCCGTCAGTTGGCGTTCGCGGCCAAGCACCAGCAGTCGGCGGCGCATCTTGGGAATGAGCACGATCTGCACCATCACAATGGCAAGCGCGATGAGCCCAAGCCAGAAACTCTGAACCATGATGAAGACGAGCGCCGTCAGCGCCTGTCCCCCCAGGAACACCGGCTGCACGAATGCGTCGCCGATGAAGCCGCCCATCGGTTCAACTTCGTCCTTGATCATGGTGGCGACTTCGGCGGATTTCACGCGTTTGAAGTGACTCGTCGGAAACCGCAGCACGAGGTCTACGAGCTGGTAGCGCACCCGGCGCAGCATGCGCTCGCCGAGCCTGCCCTTGTAGGTGTTGATGTAGAGCTTGAAGAGACCGTTGATGACCACGAGCAGGAGGAAGATCATGCTGAGCCCAAACAGCATCTCTTCCCGGTTGAGCTGGAACCCTGCGAACAATTCGACATGACCGACGAAGGGCAGGTCGTAGGCCAGATTCATGAATGGCTGGGTGGCGTCCGGCTCGCTGAAGCCATCACCCTGAATCGGGCCGTTGACGATCAGTTTCGGCAGGTCGAACGACATGTAGTAGGGGATCATCGACAGTACGACGATCGCCACTATCCACAATTGCTGGCGCCAGGTGTGCGTCCAGATATAGCGGAGTAACGACGGCTCCATTCTGCCTCAGCCGGCCGGATGCAGCACGTAGAACATGCGCCGTGTGTAAGGCGAACCCTCGATCGCATCGTCATGGAGATCGAGCGCGAACCGGCAAAACTGGGCGAGCGTGGGACGGGCGACAATCTCCGGGACCTGGGAGGTGGCGCGTTCCAGTTCCGGCGGATATTCTATGACGACGACTTTCGCATTGTCGATCAGAGAGAAAAGCAGCTCTCCCAGCGGCTCACGCTTGCCGAACGGCTTCAGAGAGTAGCCCAACAGGACCAGACCATAAGTATGAGGTGAATAATTATACTCAACCTCCTGGAATTTCTTGGAAATGTGCCGCACATGGCACGGCCTCCCGTTGAGTTCCGTAGCCTCATAGTCGGGCGTTTTGGGATCGACCGAGAGCACAGACCGGGGCGAATGGGTCAGATAGCCGGTTACTGGTCGTATATGACCGCCTATCTCGACAATATGTTCGCAATCGCGAACGAAATGTGCAGCGAGCACCTGACGTATTTCTGCGGCAGGGCCGGCCAGATGCGGCAGGCTGTCGAATGTGTCGGCGGGCAGGTAGTCGGCATGGAGCATGGATGTGCCAATTGATAGCCAGTTTAAGGGAATGCGTTGTATCGGTGCGTGACACACCATAGAACACCGGCATGGAACAGAACAACCGGCCAGATGCAATTCCCGATTGGCGGGAAAACGCCTTCGATCTGACGCGTGGGATCGCCGCCTATGCGAAGTCGGATCTTGTCGGGAGGCTTGCCCGGGTGATCGCGAAGCATCCCGAAGCCGATATCGCCAATGCGTTCAATCACAAGCAGGTGGCCTGCAAGATGTGGGCGCGCGACGAGCTGTACAAGTCCTTCGGAGGCAATTTTCGCCGCATCTGGGTTCTGGGCGGGTGGTATGGGGTGCTTGCGGCAATGCTGCTCGAGGACCGGCGGTTCGACATCGGGCTTGTCGAATCGATCGACATAGACCCGCATGTCGCGACGGTCGCGACGACACTGAATGGCGACACCTCGCATTTCCGCGCGCTGACGGCAGACATGTATGCGCTTGACTATGCTGGCGACGGTCCCGACCTGGTCGTGAATACAAGCTGCGAACACATTTCCGACATTCGCGGTTGGCTCAACCTTCTTCCAAAGGGCACAAAGGTCCTGCTGCAATCCAATGACTATTTCGCCGAGCCGACGCACATCAATTGTGTCGAGTCGCAGCAGGCCTTTGAGAAGCTGGCAGCACTTGCCCATGTTCGTTTTTCAGGCACACTGCCCCAGAAAAAATACAACCGCTTCATGCTGATCGGAACGGTCTAGCAACTTGATTGGATACATAAGATAATATTCATAAGGCATTGAATCCGAACGAATCAATGCTGCCTTTCACGTGAAAGTCCGAGACGTCCAAGCAGTATATCGGCCGTGTTGCGCGCTCCGTCCAGATCGAGCACATGCGCTGGCGGCAGCGGACGCGCCAACACCCGCTGCATGGATGCCATAAGCGTATCCGCATCAAGGCGGTCCTCCGGCACAACGGAGGCCAATCCCAATGCCTCAAGCTTCAGCGCACGCGTCGTCTGCTCCGTCTCGCCGCCTGCCGCGAAAGGCACCAGAAGCGCGCGGCAGCCGGCATGCAGCAGGTCGCAGACGGTGTTGTAACCCGCCTGCGAGATCGAGAGTTCGGCCCCGGTAAGCAGGCTCGGGAAGTCCTGTCGGAAGCGGATGATGGAAAGATGCGGAGGAGCGCTCCGTCGAGCAGCCTGAAAATCGTCTTCGGGCAAGTTCGGCCCCGTCAGCAGCGCCCACTTGCGTCCCATATCCGCTTTGCGGGAAGCAGCGACGGTCGCCTCGACCAGCGCCCTCCCGGCCGCACCTCCGCCTGCGGAAACCAGTATGTCGAACCGCTCGGCGGGAGGCGCCGGCTTGGGCGCTGCGACCAGACCAGTATAGACGATGCGATCGGCAATGGCGGACGCCAGTGGAAAGCTGTCGTCCAGCCGCGCGAAACGCTCGTCGCCATGTACCAGCACGAGATCGAAATGGTTTTTCACCAGACTGACCGTCTCTTCGTTTCGGCCCGGCTTGACGCGCTCCTGCACGATATCTCGAATGGAAGTTGCGAGCAGCGGTCGGTCGGCCCGTGCGGCTATGGCATCGAGCAGAGGCAGGAGTTCGAAACGCATTTGCCGCCTGCCGAAAGGGAACGCTTCGGTGATGACGATGTCTGGATGCAAATTCTCGAAAATGCCGAGTAACTGGCTGCGGCGTTGTACGAGGTAGGTCTCGTCGACCGGAAGTCCGTTCGGTAGCGCAAGGCCGGAGAACCCTTCAGCGGCGATGACCGGGGGCAGGGCGATGTGGCAAATGTCCGGCGCGGGGAAACCTGCAACGGTGGTTCCTCCCGTCACCAGCGTCAGGTCGAAGCCTGCGTCCCGCATGGCGGACGCAATCCGGCTCGCACGGGCAAGGTGGCCAATGCCGAGCAGATGCTGCACATAGAACAGGACGCGGGACCCGCTCACGGCTTTGCCCATTCCTGCTCGAACAGTTCCTTCAACTGGCCGATGCTCGAATGGTAGTCGAAATGCGCACGCACCCTTTGTTCGGCGGCTTTTCCAAACCGGGCGCGCAGCTTTGGATCGCCAGCAAGCCTTGCAAGGGCTGAGGCGAGCGCTTCGGGGTCGTCCGGGGGCACGACGAAGCCGTTTTCGCCGTCCTGCAGCAATTCGGGAACGCCCGAGACATTGGTTGACACACAAGCAAGGCCCTGGCTCGCGGCCTCGACCAGCACGTTGGGCAGACCGTCGCGGTCCCCGTCGGCGGCGATCCGGCAGGCCAGCGCGAAAATGTCGGACGAGCGATATCGCGCCAGCACATCCTCCTGCGCCAGCGCTCCCATCCAGTCGATTTTCTCCGAGATGCCAAGTCGTTCCGCCTGCTGCTTGAGCGCGGGAAGCTTTTCGCCCGCACCGATATGCGTCAGCCGCCAATGCAGTGTGTCCGGCAGAAGCGCCAGCGCGTCCAGCAGCGTGTCGAACCCTTTTTTCTCCACCGCCCTGCCGATGCTCACGATTCGCACGGCCTTTGAAGGACTGCTGCCGTCACGCCCCTGTTTTCGACCGGCCGAATGAGCGAAGCGGTCAAGGTCGAGGCCGTGATAGCTGAGATGCACAGAGGAGCGGCCTCCCACGAGATCGCGAAGATGCTCAAAGCCGGTCTTGGTACAGGTCACGGTCCAGCGCGCATCGGACAATTTCTCCGAAAGCTCCCAATCCGGCGAAGTCCAGATGTCTTTCGCGTGGGCGGAGCAGGTCCATGGCAGCCCGCGCATCAGCGCTGCGTAGCGCGCAACCGAGGCGGGGGTATGCGCGAAATGAGCGTGAATCCAGAAGCCGCCTTCGGGCCATTCATGTGCCAGAACCAGCGCCTGCCCAAATCGCCGAACGCGATTGCGCGAGATGTCGCGTGGCAAGTCCCGCGCAAAAACCCCGAGCGCGCGCCAGAATCCTCGTGTGGGCACCATGGCAATCAGGGCACGCATGACGCGCGCCGGTTCCTCATGCAGGTATTCCGGCAGATAGCGAACCTCGGCGCGGATTTCATCATGCACAGGATGGCGCTTCTTGTCCGTTGGCCGTCGTAGCGCAACGATGACAAGTTCGAACCCGGCCTGTTCAAGGCCCCGCAATTCCTGTGCGATGAAGGTTTCCGACAGGCGTGGATAGCCTTTCAGCACGATCACGAGTTTTCCGCCGGTCATGCGTGAGGCCGTCTGGGTTCAGTTCGTGCCGTCGATGACGGCGAACTGCGGCCGTTCGCCCTTTGCCAGCCAGTCGCCCACAAGGTCCGAAATCCGCGACAGGCCCTCAAGGCCAAGGTTTGGCGCGCTTTGCGAGGGGCGAGGGCGATGTGGCAGTTCCCGCAGTTTCGCGGCCAGCAGAGCAGGGTCTTCGGCCTGTTCCGGCAGCAGCATGTCCAGCAGCCCCAACTCGGATGCGCGCGTGGCGCGGATCAACTGCTCCTGACGCGGTGCGACACGCGGCACGATCAATGCGGGTTTGTCGAAGGACAGGATCTCGCAATAGGTGTTGTAGCCTCCCATGGCGACCACGGCGCTTGCGCCGGCAATAAGGTCTTCCATGCGGTTGTCGAACTCGATCATCTTGATCTGGCCGATCGACTCGCTCTTGCGCATCAGCTTGCGGCGCTTTCTTGCCGGCATGTAGGGGCCGAGCACAATGAGCGCGCGATGCGTCAGGCCCGGATCGCTCTGATAGGCATGGATGACGTCGTGGATGAGATCGGCGCCGTCGCCGCCGCCGCCGGTGGTGACGAGCAGGTACTCACCTTCCGGCCGGTGGTTGGCCGCTTGAGGTTCCGGCACCTTGCGCTGAAGGAAACCCACAAAATCCATCTTCGACCGGACGGCAGGCGTGACCTCGAGGCCGGTGAGCGGGTCATAGAAGTCAGGTGGCCCGTACACCCAGATGGAATCGTAGAACATGCCGATCTTGCGCATGACGTCCTTCTGCTTCCACTCCGCTTCGAGCAGATGTGGCGCGTCCATCACCTCGCGCAGCCCCAGGATCAGGGTCGTACCGCGTGTCTTGAGATAGGACAGCGTGTCCTCGACCTCGCCGCGCAGTCCAAGCGGCTCCTTGTCGACGATAAAAATGTCGGGGCGAAAGGTCTCGGCGGTGCTGCGGATGATCGACTGGCGCATCGTCATCGTGTCCTGAAGGTCGATGTGCTTTTCCAGCGAGGTGTATTCACCGTTCCGCAGCTTGATGACGCTCGGGATCTTCACGAAATCCACGCGTGCCCTGTATTCGAAGGCACCTGCAATGGGGGAGCCGGAAATGATGAGGACATTCAGTCCACGATAGTCCTCGACCAGTGCATGCGCGATGGTTCGGCAACGGCGCAGATGGCCGAGCCCGAACGTGTCATGACTGTACATGAGAATGCGCGCTTCATCGAACCGCCGCTTCATGACCTCAAATACCTTTCGTTCGGCCTGATCGGCGGTTCGAACGCTCCCTCTTTCAAATACACCACTGGGGAGCCGATTTTGCAACTGATGGAACCAATATTCGGCTTTTGCGGCGAAGGAAATTCGACTAGGTGCGAACGCCGACAGCACGACTCTTTCGCCGGCACAGTGTTCGTGACAAGGTGTCGTTGCGACTGGAACAGGGCAGGAGGACAAAGACTGAATGATCGCAGAGGCAGAGCCAACGCAAAGCGGAAGCGAAGTGCGGAGGCGTTGGGCTATTGGCAAGTTTCTTCCGGCAGTCCTTGCCCTGTTGATTCTGGCCGCGATGTTGCCTGTTGTCCTTGTCGGCGCAATCGCAGCGCGCGAGGTCACGGGCTGGCTTCTGCGCGATCGGGGCGACCTCCTGGTCGAATCCGTTGTTTCGCCCATCGAGCACTTGACGATCCCGGTTGCACAGCAGATTGACGCCGCAGCCACGACAATCGCCATGGGCACGATTTCACCGGATGAACCCGGTGAGTTCGGCGCTTTCGTCCGGGGCCTGCTCGCTTCGTCGCCGGGTATAAGCGGGATTGCGCTGATCGGCGTGGACGGCTCGATCAGGCGATGGAATCGCGGCGGCGAGGAGGCCGTGGCCGAAACAACGGGCACCGAATACCGGCAGAAGATCCTGCAGAAAATGCAGGACGGCGGAAAGGGAAGATGGCAGCCGCCCGTATTCTCCCACGCGACCGGTGAAATCATCTTCAACTACGCCGCGCCGATCCGGCGCAACGACGAACTGGTCGGCGTGTTGAGCGCCCTCATGCTCGCGCGCGCAATTTCGCAGGAATTGAGCGAGATCGGAAAGCAGTTTGATGTGACCCCGTTCGTCATAGCCGACCGGGACTATGTCGTCGCCCATCCGGCGATGGTCTCTACGGAACTGATGAAGAAGGCCGTCGCGGATGAACAGCTTCCGACCATTGCGACGATCGGCGATCCGGTTCTCGCCGGAATGTGGGGCGAAACCGGGCCTTTGGACAATATAGCGCCATTGCGGGAAGCAACCGGCCACTGGGCGTATGTCGACGGGACCTATTACACCTTCATCTATCGCAAGCTCATGTTGCCGGGACAGGCGGACATGATCGCCGGATTCTACCTTCCATCGTCCAAGACCCAGCAGGATCGATGGCTGAGCGCTGCGGTCATGGGCGTCGGCCTTTGCCTGATGCTGCTTGCCATACTTGCCGCCACGCGCCTCGCGCGCGGTCTCGCCCGCCCGATCACCGACTTTGGCGCGGCGTCTAGGGCCATTGGCGAGTTCGATTTCCGGGAGCGCGGCCTTCAGGAATGGGAACGCAGCCGCGTCGAGGAAGTGGCTCAAACCGCCGCCGCGATGCGACGCACGACCAAGGCCCTCACAGCCTTCGAGCGATATGTGCCGAAATCGCTGGTTCGTCAGCTCATGTCGCTCGGCAGTGACAGCAGCCGCCCGGTTCGTCGCGACATGAGCGTCATGTTTCTCGACCTGCAGGGCTACACGCGATATGCCCGCAACCGTCCCGCCGACGAGGTTGCGAACTATCTGGACACGATTTTCAGCAGGATCGGTCCGATCATCGAGCAGAATTCCGGTACGATCGACAAATATACCGGCGACGGACTGATGGCGTTCTGGGGCGCGCCTGCGCCGGATGAGGAACACGCGAAACACGCTGTTGCGGCCGCCCTCGAAATTTCAAGGGCGTTGACCCCCTATATCGAGGAACAGCGCGCGACCGGTACGGAAAATTGCCGAATCCGGATCGGAATTCACTCCGGCGACGCTGTTGTCGGGGATCTGGGATATGGTGACCGGATCAACTACACCGTTGTCGGCGACACCGTGAACATGGCCAAGCGCACGGAAGGCGCAGGGCGGGTCGTTCCTTTGGAAGTTGCGGTCGTCGTGGTCGTTACGCCTGCGGTGCTAACGAGAACCAGCGTGGACGATGTCCCGCGCGCACCTCTCGACGGGGGCGAGCCGCTCGGGCAGCTCTGGTTGCTGGGCAATGCGGCGCGGGCGATGCAATCACCGCCCGCTTCGCCTATTGCGGCAAAACCCATCAGGCAGGGTTGAGGGTCATTGACGTCCCGGTCGCCGCAAGGTTCAGCCCGGTCTGTCCGGTAAGGCTGAGAAGCTGAAGATGAACCGAGCCGGTTGTTCCGCCGACAAGCACATTCGCGCCCGCGCCAAGCCCAATCGTCGCTTCTGCCGTTGCGCCGCGATAGCGTCCGGCCAATGAACCATGATGGTAGCCTGCGGTCGGCGCAAACACCGCCCAGACCAGCCGGCCATGCGTGGTGAAGCCGAGGTCGACGCCCAGCTTGCGGACAACGCCCGAATAGCTGTCGGTGCCGCCATGAACCGACTGGAATGTGCAGTTGATCTGCTTGGCCGACCCGAACACATAGCCAACGCCGCCACTGATTTCGCAGCGGAGCGTGCCGATCTTGACGCCGCCGAAATCGTCAGCCGCCGGCGCCATGTCGCCCGCGCTGGCGTCAGCCGCCGAAGCGGTGGTGAAGGGCAGGGCTACGGCACTTGCTGCAAGGGCCAGCGCAGCGGTGAGTGCGGTTACGTTCTTCAACATGTCTGAATTCTCTCCGGTAGATGCCTGAGCCGCCTGTGGCGACAACCGCTACGTGCTGCGCTGCAAAAAAGGCGGAACCATGATGGATCAGCGCGCGGCTTTAACCGAGCCAGCCATGCCAGACGGAATACTGGCGCGGCAAACAATAATTTTGCTCAGGCGCAGCTTCATCGGAACAAGGTGCACACTCCGGCGTTGAATAAACTACTGATAAATGTCTACCTCGAGAAACAACCTCAAATGCATTGAGTGCTCGACAAGGTTTCATCAAATGAGCCATCCAGCAATGCAGTGGCCTGAATGACCAACCCCCGCAAGCCTAGTGAGTACGATCGTGAGCATGGGCGCCAGATTGCGCGCAGGCGCAAGGAACTGCGCCTGTCGCAAGCTGAGGTTGCAGCCGCGTTGGGCGTGTCCACCCAGCAATATGGAAAATATGAGCGCGGTGAGAACCGGCTGTCTGCGGGCCGTGACGAAATGCTGGAACGTTTCTTCTCGGGCAAGGCCGCCGGATTGTCTGAGGCACCGCAGGCCCGCTACCAGGCTCCGATCACCAAGTCGGCGCTCCAGAAAAGCCTCGACCAGATACGCGCGTCAGTGGAATTGCTGCAGCGTCATCTGGATCGCCTTTGATCCACGCCATTTCTTGAAGGTTGAGATACTCTCTTTTGGAGAGTAGGCTTCCTTTGTGATCCTGTGAGCCGTGGAGAGAGCAATGGAAAATCGCGCTGGAGACGCATTCACATCGGCAGAGATTGCACGTGCAGACACCTACAAGGCGCGTGACTATCCGGACAATGTCGATCCGGCGGTCGAAGAGCTGGTCAGGCAGATGATCTCGGGCTTCGCAGACAAGTGGACGGTGGTGATTCTGGACACTTTATGGGACGAGGGCACATTGCGGTTTTCCGAGATCGCGAAGCAGGTGAGTGGCATCAGTCAGAAGATGCTGACGCAGACGCTTAGGCGCATGGAGCGCGATGGTTTGCTTGTTCGACGCATCTACGCGACGGTGCCGCCAAAGGTTGAGTACAGCCTTTCGCCGCTGGGCCTGAGCCTTGGCGCTGCCTTCTGCAATGTCTGGATATGGGCTGTTGAAAATCACGACGCCGTGCAATCCGCGCGCGCCGCTTTTGACAGGGCAAAATAGGGCGCAAAACTCTTACGGAAAGGTGCATTAGTTACTTTTAAGTGCCTACTTCCTAAAAGAGAGTAATGGACATATCTACCCATCGACTGTTTCTCGAAGAAGGAAAAGATCGATGGATTTCTCAACAGCCACAATTCTCATCACCGGCGGAAATTCGGGCATAGGCCGAGGTTTTGCGGAGGCGCTTTCCGCGCGCGGCGCGAAGGTAATCGTCACTGGCCGCAACAGTACTTCGCTGAAGGCTACCTTGGACGCAAATCCCGGAATTGTCGGCTATGAGCTGGACGTTACGGATCCCGAAGCCGTTTTGAGCTTTGCGAATGCGGTGACCGACGCACATTCCGACCTCAATGCCGTGATTCACAATGCGGGGATCATGCTGGCGGAAGATGTTGCCCATGGAGGATTGGACCTCGGCATCGTGGAGCGCACCATTGCCACCAATCTGCTGGGTCCGATACGGCTGACCTCAGCGTTGCTCCCCCATCTCCGCTCAAAGCCGAAGGCGGCGATTGTAACCGTCTCTTCCGGGTTGGCATTCGTGCCGCTCGCACTGACACCGACCTACAGCGCAACCAAGGCGGCGATCCATTCCTGGAGCCAATCCATGCGCTATCAACTGCGTAGCACCAACATTGAAGTGGTGGAAATCGCGCCTCCGATGGTGGCAACGGAATTGATGGCCGGCCAATCCGCCAATCCTCGATCCATGCCGCTCGATGACTATATCAACGAAGCGACCGACCTGCTGTGCCAGCCCGACACGCCGGACGAGGTTCTTGTCGAGCGCGTCATGGTATTGCGCGGCGCCGAAAGGACCGGCAACTTCGACACCGTGTTCAGCCACCTCAACCCTGCGTGATCGAAGGGGGGAATTGCGCATGATATCGGATATGATACAATGCTATCATTGATAGCAGAAAATGAGATAGATATCATGCCTGCCGTGACAATTCGCAATCTCTCCGCAGAGGCGCACCGCGCTTTGAAAATCCGTGCTGCGCATCACGGACGCAGCACTGAGGCTGAAATTCGTGAGATTCTGGAATCGGCGGTGCGCCCGGTGGGTCGCGTCCGGCTTGGCAGCGCGTTGTCGCAATTGAGCAAAGACCTCGGGTTGAAAAATGCTGATTTCGAGGCGCTGGAAGAAGTGCGCGACACGAAGCCTGCCGAGCCGATGCGCTTCGAATGATCGTCCTGGATACGAACGTCATCTCCGAAGCGATGAAGCCGGAACCGGACCCTGCTGTGCGGAACTGGCTGGACGAGCAGGCAGTGGAAACGCTCTATCTTTCCAGCGTGACCATCGCCGAATTACTTTTTGGCATCGGCGTGCTGCCGGACGGCAGGCGCAAGGAAAAGCTGGTCGCGGCGTTCGAGGGCGTGCTGGCTTTGTTTGAAGGCAGAGTTCTTTCCTTCGACAGCAACGCCGCGCATCGCTACGCCGCTCTCGCGCTCAAGGCCCGAAAGGCCGGCAAAGGCTTTCCGACGCCGGACGGCTACATTGCAGCGATCGCCGTCTCGCACGAGTTTGCGGTGGCAACACGCGATGCCAGCGCCTTTGCGGCAGCGGGCGTGAATGTCATCGATCCTTGGGTTAATCTCTTGTGAGAGATACTGGCCGCGACGGGTTCGCGGCCAGTGCGGACTTCTTGTGCGAGTTTTGCTAGCTTCCAAGTGACTGCGGCACCTCAGCTACACCCGCTTGTGGCCCCACACGTATCGCACTTTTCGCAGGTGCCGTTACGGACCATGGTGAAGTTGGAGCATTCCGAGCACATGTTGCCCGTATACCCTTGAGCGATTGATCTGATCCGCCGTTCGGCCTCGACCTTCTTGGCTTCCGCCTTGGCGGCGGATGCGTCTGCCTGCGCCTTATCGGAGAACAGCGCGGTCGCCGCTGGTTCGCCTTCGTCGAAAAGGTCCGGCGGGCTGTCTTCTTCTATTTCCTCGGCGAACTCCGCTGCGCGTTCCTCGTACTCGCGTTTGAATGCCGAAACTTCCTCGGATTTGACCAGCGATAGCACGTTCGAGCCTGAGAAGGCTGTCGGCGCGACACGCGTGGGGGAGGGACTCGAACCCCCAACCGATCCGCCAAACCCCTTCGCCTCATTGCCCTTGCCGACCAGCGTCGGCTTGTGGCCTCGTGTCCAGCCGGTGGACACGAGGTTGGTCTTGCCGTCCTCGATGCCCTTGCCAAGCGAGGTGTTGGAGAAATCCGACATATCGACATGTGCGAGGTCGTGGCGCCCCAGATAAGACACGGCCAGTTCGCGGAACACATAGTCGAGGATCGAAGTCGCGTTCTTGATCGCGTCGTTACCAATGACCATGCCTGCAGGCTCGAACTTGGTGAAGGTAAAGGCCTCCACATATTCTTCCAGCGGCACGCCATATTGCAGGCCGAGCGAGATCGCGATGGCGAAATTGTTCATCATGGCGCGGAAGGCAGCGCCTTCCTTGTGCATGTCGATGAAGATCTCGCCGAGCCGTCCATCTCCGAACTCGCCGGTTCGCAGATAGACCTTGTGCCCGCCCACGACCGCCTTCTGGGTGTAGCCTTGGCGGCGGTTCGGCAGCTTCTCGCGGTCGCGATAGAGCTTTTCGACGATGCGCTCAACGATCTTTTCCGTGACCTGTGCGGCGCGCGCTGCGGCGGGCTGGGCCACCAGCGTCTCCACAGCATCATCCTCATCCTCGTCATCATCCGCGATCAATGCGGAATTCAGCGGCTGCGAGAGCTTGGAGCCGTCGCGATAGAGCGCGTTGGCTTTCAGCGCCAGCTTCCAGGACAGCATATAGGCTTCCTTGCAGTCCTCGACCGTCGCATCGTTCGGCATGTTGATGGTCTTGGAAATCGCGCCCGAAATGAAGGGCTGTGCCGCCGCCATCATGCGGATGTGCGATTCCACAGAGAGGTAGCGCTTGCCGATCTTGCCGCAGGGGTTCGCGCAATCGAACACCGGATAGTGCTCGGCCTTGAGGAAAGGCGCGCCTTCCAGCGTCATCGCCCCGCAAACATGGATGTTGGCTGCTTCGATCTCCTTTTTGGAGAAGCCCAGCGCGGGCAGCATTTCGAATGAGAAGTCGTTGAGCTGCTCTTCCGTGAAGCCGAGCGCGGTCTTGCAGAAATCCTCGCCCAGCGTCCACTTGTTGAACACGAACTTGACGTCGAAAGCCGATTTCAGCGCGGCATTGAGCGCCTCGATCTTCTCGTCCGTGAGGCCCTTGGCCCGCAGCGTCGAAGGGTTGATGCCGGGAGCCTGGTTGAGGTTGCCGTGACCGACCGCATAGGCCTCGATCTCGGCGATCTGGCTCTCGGAATATCCAAGCGTGCGCAGCGCTTCCGGCACGGCGCGGTTGATGATCTTGAAATAGCCGCCGCCAGCCAGCTTCTTGAACTTCACCAGCGCGAAGTCGGGTTCGATGCCGGTCGTGTCGCAATCCATGACGAGGCCGATCGTGCCGGTCGGCGCGATCACGGTTGCCTGAGCGTTGCGGTAGCCGTGTTCCTCGCCAAGCTCCAGCGCCCGGTCCCAGGCAGCCTTGGCGTGTACGCCAAGCTCGGCCTGCTTCAGATCGGCATGGTTGATCGGCACAGGGTTGACCGCCAGCTTCTCATAGCCGTCTCTTTCGCCATAGGCCGCGCGGCGATGGTTGCGCATCACCCGCAGCATATTGACGGCGTTGCGGTCATAGTCAGGGAATGCGCCAAGCTCCGACGCCATTTCCGCCGAGGTCGCATAGGCGATGCCGGTCATGATTGACGTCAGCGAGGCGCAGATGGCGCGCCCTTCCGCCGAGTCGTATGGAATGCCGGAGGTCATCAGCAGCCCGCCAATATTGGCATAGCCGAGGCCGAGCGTGCGGTACTCATAGGACAGCTTGGCGATTTCCTTCGAGGGGAACTGCGCCATCATCACCGAGATTTCCAGCACCATGGTCCACAGCCGCACCGAGTGCTCATAGGCCGCGATGTCGAAACTGCCGTCCGCATTGCGATAGGGCAGGAGGTTGATCGAGGCGAGATTGCACGCCGTGTCGTCGAGGAACATATATTCCGAGCACGGGTTCGACGCCCGGATCGGGCCGGCTGCCGGCGAGGTGTGCCAGTCGTTCATCGTCGTGTTGAAATGCAGGCCGGGATCAGCGGATGCCCATGCGGCATAGCCGATCTTTTCCCACAGATCGCGCGCTTTCAGCGTCTTGTAAACCTTGCCATTGATGCGTCCGACAAGGTTCCAGTCCGCATCGTTCTCGACTGCGCGCAGGAAATCGTCCTTGAGAGAGATCGAATTGTTCGAGTTCTGGCCGGAAACGGTGAGATAGGCTTCCGAATCCCAGTCCGTATCGTAGGTCTGGAAGTCGATCGACGTATAACCCTGTCGTGCGAACTGGATCACGCGCTTGACGTAGTTTTCCGGCACCGCGTTTTTCTTGGCGGCGCGGATTTCGCGCTTCAGCGCAGGATTCTTGGCCGGGTCGAAACAATCGCCATTGTTGCCCTCGCAGTTGACGCAGGCAGCCATGATCTTCGTCAGGTGCTGCTTGACGATCTTCGAGCCGGTGACAAGCGCGGCCACCTTCTGCTCTTCTTTTACCTTCCAGTCGATGAAGGCTTCGATATCGGGATGGTCGGCATCGACGATCACCATTTTCGCGGCGCGACGCGTCGTGCCGCCCGATTTGATGGCGCCCGCAGCGCGGTCGCCGATCTTGAGGAACGACATCAGACCGGAAGACTTGCCCCCGCCCGAAAGTCGCTCGCCTTCGCCGCGCAGCATTGAGAAATTCGACCCCGTGCCTGAACCATATTTGAACAGGCGCGCCTCGCGCACCCACAGGTCCATAATGCCGCCTTCATTCACCAGATCGTCCTGCACGGACTGGATGAAGCAGGCATGCGGTTGCGGATGCTCATAGGCCGATTTCGACTTGGTGAGCTTGCCGGTGAACGGATCGACGTAAAAATGGCCCTGGCCGGGGCCGTCTATGCCATATGCCCAGTGCAGCCCGGTGTTGAACCATTGGGGCGAATTGGGAGCGACGCGCTGCGCCGCCAGCATGAAGGCAAGCTCGTCGCGGAACGCCATCGCATCGGCCTCGGAAGCGAAATAGCCGCCCTTCCAGCCCCAATAGGTCCAGGTTCCCGACAGCCGGTCGAAAACCTGCCTTGCGTCTGTTTCCGAACCGTAGCGCTGGTCTTCGGGAAGTTTGGAAAGCGCAGCCTCATCCGCCACGGAGCGCCAAAGGAAGGAAGGAACGTC
Source organism: Rhizobiaceae bacterium (assembly GCA_023953835.1). Classification (NCBI taxonomy): domain Bacteria; kingdom Pseudomonadati; phylum Pseudomonadota; class Alphaproteobacteria; order Hyphomicrobiales; family Rhizobiaceae; species Rhizobiaceae bacterium. The sequence goes on along the minus strand of JAMLJB010000001.1, from coordinate 61,894 downwards.
ATTCTCCTCGATCTTCTTCAGCCGCGCGGGCACGCCTGCCTTGCGGAAATATTTCTGGGCCAGGACATCGGTCGCAACCTGACTGAACTGCGCGGGCACATCGATGTCCGCCAGGCGAAACACAATAGAGCCGTCGGGATTCTTGATCTCCGACACTGCTTTACGGAACTCGATTTCCGAATAGGCCGACTGACCTTCCTTGGTAAACCGCCGTTCAATGTGCATCTATCCGTCCCTCGTTCCATCTATATATAGCGCATCTCATCCAGGCCCGCAGGCCCGTTTCTTGCGCTCATGCCTATCCCGTCCGGGCGCGCTTTGCGTCCGGTTCTCCTACGCTTCGTGTTTCACTGTCTCACACGCGGAAAACGAACCGTCTCCTGAACCATTCTCCGACTTTTTGCGGCGACCCGACCAGTCCTGCCGCCTTGCTGGAGCGTGAGTCCCTTAGTGAAGGAATAACGCTCTATCTTGTGCTCACTCTGCATTCAAACACTAAATATAGTGTTAACAGAGAATTTTTCCACCCCCGACAATTTTCAACAAATGAGTTGCCGCCAGACAAAATGGCAGCCGGAACCACCCACCGGATTGCTCCGTCGGAAGGGTACAAATCCCTCAAAAACCGGAAAACAAGGCCGACGACCAACTTGTCGGCCACGCCCCTCGATAAGGGGTGCATAGCCCATAAAAAGCGACTCGTACCAAACCGTCAAGGTATCGAATTTGAAACTTTTACGACCGCTACATGTTGTGGGTGGCGGATGTGGATAGCGGGGATGCTTCGGAGCCGGCTATGAACCGGCTGTCGGGCGCCTAAGCTGCAAAGCGTGCGTGGTTTCGGCCAAATCCAACAAGAATCTGGGCGAGGTCGGGCTCCCGGACGAGCCTTGCGGCGTCAAGTGGCGAAAACCACGAGCGGCTGCGCTCGCTCTTTTCCTTCCATGTCGGGCAGACCTTTTCCACACGCAGCGGATAGACGACGACCTCGCACGGCACCGTGCCGGAAGGCTTGATTTTGCCATACACGAATCGTCCGGCTTCATCCCTGGCGACCACGCCCTTGAGTCCGGCTTCCTCGTGCGCTTCGCGCGCAGCCGCGTCCCATTTCGCTTCGCCTTTTTCGGCCCAGCCCTTGGGCAGCACCCAGCGTCCGGTTTCGCGGCTGGTGATAAGCATCACCTCGACTGCGCCGACGGAGCCGCGCCATGGCAACGCCGCCACCTGCAACCGGCAGGGCGCATCGCCGAAAAGGCTGCGGATCCTCTCCGCGATATCTGTCGCGTCACGCATATCGATTCGGGATTCTAGCCCGCCCAGAGTGACAGTTCCAACTGACAGTTCCAACAACGCCCGAAATGACGCGCACAAATCTGTTAACATATTGCACGCACAGGAAATCCTGCGCGCGCCCAGCCCTCAGCGCAAGTCCATAACTATGTTGCCGGCTAATCGAAATGGAGGAGTGGCCACATCCGCAGGTATATATTCGCGAGCGGCGTTACCCCGAATGCGCCTCGGAAATGGGCTTCTGATAGGCAAAGCCCATGTCCCATGGAAAATAGATCCATGTGTCCTGGCTGACCTCGGTCACAAATGTGTCGACCAGCGGCCGCCCTTTGGGCTTGGCGTAGACCGTCGCGAAATGCGCCTTGGGCATCATTGCGCGCACGATGGCGGCGGTTTTGCCGGTGTCGGTCAGATCGTCCACGATCAGCACGTCCTGCCCGTCATTTTCGAGCAGGGGTGGGGAAATCTCCTTGAGAACCTGCAATTCGCCCTGAGAGGTGTAGTCATGGTAGGACGCAACGCTCACCGTCTCAATGACGCGAATGCCCAGTTCGCGTGAGATGATAGCGGCGGGGACAAGCCCGCCTCGTGTTATGCAGACGATGGCTTTCCAGCCATTGCCACTGCCTGCCAGCCGCCACGCCAGCGCGCGTGCGTCGCGGTGAAACTGATCCCAGGAAACGGGAAAGGCCTTTTCGGGAAGGGACATGACGGCACTCCGGCGGGAATGCGGGCGCACTTAGCGGGAAAAGTGCTCGATTGGCAAGCGGGCAGGATCAAGAGCTGCCCAACTTCAGCGCGAGAGGAATGTCGCGACCGAGCATGACTGCAATATGTGGTGGGTCACGCCGCCGAACAGGAACTCGCGCAACCATGAGTGGCTGTAGGCGCCAAGCACGAGCAGGTCGGCGCCCGTCGCCGCAATCCTGTTGGCCAGAACTTCCTCGATGGATCGCTTCCCGGCAAGCTCCGTCACTCGCTGGACATGAACGCCGTGGCGTTTGAGCGTATCCGTTACGGTTCGCCCTATCGGGGCGTCTTCCTGAGATCGCTCCACCACAAGCAGTTCGACGGTGTCGGCTGCCTTGAGCAAGGGCAGGGCGTCGAAAACCGCCCTCGCGGCCTGTTTTGTGCCGTTCCAGCCGATCAGGATGCGGCGGAATCCGTCCGGGCAGGTGCGATCATGTGGCAGCACGAGCAGCGGGCGCCCGGAATCGTAGAGAAGGCTGTCGATCTCGCCAGATTCGCCTGAGGGTGCGGTCGGCTGCGCGGCGAGGATAAGGTCAACCGAATGCGCGAGCGAAATATCCCCGATGGCATGGTCGGGACCGGGCGCTTCCAGTGCGCCCCAGGCGGCGGAGATATTCTCGTCCGTGACGCGGGCTTTGAACGCCGCTTCGATCGCCTTCGTTCTGGCAATGCCGATTTCCGTCGTCTCTCGGATGTAGTCTGCGTCTGGAAATCCCGCGGCCGCCGCATAGGAAAGCTGAACCGGCTCCGAATGGAAGCCGATGAGGTGGGAATCGAAGTGCTTTGCAAGCCGCACCGCACCCTCAAGCAGGGCAGGGGCTTCCTCCTCGGTTTGAACGACCACGAAGATAGACTTGTAGGTCATGTGTGGCTCCTCCGTCGCCTGACCCGCACAGCGAACGCGCATCCTAACTCTACACGCAACGTGCCGTGGCGCAAAGAAAACGCTGTTCAGCCCGCCTGCGCGCGCTCAAGCGAGGCGACCATCTCCTTCACTGCCGCATGCGCCGCGTCGAGTGCGCTCTGGTTGCGCGCGCGCACCACGAGTTCGGTCCAGAAACTGCCATCCTGATATTTCGGATAGGAGCCGATGATCGTGTCGGGGTGTGCTTTCTGGATTTCGGCGAGCGGCGCACCGATAACACCCTCGCCGAAAGGGCAATGGACCGTCGCCGACAGCAGCTTGGTTCCGGTTTTCAGCGTTGGCACGACATTGTCCAGCATGGCCTGGAATATGGCCGGCACCCCGGCCATCACATGCACGTTCCCGATCTTGAAACCCGGCGCGGTCGAAACCGGATTCGCAATGTGCTCGGCACCGCGCGGCATGCGCGCCATGCGTTTGCGGGTGTCAGTGAATTCAATGTCGCGGCGCGCGTAGTTCTCGGCAAGCAGCTGGAGCGCCCGCTCGTCATATTCGCACGCAACGCCGAATGCAGCCGCGACCGCATCGGCTGTAATGTCGTCATGCGTGGGGCCGATGCCGCCCGTGGTGAACACATAGGTGTACCCGGCCCGCAAGGCATTGAGCGCGTCGACGATGGCTTGCTGATCGTCGGCCACGATGCGGACTTCCCGAAGGTCGATGCCGATTGCGGTCATGATATCCGCGAGGTGGCCAATATTGCGGTCTTTGGTCCGCCCCGAAAGGATTTCGTCGCCGATAACAAGCATTCCGGCAGTTACTATCGCATCCATCTGCAGCCCTCGGTGACGGGCTCCTGAATAGACGCGCGGCAGGACCTTGGCAACGATGCCGGCGACCGAGAGAGTTAGAAGGCTTTCTGTCTGGCGCGAGCCACCTTGAAACCGTGGCCCTGGCTATTGACGCATGTCATTCCGCTGCGCTCCGAGGTGCAGGTGAGGCCGCCCCTTCGAACCGAATGGCCATAGTTGAGTATGGCTGCTTTCGGATCCTTGACGGTATCGCCCGCGCAAAGCGGCGCGCCCGGGCCGGTCGCTCCAACCTCGAATGCGTAGCCCCAGTCCAGATCGCAGTCGGAAGGCCGCGTGTAGGAAGGGGTGAACTGACCGAGATCGCATCGCGCGCCTCGATAGGAGCCGTCAAAGATCATGCAGTGGATGTTGCCGGTGGGGCTACGGAAACTTATGTCCTGCGCCGTTGCCGGCTCACAGACCATGAGCATCAAAAGTGCAAGTGAAGCGCGCACACGAACCTCGCCAGCTGAGAAACGAACTGACAGGATATGTCCGCTTCAACCTGCGGTATAGGGTATTTGAGAAGGGCGAGCCTATCTGCCTATGGCGTCCAGCATCTGCTTGCCATCATGGGTCAACGCCCATCCCTTAGCGCACATCGTTACAAGTCCGCGGTCTTGAAGCTGGAGCAGGAGACGCAGGGTTTCGCGCGGTTCGATCCCGGAGAGATTGCCTTTTGAAACCTCGGTCAGGAGTGCGCTATCGGATTTCGTAATTGAGGCATGCATCGGACGGAACCTCCCAGATCGCCAGTAACGGCCTGAATGGGGACTGGTTCCGTCACGAAATGTTGCAACCGGGATGGTGCGTCATTCAATCGAAGAATACGTCACCGGAGCAATCATGTCTGATTGCATCGATAGTTGGCCGGGCCTTTCGGTGGCATGGCCAAGCGCAAGGGCAAGGACCACAGCGGCAGCGCAAAGGAATGCGAAAGATGCGTTCTTGTCCATGGCACTTCCCTTTCCGTGCATGGAGATTGAGAGGCAGCCCGATCTCGAAGTCGGTAGCTGCGCGACGAGAATTAGTACCCGGCCAGCTAGGGTTTATTGGGCGGGGGCTGCTGGCCGGGCAACGGTCAGATACGCAACGCGACCGCAATTCTCATGGTGAACGAACGTGGTTAGCAGGGGGTTAAGGAGGACCGTCCAGCCAGTCGTAAAATTGGCTGAATTGCTTTCAGCAGGTTTCAACCCCTGGTTGGGTACCATGCAACATGCGAGCAAACTCCACATCCTGGCCAATCGCTTTGCTGCTGTGTGGGGCGGCGGGTTTCGGCTACATGGCTGCCGACAGCCGGGTTGTTTCCGGTGCGGGTGGCGCTGCCGTTCGCCTTATCAAGGGAGGCGAAATCAGGGGAGGCGAAATTCGGGGCGCTCGGGCGGCCTGCAACATCAAAGGCAATGTCAGCATCAACACCGGCGAGAGAATATACCACGTGCCGGGTCAGAAATACTATGAAGCGACAATCATCCGCCCTGAATATGGGGAGCGCTATTTCTGCTCCGAGCAGGAAGCAAGGCGCGCGGGCTGGCGGCGGTCAAAAATCTGAAAAAACGAACACCAGCCAAGTGTTTGCTCTATTGCACGCTCACCGTCGGCACGATGGATGCTGTCGGGTAGTCCGGGCACTCCGTCGCCCTCGGACTGCAGAGCACCGATGGTGTGCTGGGGCCGGGGCCGCCGACACACCCGCAAAGGACCACGCAAGAAAGTATTGCGATTGATATGCGTGCAGAGAGTCTCATGTCGAGTTCCCCTGTGAACATACCATTACGCCTCCGTACGAGGCTTGTAGTCAAGCGGTGCTGGAGCCGCTGGCAGCCCCCGGCGCAGAATCTCAGCCTGAAATCAGGCTGAGACGTCACAAGTCGGCAGATATTTGCGCGTGTGATCGTACTTCATGGTCTTCAGCGTGCTCGTAAGGCCGCCATTTGCCGCTATCCATTCCCGGACCCATCCCGGATAGGATCGCATCAGAAACTCAGTTGCCGCGGCGACCGTCGCGCTTGAACGCGCGGTCGGACGGTGAAATCGAAAATAGGCTCCAGGCTCCACGCAAACCCTGTTTCGGGGAAGGCCAAGATACATGGTGCAGGCTGAATCGCACCGGCCAGCAAATCTGAGTTTTCGTTCGTTCCGCTTAAGCTCGGCGACTCGCATCGCATAGGCGACCACATAGCCGCCGCTATCATTCCTGACGACGAATTCCTTCGCTGATTGCCGCGCCTTGTAACCCGCCGAATCACTGGTGCTGGCGGTAGAGCCGCCCACGGTGGAACAGCCACTGAGGAGGGCGGTGACTGCAAAAGCTACCAGTATGCGGTTCATTGAACGACCTCTTTTGCTTGAGGTCGCAAGCGGTAATACATGAGATTAAACAGAATACAAAAGCAGCAATGAGCTGCCTTCAGTATTAGATTTTATATTTAATGCAAGATAGTTTGATTATCGAAAATTTTATCTAAGTACTTAAGTTTGAGGAAACATGTAAAATATAAATATTTATATCAATTTAAACTTTAATAACCTTAAATTATTCAATGCGGGTAAATTCCCTCTTGTGTAAGGGTGAAAAATTTATCTAGGAGAAACTTACAATTTAATTTGAATCATCACGATCTCGCATGAATGGGGCAATTGGCTAGAGATGCATCGTTCGACTGATTTCGGTCGGCCAGCAGCGAAATTGCCTGGTGCACCGAGCCTGATTCCCGTTCAGCCGCCACGCCCTTGCGCCGCCCTTGCGCTGCCGGGCGGAGGTCCAGTGGCACCCCCTTCCAAGACAACTCGCAGTTGAGAGCCGCTTCAGCACTCGTGGTGAAGAGGTCCGAACGGAGCATGTCCTGCTCCGAGTAAAACGCAGGAGAAAATGCCAATGCGCATGCACATTTTTGCCGCCTCAATTCTTCTTCTGGGATCTCCCGCACTCGCTGCCGATCCTGTTGGCATGAAGTGGGTCGATCTCGGCGATGCGCGCGCTTCCACGGCTCAGGAGGTTGGAACCGAAGCCGTTCCGACCGGCGATCCAGGTGCTGGCGCCTCCACGTTGAAATCGGCCGGCGCGCAAGCGACGGCCGAGTGCAGGGCCGAAAGTGGAACGGCCGAGGACTGCCTGTGCGCGAGCGTCCTCGAAACCGGGTCCAGCGACGCGCTTGCGCGCTTCCAGAAACAGCATCCGAATGCGGGCACCATTTGCAATGCAACGGCTTCAACCGCATCGACAAGGGCCGGTGCCGGAAACGGCACCACGCCAGGGCAGGTGGGTGGCGAAAAGAATGCAGCCAATTTGTGCGCAAGCATTCTGAAGTCAGGCTCCATCGAAGCCCTTTCGCGATTCCAGAAGCAGTATCCGAATGCAGGCACGATCTGTAACGCGACTGCTTCGACCGCACTGACACCGGTTGGAACCGGAAATGGCGAAAATGGGGACTTTGCCAATCGTGCGGGCGGCGCCGGGAATTTGGCCAGCCTTTGCGACAGCATTATCCAGTCTGGATCCAGCGCCGCGCTCGCGCGGTTTCAGAAAGACCATCCGAATGCCGATACACTCTGTAACGCATTGGCATCGACTGCGCTGGCGCCGTCTGGCCAGAGAAACGGTGACAATGATGGTCGTCATGGAAACGCAAATGGTGACGGCGGCAACGCAAACGGTAACGGCGGCGGTGACGGCCGCAATGGAAATGGCGGCGGAGACGGCGGCAATGGAAATGGCGGCGGTGACGGCGGCAACGGCAACGGCGGCGGAGACGGCGGCAACGGCAATGGCGGCGGAGACGGCGGCAACGGCAATGGCGGCGGAGACGGCGGCAACGGAAATGGCGGCGGTGACGGCGGCAATGGCAATGGTGGCGGTGACGGCGGCAACGGCAATGGCGGCGGAGACGGCGGCAACGGCAATGGCGGCGGTAACGGCGGCAATGGCAATGGTGGCGGAGACGGCGGCAACGGCAATGGCGGCGGAGACGGCGGCAACGGTAACGGCGGCGGTGACGGCGGCAATGGAAATGGCGGCGGTGACGGCGGCAATGGAAATGGCGGCGGAGACGGCGGCAATGGCAATGGCGGCGGAGACGGCGGCAACGGCAATGGCGGCGGAGACGGCGGCAACGGCAATGGCGGCGGAGACGGCGGCAACGGAAACGGCGGTGGCGATGGCGGCAACGGCAATGGGGACAATGGCAGTGGTCATGGACCAGGGCACGGCGGGGGACATGGACATGGACATGGCCACGGCGGAGATCATGGCGGCAAGGGTGACGGCGGCAAAGGCGGCAAGGGTGACGGCGGCAAAGGCGGCAAGGGTGACGGCGGCAAAGGCGGCAAGGGTGACAGCGGCAAGGGCGGCAAGGGTGACAGCGGCAAGGGCAGCAAGGGTGACGGCGGCAAGGGCAGCAAGGGTGACGGCGGCAAGGGCGGCAAGGGTGACGGCGGCAAGGGCGGCAAGGGTGACGGCGGCAAGGGCGGCAAGGGTGACGGCGGCAAGGGCGGCGAGAGCGGGAAGGGAAGGAACTGGTAATCCAGAGAGATTGGCTGACCGCTCGCAATTCTCCGCGATGATTGCCATGTTGGTCGAGGGGCGGGACAGGCCGGATCTACACCTCTAACGATGATTCCAAAGCGCTTCGCGTTAGAGGTGGAGCAACGGGGCATTGCCCCGTGTTCGAGCGCAAAGTGACCTGTCGGACGGTGCGACTTTGTTCTGCGGTTTGGTTCTGATCCGAATCGCGCCCGAAAGTGGTGATCCACTTGCGATCACGCAGAGAGCAATTCTGGGCAAGAAATTGATACCAGAACCGCGCTGCCGTCGATTCTGACGGGCGATAAATCTGCTAAGTCTCTGAAAGTGTTGGCTCCCCGGGCCGGATTCGAACCAGCGACCAACCGGTTAACAGCCGGTTGCTCTACCGCTGAGCTACCGGGGAACTTGGGCTCGCGTTACGCGGCGCTGCCTATAGCAAACAGTTTTCCCCTTTGCAAAGAACAGATACGAACTTTTTTTCGTGCCGTGACATTCTGCGACAGCACGCACATATGTTGAGCGCAGACCGGGAGATCGCTTGGGGCAATGCTGGACGCATGAAAGAGAACCAAAAAGACAGAATTCACCAGCAAAATCCGGCGCCTCGCGCAATTCGAGTTTTTGGGCGTTCGATTCCTTTGCCACAGTCGCGTGCGTTGCGCGTCGCGATTGGCGTGGCGCTGTGTTTCTTCGGATTGCTTGGCTTCTTGCCTGTGCTCGGGTTCTGGATGATACCCTTGGGTCTGCTGGTGCTTTCCTACGAGTTTGCGGTCGTCAGGCGCTTTCGTCGCCGCGCCGTGGTCTGGTGGGAGCGCAGGCAGCGCCGCTCCGCAGGCCGTGACTAGAGCCTTGCAAGATATGCCGCGCCACGGCATGCGGCATAAAGAGGCCAGGAAACGCCGGGTAAATCCCACGGGCGGCTTGACGCCAATTTTGCGGCAACCTAAGAGCCTCGTGTGCGCCAAGCACGTGGGGCCTCGTGGCGGAATGGTTACGCAGAGGACTGCAAATCCTTGTATCCCGGTTCGATTCCGGGCGAGGCCTCCAAAGGCGCACCTATGCGATTCTAACTGCGCCCTTGCCGCATTTGTCGCGCTGGGCGCCTTGAGGTGGGCCGGCGCGTCATGAACATCGACTATACCGGGCAGCGCGTGAAGATGGTGGACGGTCAGGTGCGCACCACCGATGTCACCGATCTCGCCATAATTTCGGCGCTTCTGGAAATTCCGAGGGAAGAGTTTGTCCCCGAGCGGGTAAAATCGCTCGCCTATATCGATGAGGATATCGCCCTGACCGAAGGCGAGGGCGGCGCTCCGCGTTTCCTGATGGAATCCTCTCCCTTCGCGAAGCTGGTGCAGCTAGCTGAAATCCAGCCGTCGGACCTTGTTCTGGATGTCGGCTGCGCGACCGGCTACTCCTCGGCAGTGCTGTCTCGCCTCTCCGGCCAGGTGATCGCGCTCGAATCGGATGCCGAGCTGGCGCGCCGCGCGACCGAAACGTTGAGCGCGCTTGGCTGCGACAATGTCGCGGTGGTCGAAGGGCCGTTGCAGGAGGGCTATCCTGCCGAAGCGCCCTATGATGCAATCATCCTTGAAGGGGCCGTCGGCGCGGTGCCGGGCGCGCTTCTGGACCAGTTGAAAGAAGGGGGGCGGCTGGTTGCCGTCGAGGGGTACGGAAACGCCGGCAAGGCGCGAATCTATCTAAAGACGGGTGGGAAGGTGACAGGCAGATACGCATTCAATGCGGCAATTAAGCCACTTCCCGGCTTTGAAATCGTTCGTGGTTTTGAATTCTAAACTGTTTCGGTTGCATATTTTGTCGTGACGTGTTGCCTTCCCGGCTCGATTGATTTGCGCTTGCGATTAAGATCGGGCAAATCCTTTGGGGCCATGCGACTGCGTAATTGAATGAGGGATCGATCCTGGTGTCGATGAGAAAAAGACTGTTTGCGACCTTCCTGGCGTTCTCCACAGCGATGGCGACGCCCGCCTTTGCAGAAACAATCACCGGCGCGTTGTCCAAGGCATATCAGTTCAATTCCTCGCTGAATTCCGCGCGCGCGAGCGTGCGCGCCACGGATGAAAGCGTTCCGTTGGCCAAGTCGGGATACCGCCCGCAAATTGCCGGCAGCGCAGACATATCCTACACGAACACGCGGCGCGACCGCATGTTTTCCAATGGCGTTGGAGGCGTTACGCCGCGCACCACCAATTCGACGAGCGGGGGCGTCGGCGTCCAGTTGCGCCAGATGTTGTTTGACGGGTTTCAGACGCGCAACAACGTTGCGGCAGCCGTCGCGCAGGTTTACGCCTCAAACCAGAGCTTGCGGAACACCGAACAGACAACCCTGTTCAATGCCGCGCAAGCCTACATGGACGTCATCCGCGACCGTCAGATCGCAGCGCTGACAGAACAGAATCTCGCATTCCTCAATGAACAGGTTCGCGCCGCAAATTCCCGCTTCGAAGTGGGCGAGGGAACGCGCACCGACGTGGCGCAGGCCGAGGCGTCTCGCGCGAATGCCGTCGCGCTTGTGAGCGATGCGCGCGCGCGGGTGGCGCAAAGCTCTGCAAATTATCGGGAGTTTATTGGTGAGAAGCCGGGCAAACTGGCTGCTGCTTCTCCCTTGAGCAAGTTGCTTCCCAAATCCGAGGACGGTGCCATCGCCATTGCGCTCGAAGAGCATCCTGCGATCCTGGCGAGCAAGCACCTTGTTGACGCAGCCGACTATGGCGTGAAATCCGCTGAAGGGGCGATCCTGCCTCAACTTGACGCATTCGCCGGCATCAGCCGCGATTATTCGGGTTCGCAAACAGGTGGTATCGACAGCGAATCCAACACATGGTCGCGAAACGCACAGATCGGTGCACAGCTCACCATCCCGATCTATCAGGGCGGACGCACATCGGCGGAAGTTCGGCAGGCTAAGGAAAACCTTGGCAAGGCCCGGATCGATGTCGACGTCAATCGCGACACCGTACGCAATGCGGTGTCATCGTCCTGGGCGAGCTATGTGTCCGCGACTGAAGGCGTGCGTGCGCAACGCTCAGTTGTGGAGGCGGCGCGCCTCGCCCTCAACGGCGTGATCGAAGAGCGCAATGTGGGTCAGCGCACCACTTTGGACGTGCTCGACGCGCAGGCCGATGTCATCGAAGCGCAGATCAATCTCGTCAGCGACGAGCACGACGTCGTGGTCGCGTCCTACGCTATTCTGTCGGCGCTGGGTCGTCTTACCGTAAAGCGCCTTGGCCTCAGCGTTGCGGAGTACGATCCGCAGGAGCACTACCGCGCGGTCAAGGACAAGTGGATCGGCCTGCGGACACCTGACGGAAGGTGATCCGTCGTCGGCCATGGTCGCCTGCGATGCGACCATGGTCCGGTCTGGCCCGGGATCAATGACCAACCCGACCCGGCACGCTTAGCCTGTTGATATTTTTCCTGACAACATATTGACGATTCTATCTCGCCGTTGCGTCAGCTACGCTGGTTTCAGTGATTCGGGCCGGGTATATTCGGCGGGAAGCTGTCAGGCGGAAAGAATGGCACAGTCAAGCGCACAACGCGATCCAACAATGGAAGAGATACTCGCCTCTATCCGCAGGATCATTGAGGAAGGCGAAGAGGCCCGCAGGCCCGCCGAAGCGCATGGCGATCATGACCCCGTCGTCATCGGCCCTGCGGCGAACGATGCTTTGCGCCGCCCGTTGCCTCCGGCTCCGGAGTTGAGCAGGGACATACCAATGGTTGACCCGGTCGAGCCGAGCGCTTTTGCAGGCGCGACCGGTCGCGACCGGGTGGAAAGCAACCTGACGCCGGAACAGAGAGTTCAGGCCGCTGGCGATGAACTGGCGCTTTCTCTCGAGGATTTCATTATAGATATGGACGAGGTTCGCGACGTCGCTCCTGCGGCCATTGCTCAACGCAGCGTTGAGGCCCCGGCAGTCGTCGCAGGTTCGGATTCGCCTGCACCGGCGGCGTCCACAATGCCGAAGGCTGCGACCTTGCCGGAGGCTGGGCGCCAGCACGTCGAAGCCCGAATCGTTCAGTCACAGCCAGCGTCCCCGCCGCGAGAAACTCCAGAGGCGCCATCTGGTGCGCGCGCAGCTACGGTCGCAAGCATTATGATCACGGGCGGCAGGGCCGCCGGTACTGCACCCGCTGCGCCAGGCGCGGCTCCGACTGAGACCGCTTCTGCTCCCGAACAAGCCGACCATAAGTCCTCAATCCTATCTCACGTTGCAGAAAAGCAAATTGCCGCTTCGTTTACCGAGTTGAGTGAAGCGCTCGCCGCGAGCCGCCGTCGTTCGATTGACCAGATCGCGGAAGAAATGCTGCGTCCCATGTTGCAGGAATGGCTTGATAACAATCTTCCCACGATGGTTGAACGCCTCGTGCGCGAGGAAATCGAGCGGGTCGCGCGCGGCGCAGACTAGAATTTCGGTTGAAAGGGGACGCGGACGCCGCCTTCGGGCGGCGTTTGCGTTTCCGGGCAGTCTGCCTTGTTGCGGCCTTGTGCCTTTCGCATTACATCGGGCCAACAGAACCGGACTGATATCTATGCTCGAAAAGACATATGACGCGAAGGCCGTCGAGCCACGCATTGGCAAACTTTGGCAGGACGCGGATGCCTTCCGCGCGGGAGCCGGCGCCGAGCCGGGCGCGGAGGCTTTCACCATCGTCATTCCTCCGCCCAATGTGACCGGCTCGCTTCATATGGGCCACGCGCTGAACAACACGCTGCAGGACATTCTGGTTCGATTCGAACGCATGCGCGGCAAGAATGTGCTCTGGCAGCCGGGCATGGACCATGCTGGCATTGCCACGCAGATGGTTGTTGAGCGTCAACTGATGGAAAAGCAGGTTCACCGCCGCGACCTCGCGCGCGAGGACTTCGTCAACCGCGTCTGGACATGGAAGGCCGAGTCGGGAGGCATGATCGTCAACCAGCTCAAGAGGTTGGGTGCGTCCTGCGATTGGTCGCGCGAGCGCTTTACCATGGACGAGGGCCTTTCGAAGGCGGTTATCGAAGTATTTGTAACGCTTTACAAGGAAGGGCTGATCTACAAGGACAAGCGTCTCGTCAATTGGGACCCCAAACTCCTGACGGCGATTTCGGACCTTGAGGTCGAGCAAGTCGAACTTAACGGCAATCTCTGGCATTTCCGCTATCCCATCGAGGGCAAAACCTTCGATCCTGACGATGAAAGCACCTTTCTCACGGTCGCCACTACGCGGCCCGAAACGATGTTGGGCGATACCGCCGTCGCGGTTCATCCTGAAGATGGGCGCTATGAGGCACTGGTCGGAAAGAACGTCGTATTGCCCATCGTGGGGCGCAGCATCCCTGTCGTTGCGGACGAGTATTCCGATCCGGAGAAGGGTACCGGGGCGGTCAAGATCACGCCCGCGCATGATTTCAACGACTTCGAGGTCGGCAGGCGTCACAATCTGCCGGCGATCAATATCCTGACCGTCGATGCGGCCATCGACATCATCGAAAATGACGATTTCCTGGCCGGAATTGAACAGACGCCTGAACGCCTTCAATTGTGGGAAAAGCTGCACGGAAAGGACCGTTTCGCCGCCCGCAAGCTTGTCGTGGAGATGATGGAAGAGGGCGGATATCTGGCAAAGATCGAACCGCATCGGCACATGGTGCCGCATGGCGACCGCGGCGGCGTGCCGATCGAGCCGTTCCTCACCGACCAGTGGTATGTCAACGCTGCGGAACTTGCGAAGCCCGCGATCCGGTCTGTTCGCGAGGGCCGCACGAAATTCGTCCCGAAAACCTGGGAAAAAACCTATTTCGACTGGATGGAAAACATCCAGCCGTGGTGCGTTTCGCGCCAGCTTTGGTGGGGTCACCAGATCCCCGCTTGGTACGGGCCGGACGGCCACCCCTTTGTCGAGCGGACGGAAGAGGAAGCGCTGGATGCGGCCATCCAGCACTATCTCGCTCATGAAGGACCGTGGAAGGCCTGGGTCGAGGAAAAGCTGGAGAATTTTGAACCGGGCGACATTCTCACGCGCGATGAAGATGTGCTCGACACGTGGTTTTCGTCGGCCCTGTGGCCGTTTTCGACGCTCGGCTGGCCGGACAAAACCCCGGAGCTTGAAACCTATTATCCAACCAGCGTGCTCGTGACCGGCTTCGACATCATTTTCTTCTGGGTCGCCCGGATGATGATGACGGGGCTGCATTTCACGGGCGAGGAGCCTTTTCACACGGTCTATGTGCATGCGCTGGTGCGTGACAAGAACGGCGCGAAGATGTCCAAGTCGAAGGGCAACGTCATCGATCCGCTCGACCTGATCGACGAATATGGCGCGGATGCACTGCGCTTCACGCTGGCCATCATGGCCGCGCAGGGCAGGGACGTGAAGCTCGATCCGGCGCGCATTGCAGGCTACCGCAATTTCGGCACCAAGCTCTGGAACGCCACCCGCTTCGCACAGATGAACGGCGTGAAGCGAGACGATACGGTCTGGCTGAACGAAGCGAAGCTGACGATAAACCGCTGGATATTGACCGAACTCTCGCGTGCCACGCGAGAGGTGACGGACGGCATCACCACCTATCGTTTCAACGAGGCGGCGGGTGCGGCCTATCGGTTCGTGTGGAATCTGTTCTGCGACTGGTATCTGGAACTGCTGAAGCCCGTTTTCATGGGTGACGACGAGGCCGCCAAGGCCGAAAGCCAGGCTTGCGTCGCCTATGTGCTGGACGAGATTTTCAAGCTCCTGCATCCCTTCATGCCGTTCATGACGGAAGAGCTTTGGGCGCTCACCGCGCCGGAGGGCGAGGAGCGGTCGACGCTGCTCTGTCACGCGACATGGCCGCAGCCAAGCTTTGAGGACAAGGCGGCTGCTGCCGAGATCAACTGGCTGATCGACCTGGTGTCGGAAATTCGTTCGGTCCGGTCTGAAATGCATGTGCCCGCGGCGGCTATCGCGCCTCTGGTCGTGGTCGACGCGGATGAGGCGACTGCGGCCCGTCTTGAAAGGCACGATGCGGCAATCCGGCGGCTGGCGCGCATTGGCGACATCGATTTTGCGAAACTGTCTCCGAAGGGCGCAGCCCAGATCGTATTGGGCGAGGCAACCTTCTGCCTTCCGCTCGGCACGCTGATCGATGTTAAAGCGGAAACGACCCGGCTGGAGAAGGAATCCGGCAAGGTTGCAGACGAAATCGCACGCATCGAAAAGAAGCTTTCGAACGAGAAGTTCGTGGCCGGGGCGCCGGATGAGATCGTCGCAGCCGAGCGCGAAAAGCTGGACGAGTTCCGCTCATCCCAGTCGAAACTCTCGATCGCTTTGGGCAGATTGCGGGAAGCCGTATGAATCCGGTTCGACGCTGCGGCTGAGTCGAGGCTCGCCGCAGCGCATTCTTCTACCTATGCGCGAGCATGCCCCAACGTCACGACTGTGCGTGACGCAACGTCATAGATTAGCTTATAGCATTTTTGGGCCGCAATGTTGCCATAATGTAACAAAAGCTGCGTGGGCACGCGAAATTCAGGCAGTTTACTGCCATATTGGCATTTTCAACCGCAGATTTTAGCAACTGCCACTGCGATTCATGTCCATTTTGCAGGATTCTTGGCTTCTTACCTCTGTGCAACGCTTTCCCTGAGGCCTCCGATTAATATCTGGTAAAGCCTTGTGGCCACATTCTGCATTGCAAGATCGTCCAACAGCCGTGCACACTCCACAGCACTGAATGCCCAGGGGAGAGGACCTTCAATGAACAGACTGCTTCTGAAATCGCTGCTGGGCGCGACCTGCCTGTCTTTGGCGATTGTGGGAACAGCGAATGCCGGCGGGTTCAGCCGCGGCTCGGCAGATACCGACATCATCTATGAAGACGGCAACTTCAACATGCGCTCGAGTGTGACCTATGTCAGCCCGAGGCGTGAATTTTCGTCCAATCCCAACCCTGCGTTGAATGGTACGAGATACACGGAAGACTACGTCGTTCCCTCCCTGGCCGTGAAGTTCAACATCGTTGACGATTTCCGCTGCGGCCTGACGCATGTCATGAACAATGGCGGTTCGGTGAAGTACGATTTTCCGACGGCGAGCGGCAAGCTGCTCGAAGAATTCACCACCTATGAATCCGCCGCGACCTGTGGCTACAAGTTCGACGTTGGCAAGGGGCGCGTCTGGCTGATCGGCGGCGCGTTCATGGAGAAGCTCGACTACCATCGCGAAAATTACTACGGGGTGTTTGGCGACGCATCGCTCGATCTGGCCGGAACCGAATACGGCTTTCGCGTCGGCGCAGCCTATGAAATCCCGGAAATCGCGTTCCGCGCGCAGGGCATGTATCGCTCGGGCACGGAGTATGGCGCGGACGGCATGGTGATCGCTCCGGCGGCTGTGCTCTACGGCGCGCTGGCGAGCCAGGGCATTCCCAATGCGGCAAATCCCTTTGCTGCAATTGCCGCCGCCAATCCGACGGCTCAAGTTCCGGTCCAGGCGATCGGCGTCGGCAACTTGCCCGAGAGTTTCGAGGTGAAGCTCCAGTCCGGCATTGCAGAGGATTGGCTGGCTTTCGGCGCCATTAAGTGGACCAATTGGAGCAAGACCACGACGCTGGATGTCCGATCGGCCATCGGCAATTTCCCGATTACCGTCGACGAGTTCTACTGGAAGGACGGCTGGACCTTCACCGGTGGTCTCGCGCACAAATTCAACGAGACCGTATCGGGCCTTGCATCGTTCACTTATGACAGTGGTGTTTCGACCGGTTACGACCTGACCAGCGACACTTACACGTTCTCCGCAGGCGCGCTATTCAAGGACAAGCTCGGTGGCGAGTTGCGCATTGGCGGCGGCCTGAGCTACATCGCCTCTGCTGAGGAAACGAAATACGGCCTCAATCCGAACGCGTTCGAACCGGCGTTCGACCAGGCAGTGGACTCCGCCTGGGCGCTCGCCGGCAGCATTGGATACGCCATCAAGTGGTAGGCTGAGCGCGCTCCACGCCCATCGAGATCAAGCAAAGCCCGGCTTCCAGCCGGGCTTTGGCTTTTGGGTCCCGGGAAACAGACTTGTGACGATTCAGCAACATCTGGAAAGGAGCAGCGGCGCGGATCGCTGTCGCCGGACGCATTTGCCGTTTTCCCGCCATAAACCGCGCGCACCCGAATAGGTATGGAACGCAAGGTAACGACGTTCCTTGAACATATGCCTGACGGTTGGCACAACAGGAAAAGTCGCGATTGCGGCGCGGATGACATGAGCGCGAGGGCCTTCTCTAAAATCGGAAACGCGAAAGGCGTCGCTTGGCGTCGGGAAGCGTTTGCCGCCGCGTGCCGCCGGCAGGGGGATGCGCGCGCGACGCCGGTCTCGTCCGACTTTCTCCATACGTCCGCCCTAAGCCCGACCGTTCCGGGCCGCACTTTGGCCGAAAATCTCGAGCATCTTCGTCAGGAACAAGAGCATCCGGGGGTCCCGGCTGCTCGATATGCTATTTGTGGGAGCGCCGGACGGATGCAGGCGAACATCGTTTGCGTGCCGTTTAGGCGGAAGCACGTGCGCATGAGTTTGGCGAAGGTCCTGCATTCTTCCTTTATATCTGCGGCGCTTGCCGGCTGCCTGGCGGGCGGCGTGGAGGTCGCGCGGGCGCAGGAAGGCGCTGTTACTGAAAAGTCCAGTCCGTGGGATGTCTTCAAGTTTGGTTTCACCGCCTACAAGAGCGGGCATAAGGATCAGGCGATTCAGGCCTATCGTGACGCATCGGAGCAGGGGCAGATCGGCGCGACATGGAAACTTGCGCGCATGTATGCCGAAGGTGACGGTGTAACACGCGACGACTACGAGGCTTACAAGTATTTCGCCGAGATTGTCAGCCGCGATGTCGAGCCCGGCAGCAGCGACGAACGCTTTGTCGGCGATGCGCTCGCCGAGATGGGGCGCTACGTGCAGGACGGCATACCGGGCACCCCGGTGCTGGCCGACCCTGATGCGGCGCGCGAATATTTCCAGCGCGCAGCCAATTACGGCAGTCCGATCGGACAGTTTGAAGTCGGCAAGATGTATCTGCAGAGGGCGGAATCCTCTCCCTCCAAGCTGAGGCTGGCCGGTCGCTGGCTGAAGCTTGCGGCAAAGAACGGTCACGAGGGCGCGCGCGCGATGCTCGGCAACCTGCTGTTCCAAAGCGGCAAGGTCGTTGACGGGCTGGCGATGATGACCACGGCGCTGGAGCGCGCGGAGCCGAGCGACCGTCCGTGGATCCGCAGCATGCAGGAAGAGGCGTTCGCGGTCACCGAGGAAAGCATTCGCCGCAAGGCAATCGACCGCGCCGACGAATTTTCGCTCGACGATCAGCGCTGAGTTCAGGCCACTGCCTTCAGCGGCAATCTCAGGTCCAGTTCAATTGCAACCGGAACGTGGTCCGAGGGCTTCTCCCACGCGCGCACATGCTTCTCGATGGAAGCCGACACAAGGTGATCGGCGGCCTCGGGCGACAGCAGAAGATGGTCGATCCGAATGCCGTTGTTCTTCTGCCATGCGCCTGCCTGATAGTCCCAGAACGTATAAACGTCGCTGGCGTCCGTGACGGCGCGGACCGCTTCCGTCAGTCCGAGCGATTTGAGCCGTCGAAATGCCCGCCGCGTCTCCGGCTGAAACAGCGCGTCACCCAGCCAGTTTTCGGGATGGCGCGCGTCCTGCGGCTCGGGAATGACATTGTAGTCACCTGCAAGGACAAGTGGCTCCTCCAGCGCGAGCCGTTCCTTCGTCCAGTTCTCCAGCCGCTCCATCCAAGACAGTTTGTATGAGAACTTTTCACTATCGACGGGATTGCCGTTCGGAAGGTAGAGCGAGACCACGCGCAGCGCCCCGCGATCTGTCGAGAACACGCCTTCGATGAACCGCGCCTGTTCGTCGTCGCCATTTCCCGGTAAACCCCGGTTGACCTCGTCGAACGGCAGTTTCGACAGGATGGCGACGCCGTTGAATCCCTTTTGCCCGTGCGTCTCGACATTGTAGCCAAGCGCTTCGACCTCGGCGCGGGGGAACTGCTCGTCTACGGTTTTTATTTCCTGGAGACATGCAATATCGGGCTGGCTCTCTCCCAGCCAATGCGTAAGATTGCCAAGTCGGGCCCTGACTCCGTTAATGTTCCAGGTGACGATTTTCATGCGAATCTCGCGAATTATTCAAACACTTCTTGATAGTCGGCGCACCGCTTCTTGGTCATTCTCCGCCATCCTGCGGCTTGAGCAGCCAGACGCCCGCAGGATTAAACCGGGAGAGCACCGATGACGTCAACAGTTCATCCTGTGGATGAGGTATTGCCACTGCCACGCCTTGCCACGCTGGGCATTCAACATGTTCTCGTCATGTATGCAGGGGCAATCGCCGTACCGCTCATTGTCGGTCGCGCGCTCAACCTGGAGCCGCACGACGTGGCCTTTCTCATTTCGGCGGATCTGTTCTGCTGCGGCATCGTCACGCTGATACAGTCCTTCGGCGTCACGCAATGGTTCGGCATCAAGATGCCGGTCATGATGGGCGTCACCTTCGCGGCGGTCGGTCCGATGGTTGCGATGGCCGGAGCCAATCCCGGGCCGGATGGCGCACGCCTGATTTTCGGCTCCATCATCGGCGCGGGCATCATTGGCATATTCCTGGCGCCGCTGGTCGGCAGGATGCTGCGTTTCTTTCCCCCGGTGGTGACCGGCACCATCATCCTCGTCATCGGCGTGACGCTGATGCGGGTGGGCATACAGTGGGTGTTCGGCGTGCCGGTCGGGCCGACCGCGCCGAAGCTTGTGTCCCCCGAGCATGTGGAATGGCTCAAATCCGTGCAGGCGCTGGCGGATGGCGGCGCATCGAACCTGCCGCCGGTTCCGGCAGGGCTCCAGCTTGCGGCCACGGTCAACAATCCGGCCTATGCCCCGCTGTCGCATATCGGCATTTCGGTCCTCGTGCTTGCCTCGATCCTGTTCATTGCGAAATACGGGCGTGGCTTCGTTTCCAACATCGCCGTGCTGCTCGGCATCGTCATCGGCGGGGTGGTGACCGGCCTCCTCGGCATGATGCATTTCGACAATGTAGCGAAGGCCGACTGGTTCGCGGTCATCACGCCTTTCCATTTCGGCACGCCGATCTTCGATCCGATCCTGATTGCCACAATGGTGCTGGTGATGATCGTGTCGCTGATCGAATCGACAGGCATGTTTCTGGCGCTGAGCGACCTTGTGGAGCGCAAGATCACGCCGCAGAGCCTTTCGGCGGGGCTGCGGACCGATGGTCTGGGAACCGTGATCGGCGGCATCTTCAACACGTTCCCCTACACCTCCTTCTCGCAGAATGTCGGGCTGGTGGGCGTGACGGGCGTGAAGAGCCGTTTCGTCTGCGTTGCTGCCGGGGTCATTCTGGTGATATTCGGATTGATCCCGAAAATGAGCGCTCTGGTGGAAAGCCTTCCGACATTCGTGCTCGGCGGGGCGGGCCTCGTGATGTTCGGCATGGTGGCCGCAACCGGCATCCGCATCCTGTCCAATGTCGATTTCAAACACCGCCGCAACAATCTGTTCGTCGTCGCGGTGTCGCTCGGCATGGGCATGATTCCGCTGATTGCGCCGACCTACATGATGTGGCTGCCGCACGCGATTCATCCCCTCATCGAATCGGGCATCCTGCTGGCGACGATCTCTTCCGTCGCGCTCAATGCGTATTTCAATGGAACAAAGCTGGATGAAGCCGACGTTCGCGAAGCTGCCATGGCCGCCGAGGCGCACTAGGAAGTATATACAATAATATAGATCGTTATTTATGAGGAAGCCCGAAAGGGCTTTCTTTTGTTTATTGGGTTATATCTAGACCTTCCCCAAAAGAGGAAAGTACAATTTGTCCCTACGCCTTACTAACCATAAGGCGGTATTGAGCTACCTCGCGCCGCCGTCCACAAAGCCCTGCGAGGAGGCTTGGGGCAAACACGGTCGAGCCAAATGAGTATTGAACAAGACGGGGGACTAAAGCCGGCATCGCCAGAAAAGGATCCATTCTCACCTGAATTCCGGGTCGTCGCACGCGGCAATGTGCGACGCGGTATCAGGCTTGAGCGAATCTTCTGGACGACGCTCAAACGCATGGCGGAAAGCCGCAAGATCACCATGGGAGCGCTGATCGAAGAGATCGTGCTCGAGCATGGGGAGTCCGGCAACCTGACATCCGCCATCAGGGTGACATGCCTGAAATGGCTGGATGAGCAGAATGCGATGCTGCGCGAACCGCAGCCGGGGAAAGGCCAAAAGAGCGGCTGAAACGCCGCTCTTTCGCACTGTCAGATTGAAAAGCTCGTCCCGCAGCCGCAGGACGCGACCGCATTCGGATTCCTGATCTGGAACGACTGCCCCATCAGATCATCCACGAAGTCGATCACGGATCCGCCCATGTAGACGAGCGAAAGGTCGTCTATCAGGACGGTTGCGCCATTGCGCTCAATGGCGACATCGTCCTCGTTGCGGGATTCCACCAGGTCGAACTTGTAGGAAAAGCCGGAACATCCGCCGCCTTCGACGGATACGCGCAGCGCCGTCTTGCCCGGTTCGCCAGAAACGATCCTGGCGATGCGTTTGGCCGCCGCCTCGGTCAGTTCAACCTTCATGTTTGACTTTGCATCCGCGCCCATCGCGCCCACCTTGCATTGGCTTCTGTACAATAGGTATGAAGCGCCTCTGTCCAAGTCAACCGGAGGGCGGGAGAAGTGGGCGAACTCGACAAGCACGGCATCGGCTTCGGCTACCGTCCGCGCGCACCCTATGCCTGCGATCCGGCCCGTTCGCGCGGGCGGCTCTATCCGGAGCCTGAAAGCCCGACGCGCACGCCTTTCCAGCGAGACCGGGATCGCATCATCCATTCGACCGCGTTTCGGCGCCTCAAGCACAAGACGCAGGTTTTCATCGCCCATGAGGGCGACCACTACCGCACACGGCTGACCCACTCCATCGAAGTGGCACAGGTCGCGCGTGCATTGGCGCGTTCGCTATGCTGCGATGAGGATCTGGCCGAAGCCATCGCCCTCGTGCACGATTTCGGCCACACGCCGTTCGGCCACACCGGAGAGGATGCCTTGAACGAGCGGCTTTCTCGTTGGGGAGGGTTCGACCACAACGCCCAGTCGCTGAGGATCGTGACGGCGCTCGAACGGCGATATGCGGAATTTGACGGCCTCAACCTGACCTGGGAAACGCTGGAAGGGCTCGTCAAGCACAACGGGCCGCTGACCGATCGCGCCGGGCAGGGGCTGAAAGGGCCGGTGCCGCAGCCGATCCTTTCCTTCAGCGCCCGTTTCGATCTGGAGCTTGCGCGCCATGCGGGCCTAGAGGCGCAGTGTGCCGCGATAGCCGACGACATCGCCTATGACGCCCACGACATTGATGACGGCCTGCGATCCGGCCTGCTTTCGCTGGACATGCTGGAACAAGCGGAGATGCCGGCACGGCTCCTGTCGGACGTGCGCGGCCGCTATCCTGCCCTCGATCCTGCAAGGACGGCGCACGAACTGGTGCGGCGCCAGATCACCGCGATGGTCGAGGATGTCATCCTGACGACCTCTGAAAACCTGGAGCGGATCGCACCGCTGAGCGCCGACGACGTGCGGGATGCTGGCGAAACGCTTGTCCGGTTCTCCGGGAAAACCGCCGCTGAGGAGCGGCAGCTCAAGCGCTTCCTCTACGCCAATCTGTACCGCAACCCCGCTGTCATGGCCGTTCGGGAGGAGGCGGAGCAGGTGGTGCGCGACCTGTTCGACGCCTATTTCGCCGACCCCGCACTGATGGGCGAAGGCTGGCGCGAGCTGCCGCGCGATATGCCGGAGGAGGGCAGGGCGCGCCACATCGCGGACTATCTCGCCGGGATGACGGACACCTTTGCACTCAAGGAACACCGGCGTTTGTTTGACCGCACGCCGGATTTGGGATAGCTCCGCCCGCATGATTGCGCGCCGTCCATGAAGGAATGGCGCGCGTGGTCCACGCAAAATTTGTCCGGTAGTCTCATGAATATCTTCGCCGACTTCACGGGTCGGGTTACCAGAATTGTAGAAGGTCTGGGCATCGCATCGAAGGACGGTGCGCCGCTCGATCTTTCACGTATAGCGGTCGAGCCCCCGCGCGACGCGAGCCATGGTGACCTTGCTACAAATGCGGCAATGGTGCTCGCGAAACCGGCGGGCGAAAATCCCCGCGCGCTCGCCGAACGCCTCGTCGCGGAATTGTCTAAGGACCCGGATATCGTGCGCGCCGAAGTGGCGGGGCCGGGTTTCGTCAACCTGAAACTGGCGGACGGCTTCTGGCAATCGCTTCTGTCTGGCGTGCTATCGGAAGGGCAGGACTACGGACGCTCAACGCTCGGCCAGTCGCGCAAGGTGAATGTTGAATATGTCTCCGCCAACCCGACCGGGCCGATGCATGTGGGCCACTGCCGGGGCGCGGTGGTCGGCGATACGCTTGCCAACATGCTCGCCTTCGTCGGCTATGACGTGACCAAGGAATACTACATCAACGATGCGGGCGCGCAGATCGACGTTCTGGGCCGGTCTGTTCTGTTGCGCTACCGCGAGGCTTTGGGCGAGGACATCGGCGAAATACCCTCCGGCCTCTATCCGGGCGACTATCTTGTGCCCGTGGGCGAGTCCCTCGCGAAGGAATTTGGCCGCTCCCTTTTGCAGAAGCCCGACGATGAGGCGCTGGACATCGCCAAGGAACGCGCGATCGAGGCCATGATGGAGATTATCCGCGAGGACCTTGCCCTGCTGAACGTCCATCACGAGGTGTTCTTTTCGGAGCGCAGGCTTCATGCGGATGGCGCGCAGAAGATCAGGTCGGCCATTAACGAGCTGACGCTTGCGGGCCATGTCTACAAGGGCACGCTGCCGCCGCCGAAGGGGGAGAAGCCGGTGGACTGGGAGGATCGCGAGCAGACCTTGTTCCGTTCGACCGCCGTGGGCGACGATCTCGACCGCCCGCTGGTCAAGTCGGACGGCTCCTTCACCTATTTCGCGGGCGACGTCGCCTATCTCGCCGACAAGATTGCACGCGGCTTTCAGGAAACGGTGTTCGTGCTCGGCGCGGATCATGGCGGTTATGTCAAGCGCATGGAGGCGCTTGGTCGTGCCCTCTCGGGCGGTGCGCTGAAAGTGTCCATCCTGCTTTGCAACCTGGTCAAGCTGTTCCGGGACGGCGAGCCTGTGCGCATGTCGAAGCGGGCGGGCGAGTTCGTCACGCTGCGTGACGTGGTGGAGGAAGTTGGCCGCGATGCGATCCGCTTCATGATGCTCTATCGCAAGAGCGACGCCCCGCTGGATTTCGATTTCGCCAAGGTGACGGAGCAGTCCAAGGACAATCCGGTCTTCTACGTGCAATATGCTTCCGCACGCTGCCATTCGGTGTTTCGCCAGGCGCGCGAACATTTCCCCGACCTAGCGGTCGACCGCGAAACGCTGCGCAAGGAGGTCGGCAGGCTGACGGATGAGGGCGAGATCGCGCTGGTCAGGAAGCTCGCGGAATATCCCCGGCTGGTCGCATCCGCAGCGCAGGCGCACGAGCCGCACAGGCTCGCATTTTACCTGTATGATCTGGCCAGCACCTTCCATGCACATTGGAATCGAGGCACCGAGAATATAGGCTTACGCTTTGTTAAGGTTAACGATGCAGAATTGACTCTAGCCAGATTGGGACTGGTGCAGGCGGTTTCCGATGTCCTGACGTCGGGTCTGACGTTGATCGGGGCGGATGCCCCCTCCGAGATGCGTTAGCAAAGGATCATCTGTCACCTTTTGCCCACATTGCGCTGGTAGGGGCCGCAAAATGCCTCTGTAACCGTGTAACATGAGTGCGAGAGAGACATGGCTGAAAAAACATCGGGTGCGAATGCGGGTCGCGAAGACCTGAAGGATTCCGACCTGCCCTCCGCCGATCCCTTTGCCGAATTGACGCGCATTATGGGTTTCGATCCGCGCCGGGCCGAAGGCGGCGCCAAAAATGCTGCGCAGATGTCGTCGGTTGAGGAATTCAGCATCGACCTCGAACGGGAGCTCATTCACGAGTTCGGCGAAGACGAATATGAAAACAACGCTGCTCCACGGCAGGACAACGTCCCGTCATTTGAGGCTCCGCTGCCCCCGCTCGCCGCAAATTCCGACGACGAGCAGGAAGAGGCGATCGAAGAGGCGATAGAAGAGGCCGTTGCCGAGCAGGTTGAGCAGCCCGCGCTCGTGCTTCAGCGCCAGGCCCTCGACCGTCAGTCTGATCTGATGGAGGCCGAGCTTATGGCTGCGTCATCTTCCCCGGAAGAGGAGGACGTGCCGGTCATCAAGCTTAGCCCGATCGAATCGCTGATCGAAGAACCCCAGCCCGAGGTCGTTGCGCCTGTGCTGGCCGATGCCGAGCCTGCTGACGAAGCCGAACTGGAAGCGGAATTCAATGCCCTGCTGGGCAATCAGTCCCAGCACGAAATCCTCGATACGAGCGCGGAGCAGCTTGCCGCCGTTGCCCAAAACAGCGTTCCGCAAGAGCACGCGCCCGCGCAGCCTTCGGTCACAATGGCCGATGCGGAAGATGATTTGTCCGTGACGTTCGGATTCCCCGAGCCCGAGGCCCTCGACAGGGTGCCCGAGCCTGTGGCCGAACAGGCGGCGCAGCCGGAGGAGATTGAGGAGCCCGCGCCCGTCGAGGCGATCGAGGCGGAAATCGAGGCCGAAGCCGAAGATGAAATAGCCGTCGCAGCCGAAGACATGCAACCTGCCGCCGAAGTCAAGGCGCAGGAGCCGGCTGCCGCAGAAGAAGATGACCCGTTTGCGATGTTAGCCGCTATGGCGCAGAAGTACCGCGTATCCGAGCCCAATGATTCCTGGCGTTCCACGCCGCTACAATTCTCTCGTGCAACCCCGCAGATCAACCGCGTGGAAGTGCAGCGCTCTGCGGCGCCGCGCCCGACCGCGCCTGCGCCGGTCCCTGCGCCGGTCATTGAAACGCCTTCGCCGCGCGTCGAAACTCCGCACGTGGAGGCACCGCGGCCCGTCGTTGCGAGCCATGCTCCCGAAATCGAAACCGTCGATGTCCCCGACCGCGTCGTTGCCGTGGGCTACGATCTGGATATTCCGGAAGCCGAGCCGGTTGAAGAGCCTCCGGTCGTTCAGCCGGTGGACGATCTCGACACCGAGTTTAACAATCTGCTCCAGCAGATGAGCGTGCCGCAGCCGGCCCCTGTTGCGCACCGTCCGATGACCGCGCCGGCACCTGTTGCGCCGCGCGCCGACATGTCTTCGCATAAATCGTCAGTGTCGCACGCACCGTCCGGCGCGAGCTACGCTCAGGAACACACCGCACAGGCCTACCCGGCGCAGCCGCCGCTTACGGCACACGAGCAGATTGTGGCCGCACGGGAAGCATACCGCGCAGCGGAAGCTTCTTCCGCCTACGAGACGCCGTCGCATGTTTCGCATGCCGCTGAGGAAAGGCAAGCCGCCGCGCCGGCAGCCTATCGGCAGTCGGCACCTGCGAGCGCGCACCAGGACGAAGACGATATCCGTATTGACCTGACCGAAGACGACCTCGCGGAAGCCTTCGACGATTTCGACAGCGCGGCGATGGACGATTTCGATCTCGATGGCGAATTCGAGGACGATATTGCTCCCGCTGCCTATCAGCAGCCGACATATCAACAGCCAAAGCGTCGCGGATTGCTGATTGCCGCGATTGTCGGCGGCGTCGCGATCCTCGGCGTTGCTGGAGCAGTTGCAATGTCGATGATGGGCGACGCGCAGGGCAGCGCGCCGGAACTGGTCAAGGCTGATCAGGAGCCGTTCAAGGTTCGTCCGGAGAATCCCGGCGGCGCCACCGCGCCGAATCAGGAAAGCAAGGTCTATGAGACGGTTGCGCGTACCGGCGGTGATGGCGGTCCGACGCAGGAAACGCTCATAAGCAACACGGAAGAGCCGGTTGATCTGCCGGATCAACTCCCCGACAACGCCGATGACGATGTTGCGCTGGCTGTTGACGGTGCATCCAAATCCGAAGACCGCATCGTGCCGCCCGGCGCCGAAGCTGCGCAGTCCGCCGATGGCGAGGCGCTGGCGGTTGCACCGCGCAAGGTTCGCACCATGGTGGTCAAGCCCGACGGCTCGCTCGCACCTCGCGAAGAGGTCCAGCCCCAGACGCAGGACGCCAGCTCGAACAAGCAGAACGATGCCGCAGCGACGCCTGTCGACTCGGACGATGCGGTTGCCGATGCGATCGACGGGGAGCCGGACGCCGATCAGGCAGCCGCCCCGGTCGAGGTCGCGCAGGAACAGACTGCTTCGATCACGCCGCAACCGGCAGTCGATGGCGGGTGGACGATGCAGATTGCGTCTGAATCGAGCGAGGAAGCCGCCAAGGCAACCTACCAGAAGATGCTGGGTCGCTATGGGAACGTGCTTGAAGGCAAGGGCGTCAACATCATCAAGGCCGATGTTGCGGGCAAGGGTACCTTCTGGCGCATCCGTATCCCAGCCGAATCGCGGGATGCCGCAGCCGGCATGTGCAACAGCTTCAAGTCCGCTGGCGGAAAGTGCTTCGTGACGAAATCCTGATCGAATACGCTTTCTGAGCAAACATGAACGCGGGCCGCCAGGCCCGCGTTTTCATATGAAAAAAGGCGCACCGGGGTGCGCCTTTTTTGGTTCTGGGAAAGAGGCTGTGCTACCCCATCGCCTTCTGCAAATTCTCGTCTACCTTGTCGAGGAAGCCGGTCGTCGAAAGCCAGGGTTGATCCGGTCCGATCAGCAGCGACAGATCCTTGGTCATGAAGCCGGACTCGACGGTCTGGATGCAGACCTTTTCCAGCGTGTCCGCAAATTGTTTGAGCGCTGCGTTGTCGTCGAGCTTTGCGCGATGCGCGAGCCCGCGCGTCCATGCAAAGATCGATGCGATGGAATTGGTGGATGTTTCCTCGCCCTTCTGATGCTGGCGATAGTGGCGCGTCACGGTGCCGTGGGCCGCTTCGGCCTCGACAGTCTTGCCGTCCGGCGTCATCAGCACTGATGTCATCAGGCCGAGCGAACCGAAGCCCTGCGCCACCGTGTCCGACTGCACGTCGCCGTCATAGTTCTTGCAGGCCCAGACATAACCGCCCGACCATTTCAGGCTCGACGCCACCATGTCGTCGATCAGCCTGTGCTCGTACCAGAGCTTGCGCGCCTTGAACTCCGCCTCGAATTCCTTCTCGTACACCTCCTGGAAAATGTCCTTGAAGCGCCCGTCATAGGCTTTGAGAATGGTGTTCTTGGTGGACAGATAGACCGGATAGCCACGCAGCAGGCCGTAGTTCAACGAAGCGCGTGCAAATTCGCGGATCGACTCGTCCAGATTGTACATTGCAAGCGCGACACCTGCGCCCGGAGCATCGTAGACTTCGTGCTCGATCACCTGCCCGTCGTCGCCGACGAATTTGATCGTCAGCTTTCCCTTGCCGGGGAAGCGGAAATCGGTCGCCTTGTACTGGTCGCCGAAAGCGTGGCGTCCGACGATGATCGGCTTGGTCCAGCCGGGCACCAGGCGCGGCACGTTCTTCATGATGATCGGCTCGCGGAAGATCACACCGCCGAGAATGTTGCGAATCGTGCCGTTAGGGGATTTCCACATCTTCTTGAGGCTGAATTCCTCGACGCGGGCCTCGTCCGGCGTGATGGTCGCGCATTTTACGCCGACGCCATATTTCTTGATCGCGTTTGCGGCGTCCACCGTCACCTGATCGCTGGTTGCATCGCGGTTCTCGATGCTGAGGTCGTAATAGTCGAGGTTGACGTCGAGATACGGGTGGATCAGCTTGTCCTTGATGAACTGCCAGATGATGCGGGTCATCTCATCCCCGTCCAGTTCAACGACAGGGTTGGCCACCTTGATCTTCGCCATGAAAAAGCCTCGTGCGTCCGCGGAATTTTTGAATTGAACCCGGCCTATAGCAAAGCGGTCCAATGCGTGCAAACGCGCTGTGCAATGTTGCGACCAAGTGCTGAGGCACTTCAATTCGCAGCGCGGATGTGGCATCCGACCGCTCAATAGCCGCAATCGACATGCAGGCGCAGGACATGGCCGGAACAGACAGCGACAGGACATTGATGACGGGCGGTCCCGCCATCATTCTGGTTGAGCCGCAACTCGGCGAAAACATCGGCATGGTGGCGCGCGCCATGGCGAATTTCGGCCTGTCCGAGTTGCGCCTCGTCAAGCCGCGCGACGGCTGGCCGAACGAGCGGGCGAGGGCGGCCGCCAGCAAGGCCGATCACGTCATCGACAATGTGGCGGTGTTCGAAACCTTGGCCGATGCGGTATCGGACCTGCAGTTCGTTTTCGCCACAACCGCGCGGGAGCGCGACGGCTTCAAGCAGGTGCGTGGCCCGGTCGAGGCGGCGCGGGAGCTGCGCTCCCGTTCGAACGACGGCCAGAAACTCGGCATCCTGTTCGGGCGCGAGAAATTCGGCCTGTTCAACGAGGAGGTGGGGCTTGCGGACGAGATCGTCACCTTTCCGGTCAATCCCGCTTTCGCTTCGCTGAACATCGCGCAGGCAGTCCTGCTCATGTCCTATGAGTGGATGAAGTCCGGCCTCGCAGCCGAAACCGACACCGCGTTCAGAACCGACGTGATGGAGCCTGCCTCGAAGGCGCAACTGCACAGTTTTTTCGAACATCTGGAGGCCGCGCTGGAGGCGAGAGGTTATTTCCGCCCGGCTGCGAAGAAAGCCAAGATGGTGGACAATCTGCGGGCCGTACTAACCCGGCCAGGTTTTGCGGAACCGGAACTGAAGGTGTTGCGAGGCATTCTCGCCTCGCTCGACTATTTTTCCCCGAAGCAGCCGCGCGGTAGTGGCTATCCCGACCGCAAGGCCGTCGCGGATCGCGCCGCGCATGGCGAAGGTCCCGCGCCGCTGTCCGAGCGAGGCAAGGCGGCGATGAGCAAACGGAACATCAAACATGGCTAACCGACCCATTCTGATGTTCGACTCCGGAATCGGCGGGCTGACCGTGCTGCGCGAGGCGCGGGTGCTGATGCCGGATCGCCGCTTCGTCTATTTCGCGGACGACGCAGCCTTTCCCTATGGCGATTGGGACGAGCACGCGCTGAACGATCGCATCATTGCCCTGTTCGGCGACCTCATAAGGCGATATCGCCCGCAACTCGCGGTCATTCCGTGCAATACGGCCTCGACGCTTTCGCTGGCCAATTTGCGCGCCGCCTATCCGCAGACGCCTTTTGTCGGCACCGTGCCGGCGATCAAGCCCGCGGCGGAGCGCACGCGCACCGGCCTCGTTTCCGTGCTCGCCACACCCGGAACCGTGAAGCGGCAATATACGCGCGACCTGATCGGCAAATGGGCAGGACAGTGCCATGTGCGCCTTGTCGGCTCGATGCAACTCGCGCGGCTGGCGGAAATCTACATGCGCGAGGGCTTCGTCGACGAGGACGCCGTACGCACGGAGATTGAACCCTGCTTTGTCGAGAAGGACGGCCTTCGCACGGATATTGTGGTGCTCGCCTGCACACACTATCCCTTCCTGATCAACCGCATGCGCAAGATGGCCCCATGGCCCGTGGACTGGATCGATTCCGGCGAGGCCATTGCCCGGCGCACGCTCTCCCTTTTGGGCGAGGTGAACCCCGGCGAGCATGCCGCGCCTCCCAAGGACATGCACGACATCGCGGTTTTCAGTTCCGGCAGCGTCGATTTCGCGACCCGCCGCCTCATGCAGGGCTTCGGACTTTCCGTCAATTGATGGAACGGGCGGCTTCGGCCCGCGTTTCCAGCCATCAACGACAGGAGGCTTCCATGCCCGCAAGATCACAGGCGCAACAGAAGGCGGCAGGCGCAGCGCTTTCCGCCAAGCGCGGCGAAACGAAAAAGAGCGCGTTGAAGGGTGCTTCGAAGGAAATGTACGATTCCATGAGCGAGAAACAGCTTGAGGAATTTGCGGAGACCAGTCGCAAGGGCCTGCCGAAAAAGAAGGAAAGCTGATCGCGTTTGACATTTCTCGCGCTTTCCCATATGTCCACGCCGCGCCGGGTCGAAAAGCCCGGCGCTGGCTTTTGTCGGTTCAGGACCTGACGGAGACGAGCCACAAGGTCCTGAGATCACTGACGTGTCCCGTGGATTGTCCGCAGCGTTGCGGAAAATCCTGTCAGGTTTCGAAAACGGAAACCAGAGGAGGGCGCGTTTCCTTCACCCGGAGCTTCGGCTTCGGGCGCAATGTTTTGAAAGGGAATGCGATGAGCAAACGCGAATCGGCAAAATACAAACTCGATCGCCGTCTTGGCGAAAATGTCTGGGGCCGCCCCAAGTCCCCGGTCAACCGTCGTGAATATGGTCCCGGCCAGCACGGCCAGCGCCGCAAGGGCAAGCTGTCCGATTTCGGCTTGCAGCTTCGCGCGAAGCAGAAGCTCAAGGGCCATTATGGCGACGTCTCGGAAAAGCAGTTCCGCAAGATCTATGAAGAAGCGGATCGCCGTCGCGGCGATACCTCGGAAAACCTGATCGGCCTGCTGGAGTCGCGGCTGGACGCCATCGTCTATCGCGCCAAGTTCGTGCCGACCATTTTTGCGGCGCGCCAGTTCATCAACCACGGCCATGTCAACGTCAACGGCAAGCGCACGAACATCGGTTCCTACCGCTGCAAGCCGGGCGATGTCATCGAAGTCCGCGAGAAGTCCAAGCAGCTCGTGCTGGTTCTGGAATCGGTCCAACTCGCCGAGCGCGACGTGCCGGACTACCTCGAAGTCGATCACAACAAGATGGTCGCGACCTACGCCCGCGTTCCGGGCCTGAGCGACGTTCCGTTCGCTGTCCAGATGGAACCGAACCTGGTCGTCGAATTCTATTCGCGCTGAGCACTTTCGCTTCGCGCAACTCATACGAAAAGCGGCCCGCAAGGGCCGCTTTTTTCATGCTTGCAATGCTTGAAGCGCTTTATCCGGCGATCCCGTACAGATCGTAGGCGTCGGCACGCTCGATCTTCACCGTCACGATGTCGCCGCTGCGCAAGGGACGCCGTGACTCGACATGCACCGCGCCGTCGATTTCCGGCGCGTCATATTTCGTCCGGCCCTTCGCTGACGTACCGTTGGCCTCGTCTATGATGACGGGCAGGCGCTTGCCCACCTTCTTCCGGAGTTGCTGCGCCGAGATCTTCTGCTGCCGCTGCATGAAGCGGTGCCAGCGCGCCTCCTTCACCTCCTGCGGCACTGCCGCGAGGCCCATGTCCTCCGACCGTGCGCCTGATACCGGCTCATATTTGAAGCAGCCCGCGCGGTCGATCTTCGCCTCGTCCAGCCAGTCGAGCAGCATGTCGAAATCCTCATCCGTCTCGCCCGGAAAGCCGACGATGAAGGTCGAGCGGATCGCAAGGTCAGGGCAGGATTCACGCCAGCCGCGAATGCGCTCCAGCGTCTTTTCGCCGTGGGCTGGTCGGCGCATGTTTTTCAGCACCGCAGGCGAGGCGTGCTGGAACGGAATGTCCAGATAGGGCAGCACCTTGCCCTCCGCCATCAGCGGAATGACATCCGCGACATGCGGGTAGGGATAGACATAGTGCAGGCGCACCCACATGCCGAGGTCGCCAAGCTCTCGCGACAGGTCGAGGAATTTGGCGCGAACTTCGCGTTCGCCCCATTGGCTGGGGGCGTATTTGATGTCGACGCCATAGGCGCTGGTGTCCTGGCTGATCACCATGATTTCTTTCACGCCGGCCTTCGCAAGCCGCTCCGCTTCGCGGAGCACGTCTGCCGCCGGGCGGGAAACCAGATCGCCGCGCAGGGCAGGGATGATGCAGAAGGTGCAGCGGTTGTTGCAGCCCTCCGAAATCTTCAGATAGGCGTAGTGGCGAGGCGTGAGCTTCACGCCCTGCGGCGGAAGCAGGTCGATATACGGGTCGTGCGCGGGCGGCGCGGCCTCATGGACGGCAGCCATGACGCTTTCATAGGCTTGCGGCCCGGTGATCGCGAGAACGTTGGGATGTTTGTCGCGGATGAGGTCGGGGGTTGCGCCCATGCAGCCCGTGACGATGACCTTGCCGTTTTCCTTGAGCGCCGTGCCGATGGCGTTCAGCGATTCGTCGCGCGCCGAATCGAGAAAGCCGCAGGTGTTGACCACCACGAGGTCGGCGCCGTCATGCTTGCGGGCGATCTCGTATCCTTCGGCGCGCAGGCGCGTGATGATCCGTTCGGAATCGACCAGGGCTTTCGGGCAGCCAAGGCTCACGAAGCTGACGCGGGGGGCTGCGGACATGGGTTTCGTTCCAATGCTCAAGGGCCGAACCTCGCGGTCCGGCCCTTATGTTCTGTCGGTTGCGCGGCGCAGTATCACACTTGGGCGCGCAAGAAAATATCCGCGTCAGTGGCCGGTAATGCCGGGCGCTCCAAACCAGTTGCCCAAAATGGCAAGGTGATCCGGCCATTGGCTGTAAGCACCTTTCAAGGTCATCTCGATGGCCACGTAGAGAATGACCAGCAGGCCGAAATAGGCGATCCAGCGATAGCGATGCAGCAGCCGCGCGATAAATGAGGCGGCAAAGCCCATCAACGCGATGGAAAGCGCAAGGCCGATGATCAACACCGTCGGATGATCCATCGCCGCGCCTGCGACGGCCAGCACATTGTCCAGTGACATGGATACGTCGGCAATGACGATCTGCATCGCGGCCTGCGCAAAGGTCTTGCGGTGACCTTTGCCGGCAATCGTACCGTCCTTGTTGTAGTCCGCGTCCGAGAGAGCTTCGGTGGCTTCCTCCTCCTCCTCGTGCGAAACGCGCAGTTCGCGCCACATCTTCCAGCATACATAGAGCAGCAGCAGACCGCCGGCGATAAGCAGGATGGGACCGATCTGCAGGAGCTTCTGTGTGATCAACGCGAAGACGATGCGCAGCACCGTCGCGGCGCCGATGCCGACGAGGATCGCCTTCCTGCGCTGATCTGACGGCAGTCCGGCGGCGGCCAGCCCAATCACGATCGCATTGTCACCCGCCAGAACGAGATCGATTGCGATCACCTGGAGCAGGGCGGAAAATCCGGCGGCGGTGAAAATTTCCATATAGCGCTTACCTCCCGCTTATCGTTGGCGATGGCCCTAACGTGTCAGCTTGTTTCACGTCAAGCGGCTCACTGAAATACGTTGACCTACCGGCGCAGGTCAGGCTCCTGACCTGGCAGAGTGGGCAACGGCATGTGTATGGAATGGTTGCAGGCATCAGATGAGCGCGAGGCCCTTGAGGCTCGAATAGCCGGCCTTGCCCACGATGATGTGATCATGCACCGCGATGCCGAGCGGCTTGCATACATTGATGATTGTCCGGGTCATGTCGATGTCCGCCTTCGACGGCGTCGGGTCGCCCGAGGGATGGTTGTGGACCATGCTCTTCGTCGCGCTAACCCATTGATTCCCATGTAAATAATCAAAATTTGGCGATGACTGGTGCCGGAGACTGGGGGCGGTTGATCATGCATGAACGTGACCATCACGTGTGATCACCCCTGTGCTCGCCGAGTCCCTTGGGGGCACGGCATTGCACTTTATTCTTTTCATCCCAGGCATCAAGCTCATCGAGGGGGTAGAGCACGGCCTTGCCGATTTTGACGAAGGACGGTCCGAGACGCATCGCGCGCCAATTCCGCAAGGTCCCAACCGAAATACCGCCTCGGTAGCGCTGAGCCACCTCGTCAGGCGTAAGGAATTTGCTATCTGGCACTACCGCCTCCTTCGGCAGCACGACCAAGGCCTTGCCGCCGCGTCTTGAGTTGATCATCGCGGTAGTTCGTTGAGGGGCGCTTCGGGTTTAAGTTTAAGGGCCCGGAACCGGTGCCTCACGCTGCCGCACGGACATACATGCTGCGCCATTCACCGTCGCGAAAGACGTTCCCGGCTCGGGTCGGAGAAACGGATACCATAGAGGCCACATAGGCGGGGTTGGCCGAATTGCCTTTCGTTGATGCGCTAGGTGCCGCGCAGGTGCTGCGCAACGGGTATGTGGGCGATCTCGGGTGCGAGTTTGTGGCGGGTATGGCGGAATACGAAAGACGCGATTCCCTTCAAAATCCGCCGTCCTTACGGATATGTCGGTTCGAGTCCGACCGCCCGCACCATCTTTCTCAGAAGCGCCGCTGCCCGAAATTCGGGTGACGGTTCTCGGACTGTCAGCGCGCTTCTGCTCCCGACACCGCAGGATCGAGAACCTGTACGCTCGACTAGGCGCAACGCTGGTGCTGCATCGCCCGCGCGGGCCTGCGCTTATGCTCGCGCGAAATGGCTCGGCGGGCGACCGACTTCGCGGCGGAACGCGGTGCTGAAGGCGCTGGCGGATTCATAGCCGATGGCAGCCGCGACGGCTTCCATTGGCGGACTCCCCCGGCACAGCATGTCCTTCGCCAGCGCCATGCGCCAACGCATCACATATTCCATCGGCGCCAGGCCGACCTTGCGCAGGAAGCGTTCGCTGAAGGTCGAGCGAGAGAGACCGGATTCGCGCGCCAGCGCGGCGACGGTCCAACGCTCCGCAGGCTGCGCGTGAATGCGCCGCAAGGCGCGCGCGAGCTGCGGATCGTCGAGGCCCTCGAGCAGGCCGGGCTGCGCAAGCGCGCCGATCTCGCCCGCGCGGCAGCGCAGCGCCTCGAGAAGCAGCGTCTCGACCAGGCGCTCGACGACGAGATCGCGGCCCGGACGGTCGCTCAAGGCTTCGTCTGCGATGAGTTCCATCACGCAATGCAGGCGGCGCGCGGCGCGGTGCTCGCGCCTGACGTGCAGGAGCGCCGGCAAGAGGCCGGCGATGAGCCCGGCATTCGCGGGTTCGCATTGGAAATAGCCGCCGATCATCCGGAATGAGGGATCGCCTTCCGGATCGCCATGGCGCAGCGCAGCGAGGCCGGCAGACGCACTGGCGTCGAGCGCGCGCAGGGGCGCTTGCGCATCCGTGTAGATCGCGAAGCCCGGATTGGGCGGCATCAGCACGAAGTCGCCCTCGGCGAAGCGTACGGGCTCCCCCGCGCCGACCCGCAGCCAGCAGGCACCGGTGAGCACAAGGCCGAAGCCGGCATTGTCGACGGCGGCATAGCGGGCGCCCCAGGCGCCCTTGCCGGTGATGAGCTTCACGCCCGCCGCGCGCGGCCGCAGCGCCATGAGGATCGAGGCCAGAGGATCCATTCGGACGATCTATAACGTATTCTGGTGTGTCAATTATAGATCGTACGGATCGCGGCCGCTAGCCTGCACCCGGTCAAAAACTGGAGCGGATCATGAAAACAGTGCTGATTACGGGTTCTTCGAGCGGCTACGGGCAGGAGACAGCGCGCCACTTCCACGCCAAGGGCTGGCGCGTGATCGCCACAATGCGCACGCCCCGCCCGGAGGCCCTGCCGCAGTCGGAGCGCATGCGCGTGCTGGCGCTGGACGTGACGAAGCCCGAGAGCATCGCCGCAGCGCTTGAGGCGGCCGGTCCGATCGACGTGCTCGTCAACAATGCCGGCATCGGTTCTTTCGGCCCGCTGGAGGCGTCATCGATGGCGATGGCCCGCAAGGTGTTCGAAACCAACACCTTCGGCGTGATGGCGATGACGCAGGCGGCCATTCCCCAGATGCGGGAGCGCCGTTCCGGCGTGATCGTCAACGTGACGTCGAGCGTGGTGCTTGCGCCGCATCCGCTTGTGTCCGTCTACGCCGCCAGCAAGTGGGCGATCGAGGGCTTCACGGAGTGCCTGGCGCCCGAACTCGGCGCATTCGACGTGCGCGTGAAGCTAGTGCAGCCGGGCTACGGGCCTTCGACGCGCTTCACGCAAAACACGGACGTGGACTTCGAGAAGGCGATTCCGGAGGACTACAAGGCCTTCGCGCAGCCGATCCTCGCTGGCTTTGCGGAAACGATGCTCACGACAACGGCGGCCGATGTCGCCGAGGGCGTGTGGCGCGCTGCACACGACGAGACCGGCGCGCTGCGCTTTCCAGCCGGCCCCGACGCCGTCGCGTTGGCGAATGCCGGCTAGGCTGGCTATTGCCGTTTCAGCGCTCCAACAATCAAGGCGATCACATCGTCGAGTGCAGCGGATTGGTGCTCGAGCGAACCATCGGTCGCCACCAAGTCCGGGTGGTGATAACGAAAGGTAGCGTTCAGGATTGCACGTGCTGTTGATTTTGGATCGTGAGCCTCGGGCAGAGATCGGCGGCATTGACCGCAGTCTCACCAATGTAGCCCCGGGTCGACGTAGGCCAGTTCGACGGTCTCGCCGGTGGCGTTTTGTATGGCCTGGGCCACTTTTCATAAAAAGCGCTCAGCACTTCGGGAACGTTGGGGTAGTGATTACCTAAGGGCGCACACTTCATCGCCCGCCACTACCCTTTTCGACACGGCTACGATGCCGCGTTCCCCAATCGCAGAGGGGCAGGAGGGCTTCTACCAGCGTTTCTCCGAACGGTGTCAGTGTGTAGTCAACCTTCGGTGGCACCTCTTGATAGTCGTACCGGATCAGCACCTCAGCCCCGACAAGCTCGCGAAGCTGCTGAATTAGAACCTTTTCACTGATGCCTGCGACAAGGCGCTTCAGATCGCCGAAGCGTTTAGGGCCGGAACGGAGGTGATAGAGGATCAGCGGCTTCCACTTGCCGCCCATCACGGCCAGCGAGACGTCGAGGCCACACTCGGGTTGGGTCATGCTCATCAAACAATTCTACACTTACCTTTAGGTAGGTTCTAGTCCAAATGGAAGTGACGCCACATATTTCCTCCACCACAGCAAGGAGACGGAATATGGGTAGGTTGCAGGGAAAAGTCGCTGTCATCACCGGCGCCAACAGCGGTATCGGCCTGGCGACGGCGCGACGTTTCGCCCGTGAGGGCGCGCGAGTGTTCATGACTGGTCGGCGTCAGGCCGAGCTTGACGCTGCGGTGGCCGAAGTCGGCGGCGGCGCGATAGGGGTCCAAGGCGACGTGTCAAAACTGGCCGATCTGGACCGGCTCTATCAGGTCGTGCGCGACAAGGCAGGGCAGATCGACGTTCTGTTCGCCAATGCCGGTGGCGGAGAGTTCGCGCCGCTCAGCGAGATAACCGAAGAAGAGTACGACCGCACCTTTGGCAGCAACGTCAAGGGCACACTTTTCACCGTGCAGAAGGCGCTGCCATTGCTGAAGGACGGTGCGGCCGTGATCCTGACCGGATCGACCGCCGCCACCAGGGGCTATCCCGCGGTCAGCGTCTACAGCGCGAGCAAGGCCGCGATCCGCAATTTTGCTCGGGGTTGGAGCGTCGATCTGGGGCCGCGCCGAATTCGTGTGAACGTACTCGTGCCCGGCTCGACACTCACGCCGGGCTGGCGCGCGCTCTCGCCAACCAAGGAGCAGCATCAGGCCTTCGTCGCGATGTCGGAAGCGGCGACGCCGCTTGGCCGGATGGCAAAGCCTGACGAAATCGCCGCCGCGGCCCTGTTTCTCGCATCGGACGACAGCAGTTACGTGAATGGTAGCGAGCTGTTCGCCGATGGCGGGTCGGCGCAGATTTAGGGGCACACTTTCTGTGAAACTGGCACTGCGTGGAACTCGTAAGGGTCCGCTCGACCTGCCAACCGGACCCGGGACGAAAAGATCGAGTCGTTCAACTGCTACCCCACGGGCGCCGCTGCGCCGGTTTTCCGTTGTTCGATCTGTCCGATCTTAGGGCGGCCATCGCCGCTGTCGCTGCGCCGAAGAAAAGCGGCGACGTCCTCCTGAAATTTGAAATCACGTTATGGAAAGGAATAGCAATGTCTAACAGGACCATTGAGCAGCTCAATGATATTGAGGACATTAAGCAACTTAAGGCCCGCTATTGCCGGCTGATCGATCAAAAGAATTGGAACGAGCTTGAAGCGGAGTTGGTGCCTGATGCAACAATTGAGATTGCTGGCGCCCCAGGTGGGGCTGACGACACGCAGAAATTCAGCTCTGCTCATGGCTTTATCGAGGGCCTGCAGCAGTTGATGGGACCTCTGGTGTCCGTGCATCAGGTGCATGCACCAGAGATCGAGATCCTGGACCGGGAGACTGCGCGAGGAACCTGGACGATCTCCGATCGCCTTGTGTTTCCTGATGGAAGCCCGCTCAAGATTCTTCAAGGATGGGGAATCTACCACGAAACCTACAAGAAGGTTTCGGGAAGCTGGCGTTTTGCAAGCGTGCGGCTTGAGCGGCTGCTGGTGGAGCCTGTTGAAAGCGCCGCTCCGAACGACGCCAGGGCCATAGCCAACAAGCTGTTGCAATGCATTGGCGGCAAGGATCTTGAGGGCATAAAGGAACTGTTCGCCGAAGAGATCGACTGGTTCGTTCCCGGATCGAGCGAGTTGCCTTGGACCGGAAAACGCACCAAAGGAAGCCAAGCACCGGAGTTCTTTGCGGTGATGTGGCCATACTATGTCGAAGGGAAAAGCACGGCGAGCATCAACGACATCGTCTCGGACGGCAATAATGTCGTTATCACCGGAACGTTCTCACACGTCATCGCGGGGAACGACAGGTCGTTCGAGACTCCGATCGCTCTGCATCTGAAGGTGCACGACGGGAAGATCAGCCATCTTCAACTCTACGAGGACACTTTGCTGATCTCTCAAGCTTTTGGCGCAGCCCAAGGAGCCCCGGCGGTCGGCCCGAACGATCTGCCGAAGCATCTCACGGCTGCCGAAAATCAGGCATGAGCGATGCGTTCGCAGCCGAGTGGCTCAGCTTGAGCGATCGGACGGCTACCTTACTTTGAAGGAAGGGACTCGGCCGAACTGCGGCGGAAGCATCTGCAACCAAGCGAGGTCGCCGACCCGCCTCGACGCCAGCGCGTTTTCACTCGATGCCCGGTGCTCCGTGCCTCCGGAGGAGTCGAAATGGCGGTCGACCGGTGGCGGGATATTGACTACTGGTTTGATATAGACTGGATCTGACGTAGCCTGTGCGCCAACCGCGCCATTCGGAAGAACAAGAGCCAGCAATATCGCGAGAAGGTGATCAAACCGCGTCGTCATCGGATTACTCTCCGAGGGATTTCCAGCCCGCGTACCAATAGACGCCTCACTTGGCCATCTTCATAAACGCGCCGAATTTCGCATCTCGGCTGCTGCTTCCCGGATCTGCGGATGCGGAGGCAAGTGACTCTCCGGGAGGTGGTGCTGACGAATTGGCCAGGAAATCTGGCCTC
This sequence comes from Rhizobiaceae bacterium, assembly GCA_023953835.1. NCBI lineage: Bacteria > Pseudomonadati > Pseudomonadota > Alphaproteobacteria > Hyphomicrobiales > Rhizobiaceae > Rhizobiaceae bacterium. The sequence goes on along the minus strand of JAMLJB010000001.1, from coordinate 21,429 downwards.
AGCACGGAGACAACGCTGCTGGCGCCCGATCAGGCCTCGATCATCTAAACCGGCGCCGGCTGATATGTGTCGTGACCTGCTATCGGCAATTCGGTGCACCCGCCACCCACGCCTGACTGTCCCAGATAGCCAGCCTTGACATTTTGTATGGCGCCTGACATTATTGTCAGGTGGCTAACAAATCGAACGATATTCATTACGGGTCCGTCGGGGCTTGGGCGAAGCGTTGCTACCTGGCTGGTCGCGCGGCGATGGAGGCGATGCTGCGCCCCTACGATCTCGGCGCCACGCAGTGGTACGTGCTCTACCATCTGGCACATGACGGACCGATCATGCAGCGCGATCTGGTGAGGATCCTCCAGGTCGAGCGAGCCACGTTAAGCGCGATCATAGGCGTGCTTGTCCGCAAGGGGTTCGTCGAGCAGGTGCCGGACAGCGTCGACCAGCGGCAAAAGCTGCTCCGGATGACTGCGGCGGGCATCAAGCTCTGGGACGAGCTGCCCGATCTGGCAGTCATTCACAACATCGCCTTCGACGGCATGGACGACGTTGCGGTCGCCGCAGCGGTCGAGGTTCTCAAGACCGCTACCGAGCGACTCGAGAAGCTCACAGAAAGGAAGTGACGTATGACAGTCTTGATAACTGGTGTGACCGGACTGGTAGGAGCCCGCCTCCTGCCTCGTCTCGTCGAGGCGGGCGTGGATTGTCGCGCCCTTGTGCGCGGAGGAAAAGACGTTCCCGCAGGCGTTACGGCAGTCGAGGGCGACCTTTTCGATCGTTCGACGCTTGGGCAGGCGGTTCAGGGCGTTACAGACATCATCCATCTCGCTGCGGTTTTCCGCACCCAGGACACCGACCTGATCTGGAAGAGCAATTTGGAAGGGGCGCAAAATCTCGTCGGCGCGGCGAAGGACCACGCGCCTGAAGCGCGCTTCATCCTCGCGAGCACCAGCAACGTTTACGGCGCGGACGGCACTCATCCCGGACGGGAGGACGATGCAGTCGATCCCAAACACGCCTATCCCGCAAGTAAGGTCGCGGCCGAGAAGGTATTGCGCGAGAGCGGTCTCAACTGGGCGGTCCTGAGGTTTCCCTTCGTCTACGGCGATCAGGACGGCCATCTGGAAGAACTGCCTAAGCATGCCGTCGCGGGCAAGTGGCACCCGGCGAAGCGAATCAGCACGATTCATCATCGCGACATCGCTACGGCCATCAAACTTGCCTTGGACGGTCTTTTCGACGGCCGCATCGTCAATATTTCCGATGAGGCGCCGAGCTCAATCTATGAGCTCGCGGCATTGGTCGGCGAAAAGCTGGAGTCCTCCGCCGAGCCGCTGGAAAACCCTTGGCATCTCCACGTGGACGCCTCGCTGGCGCGCAGTCTCGGTTTTCAGCCCAGTGTGCGGACGGTTTACCAAGCCGCTCAAGACAAGCTGATGTGACCCACCGGCAGCGCTATCCGCGAATGCGATAGTAATCGCTGCGCAACGAAATCCGGCCTTTTACCGCCTCTTGCGGGTTAGCCGCGATTTCAACGTCGCCCTAACATTCGCAGGTCAAGATTATGGTCACAGATCATATGGCGTTCGGCAACACTGGCCTTTGGGAAGACGCTGGTTCGGTGATCGCGGACTTTGCGGGGTCCCAGCGGATCGCTAGCACGCACACCAAGGAGTGAGACTGTCAACTCGTGCGTTTCTGGCCGCCGCCTCCGCGTGAGGCCGCCATCGCGACCCGAGGTTCTCAAGCCAGGTTTTGTGAGACGAGCCGCGTGGAGTCGCGGGAGGGACGAGACCCTGTTCGATACCTCAATCTTGATAACGGCCCGCGCCGAGCTTTGGTATCGTGGCGCTATACAATTAAATCGGTCGTCGGCTCGTCCGAGTGGTACCGATGCCGTCGCGCGGTATCGGCAACGCCGCCGCTGTCGACATTCAACAACTGGATTCTTCTTTCCTTTCGGGGGCCGGCCTTCATGGGCTCCAGGCTGCGCGTTCGATGCCTGATCTGTCTTTGGACCTGCGATATCTTCGCTATGCGATAGCTGCCTCGGAATCTGGAAGCTTTAGACAGACCGCCTTAGCGCTGAGTGTTTCTCAGTCAACAGTGAGCCGTCGTATTCAACTGCTAGAACGCCGGCTTGGGTTCCCGCTGTTTCGTCGCGATCGAAAGGGCGCTCATCTTACTCCGGACGGCGAATATTTCTTGAAGGAAGCTGCACCAGGAGTTGATCAGCTCCGGCGTGCTATTCAGGTTACTTCGGCAAGGCGCCGCGGAGAACATGGTGAGCTTAACATCGGCATTCTTGCTTCTCTTACCGCGGGGTATCTTCACCTTGTGTTTAAGGAGTTCCATCAGCGCCATCCCGGCATTAAAGCCATTCTTCACGAGGGGACGGCGGAGGAAAACCTTCATCGGCTGGCCCTCGGCAGTCTCGATGTCGTCTTTGTCACCGGCGAGCCGATCGTCCCGGGGCATATTTCCGAGAGGCTTTGGAGCGAACGCATCTATGTCGTCCTGCCTTCCAACCACAGTCTTACTCAGAGGTTAGATCTTGCATGGCGAGACATAAGAAATGAGACGTTCATTGTGACTAGTGGCGGTCCTGGGCCGGAGGTGCATGACTATCTGGTAAGGAAACTTTCCGAATTAGGATTTCGCCCTAGGATCGACATACATGACGTTAGCCGCGAAAGCTTGATGAACCTGGTCGCCATCGGTTACGGGCTCACTCTCACCAGCACATCTTCGTTGGGGACTGCTGCGGTAGGGCTGGCATTTCGACCGTTGTCCGACGATACGGAGGATCTTCCCTCAAGCGCAGTCTGGGCGATGAGTAATCCGAACACAGCGCTCAGGCGTCTTATCAAAGTGGCCAAAGACGTGGCGAGTAGCTATGCGCGCAAGGCATCCTCGGTCGCCATCTGTTGCGCAGTCGCGCTTTCATCGGTCGGCAATTTCATTGACTCGACGAGTTCGTCGAGCCCGCGCAAAACCCCTGTCGGTGTCTATGAAGCGCTGCAGCATCGGTACGATCAACTTGTGCGGATCCACGATAGGCTGCCCCGTCTCGCCGGAAAGCACTTCCGCATAGGCAATAAGGTCGCGGTGCAGAGGCGCGGGCAATTCCACGGTGACCTTGACTGGCTTGTGGTCGGTCAAGGGGCCGAGTTTTAGCTTCGTCATGATCATCCTCCGTAGGGTTCGAGAACGAGATCGCGCGTCACGATCACGCGCACAGGAAAGCCCGGCCGGATCGTCAGTGTCGGCGCGATGTTGAGCTGTCGGCGAACGATCTCCTGACCCGCCTGATTGAATGTGTCCTGACCACCATTGCGGATGGCGCGCAGAAGCCGGTCGTCATCGTCGATCGCCAGCTCGGAGCCGATGCTAAGCAACGTCGAGAGACCTGCCGCCTTGGCTAGATCCCACCAATGATAATCGACGCCATCCTGCAGACCGGCATAGCCCTCGGCTTCGGCCCCAGGTTGGCGCTCCAAGACGATGGAGCGGCCGTTAGGAAAGATTAGGCGGTTCCAGACAAGAAGTACCCGGCTCTGCCCAAACTGGACGTTATTGTCGTATTGCCCGATCACACGCGTGCCCTGCGGCACGAGCAGAATGCGGCCGGTCGGGCTATCGTAGATGTTCTCGGTTACCTGGGCGGTGATCTGACCGGGAAGGTCGGAGCGTATACCGGTAATCAGCGCTGCCGATATGACCGCGCCAGCCTGCAGCACATAGGGGGACGCCGGCGCTGCCACCCGATCCGGGGCAATGGTGCGCCGATCGACGGCGGCATTGAGGAAAGCATTCTGCCGATCCTGGGCGGTCGGCGTCGTCGGCTGCGGTGCAAGGCCGAGGCCCGCGAGATCGGAAATTGCCGGCGCGACCGCAGCCGGTGCCGACGCTGATGGATTGACGCCTCGCGTCTCGGTCGGGGCGAACAGGCGCGCGGTCCGTGCCGATTCAAGCTCCTGAAGCCGCCGCTGCTCTTCGGGGTTGAGGCCCGGACTGAGCGTTGCGACGCCCGGCGCCGGCACGGGCTGTCCGCGATTCTGTGCGTCGAGGATCGGTCGTCCAAGATCGCCGGGCAGCGGCGGGCCGAGCTGCGGGACGCCGCTATAATCGCGCGGCAGACCAGCGATGCCATCGGCCGTGGCCCGATTTTCGGTTGAATATAGCTCTTCGGCCGGGCGACCGCTGTCGCGGGTCTGAAGGGCATAGACCAGCGCGCCACCGATGCCGACGCTGGCGACCAGACCGACGCCGGCCAGCACGTTGCGCGACAGTCGCGTCACGCGCGGCGGCTCCGCGCGCAGTCGCATCGCCGCAGGACTGATCGGCTCGCCCGTCAAGGGCTGAGCACCGTCTTCCGGATCTTCTCCCTTCCGGGTGTCACTGTCGTTCACGACGTCGACCTCCCGTCGGTGCGGACGATTCGGACGCGCTTCTGCTCGCGGCCAGCGCCGAAGCGTAGCTCGGCGGCGGCGAAGAGGCGGTCGACGATCATGTAGTTCGAGCGGACGCGGTAGTTGACGAGTTCAGACGTGTTGCCTTCCGGACCGACGACGAAGAGCGGCGGCATTTCGCCCTGGCCGATGCCGCGCGGGAATTCGATGAAGACCTGGCGCCCGTCATCGAAAGCGCGCAACGGGCGCCAGGGTGCGCGGTCGCCCTCGATTGCGTAACGGAAGTTGACGTTGGTCAGATCGACACCTGTCGCGACGGGTCTCACCGCCTCGGCCTGCGCATTCTGCCGGCGCAGTGCGATGAGCTGATCCTGCGGGTATTGCCAGGAGACAGACGCCATATAGGTGCGCTCCGTCGAGCGCAGTTCCATGTGATAGGTGCGCAAGTTGGTGTTGATGATGAGGTTGGTCATCAGCTCCGGTCGGGTCGGCTTGACCAGGATATGGACCTGTTGCGTCGCCCCTGAGCCGCTCAGCGTGTCGCCGATGATCCAGCGGACGGTGTCGCCGGCGGCGACCGGACCGGAGCCGACGAGCTGCTCGCCGGGTTGGAGGGCGATGTCGGTGATCTGGCCGACCGCCGTATAGACCTGATAGAGCGCCCCTTGTGTGAACGGGTAGACCTGCATCGAGTTGATGAACCCGTCGCGGACGGGCTGCACGCGCGCCGCGGCGTTGGCCTGATTCACCCGTGCCGCTGGATCGGCGGGTTCCGGTCTCTGCCGGGAGCGCTCGACCGGTTTCATCTGGCCGGGAAGCGGAAGCGGCCTCGGCAATTCCACGACGGTGACGGGCGCCGGGGGATCGACTGTCTGCACGGCCGGAGCAGCGTTGTCGTAGGATATCTCCGGCGGTTTGTGCGTGGTCGCGCATCCCGCGAGCGCCGTCGTGGCGAGGAGAATGGCCGGCAGCATGCCGATCCGCAGATGCGGATATGTTTGGATGTGTGAAGCCGGCATTCCGGCTTTACGGAAAAACAGCTTCATTGCCCAAGCTCCCGTGACCAGTTGATGGCGTTGACGTAGATTCCGAGCGGGTTCTTACGCAGCGTGTCGGCGTTGCGCGGCGTCTGGATCACGATCGTCAGGATCGCGGTCCATCGCTCGGTCGTCGCAAGCTGGCCGCTCTCGTAGCGGCGCTCGACCCAGGCGACGCGGAAGCTGTCGGGAGATGCGCGGATGACGCTGGAGACCTCGATGGAGATTTGCTGGCGACCGACCTTGGTGAAGGGGTCATTGGCGCGCGCATAATCATTGAGGGCGGCGGCGCCGCGATCGGTCGTGAAGTCGTAGGCCCGCAGCCAGTTCTGGCGGACGATGATGGCGTCGGCCGGGATCGAGCGCACCTCTTCGATGAAGCGGGCCAGGTGGAAGGCGATCTGCGGATCGGTCGGGCGATAATCGGCCACGGCTGGCGCGACGGCCTGTGCCTGTCCGAGCCGGTCGGTCTGCACCACCCAGGGCACGACGGTGCCCCGCGCCGACTGCCAGACGAGCGCTGCGGCGAAGCCCGCCGAGAGGAAAAGCGAACCGAATGCCATGAGCCGCCAGTTGCGCGCCTGGACGCGGGCCGAGCCGATCCGCTCATCCCAGACTTGGCTCGCGCGCTGGTAAGGCGTCTCGGGTTCGGGGCTCTTGCCATAGTGGGTGGAGGGTCGTTTGAACATCAGCGGTCGCTTTCGGAGAGGTTGACGGAGGAGCCGCCGCCGTGCGCGTCGCCGGAGCGGACGGCGTGCGCCGTGGCCTGGACGGCATGGGTCATTTTCTGACTGCGGCGCATGCGTTGGGCCCAGGCGGGAGGACCATCTGTCTTGGAAGAAGACGCGGCCTCGGCGGCGTCACCGCCGATCGTTCCGCCGGTCGACAAGCCGCCCGTGGCTTCGAGCGCGGCACGCCCGCCGGCATTGAAGCTCGAACGCATGCTGTCGGCGGCGCGCGAAGCGGCACGGCGCAGGGGCGAGATCGCCGCGCTTCCTCCGGCGCGGGCGACGCCGCCGAGACCGGATGCGACGCCCGCGGCCCCGGACTGGCCGGCCGCGCCAAGGCTGTAGGCCGTCGAAGCGCCTCCCGCGAGAGCCGCGCCGCCACGGGCGGCGGCAGCAGCGCCCCCGACCAACGAGGCCCCTCCCGTCGCGGCCGCGCCCACGGCGCCGGCGCCGAGCGCGACCATGCCGCCAGCGGCGAGGCCCGTTCCCACCGCCGCGCCTGCGCTGAGCTGCGGTCCCCCGGAGACGATGCCCGATGCGATGCCGGGGCCGAAGATGCCGAGGCCGAGCAGCGACAGCGCGGCGAGCACGATGGCCATGGCCTCGTCGATCGAGGGTGTCGCGCCGCCGAAGCCGGCGGTGAACTCGGAAAAGAGCGTCGAGCCGATGCCGATGATGACGGCGAGGACGAGCACCTTGATGCCGGACGAGATGACATTGCCGAGCACGCGCTCGGCCATGAAGGCGGATTTGCCGAACAGGCCGAATGGGATCAGCACGAAGCCGGCGAGCGTCGTCAGCTTGAACTCGATCAGCGTGACGAAGAGCTGGATGGCGAGGATGAAGAAGGCGAGCAGCACCAGCGCCCAGGCCAGGAACATGCAGGCGATCTGGATGAAGTTCTCGAAGAACGACCAGTAGCCCATGAGGTTGGAGATGGAATCGAGCAGCGGCCGCCCGGCGTCGAGGCCCGTCTGCGCGACCTTTCCCGGCCGCAGGAGATCCGCCGTGGTGAATCCCGTGCCGCTGGCTTTCAGCCCGAGTCCTGCGAAGCTTTCGAAGACGATGCGGGCGAGATTGTTCCAGTTGCCGATGATGTAGGCGAAAACGCCGACGAACAGCGTCTTCTTCACCAACCGCGCGATAATGTCGTCATCGGCGCCCCAGGACCAGAACAGCGCGGCCAGCGACACGTCGATGACGATCAGCGTGGTGGCGATGAAGGCAACCTCGCCGCCGAGGAGGCCGAAGCCGCCGTCGATGTATCGGGTGAAGACCTCCAGGAAATGGTCGATGACGCCGGTGTTGCCCATGTGCCTATTGCGCCTCGACCGGCTGGGGCGCCGTGGGCGCCTGAGGGAGGCGCTCGGCCGGACGGGAACCCGGCGCCAGGAAGCGCCGACGGTTCTCAGCCCATGCACGGCGGCAGGACGGATCGCGGGGACCGGCTTCGCCGAGCGCCTGGCAGCGCAGCAGTTCATCGCGGAGCGGATCGGATTGCGGCGACGCAGGAGGACGGGATGCCCAGGGCTCGGCCGGCTCCTCCTTGCGGCTCATCTCGATCGCCGTCGCGGTGACGGCGATGGCGACGAAAGCGACGGCGGCCAGGCGTGCGAGCATCTTCCCGTCCATGCGCCGACCCTCAGTTGCCGTTGCCGGGGAACATCCGGGCGTTGCCTGGCTGATAGCCGCTGCCGGGCGTCAGGAAGCGCCGGCGCTGTTCGCGGCCCTGCTCGGCGGCGGCCGCGCGCTCGGCTTCGGAGAGTGCCTGCGCGCGGCCATTGGCGGACACCACGGCGGTCAGATCGGCGAGCTGCTGCGCCTGAAGCGCGAGAAGCTGGTTTCCGGCCTGCGTCGCCTGCAAGGCGCCGGTCGCGCCTTGGCTCTGTCCGACCAGCGCCGACATCTGCGCGCGGTTGGTGTCGATATTGCCGACGACACCGGCCTGCACGCGCATGGCGTCCTGAAGGCCGCCGACCGTGTTCTGCCAGCGTTCGCGTGCGTCGGTGACGAGTTGCTGGTCGGGGGCCGTCATCGACGCGTTGCCGTAGGTGGTGCGGAACGCTTGATCGATGTTCTGGACATTGTAGGCGATGCGCTGCGCCTCGCCGAGAAGCTGCTGGGTGCGCTGCACCGACTGCTGGAGCTGCTGAAGGGACGAATATGGCAGGCTCGCGAGATTGCGCGCCTGATTGATCAACATGGTCGCCTCGTTCTGGAGCGAGGTGATCTGGTTGTTGATCTGCTGAAGCGCGCGGGTCGCCGAAAGCAGGTTCTGGGCGTAGTTGGTGGGATCGTAGACGATCCACTGCGCATGAGCCGGAGCGGATAGCAGCGGCAGCGTGATGGCGGAGGTGGTGAGCAGCGCGGCAGCAAGGCGTGCCGCGCGCGAGCGGCGTGGGTTCATGATGACGTCTCCATGATGTTGAGGCCGGGAATGAGATCGACCGCCCAGCCGAGATCGTGGCGGTCGAGCCAGGCTGCGAGAAAGCCGTCGCGGCCGTGTTCGGCGACGGTCTGGGCGATGGCGGTCTGGTCGGACTTCGACGACGCGGCGCAGAGCGCCAGCGCCACATCGGACAGGCCGAGCTCGAACAGCCGGTTGCCCCGGCGCGACTGGCAGTAATAGTCGCGCTTTGGCATGGCACGGGCGAGGATCTCGATCTGCCGGTCGTTGAGGCCGAACCGCCGGTAAATGGCGGTGATCTGCGGCTCGATGGCGCGCTCGTTGGGGAGCAGAATGCGGGTCTGGCAGCTTTCGATGATGGCGGGCGCGATGGCCGACCCGTCGATGTCGGAGAGCGATTGGGTGGCGAAGAGGACCGAGGCGTTCTTCTTGCGCAACGTCTTCAGCCATTCGCGGAGCTGGCCCGCAAAGCCTTCGTCGTCGAGCGCAAGCCAGCCCTCGTCGATGATGATGAGGGTGGCGCGGCCGTCGAGACGATCCTCGATCCGGTGGAAGAGATAGGCGAGCACGGCCGCTGCGGCCCCTGTCCCGATCAGTCCCTCGGTTTCGAAGGCCTGGACGGTGGCCTCGCCGAGATGCTCCGCTTCGGCGTCGAGGATCCGCCCATAGGGTCCGCCGACGCAATAGGGCCGCAGCGCTTGCTTGAGATCGTTGGACTGGAGCAGCACGGACAGGCCGGTCAGGGTGCGCTCGGCGGGCGGCGCCGAGGCCAGCGACGTCAAGGCCGTCCAGATATGCTCCTTGACCTCCGGCGTGATCGCGACGCTCTCGCGGCTGAGAATGGCGGAAATCCAGTCGGCGGCCCAGGCGCGCTCGGCGCCATAGTCGATCCGGGCGAGCGGCTGAAGCGATACGCTATCGTCAGCGCCCTCGGTCAGACCGCCACCAAGATCGTGCCAGTCGCCGCCCATGGCGAGCGCCGCGGCGCGGATCGAGCCGCCGAAATCGAAGGCGAAGACCTGCGCGCGATCGTAGCGCCGGAACTGCAGCGCCATCAGCGCCAGCAGCACCGATTTGCCGGCGCCGGTCGGACCGACAATCAGTGTGTGGCCGACATCGCCGACATGGAGCGAAAGCCGGAACGGAGTTGAGCCTTCGGTCTTGCCGAAGAGCAGCGGGGGTGCTGAAAAATGCTCGTCCTGTTCCGGCCCCGCCCAGACCGCCGAGAGCGGGATCATGTGGGCGAGATTGAGCGTCGACAGCGGCGGCTGCCGGACATTGGCATAGACATGGCCCGGCAGACTGCCGAGCCAGGCGTCGACGGCGTTGATGGTCTCCGGCATGGCCGTGAAGTCGCGGCCCTGGATCACCTTCTCGACCAGCCGCAGCTTCTCGGCGGCAATGCGGGGATCAGCGTCCCAGACGGTGACGGTGGCGGTGACGTAGGCCTGGCCGGCATAGTCGGCGCCGAGTTCCTGCAACGCGAGATCGGCATCCGCCGCCTTGTTGGCGGCGTCGGTATCGACCAGCACCGACGCTTCGTTGGTCATCACCTCCTTCAGGATGGCGGCGATCGACTTGCGCTTGGCGAACCATTGCCGGCGAATTCTGGTCAGCAGTTTGGTCGCGTCGGTCTTGTCGAGCAGGACGGCGCGGGTGGACCAGCGATAGGGAAAGGCGAGCCGGTTGAGTTCGTCGAGAATGCCGGGCGTCGTCGCGGTCGGGAAGCCGACTATGGTGAGGATGCGCAGATGCATATCGCCCAGGCGCGGTTCGAGCCCGCCGGTGAGCGACTGATCGGCGACCAGGGCATCGAGATAGATCGGGGTCTCGGGAACGCGGACGCGTTGCCGCTTGGTCGAGACCGTCGAGTGCAGATAGGTCAGCGTCTCGGCGTCATCGAGCCAGGCGCATTCGGGCACGAAGGCGTCGACAAGCTGCAGGATGCGGTCGGTACGGTCGGCGAAGCCGCGCAGCGCTTCATGGGCATCGGCGCCGCCGCGATCTCGCCCCTCGTAGAGCCAGCTTTCCGCGCGGGCGGCATCTTCGGCCGGCGGCAGATAGAGGAAGGTCAGGAAATAGCTGGACTCGAAATGCGCCCCGGCCTCCTCGAAGCCGGCCTTACGCTCGGCATCGACCAGTGCGGACGCCGGATCGGGAAAGCGGCTGTTGGGATAGGTCGCTGCCTCATGACGCTGCGCCTCGACGAAGATCGCCCAGCCTGAGCCGAGGCGGCGGAAGGCGTTGTTGAGACGCCCCGCGACCGCGACAAGTTCGGCAGGTACGGCGCTGTCTAAATCGGGGCCGCGGAAGCGTGCTGTGCGCTGGAAGCTGCCGTCCTTGTTTAGCACGATGCCATCACCGACCAGCGCGACCCAGGGGAGGAAGTCGGCGAGCCGGGTGTTGCGATTGCGATATTCGGCGAGGTTCATCATGGCGCGACCCTCAAACCGCAAGGTAGGCGGGGATGCGCAGATGCCGGCGTCCGACGTCGACGAATTGCGGATCGCGCTTGGCGGCCCAGACGGCGGCGAAGTGGCCGATGGCCCACAGCGCAATCCCGACCAGCCAGAGGCGCAAGCCCAGGCCGAGCGCTGCTGCAAGCGTACCGTTGAGGATGGCGATCGAGCGCGGCACGCCGCCAAGCATGATCTGTTCGGTCAGAGCCCGATGCACCGGCACCGAAAAGCCCGGCACTTCTCCGCCATGGTCCGCGCCTGCGACCATCAGACGAGCGCCCCGCCGCCGAACGAGAAGAAGGACAGGAAGAAGCTCGAGGCCGCAAACGCGATCGACAGACCGAACACGATCTGGATCAGCCGCCGGAAGCCGCCCGAGGTGTCGCCGAAGGCGAGCGTCAGGCCGGTGACGATGATGATGATCACCGCGATGATCTTGGCGACGGGGCCTTCGATGCTCTCGAGGATGCTTTGCAGCGGCGCTTCCCATGGCATGGAGGAGCCGGAGGCGTGGGCGGCCGGCGCGAGCGCCAGGCTGATGAAGGTGACGGACGCCGCCGTGGCGATGTGACGGCGGATGCGCAAGGCGTGTCGGATCATGACAGGTCTCCATGGTTGGCGTGCTGGATGGGGGTCACGCGGTAGTCGCCATCGGGGCCGAGCCCTTCGATGCGCCCGAGTTCGGCAAGGCGGCGCGCGGCGCCGCGGCCGGACAGGACCGCGACGAGATCGATGGTCTCGGCGATCAGCGCGCGCGGCACGGTGACGACGGCTTCCTGGATGAGCTGTTCGAGACGGCGCAGCGCGCCGATGGCCGTGCCGGCGTGGATAGTGCCGACGCCGCCGGGATGGCCGGTTCCCCAGGCTTTGAGCAGGTCGAGCGCCTCGCTGCCGCGCACCTCGCCGATGGGGATGCGATCCGGGCGCAGGCGCAGCGACGAACGGACGAGGTCGGACAAGGTCGCGACGCCGTCCTTGGTGCGCATGGCGACAAGGTTGGGCGCGGCGCATTGCAGCTCGCGCGTATCCTCGATCAGCACGACGCGGTCCGAGGTCTTGGACACCTCGGCGAGCAGCGCGTTGGTGAGCGTGGTCTTGCCGGTCGAGGTGCCCCCGGCGACGAGGATGTTGCGTCGTTCCGCGACGGCGGTGCGCAGGGCATCGGCCTGGGCGGCGATCATGATGCCGGTGGCGACATAGTCGTCGAGGGTGAAGACGGCCACGGCCGGCTTGCGAATGGCGAAGGCCGGCGCGGCGACCACGGGCGGCAACAGTCCCTCGAACCGCTCTCCCGTTTCCGGCAACTCGGCCGAGACGCGCGGTGACCCGGCATGAACTTCGGCGCCGACATGATGGGCGACGAGGCGGATGATCCGTTCGCCGTCGGCCGGCGAGAGCCGCTGATCGGTCCCGCACAAGCCTTCCGACAGTCGGTCGACCCAGAGCCGCCCATCGGGGTTGAGCATCACCTCGACGATCGCGGGATCTTCCAGAAAGCCGGCGATCGCAGGGCCCAGCGCGGTGCGAAGCATGCGCGCGCCGCGAACGATCGCCTCGGATTTCTGGTGGGGGTTTGCCACGTCGTCCCCGTTCTCTTGCGGGCGCGCCCGATGCGCGGCCCTGGATCGGGATCAAGTAGAAGAGGCAGAAATCAGGGCATTACAACAACTGAAATGTGGTCGTCGTACCGTGGCGTACAAAGACAGGGAAACGGCGGACGTACAGAATACTTGTGATCAACTCTATGGACGACTATTTCGCGTCGCGCGCGGGCTCGACTTCCTCCGAAATCTCCTGCCGGAGCTTCGGTCCGCTGGCGAGTCGCCGGCCGAGCGCGGCGACGAAGGCGTCATAGCGTTCGGCCACCTTGGCGCGGGCAGCCTGTGCGGCGGCCTCGGGCAAGGCAGGCGTGGTGTTGAACCAGAAGCGCACGAAGATGGCGAGCGTCTCGACGGCGATGCCGACGTCACGCTCCATGCGCGTCATGCGCCGGTCGAGCTGGTCGAGGCGTTTGGTGATGGCGGCCTCCTGGCGCTCTGCGGCGTCGGGCGACAGGAACGAGGCGATGCCGGCCTCGGCGACGAGGGATAGGGACAGATCCCGGCGGGCGGCGTGGAGCGCCAGCGCCTTCATCACCTCGGGTTCGAGATAGACGGACAGACGCTGTTTCCTGGGCGGTTTCGGCATGGGGTTCCTCCTTTACAGCTCGATGCCGTCGCCGGGATCGAGCGAGGCCTGACGTGCGACCTCGCGCATGGTGTCGCGCAGACGGCTATTGCGAGCGACGTCCTCTTCCGGTTCATCGACCGGATCGATCTCGAACTCGTTTTCGACGGATGGCTTCCTTTCGGGCTGCTCCACGCGACTCAGCTCGGGCTGATGGCGGCGCTCGGAGTCTGTGGTGTCCTCGTCCTCCGCAGGCGTGGCGGCTTTGGGCGCGGTGATGGTCGGCGCGGGCGGCGGTGTGAGCGCGCTCCAGTCGTCGGGGAGCGCCTTCTCAGGCTTCTTCAGCGCAGGCGGCGGCAGCACGCGCTCCTGAAACCGCGCGTCCTCGAAGTAGCGCGCCTTCTTCGCCCGGATCGGCGGGGTGCCGGCGACCATGACGATCTCGTCGGCGGGCGGAAGCTGCATGATCTCGCCGGGAGTGAGCAACTGGCGGGCCGTCTCGGAGCGCGACACCATCATGTGGCCGAGCCAGGGCGAAAGCCGGTGGCCGGCATAGTTCTTCATCGCCTTCATTTCGGTCGCCGTGCCGAGTGCGTCCGACACACGCTTGGCGGTCCGCTCGTCGTTGGTGGCGAAGCTCACGCGCACATGGCAGTTATCGAGGATCGAGTTGTTCGGCCCATAGGCCTTCTCGATCTGATTGAGCGATTGGGCGATGAGGAAGCTCTTCAGCCCATAGCCGGCCATGAAGGCGAGCGCGGATTCGAAGAAGTCGAGCCGGCCGAGCGCCGGAAACTCGTCGAGCATGAGCAGCAGCCGGTGGCGATGCGCATTCGCCTGCAAGTCCTCGGTCAGGCGACGGCCGACCTGATTGAGGATCAGGCGGATGAGCGGCTTGGTGCGGTTGATGTCGGAAGGCGGCACGACGAGGTAGAGCGTGGTCGGGTGCTTGCCGCCGACGATGTCGCCGATCCGCCAATCACAGCGCCGCGTCACCTCCGCGACGACGGGATCGCGATAGAGCCCGAGGAAGGACATGGCGGTGGAGAGCACGCCCGAGCGCTCGTTGTCCGACTTGTTCAACAACTCCCGCGCGGCGCTGGCTATCACCGGATGCGGTCCGGCTTCGCCCAGATGCGCGGTCTTCATCATGGCGGCGAGTGTGGATTCGATCGGACGCCTGGGATCGGAGAGGAAGGCTGCGACGCCGGCGAGCGTCTTGTCCTTCTCGGCGTAGAGGACATGGAGGATCGCGCCGACCAGCAGGGCGTGACTGGTCTTCTCCCAGTGGTTCCGCTTCTCGAGGCTGCCTTCCGGGTCGACCAGGATGTCGGCGATATTCTGGACGTCGCGCACTTCCCACTCGCCGCGCCGCACCTCCAGCAGCGGATTGTAGGCGGCCGACTTGGCATTGGTGGGGTCGAACAGCAGCACGCGGCCATGGCGGGACCGGAAGCCTGCGGTGAGCTGCCAGTTCTCGCCCTTGATGTCGTGGACGATGGCCGAGCCGGGCCAGGTCAGTAGTGAGGGCACGACCAGGCCGACGCCTTTGCCGGATCGGGTCGGTGCGAAGCACAGCACATGCTCAGGCCCGTCGTGGCGCAGATAGTCGTGATCGAGCTTTCCGAGGACGACGCCGTCGGCGCCGAGGAGCCCGGCCGCCTTCACCTCTTCGGGCCGCGCCCATCGCGCCGAGCCATAGGTCTCGACGTTCTTCGCTTCGCGCGCCCGCCAGACCGACATGCCGATCGCCACCGCGATCGAGATGAAGCCGCCGGACGCGGCGATATAGGCGCCCTCCACGAAGATCGGCGGCGCATAGGCGTCGTAGAAATACCACCACCAGAAGAAGGCCGGCGGATAATAGACCGGCCAACCGGCGAACTCGAACCAGGGCGGGCCGAGTTGCGGCTGGAATCCCAGCCGCCATGCCGTCCATTGCGTCGCGGCCCAGGTTGTCAGCAGCACGATCACAAAGACGGTGAGGATCTGGCCCCAGAGAATTTTCGTTGCGGACATTGCAGGGCTCCTTGTCTGTTGGGCGCTAGAGGCCGAGGCCGCGCTTGCGGCCGAAGCTCCAGTCGACACCGCCATCGCCTCGGGCGACGCCGGAAACATGCTGACCGAGCTGGCGTTCGAGCGAGGGCGTCCAGGGCACGAGCTGGAAGCCGAGACCGTCGTCGATCATGGCGAAGCGGCCGGAGGCGAGCGCGAAGCGCTGGCGATAGGTCCCGGCGACATACTCACCCGTTCCGGCCTTGCTGAACGGTCGCCCGGTTTCGGCCGACACCCTGTCGGCGAGTCCGTCCAGTTCGCGCTGGCGCAGCGTGTCGATCAGGTTGCGCGAGAAGATGACGCTTTGGCCGTGCCGTTCGGCGAGGCGTTGCTCGATCAGATGCTCTGCGCGCCGGTCCATGGCGTCGCGGACTTCAGCGCCGAACCCGCCCCCGCCGAGCGCCGCCGGTTCGCGGGCGATCGCCTGCCGGTCGAGCCAGGTGGCGCCGGTCGCGGTTACCTGTCGCTCGATGTCGAGATCTGAGCGGACGGCGAGCGCGACACGGCGCTGGCCACGCGCATCGTCGAAGCGGCGCAACTCGACGATCGAGCCGGGCGCGCTGTCGGCGGCGGCGTCGAGGTCGGGGAGCTTGATATGGTGGGTGCGTCCATCGACGCCGTCGACCACGGCGTAGGCCGTGCCCTTCAACTCGTCGTCGAGACCGCGGTCGACCAGACGGCCGACGATCGGATCGTCGGTGCTCTCGGCGGCGAGTACATAGCTGGCCGCGCCGCGCTCGATGCCTCGCTCGGTCAGGCCGCGATGGATGCGCTTGATGATGTCGCCGCGCTCGCCCAGTTCGCGCAACGTCGCCTCGGCCGTCTCGGACATCGTCCATTGGCCGGGACCCACTTCTTCGGCGAGGCCGAGCCGTTCCAGCTTGCGCAGCCGGCCGACCTTGAGGGCCTGGAATTCGTCGGGCTGGCGGTCGGGATGCGGCGCGAGATCGACGATGCCGGTGCGATAGCTGTCACGGGCAAGCTGACGGTCGAGAGCGGTCCAGCGCTCGGTCTCGATCTGGCGCTCAAGGCCTCGGCGGATATCGTGATCGGTGCGCGGCCCCAGTTCCTGGGTGATGAGATCACGCGCCCGGTCGCGCATGCCTTCCTTGATATAGTCGCGGGAGATGACGAGGTTCTCGCCGTCATCGCGGACACCGCGCACGATCAGATGGACATGGGGATGCTCGGTGTTCCAGTGATCGACGGCCGCCCAGTCGAGCCGGGTGCCGAGATCCTTCTCCATCTGGCCGACCAGCTCGCGGGTGAAGCCGCGCAGGTCCGACATTTCCAGGGCATCGTCCGGTGAGACGATGAAACGAAAATGATGACGGTCATCCTCGCAGCGGCCGGCGAAATCCTTCGCATCCACTTCGTCGCCGCCCGGACCGAACAGGTGGGCCTTTTCCCCATCCCGGGTGACGCCCTCGCGGCGCAGATAATTGAGATGGGTGCCGAGCGGCGCATTGCGTCCGCCGTGCCGGACCACGCGCGCCTTGATGACGGCGCCGCGCGATCGGGCGGTGAGCAGCCGGTTGGCCTGCACGGCGGCGCGCTGTCCCCGGCCGAAACGCGAGCGGTTGCCGGGACCGATCCTGCCCTTGCGGGAGACGGAGCCACCGGCCTTCTGCGCGGCGGCCAGCGCCTGCGCGATGAAGGGCCTTGCGGACTGCGCGCGGGTGGAGCGGATGCGGCCGGGCCGGATGCGGAAATCGTCCTCGCCGCTCATGACGGGAACCCCGCACATCGCGCGAAGGCGTGGAAATCATTGTGAAAGCGCGGTGTGCGCACATTGCGCCGATCAGGCGCACATCGCGCAGATGCGCGATAACTCCTTGAAAAACCACAACCGCCCAAAGCCGCACATCGCGGCCCTTTATCCTGCCATCGTGCGGTTGTGGTTCCCGTGCCTGCCCGCTCTCCCGCCCTTCCTGCGCTGGAGCCCGTCATGGTGCGATCCTGTGCGAACGCGGTCATCGCGGCACCGCAGGCGAGGATCGGCCGACAAAGAGGCCGCCGGTTTGTGGGTCGGCCGTCTCGGACGCGCGTTCCGACGGCGGCGCGGATGACGCAGTCGGCGCGCCGTCATGCTGCGACCGGTCCGCGGCCGACCCTCCGTCGGCCTGCACGATGAAGAGCGGAGCGCGCGTCCAGGCGAGCGGATCGGCGGCGGCGACCGTGACGGGAGTTGGCAGGCCGCTTCCGCCGATGACCGGCGCGAGCATGGCGACATAGGCGCGCGTTTCGACCGGAAGGGAGCGGCCGCGATCGCGATAGTCCTCATAGCGGCCGGGACCGGCATTATAGGCCGCCAGGAAGCCGGGCGATCCGTAGCGATCATGCATCTCGCGCAGATAGGCCGCGCCCGCGAGGATGTTGTCGCGCGGGTCGTACGGATCGGTGCCGAGTGCATATCGGGCGCGTATTTCGGCCCAGGTGGCGGGCATGAGTTGCATCAGGCCCATCGCGCCCTTGGGCGACATCGCGCGTACGTCGCCGCGGCTTTCGACGCGCATGACGGCGCGAATCCACAGCTCGGGAATGGCGAACCGCCGCGCAGCCTCGGCGACGAAACCGGCATAAGGATCGGCGGGCTCGGAGCGCAGCGGTGGCGCGGTCTGCGCACCGGCGGGCGACGCCGGGAATACTGCGGCAGGCAGGCCGGTAAGGAGAAGGAGGACCGTCAGCCGGGCGGCGGGAAACCGCCCGGTGACAGCGCGAAGGCAGCGGGACGGCATCGCTCAGTCCCGCTCGCCACGCCTGGGCGGCCGGTTCCAATGCAGCCCCCAGGACGACTTGTCGTCAGCCAACTGGAAGAGATTGGCGCGGATCGGCTGAAGGAAGGTCGGATCGTCGAATTGCAACGAGACGTAATCGCCGGCCTTCTCGCCGGTGCGCTTCCAGCCGGCGCCGATCTCCGCGCCGGTCTCGTTGTTCATGCCATCGAAGACATGAATGCGGTAGTCCGGCGCGTTCTCGGCGTCCGACGGTTCGGCAGGAACGATGATGATGTCCTGTTGCAGGGCGAGTGTCTGCAAGTTGCCGATGAAGCCGGAATCGTCGCGCGTGAATTGACCGATCAGGGACATGGTTGCCTCCATGGGATTGCGGTGAGGATGGACATGGGCGCGCCGTCACCGCGTCGGCGCGCGCCAGACGAAGCGGCCGTCGCCGTCCTCGTCGGTGTAGAGAGGGATCGCCCGGCCGATGACGGCGGAGGCCGGAAGCGGACCGAAATAGCGGCCGTCCAGGCTGTCGCGGACCTGCCAGTTCATGAGGAACAGTTCGCCCTCGGCGATGGTTTTGCAGCCCTGCCAGATGGGCAGCGGGCGGCCGAGGCGGTCGCGCGCCAGCGCGTCGCCCATCGGCACAGCGTCGACCGTGATGGCGAGGCCATTCCGGCAAACCCGCTGTCCCGGCAGCGCGGCAATGCGCTTCATCAGCGGCACGCCGCGTCCGATATAGCCACGCTCGACCAGGAAACTGTCGAGCGGCTCGGGTGCGCGAACCGCGACGAGATCGGTGATCTCCGAGGACCGTTCCGGCTCGATGGCATAGAGGCCGATCGGTACGCTGGCCGACGCATTCCAGATGAGCCTGGGCGCGAAGGAGACGATCGACATGACGCCGAGCAACGAGACGGCGGCGGTCGTGGCGATGGCGTAGCCGAGCCGGATCATGCGTCGATCCTCCGCGCGAGGAGGAAGGCGCGATGGCGCGCAGGCGAATAACTGCGCGGCGTCTCGCCTGCGGCGAGGCGGTTGTGAACATGGCGCCAATGATCGGGCGAGACCTTGGCGGGATCGATGCCGCTTGCCTCTATACGGTCGATGAGCTGGAGCACCCGCTCGACCTTCGGCCAGCCATCGACGCGCAGCAGAATGTCGCCGCCTGGCGTCACGGTGGGGACGCTCTGGCAGGGCTCGCCGCGCCGCACGGCGCGCAAGATGTCGAGGCGCGACAGCACGGTGCCATGCTCGTTCGCGGCCCAGCGCACTAACGCGAAGATCGTGTCAGGCGCGAAGAACAGGATGCGGCGGCGGCGGTCGAGGACCTGTTCACGGATTTCGCGTCCGAAGCGCACCCAGTGCTCGGTCTGCTTCTCGATCCAGACGAGTTCGACGGCAGTGAGACCGGTCGGCGGCGCGGCGACGGCCGATGCCAATGGAGCGACAGGGCCGCTCATTGTCCGTCTCCCGGCGCGGATGGGAATTCGCGCTCGAACAGCGCACGCAGCATCTCGGCGACGGTCTCACCGCGCTGGAAGGCGGCGATCTTGATGCGGCCGCGCATGTCGGGGGTGACATCGATGGTCAGTCGGGCGGAGAAGTCCTCGAACTGCGACGGACGATCGGTCGGAGGCTCCGGCGCCTTGATCCAGCTCTCGGCGTCACCGGGACGCGCGGCGAAGCCGCGTTTCGGGGACCGCGCGTTCATGACGCGATCCTCTCGATAGCGGCGGTCAGCGCGACGATCTCGGCGACAGCGTGCGCCGCATGATCGAGTTCGCTGACCAGCCGGCCGCGCTGTGCGGCTTCGGCAAAGGCGACGCGCTGGCCGATCGTGGCGGCGAGCACGGGCGGATCGTGGTCGGCGAGCGCCTCGGCAGTCTCGCGTGCGATCACGGTGCGGGCCGCGCAGCGGTTCAGCACGAAGCGCGCCGCGAGGTCGGGACGATAGATGCGCGCCTCGCTGAGCAGAGAAAGCATTTCGGCCGAGGCCCAGCCGTCGAGCGGCGAAGGCTGCACGGGGATCAGGACGAGATCGGCCGCGAGCAGCGCCGAACGCATCAGGCCAGCGACTCGCGGAGGGCCGTCGATGACGACATGGTCGACACTGCGGGCCAGCTCCGGCGCTTCGCGATGCAGGGTGTCGCGCGCCAGGCCGATGACACTGAACAGCCGCTCCAACCCCTCCCGGTTGCGCTGCTGCGACCAGTCGAGGGCCGAGCCCTGCGGGTCGGCGTCGATGAGCGTGACGCGCTGTCCACGCCGAGCCCATTCGCCTGCCAGGTGCAGCGCGAGCGTCGTCTTGCCGACGCCGCCCTTCTGGTTGAGCAGGGCGACGATCATGACGGACTCCCGGCAATCGGGGACCAGTCCACAGAGCGCGAAAAAGCGGTCCGCGTTAGAAAGATTCCGTAGGAATCTAGGTTAGAGAAGTTACGGGGGTCGCAAGCCGCTGATTCAAAAAGCTGAATCGGCGATTTCGGTCCCCGATAGCACGAGACTCCGGTCCCCGATGGCACGATAGTGCCGGTCCCTGATAGCACGAGACGATTCACAGCTTATCCCCAGGCTGGCGGTTGGCACGGCGACGACGGCGCGGTGTCCCGAAGGGGATCGGATCGGTCGGCGCGAAGGTGAGGATGTCGCGACCGCCGGCGCAGGGCTCGATGGTCAGCCTGTAGCCCGGCAAAGGTTGGCGACGCACGATCTCGCGCAGGTCATAGGCGAAATGCTTGAGCGGCGAGAGGCTGCCCGACTTGGCGTGGAGGTGAGCGAAGTCGAAGCTCCAGCCGAATTCCTGTTTGCCGCCATGCTTGCGCACCAGGCGGTAGAGC
Organism: Rhizobiaceae bacterium; assembly: GCA_023953835.1. NCBI lineage: Bacteria > Pseudomonadati > Pseudomonadota > Alphaproteobacteria > Hyphomicrobiales > Rhizobiaceae > Rhizobiaceae bacterium. The sequence goes on along the minus strand of JAMLJB010000001.1, from coordinate 602 downwards.
CAGCGCTCCAGCCCGCCGGTTAGCCCGAAATAATCCCGGTCGATGGTGAGGACGAGTGCCTCATCGAGCACCGCGCCATAGAACCAGTCGGGCACGATCAGTTCGAGACCGAGCGGCCGGCCACGATGGTCGGCGCGCTCCTTCCACTCGTTGATCCAGGAGAAGCGATGCATGCGCCGCTCGGTCGGCTGGCGGATGGAGGTCGCCACCGTCGTCGACTGGAGCCGGTCGAGCGCGGCCTTCAGGCGGTCGTAATCGCGCAATGAGACGCCGCGGCCGATGAAATTCAGGATCTCGTAGGGCGTGGTCGCCATCAGGCGTGATGGCCGCAAGCCGAGATCACGGGCCTCGACGATCTGCGAGGCCGCCCAGATCAGGATGTCGGCGTCCCAGATGGTCGCCATGCCATGATCGGCGACGGCCTCGACGCGGATCTTCACCGAACCCGCCTTGAAGTCGATCGGCGCGAGGCGCTTCGACTTGGCGAGCGAGAAGAAGGGATAGGCCATGAGGTCCTGCGCGTCGCGCGGCGCGAGGTCACCGGGCAGCGCCCGGAACAGGTCGAGCTGCGCGCGCTCATCGTGTTGGCGACGGGACGACAT